>CAZUXY010000030.1:0-60403 GCA_964624235.1 uncultured Leptospirales bacterium | reverse complement strand
TGATCGACAGGGTGTTGAAATCAAGGGATGAACGTCTTTTGAAGCCAGAGGAAATGAGGGCGCTTTAGTGAAGCAACGGTTTCGACTGTTGATAAACCCGATGAGAGGCTGTTATGAATAAATCTATTGAAGATGCTATTCGGTTTATAGGCACCGAGCTCAAGGACAACCCGGGTGCGGACAAATCCAAACTGATAGAAACGGCCAGCCAGAAATTCGATCTCACCCCCATGCAGACGGAGTTTCTTATTAATAAGTTCATCATGGAGCGGTGACCGGGCAAACCACGTCTATCATCGTCAATAGGGTAATCCCGTGAGAAAACGGTATTCCGCTATCCTGAACCTGTCCTGTTCAGGAACGGCGATGAGGTGATAGGTACCCCCGCCTGTCTGGCTGATAAACGCGATAATTATCTTCAGTGATTGTTTCCCGCGATATACAACCGGTTCTATTGAGTCGATTTTTTCTCCTACCCCTTCGCTGTTTATAAGCCGGTACCAGTAACGGGCGGGCATGTGCTCGCGGAATATCAGGAAGGGGATTTCATCCAGTACAACCATGAGCGGAAGCGCACCTGATGAACCCCTGCGGAGAAACAACGGCAGGCCGTGTACGGCGGAACCGGTAAGTCCCTTATCCTTTTCATACACGGGATAGGCCGGTTCGACCGCAACCACAAACGTATAGACACCGCCGTCGATCCTGAGTTCCCTTTTCCGGAGTTTTTCCTCACTCCCCTTCGAGTAGAAAATGTTTTTTTCGGGTTTCTTCTCCAGCAGATACACGAATTCACCGTACATCCACCCCTGTACACCGGTGGGCAGAGCCAACCGGTACCATAAATACCCCCATCCCGGTCTGGAAAGGGTATCCCTCGCGGTGGTGGTTTCTAAAATTCTGAAGGGCACACCGGTGTCCACGGTGGTTATGATATCGCTGTTGATCGAGGCGCTACGGCGCATACGTACCTTCTCACCGTACACATATCCGTCGGCCGCCCGGACACACGCAACGCCCGCAACAACCAGAAAAAACAATACTGCTGTTTGAAACACCTTTATCCACATACGCAACCTCCGGTCAAACCTGATCCCCTATGCGCGGTTTTCAGTACATTAAACAAAATTTCACAGGAAGCATTCCGCTCCGGCCAACGGGTAAAGACAGAGCGGCAGCACTCCGTCGCGTGAACTTCCCCGGTTACGTTACTCGCCTTTGATTTTCATGGCCTGATTGAGGAACCGGTTAAAGGCCTTTCCCGCCATGAACAGCCTCACCGCGCTGCCGGGAAAGCTCTTATCCAGCACCGCTGAGTCCGAAAGCTCTTTCATGACCGCGTAGCTCTTGTATCTCAGCAGTTCCGCCTCGGGGTGGTCCCTGGGATAACCTTTGGGGACTGTTTTCAATGTATCACCTATAAGTTCCCCGAATGCGCTTCTGAATGTACGGTCGCCCGTGATTTTTTTAAACTCATCGGGCCTGTCTGCGATGGCGTTACGAATGGCGCTGAGTTCGGCAGCGGGGGGCATGTAGATACCGACCGCCAGGAGGCTGGCACCCGGCGCCACCTGCAGATAATACCCTGCCCCGGCGGTCCTGCGGCCCCCACCTTTGATAAAAGCGCCGATATGGGTCTTGTAAGGAGTCTTGTCCCTGGAAAAACGGGTATCACGGTGTATACGGAACAGGCAGTCGCCTGGGGCTACCCCCTGTACAATTTCATCGAACTTCGCGATTTCTCCGATCAGAAACATGGTAAGGTCGGTCATATTCGCGTGAGCTTCATCATACAGCGTCCTGTGCGACTTGAACCATTCACGATTGTTGTTTTTCGCCAGTTTCGACAGAAAATCAAGGGTTTCCCTGCACAGCATCCGGTATGACCTCCATTCTATATGTATCAAGGTAACAGATCTTTGTCGCGTCTTCACAACCCGGCCGAGGTGACGGCGCCCGGCCCGACATCAGAAGAAATATTTCCAAGTTTTCAGCAGCAGTTTCCCCATGACCTTCCCTCTTTCCAGCATTTCATGAGCTTCCCAGGCCCGATCAAGCGGCAGTTCCGCATGAATATGCAGGTCGATTCTGCCACCGGCAAGGTGCTCAAGGAGCGTCATTAGGGCGGGATACACCAGCCCGGGGTCGGCATTTGCCGTGCTTCCCGGATGGAAAGACCGCAGGTCTAACCGCTTCATGAAATTTTCCTGTAACGCCCCGCCCATGTCCCCGGCAATGGGACCGCCGGTGCTGCCGAACCATACCACTAATAAAAGAATTGTTATTGAAAAAAAATAATCAGCCTGTTATCTTTGAGTCAAACAGAATATCAGGCGGACCGTGCGGTGCCTTTTACGGCCATGCGCCGGCGAGTTCAATTATCGGGCGGAACAAAAGAAACATCACTACCCGACCGGATACCAGGGGCCCGCCGTGGAACAAAGGAATTATGAAAAAGAACACAACATTTCTGACACTTCTTATCGAACCGACCCTGATCCATGTTTCCTGGAGCATAGACAAGACACTTTGGGGAAAAATCAACCGTTCGGCGCCCCCCGAAGGTCCGGATTTGCGGCTTTATGCACAGGTGGGTGAAGGGACTTCGTGGACCGGTGACGGGGGGTTGAAGGTTCACGGGCAGGAAAACCGCTGGCACCTTTACCCTCCCCGGGGCGCGACAGGCAGAAAAATCCGCGTAGGCCTCTATTATATGGACAAATCGGGCAAACAGCACGAACTGGCGCTTTCGGAGGAAATGGATCTCCCGCCCGACCTGGAAATTATGGAGTCGGCAATGGGAAGCGGTACGGCGCGTGAACTTTTCAGGCTCTCTGGTGCCGCACAACGCGGGACCCCTGACACGGGCGGGAACCTCTCTTCATAACCGATGACCGACCGGCAGAGCTCGCCTGCTGCGCGAATCGTACTAGTTCTCCACGCGCATCTTCCCTACGTGCGTCTGGAGGGTTCGCGGCTCCCCCTGCAGGAACTCTGGCTGCACCAGAACCTTTTTGAATGCTATCTCCCCATGCTGAAGGCGACAGGCGAAATGATACGCGGCGGAAGCCGGTTCGCACTGACCCTTTCCTTCTCTCCCACCCTGATCTCCATGCTGGATGACCCGTACTACCAGGAACGGTTTCTTGATTATCTGGAAACCATGCTGCAGCTCTCTGAATCACCTTCTCTGAAAAAAAGGCCGGATTTGCGCATACCCCTGGCTCATTACAGGGAAGGGATTGTTTCGATACGGGACTATTACCTCTCGCTGGGAGGAGACCTTATCGGTGAACTGAAGAAACAGGCAGGAAGTGCCGGTGTAGGACTCATAACCACGGCCGCAACCCACGCGCTGCTGCCGGCGTTCCGTTTCAACGAAAAGCTGGTATGCCTGCAGATCGACCGGGGATTTGATATCTTTGAGAAGGCCATGGGATTCCGGCCCCGCGGGTTCTGGCTCCCTGAAATGGGTTATTACACCGGCCTCGACAGGCTGCTGGCCGGCAGCGGCGTGGAATACTCTTTTCTCGACACGCACGGTGCCTACGGAGCCGGGCACCCACCCACGAACTCTATCTTCGCGCCTTCGCGTTCGCCGGCAGGGGTCAGGTTCTTTTTCAGGGACGTGGTACTCTCGGACGCCATCTGGTCAAAACACGGCGGATACCCCGGTGATTACGGTTACCGTGAATTTCACGCGGACACCGTCTATACCCTGTCAGAAGAGGAACTCTCCGCGGCCGGCACCGTGAGGATACCCCTCGGGCTGAAACTCCACCGCATCACCGGCGGCGACCGTGAAAAGGAACCATATGATCCCAGGGTGGGAATGGAGGCAGCGGAACGTCACGCCGCGGATTTCCTTCATCGCATTATACGGCGCGCCGGTGAGGTGTCCGCGCTGACGGGTGACGCACCGGTATTCACCCTTCCCTTTGACATGGAACTCTTCGGCCACTGGTGGCACGAAGGGGTTCATTTCCTGGTAACTCTCATGGACCTGATAGCGCGTTCCGAACAGGCTATTATGGTCAGACCCGATTCCATAGCCGAGGATACGCGGAGCGTCTTCTCACCCGCGGAATCATCCTGGGGCAGGGGCGGGTACTTCGGCACATGGCTGAGTCCCGAGTGCCTTGGCTATTACGGGAAGATCGGCGCGCTGCACGACCGTCTTGAACGTACGGGAAGCCGGGGCCATGAAGCCCGTGCCGCCCTGCATGAGATTATGCTCGCGCAGGCTTCGGACTGGAGTTTTTTCATGACATGGGAAACCTTCAGGGATTACGGGAGGGAACGCATCGAAGAACACATGTCGTCCGCTGAGACGATCATTACCGGGATTGAACAGGGAAAATCAGATGCCGGCTTCATCGAAGAGCGGCGTCGCCGGTATCCCCGCTTCAGCGCTTTTCCTCCTCCATGCGGCTCTTGAGGGCATGCCGGTAATACTCGAATGAGGGGATCGACGCCTTGAGTCCCTTGACGATGAGTTTGCGTGCCCACCGGCGCTCGGTATATTCGCAGATGTCCCGGATGTTCCGGCCCGAAAGTCCCTCGCTGTCTTTAGCCAGAAAATCCAGTTCTTCATCCGATAGATGTGTGGCGTAATTCCTGAAGATCGACATCCTTTCCTTCGCGTTGGGGAGGGGGAAGTGTATGGTCTGGTCGAAACGGCTGATAAGGGCGTGGTCCAGGTCGTTTTTCCTGTTGGTGGCGCCGATGGTGATGGTGTTGGAAACGGCGTCGATACCGTCGAGCCTCCTCAGCAGTACAGAAAGCACCCTGCGGGTGGCTTCGAACATATTCTGATCGCGTGAACCGGCCAGGGAATCGATTTCATCCAGGAAGAGGATGGATCCCCCCAGGTCCTCACAGGCGTCGAAGATGCTGGACAGGTTCTGGGACGACTGGCCGTACCATTTCGACATGATGGACTCTATGGGCACGTACACCAGGGGCACTTTCACCTCCCCGGCGATGATTTTCGCAACGGTGGTCTTCCCTACGCCCGGGGGACCCTCGAAGAGAATGGCCTTGGGACGGTTCGATTCGTAGGTACGCCGCGTAAGCCGCGCGATTGAGTCGTATATGTCGGGGTTTTCGAAGGGAAGTATGATGGATTCGCGGATCTTTCGTTTCATCTCCTCGTATCCGGCGATATAGCTCCAGTCCAGATTCCCATTGGAGGTATAAATGCTCGCACCGAGCTTGCGCAGTCTTTCAGACGGGTCCTCCCTGATATTCGCGTAGGCTGTTTTGTAAAGCTCTACGATCATGGTGATCTCTTCCTGGCCCAGGTTCCCCTTGCGGGAAATACGCACGCGGAAGTTCGATGTCATACCCAGAAACTCTATTTTGATGTTGTCCAGAATATTGTCGGTCTTGAAGAGACTCTTGTTCAACGCTTGCAGGGCGTAGTACCCTTCGTCGAAAGAGTGCAGACGCACATTATCGAGATGGCCCTTGACGATCGATATGAAGCGGAGCAACAGGGCGCTGTCAAGGAACGGGATGGGAAACTGTACGGAGGTTATCCCCTTTTCAAAAGCCATACCGGGCAGGGATACGTCCTCAAGGTGCCGTTTCCCGTCCAGAAAGGCCAGCAGTTCCCGTTCCACCTGTTCCTTCATACGGTCATAGGGGACTAATTGGACATCAATAACATCGTTCATCGACGAACCACCTCTTCGTGTGCTTTTATGCGATGTCCCTGCACGACTGGTCCAGGACCTTCCGGTACAGGGAGAGACTCCTGTATTATTTGTCGGTATGAAGCCTGCGGGAGGACAGCACTAAACGAAGGAAGCAATAGGGATCAGGAGATACGGGGATTCCATGGAAAATGATAATAGGCATGGCACATCGATACTTCCACTACTATCCCCCTTATTTCCGAAATCCCCCCTATTCTCCTTTGTACTCAAAAAAATACACTCGTTACGCCAGTATGCCTCCGTCCACCACAATACACGAGCCGGTGGTATAAGATGCGGCGTCTGACACCAGGTACAGCACCGCCCCGGCCATTTCTTCGGGTTTGGCGATCCTCTTTAGGGGAATGGTCGGAAGCACCATGTTGAGTATGGCTTCATTTTGGGTAAGGGCCGCGGCGAATTTAGTGTCGGTAAGCCCGGGCAGCAGCGCGTTTACCCTTATATTATACTGGGCAAGCTCCTTTGCAAATGCCTGGGTAAGGGAAATCACCCCGGCCTTGGTGATGGAATAGACTCCCTGAAAGGGGGCCGGTTTAATCCCGTTGATCGACGATACGTTCACTATGACACCGCCGCCGGTTTCCTTCATCATTCCGGCGGCGTGCCGGCACATGAAGAAGATACCCTTCAGATTCACCGCAAGCGTCTTGTCCCATATTCCCTCATCCACGTTTATCATTTCGCCAAAAAAGGGATTGGTAGCCGCATTGTTCACCAGAATATCCAGCTTCTTCCCTCTTTTTTTCAACTCCGCGAAGAGCGCGTCAATCTGCGCCATCTCTCCGGTGTTGCATACAATGGATTCTGCCTTCCCGCCGTTTTTCCTGATCTTCTCCTCTACTCTGCCCAGTCCTTCGATCTTACGGCTGGCCAGTATCACCTCGGCGCCGTTTTCAGCAAAGGCCGTTGCTATGGCTTCGCCTATGCCGCGGCTCGCGCCGGTTACCAGCGCGGTTTTGCCTTTGAGCTCGAATTTCACCATCGCATGGTCCCTCCTTATCTTTCTTATGGAAGCTCCTTTTTTTACCCGTGGCCCGTTACACTCTGATCATGTTAAAACTCATCAACGGAGGTATCCGGTTCCTGTTTCTTTTTAGATGCATTCCGTTTGATTCCCCCTTCGTCACTCACCCTGACAAGGATCTCCCGTGCTTTTTCCAGGAGGATTTCCCCCCTGTTGATTTCGGGGTTATCCAGCACCGCTTCAAGCAGTTCGTTCAGGATGACGCCGATCACAGGACCGGGCCCGATGCCGAACTCTTTCATGATGATATGTCCGTCTATGTCCAGGTCCCTGACGGTGATGGCGTTCTCCGCTTCTATGATTTTTTCTATACGCTTTTTCAGTATCCTGATGGGCTGGGGCATGCCGTCGCGCATACCATTGCCCCTGCGGTCAGCGATACGCAGGGTGACCAGTTCGTCCAGGTTCTCCAGCCCCACCTTGCGCATAAACCTCCTCACCGCTCCGTCGGTCCACTCCTCGGTATAATGGAACATATGGTTCGATATGAGGTTCGCCACCCGTGAGGTGTCCTCGTTGGAAAACTTGAGGCGCCTCATGATCTTCTTACCCATTTTCGCCCCCACGATCTCGTGGTTGTAAAACGTGAAATCACCGTCACTGCCCGCCCGGCGCGTGGGTACCTTCCCCAGATCATGGAGCAGGGCGGCAAGCCGTAACAGGGGCGCCTCCCTGGGGGCCGCATCGCACGAATACAGACTGTGGTAATAGATATCATGCAGATGGAAACGGTTCTGCATCAAGCCGTAACCCGCCTGAAGCTCCGGCAGCACGATCTGGAGCAGGCCCGATCTTCTCATGTACTCGAACCCTATGGACGGGATTTCGCATTCCAGTAGTTTGAGCAGTTCGTCACGCACCCGTTCCATGGATATGGACGAGGCGACCTTGAGACTCCCGGCTATGGCGCTGAAGGTCTCTTCCTCTATTTCAAACTGGAGCTTCGCCGCGATACGGCAGGCGCGGTATGTCCTCAGGCCGTCTTCGCCGAAACGCACCATGGGATCGCCTATGGTGCGTATGGTCCTGCGTTCGATATCGGCCAGGCCGCCGACCAGGTCGATGATCTCTTCCCCGCGAATGTCATACGCCAGGCCGTTGATGGTAAAATCGCGCCGGTGCACGTCTTCGTCCAGGGTCTTTGAGAAATGAACCTGCTCGGGCCTGCGGCCGTCGATATAAGTTCCGTCGGCACGGTAGGTGGTGACCTCGTACGATCTCCCCTTGTGGATCACCGACACCGTGCCGTGCTTGATCCCTGTAGGAATCACCTTGCGGAAAAGCCGCGTTACCTCTTCGGGGCGTGCATTGGTGGCAAAGTCGAAGTCATAGACCTCAAGCCCCAGAATCAGATCACGCACCGACCCTCCCACGAGATAGCATTCATAACCCGCGCGATTGAAGGTGTCCGCTATCGTGTTGATTTCCCTGCGCGCTGTTTCAGGAAGGCGTATTTCCATTACCGGGTCTTTCATGCAGCGAGCTGTTGAGATTTTTCAGCTCCCGTTCGGTTTTCAGCATAAGCGCCATGGCGTATTCCGCATGGGACCACATTAACGGCGTGGCGAAAGTGATGTGGCCGCCTGCCCCGGCAGTGGTGCACTTTCTTTCGATTTCGTCATAAGAGTTTTTCATGTGGTTCAGTTCTTCTATTATCAGGTCATAGGTGATTCCCGGAACCATTATGTCGGGAGCAAACTCCTTTTCAAAATCCGCCCCGGGAAGCCATTCAAGCCGCTTGAACTCGTAAAACCGCTCGGGAGTTGTAAGATGCTCGCAGAGATATCCTTCCTTAGACTGGTAGGAATCCACAATTTCAAGTACTTTATTTCCCTTTTCAATATCCCCGGAAAAATAATAGTATTGCGCCAGCATGGAGGTGTACTGGAGCCAGGGCCCGTTGCCCGCGTGGATATGGGTGTGGGGGTCCTCGATGAAAGGAAGGTACCGTTGCAGCATTCCAAGGTCAGGGTCCCACAGTGTCTGTTCGATAAACCTGATTGAATTCAGGAATTCCTCGGACTGGATAAAAAATTCCCGTTCCATGCCCGTACCGAAGAAGAACGGACTCATTAGGGTGATATCGGGACGCAGGTCTATCTCCCCATTGGGCTTCAGGCGGCGCACGAGCCGCCCCGATATGGTGAAAATCTTTTCTATGGTGGGTTCGAACCCGTTTTTCAGTTCACAGGCCTCGTCGAAACGTTTGGAGACGTCGTAGGTTTCGCCCACCATTTCCATGAGTCTGAGCATGAGCAGATAGGCGTAGTTCACCCAGATGGAATACCCTTCTTCAATGGCGGATTCATGTATGGAGGTCGTTGAATAAAATAGATGTATCTCGTTCCTGTAGAAATGCCTCTTGGCATAGGAAAAACCCTTCTCTATGGCGTCAAAGAACCTATCGGGGTTGGGAATGGTCACACCCTTGTGACGGGCGGCAAGGAGATACCGGCAGAGGATGGTGACGCCGTGCGCCACGTTGTCCTCCTGTTTGTAGATGCCCTTATCGTCTCCGGCCATGCCGTAGCGCTGCCCCCAGTACCCGTCATCCCGCTGGCAGTGGAGAATGAAACGGGATATTTCCCCCAGCAGCCGGAAGGCCGCGTCGCCCGCCTTGAGGATGCTGGTGGATACATTATAAAGAAAACGCGATGCGCACGCGCTGTCCCTGGGATAGACATACGGATAGCGCGAACCGGGCATCGTGGCGAGCAGCGCGCCGCCACGCTCGGTGTCTATGACACACTGGGAGAGGATGTTGAGGTGCCTGTATATATCCTTGTTGAGATCCAGCACGCTCCGGTTGATCATGGCGGCATGGGGGTTTTTCAGAATGTCCTCACGGTTCTTCTTCCGCTCTTCGAAGACGCGGTTGAGCTCTTCCATCATGCGGCCTTCTTTCTCAACGATACCCAGGAAATCCTCCCTGGAAATTTTCACCAGCTCACAGCCGGTAAGGCACTGGACGGTCGCGTTGCGTGACTCGTCGGAAAGCAGCGACATCTCCCCGAAGTACTGGTCCTGGCCGAGTATCGCGATAAGTTTCTTTTCGCCCTGCACGGTACGGTATACATCGGTGCGACCTTCCCTGATCAGATAGAACGCGTCCCCCGCGTCCCCTTCCCTGAACACTACATGACCCTTCTCGGCCGATTGCAGTTCCACCCGTTTCAGCACTTCGTTGAACAGGCCGTCGGAAAGATTGGTAAGGAGGGGCACCCTTCTCAGATCGCCCCTGAGGTCTCTCTGGATATACTGATGGTCCATCAGGGCGCTGATCCTCTCGGACGTATCGATCAGTTTCCTTAAGACCTCCGCGTTCATTGAAAGGGCGGTTACCTCGGTGGTGGAGATGATGGAATTCTCCCTGGGACTGGAGGAAACCACCAGTTCCTCGCCGAAAAAGTCACCCTTACCGAGACGGTATAATTCGTAACGCGGATTGTCCTCGGTGGGGATAACGGCGCTGACCTCGCCCGCGAGGATTACATAGAACCTTTCGTCATATTTGCCGTAACGGCAGATAATAGTACCGGCGGGAATCACCGATATGACCGCGCTGCCGGATATTTCATCCAGGACCTTCATTTCCAGGTCGGAAAAAAAATCCAGCTTCTTCAGGATGGAGGCCGGTGTGGTTTTTTCAAAAAGCGGAAAATGCAGAAGGTCTTTTGAAAGCTCCTTTATGCTGCAGTTATGCAATCCCATTGTACACCTGCTTTCACCTGTTGATTTCGGAACCTGGAACCGGCCTGGCGGTTATCGCCGTCGAGAGTTCCGATTCGTGGTTATACACCGTGCCCACTCGATATGAATCATACGCACTGACCGCGAAATAATAAAGTATGTCATTTTTCAAGAGGGGGTATTCCAGCACACCCGTGCCGTCAAGGGCACGGTTCTCTTCGATGATGCCGTTCGTCAGGCGCACTTCGACGTGGTTCCGTCGCGGGTTCAGGGCATTGCTTATTCTCTGTCCGTTTATCAGTCTGATCACACCGTTATATTTTCCCGGCTGTATGCCGTAATACACATTGTAACCCGCGATATCGGGTTCCACGTTTTTCTTCCATCTGAGGGTAACGCTGCCGTCGCCGGTGCCCGTGGTTTCCAGCATCAGCGGGCTGCGCGGAGGCCGGTCCAGATGGTAATTGAGGGTGATATCGTAGATGCCCGGTGAACGGGACCCGTTGGGCGATGAGATGAGATGCGCACGCCACTGACAGTATTTCCCCCTGAGGTAAAGGTCACCTATCTTTTTAAGAAATATATTGCGCTGACGGTTCTCGATACGGTACCATTTGAGCTTCTCATTGTTTCTGTCGAAGAGATCGTCGCTTATCCTGAACTCCATCCAGACATGGGTATCCGGACGGGGGATTTCCTCCCATCCGAAGAGGATCACCCTGGTGCCCGTATGCCTGAACCGGTACACATCGCTGGTGATGATCCCCTCGGCGTTTACCGGTATTCTCCCGATGTTTCCGGTCTGGCGATAATTTTTTAGCGCGAGGTCCGTCTCTTTCTTCAAATCCTCGATATGACGGTATGATATTCTCAGTTCATCCAGCAGTCCCATGAAATTCTTTCCCGCCACGGCCACCGGCGTGTCCGCGCAGGAGAATGACGGTTCAAAAACCCCGATGAAAGGTTCATTGCCCGCCGTTACGTAATGGACCTCGTTCTCGTCTCCGTTGATATAGGTAGCCAGTTTCCCCGATATACGGTCGAAGCTCAGGGCGAAATGATACCATTGCCTCTCGCGTAAAATCCTGCCGCGGTTCAAAAACACATCCACCCTGCGCCCGTTTTCGTCCTTGAAAAGCCGGAAGAGCCTAACCACCGCCCGTTTCCCCCTGATCAGAATCTCCACCCCGCTTTTCTTCCCCTCACTGAATCCGGTACTCGAAAACAGCACTCCTCCGTCCCTGAGGGCATAGATCATGAACCGCATCTCGACAGTGAAGGAGCCGAGGTCCGAGCAGGTGGCCAGCCACAGGTCCCGTTCTGTTTCTATTTCAACGCGATGGTCTTCCTTGAAAAAATGGGCCGCGCCGCCGCCCAGTGATCCCTTCCCTCTTTCCAGGGTATACGACGCGTAGCGGATACCGTATTTCCGGCTGTCATCCTTCGTCAGGTCTGCCGGCGGACGGTTGAATGAGAGCAGCAGGTCGGTGGCATAAGGGATCGACGAACCGCGGTAGCTCAGGTCTTTCAGGGAAAAAACCTCTTTCCCCCTGTGGTCCTTTTCGCTTACCACATTGTAAAGGTCCATACCCCGTGAGGAGAACACCACGCGGTCCGAGAGATCGGCTACGGCGAAGATCAATCCCGCACAACCCGCGGCCATGAAATATTTTTTCAGCGGGACCTTCATCGCCGCTTCACCGCACCCGGATTTTTAAATGAATTCATGGGGTTACCTCTCACCCTCTTCGATCTTGACTATCTTATCTATCCGCGCCTGGTGCCGTCCCCCCTCGAAAGGTGTTTCTATCCATACAGACACGATTTTGCACGCGGTTTCCACATCAATGGTGCGGGCGCCCAGGACCAGTATGTTCGCGTCGTTATGTCGGCGCGACATCTCGGCCATGAATTCACTGGTGCACAGGGCGGCGCGTATACCGCGAAACTTGTTCGCCACTATGGAAGCGCCGATCCCGGTACCGCAGATGCCTATCCCCCTGTCGGCCCCGCGTTTCTGCACCGCCAGGGCGACTTTGGCTATATGATCGGGGTAATCGGTGCCGGCATCGCTGTAGGTACCGACATCATTGAAATCGATTCCTTTGAATCTCTCGCAAATCGCCTGTTTGAGCGCCACTCCCGCATGGTCCGCACCGATCGCTATTCTCATTGTTTTTAACCTTCAGGGGATTATCATCAGATATCAGAACTCAGCATTAAGGGGTGTCCTGGGGAAGGGGATTACATCCCTTATATTCTGCATCCCCGTGACAAACTGAACCGTCCGCTCAAGCCCCAGGCCGAATCCCGCGTGGGGTACCGTACCGAAACGGCGGATATCGAGGTACCACCAGTAATCATCCGGATTTAAGCCCGCCTCGCGCATTCTGTCAACCAAAACATCGTAACGGCTTTCCCGTTCGCTCCCCCCGATGACTTCACCTATCTTGGGCAGAAGCACATCCATGGCTCTTACGGTCTTTTCATCGTCATTGAGTTTCATGTAGAACGCCTTGATCTCTCGCGGATAGTCCACCACCACGACCGGGCCGCGTACCTTTTGCTCCGTCAGCCATCGTTCGTGCTCGGAGTGCAGGTCCAACCCCCATTTTACCGGGTACTCAAAGCTTACGCCCGAACCCTCGAGCATCGTAACGGCTTCGGAATAACTGATCACCTCAAAGGACGCATTGATTATCGATTCCAGTATCCCGCTGATACCGGGCTGTATCCTGGTATTGAAGAAATCCATATCGTCTGGACATTCCTCCAGACACTGTCGGAAAAGGTATTTAAGAAACTCCTCCGCCAGCGAGATGTCATCGTGTAAATCAGCGAAACTCATTTCAGGTTCGACCATCCAGAATTCCGCCAGGTGCCGGCTCGTGTTGGAGTTCTCAGCCCTGAAGGTGGGCCCGAAGGTGTAGACACTTCCCAGCGCCGTTGCCAGCAATTCTCCCTCCAGCTGTCCGCTTACGGTAAGACTGGTCTTTCGGCCGAAAAAATCCTTCGAATAATCAGTCTGGCCCCCGACCAGGTGCATGCTGCCGGGATCCAGCGTGGTGACACGGAAAAGCTCCCCCGCCCCCTCGCAATCTCCTGAGGTAATGATGGGTGTATGGACGTATATGAACCCTTTTTCCTGAAAAAACCGGTGTATGGAATAACTGAGGGTGTTCCTGACCCGGTTTACGGCACCGAAAGTATTGGTACGGGCCCGCAGGTGCGCAATTTCCCTTAGAAACTCGAAGGAATGGCGTTTTTTCTGGAGAGGGTAACTATCCGGATCGGCCCAACCGTGAACGGTAATCTCCCGCGCCCGGATTTCATAGCGCTGTCCCTTTCCGGGCGACTCCACCAGGGTGCCCGTTACCGATACACTGCACCCTGTAGTAATTTTCTCTACCTGATCGTAATTCTCCAGGGAAACTCCGGCCACCACCTGGATGGAATCGATTGACGACCCGTCATTTATCTCCAGAAAAGAAAATTCCTTTGAATCCCTCCGTGTTCTCACCCACCCGCTGACTGAAACATCACCGCCGGGGCTTACCGCACGGAGCAGATCCCTTACCCTCTCGCGCTTCATCGGTCCTCTCGTTGAAATTAAAATCAAAAAATTCTATGTGCGGGTCACTGTTCGTGTCAATTAAATTACCCGATGACCTCCGCGTGCCTGCCGCCCGGGTCCGTTCCCTTGCCCGCACTCTGCCTGAACAATCATAACGGTACAGATTTAAAAAGTATTGACATACATCCATTCGTAGGCTACTACAATAGCGCCCCTGTGGGGAAGTGTTTATCCCGTTGCGGCTTTTCTGAGGACTGAAAGCAAAATGAACCTTAAATCCAGGATCATGATCATACTGGGAGTCTGCCTGCTCCTCTGCCTCAGCTCATACTTTCTCATTGTCAAGATGTTCGATAACCTGGAGAACCAGCTTTTCGAAAAGTGCCGTATCGAAGCCCTGATAGGCGCCAAGGTGACGGGGGAAATGATAAGGATAATGATCGAGACGGGGATAGTGAGGGAGCAGGATGTGTTCGACACCCGATACATACCCATCCCCGACACGAAACCACAGAAATATACCACGCGATATGACCGTGTATTCGACAGGTATCTTCAGCATACCATCGATGAATTCATTAAAGACCCCGATATAGACTATGCGGTCCCGGCGGACCGAAACGGCTATGTGCCCACACATAACCTGAAATACTCAGGCCCCTCATCCAGGGGCGCGATTAAAAGCGCATTGCAGAGTAGATCAAAGCGCATATTTGATGATGCAGTCGGGATTACCGCCGCACGTTTCAAGGGAGATGGCACCATCAAGCAGCTTTACAACCGCGACACGGGTGAGACCATGTGGGACATCGCGGCCCCCATTTTTCTGGGTGACAAGCATTGGGGAGCTTTCAGGATCGGTGTCTCCCTGGAAAGAATCGAAGGCATAAAAAACCAGATGGTCATTATCATAGGCATGTCCCTGCTGGTAATCCTGTCGATCACCACGCTCATACTTTTCCTGGTTATTCCGCGCAGGCTCTACGAATCGGACCTCAACATACCCAAGTATTGACCGCGGATTTCAGTTTCTCTTCATGGAATTTTGCCCGACCCGGCATCGATTCGTTGCCGTCGACCATCGTGGAAAGGGACGCCGGCATCCGCACCACGAGAATATTATTCGATATGACAACAAATGAAAGGACGCCACAGTATCCTGGCGGAGCGTCGTCAGGCCGTGGGGCTGTTCATTTCCGGTTACGCATGTCCATCTCGATGCGCGCGTAGGCGGAATGGTTGTGGATGGATTCCATATTTTCCGACTCCACCGAAAACCACAGCACCCGGTCGGTGCGCATGAGCTTCTCGGCGGCGCTGCGCACCATGTCCTCGACGAACATGGGATTGTGGTATGATTTTTCGGTGATATATTTCTCGTCTTCCCGCTTCAGGATGGAATAAAGGTCGGTGCTGGCCGAGCTCTCGGCGATCTCGACCACGTCTTCAATCCATACCTTTTCCCGGGCCTTGACGGTGATGGTGATGAAGGACCGCTGGTTGTGGGCTCCGCACTCGCTGATCTCCTTCGAACAGGGGCACAGCGAAAGCACCGGCACCCGCACCTCCAGGGTGTAGAAATCGTCATAGGAATCGGCCTTAAGCAGGCAGGTGTATTCCATCTTGGCCCGTTCCCTGGAAACCGGCGCCTCTTTGGTGATAAAGTAGGGAAACTCTATCTCGAAGTGCGCGTTCTCGGCGTTGAGCTGTTTCTTCATTTCGTTCAGCAATTCCCTGATATTGAGACTGCTTATGCCGCCCTGATAGCGGTTAAGGATCTCCACGAAACGGCTCATGTGGGTGCCGCGGAAATGGTGCGGCAGATCGACGTACATGTTCACCCGGGCCACCGTGTGCTGCCAGCCCGCGGCGCGGTCGAGCACCAGCACCGGGTATGAGATGTCCTTCACCCCCACCTTGTTGATGGGGAGGTTGCGCGGATCGGGTTCCGACTGGATGTCCCGCAGTTTCTCTTTCTCGTCAGGATTCATTTTTCAGGCACTCTGTTGTTCTTGAACAGGCGGTAACTGTCACAGTCGCCGAGGCATTTCTTTTTCATGTTGTCGCAGCGTGAAGCGCAGGTAGACATCATGACAGCTCCACTTTCCGCACTATAAATCTATGACAATATTAAAATTGTTTTCCACAAGTTCAACAGATTTTATTATCTTCATGGTATCTTTCAAATCATTCATAGCTTCGACATTACCGCTAAAATCACCTATGACCGGAAATTTCGGTTTTCTGAATAAACAGCCTGTTTTCGTGATAGAAATCGCATCCCCTATCATATGCAATCCCCCTTATTTGCCTTTATATTTTCAGCACTTTTGAGATGTAATACGCCCCTCCATAAACTCCCTCGGCGTGATTACCTTTACCCCTTTATATGACTTCAGGTTTAAA
The DNA here is from genome assembly GCA_964624235.1 of uncultured Leptospirales bacterium. Taxonomy (GTDB): domain Bacteria; phylum Spirochaetota; class UBA4802; order UBA4802; family UBA5368; genus CAZUXY01. Next base: position 43,989 of record CAZUXY010000030.1, on the reverse strand, counting down.
AGATCCCGGTCTCCTGAAATAATACAACCGGCCTTGACGTATTCTGAGAGCCATAAAACATTATTGTCATCCGGGTCACGGCATACCGCTGGAATACTTCCCGCCGGTTCAGAAGTAATAAATACGGATGTAATATAAGTCTTCCCCTTCATGTGTTCCGGAGAACCAGTATATTTCATTTCGTTTCAATGCCGCATTTCTTTGCGGCTGAAAGCAGTGCGCCGTCGAGGCTTACCAGCGTCGCTTTTTTTCTTATCGCCAGTTCAAGATACACTGCATCGTACGAAGAGAGTCCGTACGATTGGGCAAGTGATTGTATACCCTGAGAGTAGCCATCACCGAAAGCTGTATCTGTTTCAATCGCCAGCTTGCCCAAAAGCCGTAAAACTACTTCAGCATCTTCCTGCTTCAGTCTTTTATGCTTAATGGCCGTATTTACGACATTGCTTGTTTCGTACCACCATAAAAGTGGGACGTGTATACTATCATCCTTCCCGTGTTCAATGAAATAATCGCGCACTTTTACTGAGTTTTCATCGGGGAGGAATAATGCGGCGGAGAAAGAACAGTCGATGACATAACCCATCAGTATTTTCTGCCCTCGTTAATATAATCTTTGATGGAAACTTTTCTACCAACGGATTTCCTGATAGAATCAAACCGGGCGATAATCTCTTCCATCGATAAATCACACTCACCGGCGGTATAGGGCACCAGCCGTGCCACGGGCTTACCCCTTTTGGTGATAGTGTACTCATTGCCCCGTTGTACGTCCTCCAGGAGACCGGCAAGATGGGTCTTTGCTTTAAAGGAACCGATGGTTTTTTGTTCTTTTTTCATACAACTAGTATAATAAACCAGTTTACTTAAGTCAAGCACCCCGTATCAGGGATGCAGAAGGAGCGGTCACAATTTGTGACCACATCGTCTATTCAAATTATGAAAACGCAGATTCCCGCTTCCGCAGTAATAACCGGTATTTGCATCTCTGTTCACCGCTCACCGCCTTTAAGCCGTCAGCACCACCGGCCCGTTCTCGGTAACGGCGACCGTGTGCTCGAACTGGGCCGAGAGCTTTCCATCGGCGGTGATGATGGTCCATCCGTCGCCCTTGTGGACTATTTCGCTCCCCCCCTCGTTGATCATGGGCTCAACCGCAAGAACCAGGCCCTTCCTTAATATAAGCCCCGTACCCTTGCGCCCGAAATGGGGAACGGTCGGCAGTTCATGGACCGCGAACCCCACGCCGTGGCCTGAGAGGTCTCTCACCACGCTGTAGCCGCTGGATTCGGCGTGTTTCTGTACCGCGTGGCCGATATCGCCCAGGCGGTTGCCGGGGTACATTGTTTCAAGCGCCCTTTCCAGGCATTCACGGGTGACGGTCACGAGCTCGCGGTTTGACGACTTCACCGGAGGCACGGCATAGGTCACACAGCCGTCGGCGAAGTACCCCTTTTTCACCACACCGATATCGATTTTCACCAGATCGCCGCGACTGATGATTTTTTTCTTCGATGGAATGCCGTGTACCACCTCGTTATTGATCGAGATGCACGATGCGTAGTTATAGTTCTTTACGGTCTTGAACGAAGGCCGGGCGTTATGTTTGCGGATGTTTTCGTCGATGAAATTGTCTATTTCCCACGTGGATAACAACTCCATCGTGATGGTGGAGAGGGTACGGAACAGCTCGGCGATGATGATCCCCGCGTCCCTTATCCTTTTTATGTCGTCGGGTGTTTTGAGTTTCAGTTCCCGCATGGGCGTCCGCTGCAGCGGGACGGGACAGCGCCCGGCCGCCTACTTTGATTCGGCGGCTTTTGTTTCGGGCTCGTCGATAAGACCCGCGTTCAGTTTTATTTTTCTTTCCACCTCGAGTGCCGTTTCGGGGTGCTCTTTTAGAAACGCCTTCGCGTTTTCCCTGCCCTGGCCGATACGCTCCTCACCGTAGGAATACCAGGTTCCGGCCTTCTTTATGATACCCATGCCGGTGCCGGTATCCAGAATGCCGCCCTCCCGGGAAATGCCCGAACTGTAAAGTATATCGAACTCGGCCTGGCGGAAAGGAGGGGCCACCTTGTTCTTCACCACCTTCACCCTGACGCGGTTGCCGATCGCGTCCTCGCCCGACTTGAGGGTCTCTATCCTCCTGATGTCGAGCCGCACCGAGGCGTAAAACTTCAGCGCGTTTCCTCCGGTTGTGGTCTCGGGCGAACCGAACATGACACCGATCTTGTGGCGTATCTGGTTGATGAACACCACGCTGGTTTTCGACTTGGCTATAACGCCGGTGAGCTTGCGCAGCGCCTGGCTCATCAAACGCGCCTGCAGCCCCATGTGCGCGTCGCCCATCTCGCCCTCGATCTCGGCTTTAGGGACCAGCGCCGCGACCGAATCAATGACTATGATGTCCACGGCGCCGGAACGCACCAGTGCCTCGGTGATCTCGAGCGCCTCCTCGCCGGTATCGGGCTGTGAGACCAGCAGTTCATCGGTGTTGACCCCGAGCTTCGCCGAGTATGAGGGGTCCAGCGCATGCTCGGCGTCGACGAACGCCGCGACCCCTCCTGCCTTCTGGGCCTCTGCCACCATGTGCAGGGTCAGGGTGGTTTTCCCCGATGATTCAGGGCCGAAGATCTCGGTTATCCTCCCCCTGGGTATACCGCCTATTCCCAACGAAAGGTCCAGTTCCAGGGAACCGGTCGATATGGAAGCGACCTTTATCTTGGCCGAGTCGTCACCCAGCCTCATGATGGAACCTTTGCCGAATTGTTTTTCAATCTGCAGTATGGCCGATTCGAGGGCCTGGGATTTTTCATTGAGTTCTTTTTGTTCAGCCATTAACCATTGTTCTCCTTATTTGATATTGTAAATGCCGGAAACCCTTCCGGACAGGGAATAATCCACCCGGCTCAGGTAAAGACCGCGCCGCTGGTTGCAACATGCGTAACCCTGTGAATCCTTTCCCCGCGTCGCCGGGGCCCCGTGTACTCTCTATCTGGATATGCGGGAACCACTGTGTTACCTCACTCCCTTTAAACAATACTACGAAATAACGCAACAAAATATAAACCCACAGCAACAAAAAAACCTTACGCGGCGATTAGAACCTTATAAAAATACCGGGCTATTCGCAAAACCGGCAAATTCCGTGACGGGCCGGGTGCGCGGGTACAATCGACCATGCGGCACATGCCACCGTAAATCCCGGCAGCACCGCTCCCGTCTTACATGGGAACTGCATGATAATTATGTCGTTATTTTTACCCATAAAGTCAATCAAAAAATACTAAATATATGTATAGTTGTGCGGCAAGGATTATTGATTGACATATTTATATCACTCTGATATATATCACAGTAATATAAAAGGTACCACATGAAAACAATAAACAAGACCAGATACGCCCTGCTGGGAATCCTCGAAATGGGTCCCCGGACAGGATACGACATCAAGAAACTTACCGACAAGAGCATCGGTTTTTTCTGGAACGAGAACTTCGGGCACGTCTACCCTGTACTGCGAAAGATGAAAGCGGAGGGGCTGGTAACCATGCGTGTGGAAAAAACCGGTAACGGGCGCCCTCCGCGCAATGTGTATTCCATCACCCCGAAAGGCCTGAAGGCTTTTAAATCCTGGCTGGCCGGCCCCGTTTCGGACCAGCCGGTTCGCAACGAACTGCTGCTGAGGGTTTTCTTCGGCCGGCACCTGCCGACGCAGGAGCTTGCGGCGCTGATACAGGAGGAAAAGACTAAAAACGAGGAGCTGCTGTCGCGGTACGGGTCGATTGAAGAAAAATTACGCAGTTACGGTTCACCCGACCTTTCATACCGGCTGATGACCCTGGTTTTCGGCAAATCCAGGTCGCGCATGATCATCGAATGGTGCGAGGAAACCCTGACCACAATAAAAAAACTTGAACAGGAGCCGGTCCATGAACGGAAACAGGATTGATGAAACGCTGTGCACCCGCTGCGGACGATGCGTCGACCTGTGCCCGGTGGGAATTTTTTTCACTGCTGACGATAAACGTACCGACATACGGGAAAGCAGAACAGCTCTCTGTATTACGTGCGGGCAATGCATGGCGGTGTGTCCCTCGAAAGCGGTCGCCGTACCGGGTCTCGATTACGACCGTGATTTTTTCGATTTCACCTTGCCTGATGACGGTTCATTTTTCAGTATAATCGAACGCCGACGGTCCATACGCCGTTTTCGCAACACCCCCGTCCCCGAAGAAAAGCTCCAAAAAATCGTAGAGGCCGTTTCCTTCGCACCTCCGGGTTTCACTCCTCTTAAAACCGAACTGACGGTGGTCTCGAACCCGGATATGATAAAAAAAGCGCTCCCGGTTATGATACAATTCTACGAGGGCCTGCTCAAGGCCATGAAAAACCCGGTCGCGCGCACGATCATACGTCTCAGGTCGGGAAAAGACTCTTTTCGTTTACTGACAACACACGTTGTTCCTCTCATGACCATGCGTATGCCGGCGCTGAAAAGCGGCAGCGAGGACACCATTACCAGGGGAGCACCGGCAATGCTTCTTTTTCACACGGCACGGGATGCGGAAAACCGCCGTGACGACGCGTACATCGCTCTGGGATACGGCCTTCTTGCGGCCCAGGCCCTGGGGCTGGGGGCCATAGCACTGAGCCTGGTGCCTCCGGCGGTAGAGCGAAACAGGGAACTGCGGATAATGTTTCACATTCCCGACGGGAACGAGGTGCTCGCCTCCCTGGTGCTGGGCTTTCCCGTTCATAGGTACCGCCGGGGCATACGGCGGCGCCTCCCGCGCGTGGTATGGGTCCCGTCAAGTGCAAACGGCACCTGTGCGGCGCGGCAGCAGTACGAATCAGACGAAGGAGGACCGACATGAAAGCGGACGTTTATATCAAATTAAGGGAAATGCTCGACACGATCCCCAACGGGTTTCCATCCACCGAAAGCGGCGTGGAGCTTAAGATTTTGAAAAGTATCTTCACCGAGGAGGAGGCGCAACTGTACACCAGTCTGAAGATGAACATGGAAACCGTGGAACAGATCGCCGCCCGGACCGGACTCGACAGGGAGTATCTTAAAAGAATCCTGAAACAGATGTACGACAAGGGCCAGCTGTTCAGCTTCTCAGTAGGGGAGATATCCTTTTACCGGGTGCTTCCGTTCATATTCGGCATCTACGAATTCCAGCTTCCCCGTATGGACCGCGAGATGGCTGCCCTGTTCGATGAGTATATGGCCGCGGCCTTCCACCGGGAGTTCTTCAGCCATCGTCCCGCGCTCATGAAGGTCATTCCCATCGAGGAGGAGGTCCCGCCGGGTTCCATCGTCGAGCCCTATGAAAGCGCCGCCGCGCTCATCGACGGAGCGAAGTCATGGGCGGTAAACGAATGCATCTGCAAAAAGGAACAGGGTCTGCTGGAACACCCCTGCACCAAACCCCTGGAGGTCTGCCTGGCCCTGGCCCCGGTGGAAAACGCCTTCACCGATTCCCGCTTCGGCAGGGCAATCAGCAAAGATGAAGCCCACCGTATCCTCAAAATGTCAGAGGAATCGGGCCTGGTTCACATGACCTCCAACTACCGTTCGGGGCACTTCTATATCTGCAACTGCTGCAGCTGCTGCTGCGGACCGTTGAGGGGTTACGCGATCGCCGGAAGAAGCGCCGTCGCCCAGTCCAATTACATCGCGGTAGTCGATCCGGAGGCGTGTACGGGCTGCGGCACCTGTGTTGAGCGCTGCCAGGTGCACGGCATCGAGCTTGCTGATACCGCCGTCATACGGGAGTGCATCGGCTGCGGACTCTGCGTTACCACCTGCCCGGCGGGTGCCCTTCGGCTCGAACGGCGGCCGACGGCGGATATCATTCCGGTGCCCGAAGGCGAACGGGAGTGGCTGGATGAGCGGGCTGCGTCCCGCGGGATTGGAAGTGATTACAAGAAGTACCTGGACTGATCCATTCAGCGGGTTTTGCCCGTCAACACCTGGTGCTGCCGTCGGCGCGCCGGTAAGCCCCTTTCCACGAACACCCTCTTCTCCGTGAGGGGGTCGACGCCGGTGTAATACACGGCCGATGACAGTGTAAGCGGCAGGGGAATAAACGCCTGCACCTGCCTGGGGATGAAATGAAACATTTTCATGACCGTCCCGCGCATTTCCCTCATCTCGTCCATACCACAGGCGGGGTGGCAGGACATAAGGTAGGGCAGCAGGTATGTGTCCCGCCCCCGGGTGTTACGTGTCCTGTCGTAGGCCACGACAAACTCCTCCAGAGGATACACCGGCGTTTTGCGCATGGACTCAAGCACCCCAGGCGCGGTGTGTTCGGGCGCGATCTTCAGCTGCCCGCTCACATGGCTGCGCGCCAGTTCACCCAGAAGCGACGGGTCGTCCCGCATGAACACGTCGTAGCGTATCCCTGAGCCCACGGTGACCTTCTTAATACCGGGCGCCGCCGCGACGGCAGCCAGCAGGTCCATCCATCTCCCAGTACCGATCACCAGGTTCCCGCACAGATCAGGATGCACGCAGCTCGGCCGGTTACAGCGCCAGTTCTTTTTGCACCGGACCCCGTACATGTTGGCCGACGGCCCTCCCACATCGCTGATGCGCCCCTTGAAAGAATCCGCCGCGCTTAATAGCGCCGCTTCTTTCAGTATCGATCCCCTCCCCCGGGCGACGATCCGCTTCCCCTGGTGCAGCCCCAGGGAGCAGAAGGCGCATCCCGACACGCAGCCGCGGTGGCAGGTAATGGAATCCCTGATCATCTCATAGGCGGGGATTTTTTCGTCCCCGTAGGACGGATGGGGCCGTCGCGAATAGGGAAGACCGTATACAGCATCAAGCTCCTCCGAAGAGGTTTCTAAGGAGGGATACTGCACCACGAAACGGTTGGCCGAAGGCATGGCCAGCACACGGTGCTGCGCGGTGTAAAACACACGGTAATAGCGGGCGTAGACATTCATATCCGTCATGACCTCTTCCTCCGGAGGAAGCAGAAGCGCCCCCTCGGGCACATTTCGCCGCAGTTCGACGGTGCCCGGTATGCCCGAAAGCCCTTTACCCTCCTCAAGTCTCCGGGCGATTTCAACCACCGCCCTTTCACCCATGCCGTAGACCAGCAGGTCCGCCCGGCTGTCGGGAAGCAGCGAGCGCCGTACCCGGTTGTCCCAGAAATCATAATGGGCGAAACGTCGCATCGAGGCCTCGATACCGCCTATGACCACGGGTATGTCTTTACAGGCCGTCCTGATAAGGTTACAGTATACGATGGTGGCGCGGTCGGGCCTCATGCCGCCCCGCCCGGACGGCGCGTAGGGATCGTCGTTGCGCACTTTGTTGAAAGCGGTATAACGCGAGAGCGTGGAATCAACGTTACCCGCCGTGACGCCGAAAAATAGCCGGGGCCTGCCGAAGAGGGTGACACTTTCGGGACGGCGCCAGTCGGGCCGGGAAAGAACGGCGACCCTGTATCCTTCATGTTCCAGCACGCGGCCGATGACGGCGGCGCCGAAGGAGGGATGGTCCACGTAGGCGTCGCCGCTGATTATAACGACATCGACGTAGTTCCATCCCAGACTGTCGATTTCTTCCCTGGTGGCGGGAAGCACGGGAACTGCCATTGCGTACCCTCACGATGGTGCGGAATCAGTAATATATCAATATACCGGTAAATACACCGGTCTACCATTAATTTTCGGCGCCTCGCCGGCACGCCATCGCCAAAATCGTTGACAGGACCCCGGTGAGAGAGTATTCTATAATGGAAACCGGAATTGTGAAACTGCAGGATAAAGGTGCCCGTATGGAACAGTCCGCCCTCCGTATACCCGTTAAGGAGAGGCCTTCCTCCCGTGCTTTCGCCGCCATCAAGACGGAACTACTGTCAACGCCGCTGGCCCTCTGCCCCGAACGCGCCCTGATCATCACCGACTTTTACAAACATTTCGACGACCCCACGGACCCCATGGTGATACGCAAAGCAAAGGCGCTGCGCCACCTGATGAGCCGCAAAACGGTCCGCATATTCTCCCATGAACTCATCACAGGCAATGTGGGACGATCAAGGAAATCAGCCATCATACAGCCCGAGCTGTCGGGGGTCTTCACCAGCCAGGACCTGCTGTGGATCGGAAAGAGAAAAACCACCCCGATGAAGATATCATGGGCGGACCGCCTGAGACTTCTTTTCAGGGTAATCCCGTTCTGGCTTTTCCGCAACATGCTCGTAAAGGGCTTCATGCCCCATATCGGCGTATTCGCACGCTACACCATGGAGCAGCTGAACGCCACCTGGTACCTGATCAACGAGGTGGCGGGCATAGGACACTTCATTCCGAACTACGAAAAAATCATCTCCATCGGTTTGCGGGGTTACCGCGAATCCCTCGCCGGGAAGGAGGGGGATTTCTACCGGGCCATGGAAATCGTCTGCGAGGGAGTTGAAACCCACAGCCGCCGTCTCGCCGATGAGGCGGAGCGGGCCGCGGGGGAGGAAGAAGACGAAGACCGGGCCGCGGAGCTTCATGAAATCGCCCGCATCTGCCGCAAGGTGCCGATGGAGCCGGCCGAGACCTTTCACGAAGCGGTGCAGTCGCTGTGGCTGGCCCACCTGGCGGTGTGCCTTGAGGGCATTAATTCCGCAGTATCCTTCGGCCGCATGGACCAGTATCTTTATCCCTATTACCGCCGCGACCTGTCGAACGGGACCATTACCCCCGAAAGGGCCAGGGAACTGCTCCTCTGCTTCTGCGCTAAAACCACGGAACACGTGTTCCAGATATCGGAAACCAGCAGCCAGTACCACGGCGGGTTCCTTATTGTGCAGGCCGTCACCATCGGCGGCACTGACCGTAACGGCGACGACGCGGTCAACGATCTCACCTACCTTTTCCTGGACGTGATGGAGGAATCGGGACTGCGTGATCCAAATTTCCACGCCCGTATTCATCCCGGGTCCCCGGAACGTTACGTACGCCGCGCGGTGGACGTGGCCCGGCAGGGAAAGGGCGTGCCGGCACTGTTCAATGACGATGCGGCCGTTGCAGCCCTGACCAGGCACGGCCATCCCGTCGAGGAGGCGAGGGATTACGCCATCGTGGGCTGTGTAGAGCCGTCCATGCCCGGAAGGAGCTTCTTTTCAACCGACGCGGCGCTCTTCAACCTTCCGGCCTGTCTGGACCTGGCACTCAACGGCGGCAGGCCCCTTGCGGGAGGGAAAAGGATCGGCGCGCCGACCGGTGACCCTGGGCGGTTCGCTTCCATGGACGAGGTAATGTCCGCGTTCAGCACGCAGGTGGTTCACATGGTACACCGTTTTGTCAAGGACATCATGATCATCGAACGCGCAAACCGGAAATACCACCCCACTCCCTTTTCCTCCATGCTGGTGGACGGTTGCATCGAAAGCGGTCGCGATGTCACCGCCGGAGGCGCGCGGTATACCTCGAGCGGCATACAGGGTGTCGGAGTCGCCGACACCGCCGACTCCCTGGCGGCACTGGACCACGTGGTTTTCCGGAAGAAAAAATACTCAATGGGCCAGGTGATCCGCGCCCTCAGGAACGGATTCGACGGGTTTCCCGAAATCAGGGCCGAGCTCCTGAAGGCGCCCAAGTTCGGCAACGACCATCCGCTGCCCGACGGTTACGCACAGGATGTCGTCGGGATCTTCCATGACGCGCTTGCGGCACACCGCAATACGCGCGGCGGGCCCTACGTGCCGGGGTTTTATTCCTCAACCTGCCACGTGGGCTTCGGCAACAAAACGGGGGCCCTTCCCAGCGGCAGGATGGCCGGGACGCCCTTCGCGGCGAGCCTGGGCTCCGCCAACGGCATGGACCGGCTGGGACCGACCGCGCTTCTGAATTCGGTGTCCCGCATCGACGCTTCCCTCTCACCCAACGGTTACGCCGTCAACCTGCGCTTCGACCCGGAGTTTGTCGCCGGGGAACGAGGCGCAACGCTGGTGGCGTCACTCGCAAGGGGTTTTTTCGCACAGGGAGGGATGGAGTTGCAGTTCAACGTGGTATCCCCCGAACTGCTCGAGGACGCCCGCGCGCATCCCGGCAGGCACCCCGGGCTGGTGGTGAGGGTCGCGGGGTACCTGGCCTATTTCGACGACCTTCCTGATTCGGTCAAGGGAGAGATCATAGGGCGAACGAGGCTGCGCCTGTAAACCTGATACTCATATTTGATCACCGGTTTATACGACGCGCGGTCCGGGTGTTTGCCCCAACCGGGGATCTTGACTCCCGACGAGGTACCGGTTTTAATAACGCATGAAGTCACCCTTCCTTCGATCACGCGATCGCGGGCCATTGTCCGCTGTTTTACGCATGCTGCATGGTCGAATGTTCGATCAGAGTACCCGGAATCCCCGGCACAATACACCACAGCGTATATTCGGCATCTCCGGTCTGCAGTAGTGTCCCGATAAATTTTCTGATATATCCCGGAATGATATCTATTCTTGTTCTCATCGCGAACCCTGTCGGAAGAGTTTCAACGCAAAAACCATTCGTTCCATGAAAAACGCGTTTCCCCGCATTCATTCATCATGCTTTTTCAAATCATGGCGCCCCGTATGGGGGTTCATCGCTCTTTAATCCCGGCCGGGAAGTATCATCCGGCATTCGGCCTTTACTGCACTATATAATGCTTGTTTTTTTTCTTAAAACAATTACATACAGCCGCATCACCATGGATGCGGCATTCCCCGGCCGGCTGCGCACGTCTCATCATCAATTGCGGCACGGGGCGCATGATGACATGAAAAACCTTTCTTGAAATAATGCACGGGATGTTCTACACCTGATCATTGACGCATGCTGCATCTTCAAACTGGGGAAGAAGTCCTCATCACACCATAACAGGAGAAATACCATGATACTGATCACCGGCGGCACCGGCTTCCTGGGAAGGCACATCACCGGGACCCTGGTGAAAACCGGGAAAAAAATCCGCCTTATAAGCCGAAACCCGGAAAAACACCGCGACCTGGAGAAAGGCAACTGTACGCTTTTCGAAGCCGACGTACGGAACGCCTCATCCCTGGAACGGGCCATGGAGGGGATCACCCATGTGGTCCATGCTGCGGCCCTGATGAGCTTCTGGAAGAAAAAGCGGGAGGCCATGCAGGCCATCAACGTGGAGGGGACGCGGAACCTGCTGTGGGCCTGTGAAAAGCGCGGCATTCGAAAACTGGTGTATATAAGCGCACTGGCAATCATCGGGGAACCCCTGGACCCGGCCGTCAGTAGCGTAAACGAAGACACTCCCACCCGGCCCCCGAAAAACCCGATCACCTATGCCGCCACCAAACTCCGCGCCGAACAGGAGGTAACCGCCGCCGCCGGTCGGGGGCTTCCCGCGGTCATCCTTACCCCGCCGGCCGTCATAGGTCCCGGCAACTGGGACGAAAGCAGTGCCGTCTTCTTCAAGATGATGTACCGGGGACCCCGGTTCTATACCGATTCATTTATAGAAATGACGGCGGCACTGGATGTGGCCGAGGCGGTACGTCTTATGCTGGAAAGCCCTCACCACGGCGGAGAGCGCTTCTTCCTGGTGGGACGGCGCATGCACAGCCGTGAGTTTTTCGGGAAGATCGCCCGCAGCGTGGGAAAGCCCGAACCATCGCTCAAAATGCCCGCCGGTTTACTCAAGACCATGGGATTCCTGTCGGAAGCGGTCTCCCTGTGCACCGGAAAGGAGCCTCTCGTCACGGTGGACGCGGCGCGCCTCATGACCACGCCGTTGCCCTACAGCTTCGACGGGTCCCGTATCACCAGGGAGATCCCCTTCAGCTACCGTGACATCAACCTGGTCATCGAGGAAACAGGCCGGAAGTTCCTGGAGGAACGGGGGCGGTGAAGGCGACGATGTATCTCGTCGCCTTCAATGCCACATCTTAATCCCCACACTCAACCCGGTCCCCGGATACATCCCCGCTTTCAGCGCGACATGACCTTGATGAAATTCTCCAGCCGGCCCTTTTCCTTCGCGATGGTCAGTCCCATATCCTGGACGGTTTCCGGTATGGAGGGTGCCTGCGCTCTCTGCAATAATTCGATGGCGCCGGCGGGACAGCCCGTGACGCAGAGTCCGCAGCCGATACACTTCTCCGCAGCGACCTTCGCGTAATCCCCGGCCATCTCAATGGCGCCCATGGGACAGCGTTCCCCGGCGCAGATGCCGCAGCCGGTGCAGTCGCTTTCCCTCACTTTAGCCTCGAAGCGGCTGGGCTCAAAGGCATGGGGATGATTGAGTTGGGTCTTACCCCTCAGCACCGTACAGCAGCAGGGGCAGCAGTTACAGATGAGGTTCGCCCGGTCCCTGCTGTTGTTGCTGGTGTGCACCAGGCCCGCCTCTTCAGCCCTGTCCAGCGTACGCATGGCCTCCTCGCGGCTTACCTCCCGGGCATGGCCCTTTCCTGCCAGGAAACGGGCGGCGCTGCCGAAGATCATACAGACGTCTTTGGGCTTGTCGCATCTGGCGACGCTCACCCTGCAGGCGCAGTTGGTGACGGCGATAAAGTCGGCGCTTTCCACAAAGTGCTTTACCTCTTCATAGGGATGCACGCGGGTCTTTCCCTCCACCGATTTTTCCACCGGCACCACCCGCATGAGGGGTGTCGGGTTTCCCGCAAAGGCGTTGCCGAGCGCTTCGTGGTGATACTCCTCCCACAGCCGCGCCAGCTTGTCGTGCATGGGGGTGCCGCCCCCTTTCATGAAGGGGAACTCGAAGAGCCCCGGTATGGTGGGCACCAGGCCGTAGCGTATGGTCCCGTCCTTTTCGAATGAGTGGATGACGGCCTTGTCCACCATGGCCTCGAGGAGCCGGGACGCCTCTGCTACCGGCAAACCGGCGGCCGCGGCGATATCCGCCGGCGGCTTCGCCCTGAAACTCATGACCAGCGCGATATCCGCCTCCTCGGGGGTGAAGAGTATTCTCAAGATTTCATCGAAGACCTTCGATTTCGGCGCCGTCGAGGGATGGCTGTCGATGAGTTCCTGTAATAGTTCGTATCGGTCCATGGTGTCTCCTCCTTATTCATATTGTTCCTTTTTCCCTGATCATTGCGGTCGTCCATTCCATTATTTCGGGAACGGCGGCGGTTTCCGGCCCGGCAGGCCGACGGGAATTTTTTCCGGTTTCTCTCGCAGCCGCCGGTAAACTTATCCGATGGGAAACCTCCCTGATAGAAAAACTGCCGGGAACCGCACCATATTGCAAAGGAGAAGTCGGGATAAACAGACCAGGCGGCCGCGACGGCGCGATTCAACCGTTCAGACTGCGCAACACGGTGAGCAGGGTCTTTTTGCTCTGCTCCAGCTCTTTTTCCGATACCACGCTGAACACCCGGGACAGCACACCGGTGACCACCTCCATGACCTTTTCCCGGAGTTTCCGGCCTTCATACGTCAGGTTGATGTTGAGGACCCGACGGTCCGTAGGGCTGGGGGAACGCACGACCAGGTCCTCCTTCTCCATACGGTCCAGCAGACCGGTCATCGTAGAGGGCTCGAGCCCGGCCCGGGACCCCAGGTCTACCACCTTGATCCCGTCCTCGTTCCAGAGGCTCATAAGCACTCCCAGGTAGGCGGGCTTCACCTGCTCGATGCCGGCGGCGGCGAATCCTTTTTTCAATTCCGAGGTGAGGGCGAGGGCGACACGGGATACCAGGTAATATGGACAGTCTGATGGTTTGGTGATATTCATGGCTTTTGTTATAACTATGATATCGAAATATACTAATACGAATATTTCGTATTAGTATTAATTTGTCAATTATTAATTTTGACTGAAAATTCAGGTGACGACCAGGCGGGCATCGCACCTGCCGGAAATCGGGGAATAAATCGTCTCTCCGATAACGGGAAACGCGGCGCTTTACGGACTCTTTACAGTATATTCGCCCTCAGTGATGGACCGTTCCCCTCCGCCATGAATCAATCGCGTCAAGCGGGTAAATGGGCCGGGGGATCTTTTTGTATTTCAAAGTAAAGACATCGACGTTGCTGATGCCCGGCGTCATAACATTGACGGTTTTCCGGTTGTATAACAGGTAACGGTACCGGAACGGGAAGAGGTTCTTGACCACCACGATGTCGGCCTTCCAGAGCGAAAGCCCAAGATCGGTAAAATGGGACGTGTAATCAGACGCGATGGGAAGCTCGGCGATGATAAGGTGGATGCCTTTGTGTTTCACGATGACTGTCTTCCCGAACCGGGTTTCATTTTTAAAAATAAGCTTCCCCCCGTATTCCAGGGGTTTGTTATACACCCTGTCGAGCTTCCCTCCCACACTGAGACGTACTTCGTCACCGATGCCGTGTTTCCAGGCCTCCCGCGCGGCCGCACCGTCCCGCAGGGTAAGGTAGCTCACCAGGTCGCTCCCCTTCTTCATCAGGGCGCGTAATATCCAGGTGCTTTCGCCGGGGGTCCCGGTCCCCACGGCGTCGGAGGCATCGCAGAAGACCACAGTGCCGAATTTACGGGCCAGCCATTTTTTCCGGGCGATTTCGATACCCTCCTCGGGGGTACTTCCCTTCGGGTGGGGAACATCACGTACGGCCCATGCCATGTCGGCGATCTCTTCTGAAAGTTTCGTCGCCAGGTCACGGTTCCCGTCGGTCACGGCCACGGTGCTGTAGCCCAGCTCGGGATCGTCCAGCCATATATGGACGGGAAAGAAGGAAACGCTGAGCACCTTTTCCTCTTTTTCCATCTTTTTCATGCGTTTGAAGATCTTCCGAAAAGGCAAAAGAAAATCGACGTTCATGCCGCCACCCTTGAGGAGGCGCATCCTGGTGACCGACATTACCGGTTTGATCTCACCCCGGACGGTCCTTACGAGCAAGGAGCCGCAGCGGTAGCCGGTTTTGAAGTGGTCGCGGTGGGGATTGGTATGATATCCCACGATAAAACTTGCGTTTTCCGCGCGCCTGAGAGTGTTAGATGCGTGCAGGTCGAAGCTCACGCCGATGGGTACGTCCTTTCCCACGATGGTTCGCAGGGAAGCGAGAAGGTCGCCTTCGGGATCGCGCATCCCTTCCACCCCCATGGCCCCGTGCATCGAGAGATAGATGCCGTCCACTTTCTTCTGTTTTCGGACCCCTTCCAGGATGATCTTCCTGATTTTCTCATAAAGTGACCGCTCGACAGGCCCCCCCGACATGGAACGGGCCTTGACCAGGGGAACGGTCTCGATGCCGCCCCTGCCCAGTTCGTCCACCGCCGCGAGAAAACCGGCCAGTTCCTTTTTTTCCTTTCGGCTGTAGGGGGCGACATCCTCACCGTAGAGCAGGCTTTCGGCCCTGAAGTCCCGTTCGGTGGTCAGCACGGGAGAAAAGGAATTGGTCTCCTGGAGCAGTTCGGCGTACACGATGGTTTTTTTCGGGGCGCCGGCGGTCGGCGGTTTTTTTTCAGAACAGGAGGCAAGGGAGATGCTGACAATGATCGCGGCAGACAGGAATGTTCTTTTCATGGGGATTCCTCTTCGCGGATGGTGGTTCATGGCTCATAGAGGATGGTATGAGAAACCGGCGAAAATTCAAGTGTAATTTCCCCGCTTTTTCAGAACCTGGGCAGCGTTTCAGGTACCGAGAGCAGAAAGCACATCAGGTATTCCTCAAGGGTCTTTTTAGGGCCCGCCACGTGTGCCCGGGCGCGGTAGCGCGAATGGGTCTTGCGGCCCCGGAAGGAACGGTAGAGTTCCCGCGGATCGGCGCCGTCGTACACGGGGTAGACATCGGACCCTATGCAGTTTTCGATCTCTTCGCGGCAGAAAGAGCTTTTACCCGATTCTTCCATTTTATATCTCAGCGATACGATTTCCTCATAGGTCATGCCGAATATAAACTCTTCAAGGGAAAATATTTCTTCTTCCCCCAGTTCATCCCTTTCCAGAAAATCGAACCAGTTGGGCTCAATCTCTTTCGAAATTGTGAAAAGCTCTGAAAAGCCGAGCATGGTGCCGAAATGGGGTATCAGCTTCGAGCGCGCGCTCCAGAGTGAGAGCAGTATGGGCGCGAATTCGGGCACACCATAGCCGATACGGTACTCCCACGTATGAGCAAGGAGATATGCCGCGTTATATCGTATATGCCGGGAGGTCATTTCGTCATCTATGATTGAAAGGTATACCTCTTCAGCGGTCAGGGTAAAAACGTTGTTGGCCAGTTGTGCCAGCAAACGCGGTACTTCGGTCTTCAGTTCCTCGAAGTCCTCGGTTACATATCTGATCATCATGAGGAAATTGATCTTCGCGATGGAAAACCCCCTGCCCAGGATCGCCTTGGTGGGAATACGAAGAATCATATCGGGGACATCGCGGCGACAGAGGCTTTCGATCAGGCTTTCTACACTGCGGGAAAAGCTGCCCAACTGGTGTTTTTCCAGGATGGAGGGATACAGTGAAATAGAACCCGCAAGTTCCCTCAGCGCCGTCTGGTTGTTTCTCACGGACTCTAGGACATCGGTCCTCTCCAGCCGTTCCAATGCGTCCACAATGTTCTTTATTATGCTTTCTTCTTCCTGGTTGAACAGAACAATATCTCTGGAGGGATCCACCTTTTTCATTACCTGCGTCATTCTCACGGATATCCAGTGCGCTGGGTACGGCGGCCGGCACTACGGAATATACCTGGCATCAATATTTTAAAAAATAATTGCTGCCATACAGTATGCAAGCATATTTTCTCCCGCCGCCGCCGCGAAGCGAAAAAATTACACGGATGGTCAGGTCGTATGGTTGGCTTTGCCTAAGGTCCATGTATCCGAGGGTGCGAAAAACCCGGTGATGCGCCTGTTATCCCATGAATCCCCGCCACCCGCTCATGATCATTTGTGCCGCAAGTGCGGAGAGCACCAGCCCTGTAATTTTACTGAGTATTGAAAGGCCCTGCCGGCCAACCAGTTTTTCGATATTACCGCTGAGAAAAAGAATCGATCCCACACAGAGCACGGCCGTAATTATGGCGGATATACCCACCGCTTTTTCCGCTAACCCTGAAAGCTCACTTCCCATTACCAGAAGCGCTCCTGTCGTCGCCGGACCCACAGCCACAGGAATCGCCAGGGGCACCACGGCGATGTCGTCGGAACCATCGGCGTGCTTTTCACCTTTCGGCCCCTGCACCAGGGTAATGGCGGACAGGAACAGCAGCACGCCGGTGCCGATGCGGAATGAATTCAGGGTGATGCCGAACACGGAGAATATCTGGTTGCCTATCAGGAACAGTATGATACAGACTATTATTATGGCGAATGTCACTTTGGCGGCGATTTTTCTGATGGTCACTTTCCCCTTCCCGCGCGTCATTGAAAGAAAGGTCGAAAGCAGAAAGAACGGCGTGAGCAGAAAGAAAAACTTGATGAACGTGTTTATGAACAGCGTACGCATCTCGCACCTCTGGTTTATTTATCGATCAACCGGTGGGTTCCTCATTAGAACGCCGGTGTGATCCCTGCCGACATAATGATTAATGAAGCCGGGCCAGGAAGCAAATAAATAATTGCTTCTTTAAAACAGTCACCGTTATGATCCATGAATGCGGTCCAATCAGCGGGTCTCATGAAGGAAGGGTTATGGTTTTCAAGGAGCTGCTCCACAATCTTGCCCTTATCATGGTCATGGGCGTGCTTTACAGTTTCCTGTACCGGAGGCTGGAATTTTCTTCCCTGAAGTTCAAGGCGGCCTCGGGTGTATTATTCGGCACGATTGCCGTACTGGGAATGAAACTTTCGTTTACTCTCACACACGGCATAATTTTCGACGGACGTTCGGTAATACTGGCGATCGCGGGCCTTTTCGGGGGATTCTGGTCGGCTTTGATCGCGTCGGTGATGTCGGCTGCCTACCGGATATGGATCGGGGGCGGCGGAACGGTGATGGGGGTTCTCGTCATCATTTCGTCAGCCGGCCTTGGAGTGGGCTATAACCTGCTGAGAATGAAAAGCAGGCATCTGACCCGTCTTCCCTATCTATATCTGTTCGGGATTCTGGTTCACGCATGCATGATCATCCTGATGTCGACACTTCCCGGCGGATACCGCTTGATCGTCTTTGAGAAAATCGCGGTGCCCGTTATTGCCCTTTTCCCTATAGCCACGGTCATCATCTGCACTTTGCTGATCGATCAGGAAAGACGAATCGGGGATGAAAAGGCGCTGCGTGAAAATGAGACCAGGCTGAGGACCATTCTCGGGAATATGCCGGTAATGCTGGTTTCTTTCGACGCGGAATGTCGGGTGGTATCATGGAACGCGGAGTGCGAGAAAGTGACCGGTTACACCGCCGACGAAATGGTCGGCAATCCAGACACATCGCACATTCTGTCCCCCCGCGACCTGATCTATGCACCGACGGCCGAACGCCCGCCGCTCAGTGATAATGCATACACAAAAACCGAACGGGACATTTTATGCAAGGACGGTTCCACCAGGACTATTTTATGGTCAACTATGCCTGGCGCCTTCACCATTCCGGGATGGCACACGTGGGCTGTCGGTATTGACATAAGCGAAAGAAAGACAAACGAGATCCGCATCGAGTCATCCCTGAAGGAGAAGGAAATATTGTTAATGGAAGTACATCACCGCGTCAAGAACAACATGCAGTTGATTTCAAGCCTGCTTTCGCTGCAGGCAAGTAAAATTAACGAAGAAGCGAGCCGGCGGCTTTTCAGTGAAAGCGTCGACCGGATCAGGGCCATAGCACTGGTCCATGAAATGCTTTACATGTCAGATGACTTTTCACAAATCGACTTCAGGTACTATATCTCAAAACTCGCGTCGGCGCTTTCAGGGATATATAATACCACCGGGCGAAACATCTCGGTCATCAACAGGGTTGAAGAAATATACCTGCCCCTGGACGTGGCGGTCCCCTGTGCGATGATACTTAACGAGACAATCACCAACTCGATGAAGCACGCTTTTCCGGAAGACACGGGCGGCACCATAGCGATCAGGTTCCGGAAGGACGATAACGGCCGCTGCACGATGGAGATAGCGGACAACGGGGTCGGCATGAGGGATATGAACAACCCGGACACCGCCTCTACGCTCGGCATGCAGCTTGTGGTTTCGCTGACCAGACAGCTGAACGGCTCTTTAAAAATTCTTTCAGAACAGGGTGCCATTGTCATCATCGACTTCACCTGCCGGTGAACATTGCCGAAAAGAAGCCGAACACGACAACCTATAATCGTTGACTAACGGTGAAGTCCGTTATAAGCTGCTGTTTTAGTTCATACTGATGGTGCCGGTGCAAGGAGCGCATTCCGGTACTGTACACGTCTCTCAGGGGGATGCCGTGAATAAGATCATTCTATTATCGGTCGCTGTTTCGGTTATATTCGGATTGTCCCTGATTGCCCAGACCCCCGATATAGGACACGGCGGGCCATGCCGCGACGACGTTGAAAAATTCTGCAAAGCGACACCCCCGGTCGCCGACCGGATATGGACCTGCCTGAAGGGCCGCGAAACGGAACTTTCCGCTCCCTGTACCGAATACATCGCCATGCTGCGAGAAAGGATGAGCGAGTTCGTGAAAGCCTGCAGGGAAGACCGGTACCGGTTCTGCGGAGGGATACGGCCCGGAAAGGGCGGGATAGCCCGGTGCCTGAAAAACCGTCAGGCCGAGCTGACCGGGAGCTGCAGGGCCTTCTTTGAGAAATACTGAGCATTGCCGCTATATTCATAGCACAGAAACTACGCAGAAAGATTGTCAGGTATATACCGGCACCAGTATCGGCTGTTCAATAAATTCATCGTAAGGAGGATGGTCATGAGTTTTTCTGAAACAGGAATGGACCGGTTCAGCACACCCGACGGTGCTGCAATGGACATACACCTGTGGGAGCCCGGGAAGCCCAAAGCGGTTTTCCTGGCCATTCACGGGGGCCTTGCCCATGCGGGGGATTATGTTACCCCGGCGCTGTATTTCATGAAAAAAAACATCGCCACCGTCGCATACGATCTCAGGGGACACCGGCGGGAGAAGATACACATCCAGTCTTTTCAGCAGTTCATCGACGACACCGTTCTCTTTCTGCAATGGGTCAAAAACCGGTATAAGAAAATACCCGTCGTCGTCATGGGCCATTCAATGGGCGCCCTGATAGCGACCCATTTCGGGATCGAAACGGCACCGGCCGACGATCGCATAAAGGGATATGTTTTGTCCTCGCCGTATTATGAGAACAAACTGAGGGTCCCGAAAATAATGCTCTCACTGATCAATATACTGTCGGCCATCGCACCAGGCATGAAAATCCCCCTGGATGACCTGACCGATTCACTGACCCATGACAAAGCCATCACCGCGCGCCACCGACGCGACGCCGCCTCCGGGCTGAGGGGTGTCAGTGCCAGTGCCAGGTTCGGCAGGGAGATGCTCGCCGCGCAGCAATGGGTAAAGGAAAACATTCACCGCTGGGACAAGCCTGTATTCGCGGTCGTCGCCGGCGAGGATCACCTTGCCGATGCCGGGGTATCCGAAGCGCTGCTCAATAAAATACGGCCGGAACTGCTGACCTTTCTTTACTGCAGGGGGAATTACCATGAAAATTTCAATGAGATCAACCGGGATGAAATTTTCGGTAAGATCAGCGCATGGATGAAAAAAGAGCTCAGAATCTGAACCGCGGCATGGGCAGTGTATCGATA
This sequence comes from uncultured Leptospirales bacterium, assembly GCA_964624235.1. Lineage (GTDB taxonomy): Bacteria > Spirochaetota > UBA4802 > UBA4802 > UBA5368 > CAZUXY01. Next base: position 23,309 of record CAZUXY010000030.1, on the reverse strand, counting down.
TTCTCCGGGGAAGGTGAATAAAAAATGCAGGGCTGGAACGAAGAAGAATTCAGGAATAAAAACCTCATGGCCCCCTGCGGGCTCTACTGCGGCACCTGCGGCGTGTATATCGCGGGCCGCGACGGCAACGAAAAATTCCGCTCGGTAATGGCCGGTCTATACGGAACGAAACCCGAGGACACCTTGTGCCTGGGATGCATGCAGCCCGATCCCCCCGTGAAACTCTATTTCTACTGTCGTGAGTGTAAAATGCGGGATTGCGTGAAAGCCAGGGGATACTACTCGTGCCACCAGTGCCACGACTGGCCCTGCGCCATGGTGGAGAATTTCCCCCTTGCGACCGGTCGCAGGGTTATGAAGCGAACCATACCCCTCTGGCGCGCGAAGGCCGCCGTGATGGGTGACGAAGAAGGAAGTATTGAGTGGGTCAGGTCTGAATGCGAAAGGTATCATTGTTCTTCTTGCGGCTACCCCCTTTTCAGAGGTGCGCAGCGCTGCCGCAACTGCAAAAAACCGGTGGCGGAAGAACTGGACGGGAGTTTATAACTTCTGCTGGTTTTTACGGGCAGCATGCTTATAATTAAAAGCTATGCCGAAAAAGCTCCAACTGCTCGATACGATGTGCCACAAGCAGGTTACTCTTGCATTCATCCACACCGGCGGAAAACCGGCGGGAGCGCGAAGGCCGCGCCCTGCCGGGAAAGCGGTTTTCCCCTAACGCCACCGCATTCCGAACCGGCAGGCCTGGAGTGTAATCGCCGAGATCCAGAAAAAGACCAGCACAGGGACGTATATTACCGGCGTTCCTATCATGGCGAGCATATACCCGGTGTTAAGGCGTTCCCGGCTTTCCCTGAGGCCCAACCCATTGATGATCAGATACTGTCCCAGGAGCACCAGCGTAAGCAAAGTCGTCAGCGTTATTCCAAAAAACCCCCCACTTAACGCGCTGCCCTTCAGGCCCAATGCCCCCGTGTCCATTCCCTTTGTCATCAACCAGTAGATCCATGGATGATTGTCTATAAAGAAAATGGAAATATCGAAAAACCGCTGAAAGAACAGCATTACGGCGGTTGCGATCATTAATAGAGAGACGGGGAGTACGAACATACCGAACATACCGTAACGAGTATCCAGAAACATGTCACGGTGGAGCCAGAAATTCACCAGTGTTCCCCGGTTCCACCTCATCCGCTGCCAGAACAGGTTTCTCCAGGTGGGCATTACGGTGGTATACACCTTGGACTGGCCCGCCACCCGTATGGTGTAACCGGCTTTGCGGATACGGAAAGTGATCTCCATATCTTCGGTGGGCGTGATGTCTGACGACATGAACCCGCCGATTTTTTCCATTACGTCTTTCCTGAAAAGAGAGAGCGGTCCCCGTGCGACGAAGACGGCGTTCAGCGCGTCCAGGGCCGTAAGAATGAAATTGGAGAAAATGTACTCCACCTGCTGGAACCACTCCACGACCCCCCGGGGACGGTTGACCACCAGCATGGTGGTAACGGCACCCACCCGGGGATCGCGGAACACGCCGACCGCGTGACCCAGCGCATCGGCGCGGGGATAGGAGTCCGCATCGACGCATCCGACAAGTTGATAGCGCGAAATTTCGATCCCCTGATTGAGGCTCTCGCTTTTGCCCTGTTTCCCCTCCTTCATATACGGCCGTACAAAAGGATATTTCCGATTGTATTCCCTGACCACCTCGAGACTGCGGTCTGAAGAACGATCGTCAATGACGATGATCTCCATTTCTCCGCCGTAGGCGTTTTTCATATCGATCAGGGAATCCAGGGTGGCGCCGATGGTTTTTTCCTCGTTCCACATGGGGACTATGAGGGATACCCCCGGCATGGAAGCACCGCCGGCGGCGCCTTTGCCCCTGTTTTTGATATAGGCGATCAGGTATATCAGGGAACAGCACGACACAATCAGGGATGGTATGATAATGATAAGATTATTGTACATTGAATGCATGTCCTTTTAAGTTTATAAATAAAAAAATACCTTTTAAGTTCTACGGACAATCCGCCTTTCAACACAGGCGTTTGCGTTGATGGATGACCATGAATGAAAAATGCCGCCGGAAATCAAGCACAACCCGGCCCGTAGAAAAAATTTTTTAAATTTATCCCGCCGGCGTCAGGACCCGGGATTTCGTACTTTGCCGGGGATCACGGGAATAAACTTGCATTTTTCATCCAGTCGTGGTGTAGTTTCATAAAAACGTAAAGGGGAGGTTTTATGAGAACATCAAAGGTACTCGGGATTCTGTGCGTGCTGGCACTGGCGGCGGGAATGATAGTACTCTCAGGACCGGCGAGCCCGCTCATGGCCGACGGATGCTACACCTGCGCGTCGGGCAGTCCCTGCCATTACTGCCGCTACGGCAGTTCCGACACTTCGGCGGCAAGGAAAGCCTGTGAAAAGAAAGGATGCAAGATAACCGGCACAGGCTCGTGTCCGACCGCCGCGAACTACAAGGTATGCAAAAAAGACGTCAACCCCGGCGCGGGCAAGGTGTTTCTTTCGGAGCGTTAATTTCAGAGATCCGAACGTGCTGTAAAGCTGGACCCCGCGCTTTGCGGGGTTTTTTATTCTTCACCGAGCAAGAGTTGACGATGACGCAACCCGGTGAAACCATACGGTACCGGCGGCCGGCAACCGCGGTGGGGAAGCCGCAAACCGCCGCTAACATTAATCTCCGGCACAATGCCCCACTTTTTCCATAATAGTCTTGAATTCCTCAGCCGACCGGTTATAACTGTATTACCGGAGGCGTGGGGACGGCACCGTCCGTCCCTGTCCCATTACAGCCCGCGACCATACAGGGAGGCCGTTTATGGCATATAACGTGTTTGATCTCAGCGGCAAAGGAGTACTGATTACCGGGGGCAACTCGGGAATAGGCCTGGGGATGGCCGGTGCGCTGGCCGCGGCCGGCGCCGATCTCTGTATATGGGGCCGCAGCGCGGAGAAGCTGGACAACGCGTGCGCGGCTCTGAAGAAGCACGGCACCAGGGTACGCGGTTTTAAATGCGATGTCTCCGTCGAACAGGAAGTAGAAGACCGGTTCGCGGACACCGTGGCTTTTTTAGGGAAAGTGGACGCCTGTTTCGCCAACGCCGGCGTTATCGGCTATGCCCCCTCATTTTCAGAAATGTCGGGGGAGGAATGGCACCGGGTGCTGGGGACCAACCTTGACGGCGTATTCTACACCCTCCGCGCGGCGTGCCGCCACATGGGGGAGCGGGGAGGAGGCTCCTGCGTGGTTACCAGCAGCCTCGCCGCGATAGAAGGCCAGGCGCGAGGCGAGCACTATGCCGCAGCCAAGGGGGCGATCATCTCGATGATCAGGGCGATCGCCGTCGAGTACGCGAGGTACGGCATCAGGGCCAATGCGGTGCTCCCGGGATGGATAGAAACTCCCATGACCGATCCCTTTCTCGACATGCAGGTCTTCAGGGAAAAAGTACTGGTGCGCATCCCCCTGCGCAGAAACGGACGGCCCGAGGATTTTGGCGGCATTGCCGTCTACCTGACAAGCGATGCGAGCGCCTATCACACCGGGGACACCATCATCATAGATGGAGGATACTCGATTTTTTAACGATGCATTAATCCAAAAAATTACGGGCGCCATCGCCCGAGGAACACACACTTCAATGGAAGAATACCTTTTACCCACCTTTTACCTGGATTACGGCCATCCGGACGTCGCCTCCTACGCCGAAACAACCGCCGGTGCGGGAGGTACCCTCACGGAAAAAGCGGTACTGCTCTATTATGCCGTACGCGACGGCATCAGGTATGATCCCTATTCCATGCGGTTCGAAAAAGAGACCTACCGCGCCAGTTACGTGCTCTCGCGGAAAAAAGGGTTCTGCGTGCAGAAAGCCATACTGCTGACCGCCGTATGCCGGGCCGCCGGCGTTCCCTGTCGTCTGCATTTCGCCGATGTCCGCAACCATCTGGTGACCAGACGGCTCAGGGAAGTCATGAAAACGGACCTCTTTGTCTTTCACGGGCTGGTAGAGATGTATCTTGAGGGAAAATGGGTCAAGTCGACCCCCGCCTTCGACCTGGCCCTGTGTGAAAAGTTCGGCGTGCTTCCGCTGGAGTTCGACGGCACCGGGGATTCGATATTCCATCCTTATGACCGGCAGGGACGGCGTCACATGGAGTACGTGAGCGACCACGGCCACTTCGCCGATTTTCCTTACGACCTGCTCATGGAGGAAACAAAAAAACACTACCCGCATTTTTTCGAGTTTTTCAAAAATCCCGACAGCCTCGCCGCCTCGGATTTCTCGAAAGAGGCCGGCGAAGAAAAACGCTGACGCCGGGACGGCCTCCGCAAGAGGCTACTTCCCGCCTTCCCGCTCCGCTATCTCTCCCACCATTTTCCGATGCATGGCCGAGTCGATGGGGTAAAACGCGATGATCACGATTCCGGCGATTATGAAAAGCACGGGGACCACCGTCATCATTATCCGTATCCCCGTAAGGGCCGAACCCTGTTGCGCCGCGTTGGGCAGGTAGTCCACCAGGTCCAGGCCGAAGCCCGCGGTGATGCCCGCAAAGGCCGCCGCAAACTTGAATGAAAAGTTGAAAAACCCGTAGAGTATCCCCTCACGGCGCTTGCCGGTTTTCCACTGGGAGTACTCAACGGTATCGGGTATCATCGCCCAGGGACAGAGATACAGCGTCGCCATACCGATGCCCGCGGCGACGAATATGGCCAGTATCATGCCCATGTTGCCGCCCGGCACCGCAAGAAGCGCCAGAAGCATAAGGGCCATCAAACCCGTACCCGCCATGAGGACATTTTTCTTTCCCCACCGGGTCGTGAGGAACACCCACAGGGGCATGGCCACCATGGCGGTGGCGAAGAGGCAGAGGAAAGCCACTGGTATGTACCCTTCGGCCCCCAGGTTGTATTTGAAATAATAATTGATCATGGCCGCCAGCAGATTGATCGCCACCATCTGGAAGATGGAGGAAACGGTCACAAGTATAAAGGGGCCGTTTTTAATCACTATCCGCAGGTCTTCCCTGAAAGACATGTTCTCTTCGCGCGGGGGCGCCACACGTTCCTTTACCGAGGCGAAGGTGATGATATTGACGACCACGCAGAGCGCTCCGAAGACCAGGCCGGTCATGCGGAAGCCCGTAATCTGGTCGGGAAAGAGAGCGACAATGGGTTTCGCCGCGCCGGCGGCGGTAAGCGTTCCGAGGATGGCGAAGGCCATGCGGAAACCCGTCAGGGACGAGCGCTCGTCGGTGTCCAGGGTCAGGTTAGCCGTGAGCGCGCCGTAGGGGATATTGATGACCGAGTAAGTCGCGGAAAAGAGCAGAAAGGTGACCAGCGCCCAGGCGGTCTTCCCGACGGGTGAAAGATCGGGACCGGCGAAAAGCAGAAAGAACGCCGTCCCCAGTGGCAGGGCGCCGAAAAGCAGGAAGGGACGGTTGCGGCCCCACCGGGTGTGGGTGCGGTCGGCGATGTATCCCATGGTGGGATCGCAGACGGCGTTCCAAATTTTCGCGATGAAATAAATGACACCGGCGGTGGAGGCGCCCAGCATGAAAACATCGGTGTAAAAATAAAGGAGGAAGAGGGTCACTGTCTGAAAGACGATGTTGGCGGCGAAGTCTCCGGCGCCGTAGCCCAGTTTACTGCCCACGGAAAGCCGTTCCGCTCCCAGGACATCTGCGGGTTTACTGCTGTTCATGGATTTCCCCCTTTGAAATATAGTTTACTCAGCGCCTTATCCTGCCGCTCCCTCCCCCTTCGGCGAGCGTCTTTATCTCGGCGGGCCCGGCCAGGTTGAAATCTCCTTCGATCGAATGTTTAAGACACGATGCCGCGACCGCGTATTCCAGCGCTTCTTTCCCTGAATCCATGGTGCTCAGTCCGTAGATGAGCCCCGCGGCGAAGCTGTCGCCGGAACCGACCCGGTCGACGATATGATCTATGTCATAGGCGCGTGAGATGATAAATTCCTTCCCCGAACGCAGGCACGCGCTCCAGCGGTTGGATGAAGCCGAACGGCTTTCTCTCAGGGTAATCGCCGCACAGAGGAGGTTCGGGTAATGCGCCATGACCTCGCCCGTTATTCCTTCATAGCGTTTCAGATCAAGCGAACCGCCCTCTACACCGGCGGCGCTCCCGATGCCCAGCGCCTTCTGGCAGTCTTCCTCGTTGGCGATGAGCACATGGGCAAGACGGGCGAATTCGGGCATCACCTCACCCGCCGCCCTGCCGTATCTCCAGAGTTTCGTACGGAAATTCAGGTCGCACGATACCGGTATCCCGTTTTTCGCGGCGGTGCGGACCGCCGCGAGTGCCTGGTCCAGCGCATTCACCGAGAGTGCCGGGGTGATTCCGGTAATATGGAACCATCCGCAGCCGTCAAGCGCCTCCACCCAGTCGATTTCGCCCACGGCGATTTTATTAATCGCCGATCCCTCACGGTCGTATATCACCGACGAAGGCCGCCGGTCAGCCCCCCGTTCCAGATAATATATACCCATACGGGCATCTTTCGCGTGTACTATATACGAAGTATCGACACCGTAACCCTTCAGGGCACGTTCCGCCGCGCGGCCGAGATCGTTGTCGGGAAGCGCCGTGATGAAGCGGGTACGCATCCCGTGAACGGCCAGGCTTACCGCCACGTTCGCCTCTCCCCCGCCGAAGGAAGCCTCGAACCGGGGAGACTGCAGCAGCCGCTCGAAACCCGGTGCGGCCATACGGAGCATCATCTCGCCGAAAGCGGCATAAACCTTGCCTGCCGGTTTTTTCGACCTGACAGTGTCTATCAACGTTGTCATGAACACGTTATAACCGCGTCAGCGTATGCTGTCGACGGAAATTTTTTTTTGCGTAAACGCTCTTTTAAAGAGGTTTATGCTCTCCCTCACCCCCTCATCGAGCGGCGTCTCCCGGTATCCTCCCAGGAGTTTGACCATCTCGCTGTTATCCACCTCGGCGGGGAAAGGGAGCGGAACATCCTCAAAGGTGATGGCCCCCTTCGCTTCGGGGCAGGCCGCCTCTATGACGGCCACCACCTCCTGCATAGACACCGAACGTCCTCCGATATTACAGCACACCGCACCCTCGAACTTCACCCCGGCGGCGTCGATGAACGCCCTGGCCGAATCGTCGGCATATTGGAAGGCAAACCGTCCACCGTAGGATATGCGGTAGGGTTTCCCCATCGCCGCCGCCATCATCGCCTTTGTGGGGGTCGATGTCATCCCCTGGTCGCGTCCCGGCCCGTACACCACATAGGGCCGCAGGCCGATGCTCGCGATGCCGTCGTCCCTCCAGTAAACGCCGGCGTTCAGTTCGTTCGCCGTTTTATACACGCCGTAATGTGATCGCGGCAGCAGGGGCGCGTCATGGGCCAGGGGTCCCGGCGGGTATTCGCCGGCCGGGCCGTAGACAGCGGTGCTGCTCGAATAGACCAGGCTTTTCAATCCCGCCTTTTTCACCGCTTCGAAGATATTGATAGTGCCGAGCACGTTGGCGAGCGCTCCCTTCGGCGGGTCGGCTTTGCAGAAAGGAAGCTGCATGGCCGCGAGATGGATCACACGGTTGGCGCCGAAATCCTTTATCGTTCTTTCAAGGAACGTGGCGTCGGTAATATCACCGGTACGGCATTCGACGCGCGCCAGTTCCCCGGGCGTCATAATGAGCTCCAGCCGGTGACGGTCCGTTCCCCGCACCGACACGCACACCGGAACCCCTTTCTGCACCAGGTTTTTCACGGTCCAGGCGCCGATGCAGCCGGTGGCGCCGGTGACGAAATACCGCTCTTCCATGATCAACTCCTTTTATTGACGGGTCCGGCGAGGTCTTTCATTTTTTTTTCCACATGAGCCAGATGCTCAAGCATGGCCTGCCGCGCTTTATCGGGACTTTTCTCTCTCAGCGCCGCCACGATCGCCCGGTGGTCCCTGAGGGTCTGCCGGCGTACGTTGATGTCTTCACCGGTACGCCGCCGGCTCAATACGCTGATCTTGTTTATTGACTTCATGAAGACGGGAAGAATGCGGTTTCCCGCCGCCTTCAGTATCAGGTTGTGCAGTTCCATGTCGGCCTCGAGGAAGGCCCCCGCGTCGTTGATGGCCGCCGCCGCGTCATTGATGCTCTCGTCCATACGCGCGAGATCTTCCCCGGTAATATGCAGGGCCGCCATTTCGGCGATGCCCGTTTCAAGGATGCGTCGCGCCTGGAACAGGTCGCGGTACGTGGAATCATCCAGGGCGAACACAATGTCCAGGTGTTCCACCAGCTGTTCCGGTTCCAGCGAGGCGATGTAGTTCCCCGACCCCTGGCGGTTTTCTATAATGTTCATCATCTGCAGCGCCCTGAGCGCTTCACGAAGCGAGGGCCTGCTCACCTTCATCATGAGGGCCAGGTCCCGTTCGGGGGGAAGACGGTCGCCCGGTCTGAGCCGTTTCTCCTTTATTAACGTGAGCAGCCGGTTTGCGATCTTCTCTGAAAGAATATCGCGCTCCATCTCGCCGAAACTGAACCCTGTGTTGTCGTTACCCATATTATTTCGCCACCCATCCGCAGTCCACCAGGAGGTCGGTGCCGGTGATAAAGGACGCCCCGTCGCCGGCGAGAAAACAGATCGCCTCGGCGATTTCCATCGGGTCCGCCCAGCGGTTGAACGCCTGTTCCGCTTCCCGCAGCTTTTTCACTTCCTCAAAGGATTTACCCGTGCGCTTCGACTCGAGGGTGATGTCGCCGCGCAGCATGGGCGTGTCGACGGAACCGGGGCTTACGGAATTGACCCTTATATTGAAGGGGGCCGCTTCCCACGCCACCGCCCTGGTAAAGGCTATGACGGCTCCCTTGGTGGCGCCGTAGATCGCGTGGTCGGTCTGCCCCACATGTCCCGATACGGAACCCATATTGACGATCGACCCGCTCTTCTGCTTCTTCATGACCGGCAGCACATGCTTGCAGCAGAGAAAAATCCCGCCCAGGTTCACGTCCACCACCCGCCTGAAGTCGTTCCAGTCGGTTTCGTCCAGGGGTTTGACGATCACGATACCGGCGTTGCTGTTGAGTGCGTCGATGCGGCCGTACCTTTGAACCGCCTCCTGCACAAAGGCCGCGACATCGGATTCCCGCGAAACATCACCCTGTCTCGCGTAACACTCGCCCCCGGATGAAACGATGATGTCGCGCACCTCGAAGATTTTTTCCGACGTGTCCATTACGGCCACTGCATAGCCCTTCCGGGCGAAGAGCTTCGACGCCGCTGCCCCAATGCCGTTGGCTGCCCCGGTGATTACGGCTGTTTTTTTATCACTCATCGGTCTCTCCTGGTGTATCTTTCATTCGTCGGAGGGAAGAAGTACAATGCACTCCTACCGTTTTCCGATTCCCAAAAGTTTTCTCGCGTCGTCGGGCGACGCAACGGGCCTTCCCAGCTTCCGCGAGATATGGGCTATCTCTTCTACCAGTCCATGGGTGGGGCACAGTGCGCCCTGCCGATCGTAGGGCAGGTCCTCGGTGCCCACACGCACATTATCGCCGTGTGTAATGGCCGCAACCAGTATCTTCATCTGGTCCTCGTGCATAATGCTTACCGTCACGGCGCTTCCCGCCGGCATGTATTTTCTGCGATAGAGGTACTCCTCGACCGTGGGGGGTGACCAGGTGCCGCCGGGCCATCCGAAAAACAGGGTGGTGATGTAAGGCTGCTCAAGAACGCCCTTACCGATAAGATAGTTCAGGTTCCATATTGAACCGGTGTGCCATACCTCGAACTCCGGCCGCACGCCGTACTTTTTACAGGCGTCCGCGTAGCCGGTAAGTTCTTCCTTGGTGTGCAGCACGTTGCAATCCACCTCGGCGAAGGCCTCGTCATGGTGGTTCAGGATTATCGAAATCATGTCGGCCCGGTGCTCGAAAACCTCTATGCGTTCCTCAAGGGTGAGGCTCGACATGCCGCACTGTATAATGATATCCGAAGCCTTGCGGATACCGCCGATCACCTGCGGCCACTGACCCTCCCCGTGTATGTGATACACCGCCGCCCCCTTCTCGCGGCAGAGCCTGGCTTCCTCCACGATTGCATCGACCGTTTTGGGATAGTCGACCTCCGGGTGCAGCCAGCAGGTGTTGGGCGTCGCCGTGATGATAAGAGGGTCCATGGTCTTCTCCTTTCTTTGACTGGTGATTCGTTTTTTAAATTCCAGTTGTTATTGAGGGGGTTATTTCCCCATCATATGCTTGTCCAGCGTGGTGATCTTACGGCATCCCGTATCGGTGACGACGTAACAGTCCTCCACGCCTATCAGGGTATCGCCGAACTTTTCCCATGCCTCGATCTCAAATACCATGTTCTTTTCGAAGGGACGGTCGGCGATCCCCGTAGTCCCGAAAAGATGATATTCCTCGCACTCCAGGCCTATGCAGTGGCCCACCGCGAAGGTCATGCCGTCGGGTTTTATAGTTTTATAGTAGGCGTTCGCCTCTTCGTTAAGGGCCTTTATGCCGACGCCCGGCTTTACGCGCGCCTCGTAATATTCCTGAAGCTGTATAAGCCGTTCAATCAGGTCCGCCGCTTCTGGAGGCACCGGTCCCAGGACCATATGGCGGTTGACATCGGCGACATAGCCCCTGTACACGGCGCCGAAATCGAAACGCAGTATATCGCCCTTCTTCGCCGTGACGCCGAAACCCGGCGCTTCAGGATCGGAGGCGCCGATGCTGAGGGTCAGATGGTCCCACACGTCGGCGCCCTCCTCGATCATTGTTTTACGCGCCAGCATGAGAAAGTCGTTATCGGTCATCCCCTCTTTCGCCGCCTCGACGCAGGCCATGATGGCTTTCTCGGTGATACGGGTCGCCTTTTCTATATACTCGATCTCCAGGTCGCTTTTGACTATCCGTATGTCCATTATCGCGTCGTCGGCGATAACGATTTCCGAGTCGGGATTTTTCCTGGCCAGGTGGTCGGTCAGATATTTCGGCGCCACCGATTCGACCCCGATTCGTTTCCCGATCATTCCCCACTTCTTGATCTTGGACCACAGGGCGCGCCTGATGTCCTTCTGCCCTATCGTCCCCTTGTGGTCCGCGGCCCAGCAGAGTTCCCCCGCGCTCTGGAACAGGTCCCAGTTGAAAAGGGCAACGTCGCCGTCACGCCTTACCAGGGCGACATTGGGATACTGGTTGCTCAGAGCGAACAGGATCGGATTCGGAGCGGCATGGAGCGTCGGCAAGCCGCTCATGTAATACACATTCACCGGCGTGGTGACGATCAGCATGTCGAGATCGTGCCTGTTCATGGCTTCCTGGGCGCGTTTTTTGTCGTATCCCACGGCCTTCATCCTTTTTACCTCCGGCAGGTTGTTATTAATGGGGATATAATCCGGCAGTCTCTCGATAAGTCCGCGGGTCCCGCTGGTCCCGGCCAGCCTGTACAGATCCTCCCTGGTCGCCTCTTTACCGGTCTGCGCCGAAAGGTATCCCATCAGCACCCCGGCGATGGCGCTTCTGGCCTCTTCGGGAGTGAATTCTGGTTCTCTGTTTTCTAGAATACACCGCGCAAAGTGTTCATCCTCGTTCCTGACCGAAATAGAGTAATAGCGGGGGAACGGCGCATGTTCCAGCTCGGGCTCAAACCACTGCTGCCGGTGTATTCCCATCCTCTCGTCCGTGGAGTATATCCTCACCGGCCTGTCCCACATGTGGTTCTCCAGTATGCTCCCCCTGCTCCCGTAGATCTCGAGGCTGTTAAAGGGCGGGGTTATCTGGGTGAAGCTTACGGCGATTTCACCGATGGCGCCCTTGCCGAACCGCACCATGGCGATCGCGTTGTCTTCAGCCTTTTCGGGAAGATTTATGGCCTGCTTAACGAGCATCGCGGTGACCGACCCGACCTCATCGCCGAGCACCCATTCCAGGGTCGCGAATTTATGGGCGCCCATATCCATGAAGGACCCTCCCCCGGCCTTGACGGGGTCCCCTTTCCACGAGTCGGGCTGGCTCAGCCCGAAAATCTCGTCTACACCTTCATAAGACCTCACCAGGTGTACATCGCCGATCAGTCCCTGTTGCACGGCGTCGCGCATGTACCTGTGAGCGGGCAGAAAGCGATGGTTTTCAGCAACCATGAATTTTACTCCCGCCTTGCGGGTCGCTTCGATCATACGGTCGCAGTCCTCCAGCGTCGTCGCCATGGGCTTCTCGCACAGCACGTGTTTTCCGGCCCCTGCGGCCGCTTCAACCAGTTCCGCATGATAGTGGTGGGGCACCATGATGAGCACCGCGTCGATTTCGCTTTCCAGGAATTCCTTCAGATCGCTGTACGGCCGCATTTCATTGACCTTGAATCTGCGCGCCATCTTGGCCGCCTGACGGGCGTTAATGTCGTATATGGCGGTGAATTTAATCAGGGGAGACAGCGCGCTGGAATTGATGCGATAGGTCCAGGCGCCCCCCGCCCCTATTACACCGAATCTTACATAGTCCATAGGGTCCTCTCAACCGATCAGTAGTATGAAGCAGGTGTCACTCTAATCCCATGGTATTTCAACATACACCGTATCGTATTGTTCCGCATGCCAGAACAACCGCCCGACCTTTCCATACCCGTTGCGTTACCACCGCCGGGCAGAGGTCGGGCGCTGTTTTCATTCCAGTTCTTCCTGGACCAGTTCCAGTATGGTCCGAAACTGGATTGCGTCGTTGATGATGCCGTTCACCCTGAGCTCACCGTTCATGTAGGCGGCGGTCGGGTCCACCTGCCCCGAGAATATTTCAACCGCCACCCTGGCACCCATCTCAAGGGTGATATCGGGTCCCTCGATGTCACCCGAACCCATTTCAAATTTCCCTTTGGATATGGTCATCCAGAATCCCTGAAGCCCCTCGATCCTGAACTGGAATTTCCGGTCGAATCCCTCGACCTCGTCCTGTATGTCTTCCGTATTGTTGGCGATCTGGGTATATATTGTGAAAAAATCCTTCAGATCCTCCGTCCCGAATGTCCCCTCTTCGATCCTGTCCAGGATCATGTCCCTCAGCGCCGTATCAATCGGCTGGGTGCTGTCCACCTTCCATTCCATACTGTGTACCTCGCCGTGACCTGTTGTTATATACACCACCGCCTGCCGCGATAGCAGAACGGCAGTCCTTGCAGAGTCCTCAGGTTCCGATAATCTCCCTGGGCAGGGAGGTGATCCGTTCCGGAGCGCCCCCTGTGACCAGGTAGGTCTCCTCGTCACCTACGGATTCTCCCGTCTCAGGATAATCCGTATAGAGTTCGATGTTTATCACCATCCCGGTCTCCAGAACAAGATCCACGGCGCCGGACATCCAGACCTCTTCGGTGTTAAGGCCCATGGTATGTCCCGCGTTTACCAGGAGCGGCACCATTCCGTTTTTCTCGTAGAGCGCCAATGCCCGGTCGTATATCTCCCCTGCCGTTTTTCCGGGTACCAGGAGTGCGCTCACCTCGTCGACGATGTCGCACATTTTTTTCTGCAGATCACTCATGCCCGCGGGCACTCTTCCCGTATACACATGGCGCCGATTGTCCGACTTATATCCCCTGCAGTCGGCGCCTATGTCCAGGGCCACCAGGGTATTCTTTCCCAGGGTTTCTTCGATTTCCACTTCGGGGTTGGAGGTCCCGAAGCTTACGGTAACATGACCTATGCCGTCCGCCCCGTTTGCCAGCATGCGGGATTTCGCCTCCCGTATCACTTCGGGACGGGTGATTCCCGGTGTGATGATGCCGGTCAGCCCGGTAATGGTTTTTTCAATCACCCGTGTGGCCTTTCGTATGGCATCGATCTCCGCCGGTGATTTGACCGCGCGCAGGTGTTCCATCAACACGTCAATCTCTTCATGTCCGATAGCGCCTCCCCGCTCCTCGATGAGCCGGCATACCGGCACGGGGCAGGTCGACTCGATGCCGATTTTCCATCCCCCGAGATCACGCCCGGCAAAAAAATTCCTTATCACTTCACGGGCCCCGTTCCTGTCGGCATACATCTCCACATGGTCCACACCGTAGCCTACGTCGAACATGAGGGCGCCAAACCATGCGAACAGCGTCACGTGCCCCTCGGCGGTAATAAACGTGTAAAATGGAAAGTGGTTCCTTAATCCAAAAAGTATGGGGTTCCCCGCCCCGGGGATCGACGGATACCCGCTCGTATAATAGACGTTTTCAGGGGAGGAGAGCAGCACCGCGTCAAGACCTGAATTTCTCATCCTGTCCAGCAAACGGTTTTTGTCGAACCCCATGGGATTGAATACAACTGACGGCATCGGGTTCCTCCGAAAATATGCAGAGTGACACAATTGGTAAGACCATTTTACTAATTTACCTTTTCAGCAATCATGTCAACAATTTTTTTAAAAAACCTGAAGGGACCCTGCAAGACGTGGAAAACCGCATGCCGATCCGGCATTTTGCGGATTTTTTTAAGATGCGGATAAGCTGAATCAGGACACCTGTGGTACATTTATTCCAGCACGGCGGGCATAACCTCGCGGTCCAGTACTTCCACCGTGGTGAGATTGTATTTAGACAGAAGGTGAGAGAGCACGTGAGATACCTCCAGCACCGAGGGTTTAAGGCCTTCCCTTTCCTCCCACAGCACATAGCGAGGCAAATAAAGTGTTTCTCCTGTCTGCCGGTCGGTAATGACGGGCAGAGACCCGATATCGGTAATGAATTTTTTTCTTTTACTGTACATATAGTCGCCCCCGTGTACCATTATCAGTCCTGTTGCGGATTCATGGAATTCCTTCAGGTATTAAGCAGCCTCTTTCACGCCCTGGGGATTAATCCCTGCAACGCACCTTGTCGGTTATAATGAGACCCGCCCGTGGTAAATGAATTTTAAACATCAGATGAAAAAATAGTTTAAATAATCGGGTGTATGTAATGGTATATAAACCAGGTGATCCCGATGGACGAATTCATTAAAAACCTGGTGCTGGCGTTCATCCCCGTGTTCGTGGCGGTAGACGCGCTGGGGGTGCTTCCCCTGTTCGTGTCGTTTACCGAAGAACTGGACTCTCACGGGAAAAATCGTATCATCTTCCAGTCTATCGTCACGGCTCTGTGCCTGGCGATTGGGTTTCTCTTCATAGGGAAGATACTCTTCCGTTTCCTGGGCATCACGGTGGGCGATTTCATGGTGGCGGGCGGAGCGGTGCTCTTTTCCATCGCCATAATCGATATCCTGCGTTCCGGCAAGGAGCGCCGGCTGCCCGGCGAACACCTTGGAGCGGTGCCGCTGGGTACCCCTCTGCTCGCAGGTCCGGCCCTGCTGACCACATCATTACTGATCATAGAGGAGTACGGCATTCTTGCGACGCTGATCTCCATAACCCTCAACATAGTGACCGCCGGTCTTGTGTTCTATGCGTCGGGGTTTCTCACCCGCGTTCTGGGTGACGCCGGCTCCAAGGCACTCTCGAAAATAACCAGCCTGTTCCTGGCGGCTATCGCCGTAATGATGATCCGCAAAGGTGTGCTCATGATCATCGGCATGAGGTAATCCGGTCTCCCCGTGATTCCCCTGCGTATTTCCAGTCTTGCCCCTGCGCCGCCGAAAATTTCCTTGTTAATAAAAAACCTTGCAAGTTTCGATATATCACATATCTGTCGTCATTACCGGCGATAAGTACGGCTTTTCCTTCAGTCACCGCGGCTCAATACAACAAAGTGAACGAATCCCGGTGCGGTGTGATATCACGGAAGAATCCGCGGGAGTGAACGGCAGTGCAGGCGTGAAACGCGATGAATAAAGCTGAAACAGAACGACGCAGACAGAGCCTAAGGCTTTCAGTGGGGGACGGCATCTTCGCGAGCTGGATGATCGGCTTCACCCAGGACTATTTCACGCCGTTTCTGCTGCACCTGGGAGGGACCGTAAGGGACGTGGGGCTGCTTTCGTCACTTCCCAACATAATCGGTTCCATATCACAGTTCAAGGCCGGCGATATAGTCGCGCTGTTGAAATCGCGAAAAAGGGCCATCACATCTTTCGTGTTTTTACAGGCGATGGCCCTGCTGGCCATGGCGCTGATGGCCGGCGGCGATGTCGTCTCGACCACCCTGTTCATCACGCTGGTGGTGCTTTTCACCACCTTCGGCGCGGTTTCCAACCCGGCATGGGGCAGCCTTATGTCAGACCTGGTGCCCGAAAACAAAAGGGGCAGCTATTTCGGCTGGCGCAACAGCGTGCTGGGGACCGTGATCGTGATCGCCTCGGTCTGCGGGGGCGTAGTGCTGCACCTGATATCGGCCGGCACGCCGCGCAGGGGTTTCGTCATATTGTTCGGGTCGGCGTTTGCGGCCCGTATCATATCGTGGATGTTTCTCCGATACATGTACGATCCTCCCATGCGGCACAGCCGCCGGTCAGAGCTCACCCTCAGGGCGTTCATCGCACGGGTCAGGGTCAGCAACTTCGCCCGTTTTGTGGCTTTCGTGTCCCTGCTCGCTTTCACGGTGAACCTGGCGGCCCCTTTCTTCGCGGTGCTCATGCTCAGGGACCTGGAATTCAGCTACCTGACGTATTCGGTTATCATCGTCACGGCGACCCTGCTGATGTACCTTATGATGGCACGGTGGGGGAAAATAGCCGATATAGTGGGAAACGTACGGGTCATGAAGTTTACGGCCCCCATCATCTCCATACTCCCGCTGCTGTGGGTAATCAACCGTCATCCCGCATTTCTCATCCTCGCCCAGGTGGTGTCGGGTTTTGCATGGGCAGGGTTCAATCTGGCCGCGTCAAATTTCATTTACGACTCGGTGGCGCCGGAAAAAAGGGTGAGATACCTTTCATACTTCAACGTCTTCAACGGGCTCATGCTCAGCGCCGGCGCCGTTACCGGCGGGTATCTTATCGGTGTGCTCCCGCCGATCAATGGGTATCCGATACTCATGCTGTTTGCAATTTCATCAGTGCTGCGACTGATCGTCAGCTTCACGCTGCCGAACAGAATCAGGGAGGTGCGGGACGTCCCCTCGGTGAAAAGCGACGACCTTTTTTTCAGCGTGGTGGGCATCAAGCCCCTGCTCGGCATTGAACGCAAAACTATCGGTTTATTACGCTGACCCTTGTTCCTGTATTTAGGAAAATTTAACAATTCCCCTATATTCTTTTTATCGTTCCCTGCTGACCATATATCGTAAGATCTGTAACCACTTGCACTCAGGAGACGATTCAGATGAAATCCTACCTGTATGCGCTGAAATTCATACTGTGTTCAAGGACTGGAAGGTTCGACGATATCATCGTAACCCCGATGGAGATAAAAATCAGGGGAAACACCATCCAGGCCCGCAGGTTCGAGCGGGGGCATGGCGATCCCAGGGGAACGGTGCTGGCCGTGGGGGGGATGTCGGTGTACGGCATTGAGGACCGTCGATTTCACTCGTGCTGTATGGCCATGGCCTCGTGCGGATTCAGGGTTGTTTTCACCTGCTTCCGTGATATCGACCGTTTTAAGATCCGCGCCGAAACGGTGAAGCACATATCCGATGCCCTTCAGAGGTTGGCCGGGGATCCCGGGATCTGCCCCGACGGAAAAATCTCTCTGTTCGCTCCCTCCTTCTCCGCCGGATTATGCCTGCTGGCGGCCGCAGGGCAGAAAAACCATGGTATCATAAAATCCATCTGTACCATTGGGACCTTCGGCAGTGTCGCCACCTCGATTGAATTTCTTCTTAAAAAACAGGACAACGACGAATACGGAAGAATGATCATACTTTACAATTTCATACGTTCATCGCTGGGAGGGAACGGCCGCGCGCAGGCACGACGCGCACGGGCTCTCGAAAAGGCGCTGAAAACAGCGTTTATGGACAACGGGTTTCAACGTGAAAAACCGGAACTGCCCTCCCTCCTGGGGGATCTTGCGCCGGTCGAGCGGGATATTTTCAACCGGCTGAGGGACGATCCTTCTTACCGTATGTTGCACTGGGAACGCATCAGGAAGAACAATACCGGCATGGGGAAGATGATGAACGAACTGTGTGTGTTTTCCAAACTGGGCTCCCTGAAGGCGCCGGTCGTGCTTATCCATGGCAGTCACGACGAGGTCATACCCCCATCGGAATCAGTGCTGCTGCACCAGGGGCTCAAGCGGCTGAAGCGTATAACCAGGCTTGTGCTCACCCCCCTCATAAGCCACGGTGATGCGGAACTGAAACTTGCCCTGCTGCCTCAGGCACTGCGTCTGGCGGGAGGGTTCGCGTTCTTTTTCAAACACGCCGCGCGGAAAGCATGACACGGGTTCTCTGCGGCAGGCGGCCCTGATCAGGCGCCCCCCGTACTGAAGACCGCACCCTCGGTGGCGATAAAAATGCGGGGAGAGGCGCTCCCGGCGTTGTTGCGGTGCTCAACGGCCGCCTCTAGAATGTCATTGAGTTCAAAATCGTAGTAACTGGGTTCATGATGGGTCAGCACCAGGTTCTTTACCCTCCATCGTATACCGCAATTCACCGCCATGGTATAACTGGTATGCCCCCAGTCGAATTTCTTAAACGATTCGTCCAGCGTGTACTGTGAGTCCAGAACAAGAAGATCGGCGTCCATAAAAAAACCGGTCTTTCCCCCCAGTTCCTCCAGGTAGTCACCGGTAAATTCGGCGTCGGTCGCGAAGATGAACGTGCTGTTGCCTTCCCTGAAACGGTATGCATAGCTGCCCCCCGGATGTTTAAGAGGATAATAATCCACGACCAGGGATTCTTCCAGACAGAGGGGTTCGGTTTCATCCAGGCGATGATACTCCTTCGTCGAGGCCATGACGTCCAGGGTCACGGGGAAAAAACTGGCCTCCTGCTGGTAGCGCAGCCGTTGCTCCAGATCTGCGTACGGAGAGTAGAAATGGATCCTGTTCCCGGGTATATATATAGGCGCGAAGAAGGGCAGTCCCTGTATGTGATCCCAGTGTGTATGGGTCATCAATATTTTCAGCTCGGCCTGACCCTTGCCCGCGGGCCCGGTCATAAGCTCATGGCCGAGGGATCTGATGCCGGTACCGCAGTCGATAATATAAAGGTTACCGGTTTTGGAAACCACGGAAGCGCAGGTGGTGTTACCCCCGAACACGTTTCCCAGATGAGGAGGAAGGTTTTTGATAAAATCGTTGATGCCGGCTTCGTCACGGAGGGGCAGTTCCAGCGCTCTCTGGAGTACTGACCGCAGCTTGTAGTGGTATTCCTGTTTGCCGAGGGGCGCCGGCACGGATCCCCGCACACCCCAGAGTTTGATCCGCATGAGGATCCTCCCCGATGATTTCTACAGGTGGAACCTATAAGGGCAGAACCTGTCAAAGGCAATCATTTTTTATATGTGTGGAGTTTACCGTTTCACGGTTTCGTTTCACGGTTTTTCCCGTCTCATAACGGTTATTAAGCAGATTTACCGGTTGCCGTAACCGGTACAATGTGATAACGTTATATGAACAGGCAATGCATGAATCCGGGAGGTTGTCAATCATGAAATCAGGAAAGATGAAGGAGGGGAACGGCGTCGCGATTAAACTGCTAGTTATCGCGCTGGGCAGCGTAACCTTCGGCGTGGTGATTCCTGCGTGTATTCTTCTTGCGGCGGCAATCGCCGACCTCCTGCTCGGCCTTCCCGGGTTCCGTTTCGTGCCGGTCAACTACCTGGCGGGGCCGGTGCTTGCGGCTTCGGGCGTCTATTACATGGTACGTTCGGTGCTCGCACACCATTATACCGGGAAGGGCACCCCCATGCCGCTTATGCCTTCGCAACACCTCATAACAATGGGTCCCTACCGTGAATGCCGCAACCCCATGGCCCTGGGAAACACCCTGTATTTTCTCGGCATCACCCTGTACCGGGGCTCCATCTCCGCCGTTGCTCTCGCTGCCGCGGTGAGCATCATTATTATACTCTACAACAGGATTTTCGAGGAAAAGGAACTGGCGCGGCGTTTCGGGCAGGAGTATCTGCGTTACCGTAACCGGGTGCCGTTTATCATCCCGCGGTTGCGCGGGCACCGCGACCGGTCGGGGTGACCTCATTCCCACAGCTTAAAGGGTCATCCCGTTGATGCCTGACCTCTTCCCTGTCAGGGAACTCACGCTGATGATGATTACAGCCACGGCTCTCAATTCCTTCTCCTCGAAGCGCCAGTCGCCGCTTCCCGAGTACTTCTCCATCAAGGCCCGTAATGCTTCCTCTTTCTCGCGGGTGTCGTCGGTGATGCGGGCCGTACCGGTACCAATCACCGAAAGGTATTTCATTCCCCAGTTGCAGGGACGGTCCGCCCTGACCGTTTCAAAATACAGATCAGTTTCAAAACAGACGCGTGGGTCGCGGCGCAGCATTTCGATTTTTTTTCCATGGACAGCGGAGTGCACATATATACTGCCGTTGCGATACACAAAGTTCACCGGAACGATATAGGGTTCATCGCCGGCCATCGCGATGCGCAGCACGCCGGCGCGTTCCAGAACAGCCTCGATCTCCTTGATGTCGGTTATTTCCTTGTCGCCGCGTATCATGTTCTACCGAAACACCGTTAACGTTCTGAAAACACCGCTGTTTCCCGCGTAATCCTTCGCGAAAACGGTAAGCTGGTGAAAACCCGGATCGGCGGCGCTGTCATAATACGGTATTTCCAGCCACTGCCGGTCATGATCGTAGTATACGCGCCGTTCTACCCCGTCAAGGAAACACCGGATACTCTTTGCGTTCAGCCGCGAAAGGGTATCATACGCACGCACCCTGATAACGCCGCGGCCGCCCTTCCGGCCGTACAATTCATGCGCGGGCGGTAATGAGAATAGCGGACCCTCCCGGTCACGGATCAGCAGAAAATATCCATTGGTCCGGGTTTCGGCCGAGTACCTTCCGGTCAACCTGTCGTAACTGGTCACCAGCGGTGCAGGATTTTTCCCTGGGAAATACCCGTAAACCATGCATTTCCCGGGTTCAGCCGGCCTTGAGGCGGGAACCGGCAGGTACACGGTTACGGGCGTGCGGTACACCATGTCGGCAGGCGACACTTGCCATGCGGAAAGAACATCGGCCCTGCCGCTTCGGAGCGGATGCCTTTGGGGCAGGTTTTCCAGGAACCCGGTGCCCGCATTTTCGATGCGGACCAGCAGGTCTCTGTCCAGGGCGGCGGCCGGCAGGGAAATAACGAACCGTCCGGATGCATCGGTGACGCGCAGATGTTTCCCCGCCCTGACACGCACCAGGGGTATTGCCGGTGGAGGCACGGACGCCGCTTTGACCGAAAAATCCAGCAGCGCCCTGTTGCCGGCGAAATCCGAAACTTCAAGAGTATACTCTTTGCCGGGTGTCAGATACCCGCGGTCCTTCGCCCTGATCCAGGAAGGGCCGGCATCGTCGGTTCTCAGCGTATAGGTATAGCCGGGCCTGCCGTCTATTCCTGATTTGGAAATATCGTACACACGGCTTCCCTCTTCGAATTCCCCGTAACCTATTTCATCGAACACCAGTTCGTATACCGGCTCATTATTTTCCAGCAACCGGATCCGATAGACCCCTACACTGTTGGCAGCGCTTATACGGTCGTAACAGGACACTTTAATGAAGGGCCTGCCGCTATCCGTATAGAGCAGGGGATTCTCCTCAAACCGATACACGTTTCGCCGGCCTGTCGCCTCCAGCCTGCGCTCGGTGACGGTACTGCCCTCCCTGTCGGTACAAAGGTAGACCGCCTCGATGACCGGAGACTCCCGGTCGGGCACACGGTGAAAACGCAGCGGATTCAGAAAACCCCTGCCGCCGCGTATTTCGTAATGCAGGTGCGGCAGGCCCCAGCCCGATTCCCCTGAATAACCGAGAACCTCCCCCTTCTTAATCAATAACCCGGCACCGGTGAAACGCAGGTCCACCGGGTCGGGCATGCAGAGCAAACGCGCAAACCGAGCCAGCCGGTTCAACGGCAGGCGTGAATCCTCAAAGCTTTCAAGATGGGCATACACGGTGGAAATCCCTCCGCGATGTTCCATGAACAGGGCATTGCCGTATCCCCCTTCACCGGAGATCAGACGTGATACACGGCCGTCTTCCGAGGCCTCGACCGGCAGACCTGTAAGTCCCCGGGTTTTGCAGTCAAGACCCATGTGCAGGGACCGGCGGCGGATTTCTCCCAGGGTACCCGAAAGCCCGCGCGGCAGGGAGAGGGGCCAGTGGAAGGCCCTATCCCCGGTTGCGAGTCCGGTCAGGCAGGGCGGCTGCGGCGGTACGAGAAGCATCACCACGATATAACCGGCAAGCAGGGCGGTCTTCTTCAGGGGTATATTCACGGCAGCACCTCAAAACCCAGCAGAATGATATCATCCCTGGGCGGTGCGCCGTTCCTGTAAGAGGTCGTTTCCTCGAGCACGTAATCCATGCTTTCCCGCAGGCCCAGCTTCCTGGAACGGTCAACGGCCTCCACAAGGTTCTCGTATCCAAAGACCCGATTTTCGCGGTTGGCGGTCTCGGGCAGGCCGTCGGTATAAAGATATATACGATCCCCACCGCCGAGTTCTATGGTCCGTTCTTCAAATTCTATGTCCTTGAACTGTCCCAGGAGAGGGCCTCGGGAATCCACGATATGGACCCTGCCCGATTTTTTTTCACAGACGATGGGATCCGGATGTCCGGCTGAGGCGAAGGTGAACCTCATACCGCCGGCGGCGGTATTGAAACAACCGTAAACCGCCGTTAGGAAGCTCAGCGGCATGTAGTTCATGAGTTCTTCATTCATTCGCAGCAAGAACGCCTCAGGTGAACGGGAGTGGATGCCGAAAATCCTGTCGGTCGTCGCCTTGACAAGGGAGACGAAAAGCGCGGCGCTCACGCCATGGTTCGCCACATCCCCGACAAACACCGCGAGGTCCCCATCGTCCTGCCTGAAGAAAGAAAAAAAGTCCCCTCCTACCGATTCCAGCGGCAGATAACGCCAGTCCATAAGGATACGTGAGTGTTCGGGCAATTTACGGGGAACCAGTTCCCTCTGAATGTGGCGCGCCAGCATCAGGTCCTTCTCAAGGATCTCATTGCGCTGCCTGAGACTTTCCTCGCTTTCCCTGAGGGCCTCTCCGGTCCGCATTCGCTCCTCCTCAATACCGATGGCGGCGGCGATTATTTCCATAAGCCTGATATCATCGCCCGAAGGTTCGTAGTCTTTCTGAAACACCGCGCACAATGAACCCACGACCTCACCACACACCCGTACCTTGATACCCAGGCAGCACTGCAGCCCTAACGCGCGTACAATGGGATCGGTCCGCGCATAAGGGGTA
>CAZUXY010000029.1:17133-60545 GCA_964624235.1 uncultured Leptospirales bacterium | reverse complement strand
TACCATTATAAAAATATTTAAAAATATTTATAAATGTAAGATATTTTATAATATTCGTATTGGTACTCCGTAGAAAGCTTAAAGGGAATGATGTTAATAGGCAGAAATCGAGAGAGGGTAATGTTATAAAGAATAGTGAAGCGACGGGATTGATTAAGAAAATCCCGCCGTTTCTGTTTTCAATCATTCACCCCATTTGACAAAGGGTTTTTTCAGGTCGACCATGGCATTAACGATAAGTTCAACAAGACCGCCGTAGGTCATACCGGATTTTTCAGGGGCGCCGTAATACTCAAGCATGTCCCTGATCTGTCCCTTGCAGTTCGAACAGGGGGCGCATATATATTTTTTCACCTCAGGTCCGGGCTGGTCGCTGAACGCGTCGAGAAACTGTTTGAATTTTTTTCTACCTGCTACCGCAATCCTCCAGTCTTTAAAATTATTCTGGGACATAACCGCGAAGCCGCTGCCTCCGCCGCAGCAGTAATTATCAACGCCGTGAGGGGTCATTTCCCTGAACTGCGGGCAGAGATATCTGAGTATACGTCGTTGCGGTTCCACAATCCCCAGATTTCGTACTATGTTACAGGGATCATGGAGGGTTACCGGAAAATTGTTTTTCATGGGATCAAATTTGATTTTACCGCTGAAAACCAGGTTTTCAAGATAGGTCAGTGAACTTTCACGCGGAATATTCAGATCACCGGTAAGCACCCGGTCGGCAATCGTCATGAGGGCTTTGTGCTCATGACCGCATTCACCCATGATTA
Source organism: uncultured Leptospirales bacterium (assembly GCA_964624235.1). Taxonomy (GTDB): domain Bacteria; phylum Spirochaetota; class UBA4802; order UBA4802; family UBA5368; genus CAZUXY01. The sequence goes on along the minus strand of CAZUXY010000029.1, from coordinate 59,775 downwards.
TCTTCTTTACCCCCAGTTTTTTCGCGATTTTAGCATGGCGTACGGCAATACGCGCAAGCTGTACGTCATCGTAAAAAAGACCGTAATTCACTCCATCAAAGGCAATATCGTCGGATGACATGGTCCAGCTGATTCCCGCGGCATTCAGCAACAGAGTGAACGCGGCAGGATTTTCCGGCCAGGACAGAATCTCACCGGCGTTGTGGATCAGCAAAATATCGGCACCCTGTACATCCCAGGGGGACTTGATTTCAATGCCGGTTTCTTCAGTGAAGTCTTCATCGATAAAATCCATATTGTCTTTGACAACTTTAGCGCTCATTCCGGTGGAGGAACCGACCTTGAGCTGGAGCACCGTGCCTTTTTCGTGAAGTTCACGGGCGTTCCATCCCAATTCCTGGCTGAAAACTTTGCGAAGTTCATGGGTAATAAGGCCGTTGTCTACACCCATGGGGCATGACTGGGCGCACCTTCTGCAGAGGGTACAACGGTAACTGAGTTCGAACAGACGTGTAATAGTCGCCCAGTTGAGTTCTATATCACCGGAATTGAATTTTTTCAAAAGGTGGTGTCCTGGTTTGACATATTTGTTGATTAGACGCCTGAATACTTCAGAGCGGTAAGTGGGGCGGTATATTTCATTGTTTCCGCTGCCTTCGTAGATGGCGCAGGAATCCGAACATGTCTGGCATTTAGCGCAGTATTCCAGCGACAGCATCAAAGGCTGAAGAAACGTCCAGTTGTTTTCGCGGCTGAGGATTTTCTTCAACCCTTCGACAAACTGGTCTACATACATCTTCTCTTCTTCAGGTGTTTTCGGTTTAGGAAGACTTAACGCCACAACGCCGTCCAGATTACATACCAGGCGGTCCTTTGCGTCTTCAGCCAGCCTTTTAAAACCCGGTTGTTCCTCAATCTTATCATAAGGAGGAGGCAACGGCATTAATTCATCTATGTTTATCTCTGTAAGTGAGGTATCCTCTTTTTTGGTGAAATCCTTAAATGTTGGGTTTCTTGTCATCTTTCATCTCCTCATTGGCTAAATCTATCCAGGTTTTTTCCCCGCCTCCTTCTACATGAGGACCGGCCCATGTCACCTTCTGGTTCAGCAGCTTCAACAGCTTGGCTTCGGTTTTTGGGTTCATGGGTTCGTCATTCCATCTCACATCATGGTACATGAAATATTTAGCGATGAAATGTATCATATAGGTAAAAGGAAGATAAATAACAAAAAGGAGGGCGGTAATTACATGCAGCGATAAAGGGAAATAAACCGTTACACCGGTATCAAACGTCAGAAGGGACCCCAGAAGGAACATAATTTCCATAAAAAAATCCTCAGATGCGAAAAGCGAGTATATGCCGGTAGTGAACACCATCGCAAGAAAGATGAGATTAAAATAGGTTGAGGGAGTATTGAAGTTTTTGTATTTTGTATCAACGGCCCTCTTGATTATCAGGCCTGTGGATCCCAGCGCACCTATGAAGTAACCTGTATAGGCGCATGCGGTAGCTACGGCCAGACAAAAATCAATTATCGCGTAAGGAAGCCCGAGTATGTCGAAAAAAGCCGCGACCCCAAGGAAGAAAACCATGAATACCAGTAGGTATATGCCGGTGTGAAAAGAAAATGAAAACGGCCATAAACTTCTGTTGTGTTCCCAGACGCCTTTTAAAAGAAAAATCTCTTTTGCCATGTAAAGAACTGAATCTATAAACGAGGTTTCCCTTTTCTTGGTCCACCATTCGTAATCCTCGAGGTAAGAACCGCCGTAATGCGCTTTACCTTTTTCATGCGGCACCGGCGCCAGCTCCCATCTTAAATGCACCGGAAGTTTCACTATTGAAATAGTACGATATACGACAACAATCGCGAAAACAATGACGGCACCATATATAACTGCCAACCATGCTATTCCTGACACAGGTACCTCCTTGAAAATGGAATGATTATTATCGAATAATTACTTGTGGTGAACAAAATTTAACAATTTTAATATACTATAAAATTATAAAAAGCACAAATAATTTTTAAAAACAAATAGTGTGCTGCATATCCTGCTGATTCCAGTTTTCGGCCGCTGAAATAAAGTCACAACTGTTCTTTAACCGTTACGGCAATCTTATAAAGGAGCGTCAGCACCAGGAATCCAACCGCCCATATTGAAATAGTAATGAATACTTCCGGTATGGTGGGCAGGTACTCGGTTATTTTTTCAAAGGGATTCGGAATGAATCCGCCTACCACCAGTCCCATACCTTTATCGATCCAGGTGGAGGCAAAAACCGATGCGGCGCCCACGAGCAGCAGCATTTCATTCTTTCGCGAAGCGGGGTTGATCAACAACACCAGGGCGATTATCGCAAGCACTACGGAAACCCGCATCCATGGAACCAGGCTTCCGTGTCCGTCCAGGCCGAAAAACAGATATTCTAAAGAATGAGCATGGGAAGGGATACCGCTGTAAAAGGCGGTAAAAACCTCAAGCAGTATGAAAAAGATGTTTATCGCCATGGCATACGCGACTATCTTGGCGAGGGATTGAAGGGTTTCTCGTCCCGGGTCGAATTTCGTGTATTTTCTTACTATCATACAAAGGATGATTAGCAGCGACGGGCCGGATGCGAAGGCGGAAGAAAGGAAACGGGCCGCCATAATCGCGGTAAGCCACAGGTGCCGGCCGGGTATGCCGGCATAAAGAAACGCGGTAACGGTGTGTATGCTGACCGCCCATGGAATTGAAAGGTATATCAACGGTTTTATCCATTCAGGAGGGGTTACGCCCTTGTATTCCGCATGGAGTGTGGACCATCCGATAATAATGTTAAGCACCATGTAACCGAAGAGTACCACCGTATCCCAGAACATGATCGAGTTAGGCGTCGGGTGAAGGAAAATATTGAGCACCCGGAAAGGCTGGCCCATATCGACAAATACAAAAAGTATGCACATGAGCACGGCGGAGATCGCAAGAAACTCACCCAGTATGGTGACCTTGCCGAAAGCCTTGTAATCATGCAGATAATAGGGCAGCACCACCATGACGGCGGATGCCGCTACTCCGACCAGGAATGTAAGCTGGGCGATATACAGTCCCCATGAGACGTCCCTGCTCAATCCGGTAATCACCAGGCCCTGTGACAACTGTTTAAGGTAAAAGAAGAATCCGGGGATTATGAGCATGACTAAAATGAAGAGGAGAGCACGGTATTTCCTGCTTCCGGTCAGTGTTTTTTCAAACATAAGAACCTCACACTAAATAATAGACTTCGGGACGAGTGCCGAGTTCGGGTTTGCGGCGAATGGTAAAACGGCCCGATAAGACCTTTCTTACTTCAGAAGTCTGATCGGCCAGATTGCCGAATATCAGGGCTTTTTCTTTGCAGCTTTCCACGCAAACGGGTATTTTGCCGTGGTCGATGCGTTCAGCGCACAGGTCGCATTTCTCGACCACTCCCTTGGTCCTGGTGGGAAACTCGGGATTGATGCTTTTTTCAGGCAGCACCTTGCGGGGATCCATCCAGTTGAAGCTTCGCGAACCATACGGACACGCGGCCATGCAATAACGGCAACCGATGCAGCGGTGCATGTCCATCATGACGATCCCGTCGTTCCTCTTCCAGGTTGCCTGAGTGGGACATACCCTTACGCACGGAGGGTTCTCACAGTGGTTGCATAAAACTATGAATTTCTGTTTTTTCAGGTCGGCCCGCAGGTAATCGTTTTCAAGTTCAGGGAACGCGTTTTTAAAGTTCTCTTTCCATATCCATTTAATCTCTCTTTTGGGATCAGGGATCATCGGAACGTTGTGTACCCTGTGGCAGGCGTCTATACATTCGGTACAATCTTCTGCGTTCGCGCATTTCTTCATATCGATAATCATGGCCCAGCGTGTTTTTTTCGCGGTAGAGGAGTCGGTTTCCGCCAGCACATTCTCCCAGGAAACCAGTTCATATACGGCTGAACCTCCGATTATCGAAAGACCCGCCAGCCCGGCCTTTTTCAGTAATTCGCGTCGGTCAAATTTCATTTCTCAGTCTCCTTGGGAAAAGTGTGACAATCCCAGCAGTAGGGTGCTATTCCTAGATAATTATGGCACTGGTCACAGAAATTCTTCTTACTCGCGTGACATTTCATGCAGGTTCCGGTCAGGCTCTTGTTATAGTGTACGCCTGCCACGGTAACGGGCTCCCGTTTCCCCTCACGGACGACTTCATCACGCCAGGTGTCCACCAGTTTCATGTGATAATCCCTCATGTATTCCCTGGTTTTCACACATTCCTTGTAGTCTTTGGGGAGTTTGGGATCGGGGACGGGTCCCGATTTGCCGCTGATGGCGCTGTTCCATAGTGGAAAGCTGATCACTCCCAGAAAGATGATGATGCCGGGTATCACCTTCGTTTTATCATACATTTTCAGTCACCTCTCCGGGAATCGGTTCACTCCTCAGGTTTGTTGTACGTGGTTTCTCATCGTTCATTACAAGCGCATTGCCGAGAAGTTCGTGTACACCGCATACTTCGACACCGCCTACCCAGTAGTTCATAAGAGCGGGAAGGGTTGCCTTGTCTATGGCGCAAATACAGGCAAGCTGATTGACGCCGTGTTTCTCATGAACATATTTAACCGCATTGGCGCGCGGGAAACCGCCCCGCATCCTCATCTCGAGATTTTCGTCCGTTCCCAGGCCCGCGCCGCTGCCGCAGCAGAAGGTGTGCTCACGGATCGTATTATCAGGCATTTCAAAGAAATGATTGCAGGAATTTCTGATAATGTAGCGTGGTTCCTCTATAAGACCCATTGCCCGTGCGGGATTGCATGAATCGTGGAAGGTGACCCTGTAGTTATCGTTTCTGGCAGGGTCCAATTTTAATTTTTGGTTATGAATCAGGTCGGCGGTGAATTCACAGATATGGACCATCTTCGTGGAACGGGTGTTGTTGAATACCGTCCCGGTCATTGGAGATCGTGGAACCTCAAGAAAATCCGCGGGTCCGTTGAGAGTGTCCATATACTGATGCATTACCCTCCACATGTGGCCGCATTCCCCACCTATAATCCATTTAACGCCCAGGCGTTTTGCTTCAGCGTAAATCTTGGCGTTCAGACGCTTTACCATTTCATGCGAAAAGAAAAGACCGAAGTTGCCGCCTTCAGAGGCATACGCGCTGAAGGTATAATCAAGGCCTATTTCATGAAACAGCATCAGGTATCCGTAAAAGGTGAAAATATGAGGATCAGCGAAGATATCGGCTGAAGGTATGATGAAAAGCACTTCGGCGCCTTTACGGTTGATGGTCGGGTTGACTCGGATGCCGGTAATCTCTTCTATTTCATCTACCGCGAATTCGATGTTATCTTTAAAGGTATGGGGCTGTAATCCCAGGTGGTTGCCTGTCCGAAAACAGTTTGACGCCGGTTCGATGATCCAGTTGATATTGAGACCTACGAGATTGAGCAATTCACGACCCAGCATAGTGATTTCCGCGGTGTCGATGCCGTAAGGGCAGTAAACAGAACATCGTCGGCATTCCGTACACTGGTAAAAATAATAAAACCACTCTTTTAGCACTTCTTCGGAAAGATCCCTTGCACCGGCGAGGGTACCCAGAAATTTCCCGACGGTGGTGAAGCGTTTACGATAGACCGACCTCATAAGCTCCGCACGGAGCACCGGCATATTCTTGGGATCGCCGGAGCCGATGAAATAATGACATTTGTCGGCGCAGGCACCGCACCTAACACAGATATCCATGAACAGACGCAGGGAACGGTATTTATCCAGTCGTTCCTCGAAACCCTTGATAATGGTTTCTTTCCAGTCATCAGGAAGTTTCCAGTCGTCTTCATAGGGCTGCCATTCCCTGGGATTGGGAAGATCCAGGTACTGTACATGCTTGGCGACGCCGCTGAAACAATAGGTTCCCTTGCGGAATTCCGTTTTAATGTCCATCCAGTTCTTTCCGGAGGGATTATGGTCGATACTGCCGGTAATATCCTCGGGTTTAATCTTTTCTGACATGTTATTCCCTCTCTAACGGATAGTGTGCTGATTTAAGTTTGTCCCTGAATTCATCCTCCCATTCCTCGTACGTATGTACCTTTACCGTCGGGTTCCAGGGATTCTCATGCCGTTTCATACGGTTGGTGTTTGCAAGATTACGGGTGGGAGACATGAATACTCCTGCCATGTGCGCCAGCTTGCTGAAAGGGAGATAGGCGAACAGACAACAGACCAGAAAAAGGTGTATGTAAAAGATCACGCCGAGTTCCCTGGGGACCTGGGGCGCAAAAAACAACAGGCTCATCATCAGCTTTTTGGCGGCAACTATATCGGTTTTAATGAAATGACGCATAAGGAATCCCGTGATCGTTACACCCAGCAAAAGGAAGAGAGGAAAGTAATCCGCCGCAAGCGAAATGTAACGGACCTGCGGGCTGTAGAGTCTTCTTATCAGCAGATACGACAGCGATATAAGAATGATGATTGTGGTTATATAATAGACCGGAACACCGACCTCAAAAAGCCCGTCAAATTTCTGAAGATACACGATCAATGACGGTACAGGTTCGGTGAAAAACCTGAGATGGCGCACTAATATAATTAGAAAAGACCAGTGGAAGGCCATTGCACCGATCCAGAGCCACTTGCTGGATCCGTAGGCCAGCCTGGGACCGTCCCAGAGCTCCACACGGCTGTTCCTGAACAGGGAACGGAAGAACAGGATCTCCAGCAGCATTCTTCCGATGACGCCGGGCAGGTTATGGGGATTTTCAAGGTTCTCTGAAGGGATCCAGTCCAGAGATTTCTGCTGTCCCGTGGTCGTGGTGATCCTGAAAGGAACAGGGGATTTTGCCCATTTGATCACCCTGTAGAGTATACCGCCAACGAATAAAACCGAAAAAGTATAGGGTATTACAGCACCAAAAAGGAAGGTCAGGTTGGCGGATGTTATTCCCGCGTAAGATATGAAAACCAGAACCAAAACCGCACTCAGAGATAGTAAAACATTCATGTGCCGTTACCTCATCATTCGCATTGCGTTTTTGTAAATAATTTGAATTGCACCTTTAACTACCGTGCATCATAATCAGACAGCCGTTCCCTGGCTCCTCCCTTTGATCTCGTGAATTCTGATTTCGTTTAGTTTTTCCCTGCACTGCATGTATTTGTCGAACACCTGAAGCGCCGCTTCGTCGATCATGGAATCAAGTTCACGGTATACCTTGTAAGTTACAGGATCTGTTCCCGGATCGGGTATCGAATCCATAACAGCCTGTTTCAACAGCAAAATGAACTTTACGGCCTCGGAGGGGGGATAATCCTGGACAGCACGTATTTTAATGAAATCATCAACGGCGGATGGAAGGCTGTCCGGGCCTGTTTCAACCGAGAGGTTATCCAGAACCGAAACGGCCATAGCCGCGATCGCGGCGCCGACGGGATTGGCGAACCGATCACGTTCTTTTTTAAGAAAAAGAGCCGTTTGCTCCGGATATGAGGAAATAATGAGATCACACCAGCGACTCAGTATTTCCTGTCTCCGGCCTGTAAGAAAATCCCTTATTTGCATTAGCTTTTTGAGTAGTGTCGGATGTATTCAATAATAGAAATGCTTCCCGTTCATCAGTCAACAAAAAAACAACATGATTTATGCACAATAAAAATAAACAAACATATTATATTTAATGTACTTCATGAAGAGAAACAAGATGAGGCATCATTAAGTAAAATAATACGTATGTGTATCATAAAACAGCAATACCGCCTCCAACCGCATGAATGTTCTTGAAACCGGAATTTTTCAGAATAACCCATGTTTGATACGATCGTACTCCTCTGCCGCATATCAGTATGTATTTTTTAGACGGATCCAGTTCCTTTGATCTGGAACGCACGTCATTCATGGGGATGTTTATGATATTGCGCACGTTACCGAAAGGGAGTGCGGTTTCATCGAATTGATCGGCCTCTCGTATATCCAGCCAGATGGTATCGGGGTCGTCCGCAAGTCCGCGGTAATAATTTGCATCGGAAACCGGTCGCAGCAGTGAAAGTCCATTATGTTGTGCCAGAGCTAGTGCGGCGCAGTGGTGCAACGGGTCCAGGGCCTCTGAATAGGGCGGGGCGTATCCATGTTCAAAATCCAGCAGATCATAAACAGTGCCACCATGTTGCAGCATCGCTGAAAAAACATCCACTCTTCTGCATATATCACCCTCGCCGACCGCCTGTATGCCGATCAGTTTAAGGTCTGTTTTGGAATACACTATTTTTACGGTGATCTCTTTCGCTTCGGGATAGTAATCGGGTTTATCGGGAAAGGATGCCCATACACTTTCAGGTTGCAAACCGGCTTCCAGGGCTTTCTTTTCCGTTAGACCGGCACCGCCGGCGTTTTTATCGCATGCCTTAACCAGGTAGGTACCAACTACCCCCGGGAAAGCGCTTTTTTTTCCGATAATGTTTTCCGCAATGATTCGCCCGTGACGGTTGGCGAGGGACCCCAGGGGAATATATACTTTTTTACCGGTTATACGATGCGTTAGTTCCACACAGTCGCCGCCCGCGTAAATATAAGGGTCTGACGTGCGCATGTGTTCATCCACCTCTATCGCGCCGGTAACGCCGATTTTCAACCCGCAATCCTGCGCAAGCCGGGTCTCCGGTGCGACACCGGTGCAGATGAATACATAATCAACAACCCTGGGTTCACGGTCTTCAAATCTGATTTCAGGTCGTTCATTGTTTAAGGTTATCTCTTTTACCCTGCAGCCGGTAAATATTTTTACATTGTTCTTTTCAAGTTCCTTCTGTACTATCAACGCCATCTCGGGATCCATCCCTCCAGGGAGCACATGCTGTTCGCATTCAACCAGGATTGCATCAATGCCCCATATCCCCGCGGATTCCGCCAGTTCGCAGCCAATATATCCGGCGCCGATTATGGCCGCCGAACCTACCTTTCCCTGCTGAGCCGTTTTTCTGAAATTGATGGCGTCTTCAGGTTTGGTGAAATATCTGATTAAAGGACTCTCGGCCACCGGAAAAGGAGGTTTTTTAGGTGATGCGCCGGTGGCTATTACCAGATGGCCGTATCCATGGTCAAAGGTTTTGCCGGAGGAAAGATCCTTCACGGTTACTTTTTTGTTCTTGCGGTCTATCGCAGTGACCTCATGCAGCGGCAACACCTCAAAACCCTTGGTTTTAGAGAAAAAATCCGTGTTTCGTTCAACACCGTACGACGTTTTCGTAAGATCGCTGAAACTGTTGACATCACCTGAGGCGAAATAGGGAAGGCCGCATGAACCATAGGATATGTACGCTTCTTTCTGGAAAAGTGTAATGCTTACGGAAGGATCTCTGCGGGCCAGGGTCGCACCGGTTTTTGGTCCCGCGGCGACTCCGCCTATAATGACGACATCGGATCGTTCACTCTGCGGCATTATGCTACCTCCAGGGAAATGAGCATAATTACATGGTATAATTATTCTGTAAACTATAAAATGTATACATTGCTGGTCGAATTGTTTAAAATGAAGAATTCACTTTACCGGTTTACCATTTCTTTTGCCCTTATCTGAAGAAATGCCTGCAGAACGGCCCGGTCGCCGGTGATATATTTTGCAATAACGTAAAATATTAGACCGCAGGGCACCCACCATAGAATTGAAAAATTCATAACAAAGAGATAACCAAGCGGCATCATTATCCCTCCTATGGCCGGCCCGAACCCCTGGCCCAGGTTGTCGGTAATATTGAAAACGGCGAAAACCGAGCCCCTGTGTTCCGGGCGATTGACGTTCATTAGAATTGCTTTTACATTCCCCCCGGAAACGGCAACAAGGAATCCGGTTATGAATGCCAGCGTATAATACATATAAAGTTGAAAGCCGGCAGGATTGTGTACCGGGATATTCATCACCGCCAATGCAGGTATTATTCCCACCAGCACTCCGGTTCCGCAAAGCAGGGGCATGTAACGGGGCTTGCGATTATAAAGTTTCTCGCCTACCCAGGCGAAAAAAATGCCTCCGACGGTAGCGCCTACACCCAGTACAAGAAACATGGTGGTTGCGCCCTCTTTTGAAAATCCCCGTATCCTTTCGAGAAAATCTATCATCCAGTAGCCCAGGATGCCCCATGGGACCGTACCGGGAATTCCCTGCAGAAAGGTCCAGAGGTTTGTTTTATTAGAAAGGATAATCCTGAAATCCGACAGCTGTATCTTTTGTTTATAGGCATACCCCTGCTGAATAAGGGTTTCCAGAGCGTTTTCAGTTCGACCCCTTTCGGGATCTTTCGCAAAAAGAGCAAACGCAAGCACGGTGGGAAAATTCGGAGCGGCGGCCAGAATAAAAGCGATTCGCCATCCGTACTGATTGGTCAGAAATCCCGCAAGTGTAGGCCCAAGCATCATGCCTATACCCCATGCGACTCCCAGCCATGCGGAGGCCGATGCGCGATGTTCTTCCCTGAAATAATCAGAGATCAGGGAAAACGAGATGGGATATATGCCGCCTATACCGATACCGGTGAGGATTCTCAATACGGTAAAGCTTTCAATACTCTGCGTAAACGCCGGAAAACCGGTCAGCAGGCAGGGTATCTCACCGACCATAACGGTGGCTATAAGTAAATTTTTACGGTTTATGCGGTCGGTAAAAAAACCGAACAGTATACTGATAAAAGCGCCTATAAGGGTAAATGCTGAACCGATAAAGCCGAGCAGGGTTGCATCGACATTGTATTCAGCGGAAAGTTCTTTTAATATCGCCGACATTATTCTCTGATCGGCAAAGAGGAAAACCGACATCAAAATCAGCAGAATAAGAGTGATCCTGTCCCTGCCCGACATTTTGATCTTCGTCATATAGTTCTCCGGAAATCCGAATTTAAAGCGTACATACCTGATGTGCCCGGTATAGTGATTGAGAATTCGTCAGTATTCGCGATTATCAGGCATTTTAGACATTGCTAAATGATACAGGCAAGCAAATTTCCCCTGTGTGGTTCAAATAAAGTTCTTGTAGTATCAACAATTACATTATAAAAATAAGAATTGATTATATATCGTAAGGGAATAATGCATCATGAGTTCTATCGTTCAACTGGAATCGTCACGGTACAGCATCGAAAAGGTCAGAACGCTGAAGGACCGACGGAAAATAGTGGTGGTTTTCTCGACCTTCGGAGAGCGTGAGGCGGACCTCATCTTCCAGAAAATCACCCTGCTGAAATCGGAACTGGGGAACATAATCGACCGTTTCGTGCTTTCGCACCGGCGTCAGGGATCGAAAGAGGAACGTACCGAGATTCAGGCTTTAAAGGCCGACAGCAGCACCCTGATCATTCCCTGTAATGACGTGGTGGTTCCTGATATGGGTACAGAGAAAGGCAAAGGTGCAGATATGCGGAGAACTCTCTATGAGTTGAACAGGGACGGCGGACCGGCGGAAAGAGAAACCGTGATTGTTTTTCTTGATGCCGATGTGCTGTCGAAATTTTTCGGTTCGCATTTTGTACTTGGTCTGGCCGGTGCAGTACTGGAAGGGCATGATTTCTCAAAAGCGGGTTTCTGGAGGGAGATGGGAAGGGTAAAGAAGTATGTTGCACAGCCGTTGTTCTCGGTGATTAATCATCCGGCATTGGACAAGCTCGCCGATCTTTCATATCCGCTTTCAGGAGAAGTGGCGGGTACTATGGAGTTCTTCAACAATGTGTGTTTCTGGCAGATGTATGGTGTGGAAACGGGTATTAATATCGATGCCGTTATGGGTGAATACAGAATTGCGGACGTGAACCTGGGACTTTATGATCACGAACATCAGGGAGAAACCGGAATTCAGAAAATGTCCTTCGGTATTATCAGGACATTCCTGACGCAGATGATGGAATACGGCCTGATCGAATTTAAAAACGGAGCGTCGGTAAGCAATATATTTAAAGCGACCTTTGTCAATGGAGACGGCGAGCGTCAGGTTATGGAGTTCGATTTAACGGAAAAGAAATACCGGCCGCTGAAGGAAATACTTCAGCGACCGGTAATGTAGAGAATTTGTAAAACAAATATAAAAAACAAAGACCCCGAAAATCGTAAAATGTAACCGAACAACTACGTTTCAAGGGGTAAGTGAATCCGGCAATTCACCAGTCCTTCATGAGTGAATTTCCCTCCCACCCTTTCAATCAGGCGTTCTTTTTCAGCTTCTCCATTTCCATGGCCCGAAGTTCCTTGCGTAAAATCTTTCCTACCCCGCTTTTAGGAAGCTCCTTTATGAATTCCACCTGAGTGGGGACCTTGTATTTTGCCAGCTTTTCCTTGCAGTAATTTATCACCTCTGTACTGGTCAGCTGTTCACCTTCTTTAAGGACCACAAATGCCTTAACGGTTTCGCCGCGATACGAATCAGGAACGCCGATTGCACAGGCTTCCAGAATTTTCGGATGCTCGAAAAGCACTTCATCTATGTCCCTGGGATATATGTTGTATCCGCCCGCTATGATCATATCCTTTTTTCTGTCGACTATGAAAAAATATCCTTCATCATCCATGTTGCCGATGTCTCCGGTATAGAGCCATCCGTTGCGCACGGTCAGGGAGGTTTCGTCGGGCATCTTATAGTAGCCGCCGGTAACCTGGGGTCCCTTGATGATGATTTCACCCGGTTCCCCGACCGGCATGTCCTTTGTCCCTTCATCCAGGTCGACGACTCTGATTTCAGTATCGGCGACAGGCAAACCTATAGAGCCGTTCTTGGTCTTCCCGCCCCATGGATTGATGGTGGCGACAGGACTGGTTTCAGAGAGTCCGTATCCTTCGCATATCTGCGCACCGGTCTTTGACTCGAATTCCTTGATGACTTCAACGGGAAGAGGTGCGGCACCGGAGAAACAGCCTTCAATAGATGATATGTCAAACTTTGATATCTTAGGGTGATTGAGCAGACCGACATACATGGTAGGCACCGCCGGGAAGAAACTGACTTTGTACTTCTGTACCGCTTCAAGAATTGCAAGAGGTTCAGGCCTTGGTATCAGCACATCGGTGGCTCCCATCCATATGCAATAGTTCATAACGGTGGTAAGACCGAATGAATGGAAAAAGGGGAGTACACCAAGTTCGACCATTTCGCCTCTCTTGAACTCCGGGAACCATCCGATGATCTGCTGGACATTGCAGGAAAGGTTCTTGTGCGTAAGCATGACGCCCTTGCTGACGCCGGTGGTCCCTCCGGTATACTGCAGATTCGCGAGACCCTCGAAATCGACCTTTATACCCGGATCCTTTGCGGGATACTTCTTCAAGACGTCAGACCACTCGTGTACGTCAGTGGTCGGAGGGATGTCCCTGTGCTTGTCTTTTGCCACAATGGGAAGCAGTTGTTTTTTCGGGAATCCCAGGTGATCGCGAATGTGGGCGACCACTATTTTTTTTAACTTTGTTTTAGGTTTGAGCGCAATCATTCTGGGGGCAAGAAGATCCATGGTAACCAGCACGGTGGATTCTGAATTATTAAGCTGATGTTCGAGTTCACGATCGGTATAGAGGGGATTATTCATAACCACCACGGCACCGGCCCGCCATGCGCCGTATGATGCGATAACGATCTGGGGCATGTTCGGCATGAGCATTGCCACCTTGTCACCGGGTTTGACCCCCATATCGATAAGCGCGGTGGCAAACCGGTTGACCATATCATTGAGCTGTTTGTATTTGATTTTCGCGTCGATGAACACCAGCGCAGTGTTGTCGGGGAATTCAGCGGCACTGCGCTTTAATGCGTCTGAAACAACCGTTTTCTCATAATCAATAGTATGTTTAATGCCTTTTGCGTATGAACTCAGCCACTTCTTTTCCATAAAACAATTCCCCCTTTAATTTATATATGGATTTTAATGTTGACTTATTATCATACGATATTTCAGTGAATGTCAAGCAAATACGTTCATTAGAATTGGGTAAAGAAAGGGATTCAGCCATCAAACAGCACTTGTTACACAAAAATAAAAACTTAATTATACTTTATTATTTTATAGATTAAATTAGGAAATTGTGTAATAATTGAGTTAAGTTGTAATTAAGTAAGAAATTATTTCCCGGATTAATCCGATAGTTTCCATGATAAGAAAACTGTTGATCATATGAGTAAAGGTAATGGTACAAGGAAATCCTGGATTAGCTGCCATGCTATACCGGTACGTAGTCCCCTGTACCTGAAAAGGAGTTCTACTTTCAACTCCCGCACGTGATTCGGAGGTTAACGATGCTGTCAATCGGCACAGATTTATCCAGGATCAAATCAAACTCAATCAGGTGGTATGTGTACGGCGGTTTGCTTTACGCAGTATCCGCGGTATTGCTGGCGATAATTGCGATTCCCGCATATATATATATAGTCCACTATGTTGCCGCCCTGGTTGTCGCATGTCTGGGTATTTCATTTGTGATAATCACCATTACCAGTAATCGCGTACAACACCACATTACGGCGATCTCAGAAAAACGAGTGGTGGACATTAACGAAACAGAGAAGATCGTGAATCAGTTCCCGTTGCTTAACAGCCTGATCATGGCGGCGATACTTACGATTGGCACATTGATCGCGGTCGTGATACTGCTGGTAACGGACACAACTCCTTCATGGCAGATCGCGGTGTTCATAGGAATCATAACCCTTCTGCTGGGATTCGTATCATCATCGTTTTATTATTCATTCCTCAAACAGGCGCTTTACCCTTTGACCGACCGCATCAGTTTTCAGCCCATAAGACTGTTCACCAAATTCTTCATCAACGTGTTGGCAACACTCATGATTGTGTTCGCCTTAAGCGGTGTTCTTATCTTCCGTCTGACGTATGCCAACAGTCACGACAAGGCAAAAAACCTGTTAATGACCACCGTAGATAAGTCCAACATGCTTCTGAACCAGGTATATCGCAGGGCGGATATTGAACTGGGGGCCTATGTCCGCAGCGAGCTGTTTAAATCAATGGACTTAAAAAAGATCGGCACGTTTCTTCAGGAACTCGAAAAAATCAAGGATGAGGGTGTGGCGGTATATTTTGCCGCCGGCCCGGATGGGATGGGTCCTTTCAGCGATGGGAGTTATAAGAGCGTGGCCGACAGAGATTATTTTAAAGAAGTTTTTAAAACCGGTAAAAATACCTATTCTGAACCACTGATCAGTAAATCCACGGGGAAACCGGTCATCGTGGTGGCGGTACCTATTAAAAGAAACGGCGACATGGTGGGAATGCTGGGTATAAGCCTTTTTATAAGTTCAATAGAGGAGAAAGCAATTGACCGCAAGATTCTGAAAAGCGCGCGCTACCTGGTGCTTTCGAAAGACGGGAGGATCATCCTGGATTTTGCGAACAAATATACCGGAAAGTACATCGGCAAGGATATAAAAGACGATAGCGGCAAATTCAGGGGAATAAAGCAGTTGCTGGGGGGCAACCTCAACAACCGGTTTATGAGCCTGACCTTCGACGGCAAAGCGAAATACGCCTATGCACAGGAGGTACCCGCGGTAAACGGCTATCTGGTGCTGCTGGAAGACCGGGACGAATTTCTTGAAGAGGTCAACATCCAGATACTCTTTGTCATTATCGGGTTGATGATCATCATCGGGCTGATGGTGGGCATCATTATGCTGACGACGAAGGTGATCTCCCGTCCTATCACACGCATCATCGGGAACCTGCAGCAGGTGGCGAACGGGGATCTTTCGGTACGCATTGACGATTATATACCTGACGAATTCGGTGAACTCATACGCCATTTGAAGATCGTGCTGGATAAACTGCGGCAGATCATACATGTGGCACTGGACTCATCGCGTCAGCTGGCCACGTCCGCCGAGGCGTTTGCCGCCACCAGCCAGGACCTGTCGCAGAACGCCCAGGGACAGGCCGCATCGGTGGAACAGGCGTCGGCGTCGCTGGAGGAGGTGTCCAGTTCGGTGGAGATGATCGCGACCAACACGAAGGAGCAGTCGGAATTCGCCCGGGAAACCTATAAGAGCATGGACGAGCTCAAGAGGCTGGTGCAGGAGGTGACGGGATATGCCGCCGAGGCGTTGCGGATGGCCAACACCATGACGAGTGAGGCCCAGAAGGGGAACGAACTGATGCAGAACACCATCAAGGGGATGAACAGCATCGATTCGAGCACGAAGCAGATATCCGAGATAGTGAAGATGATCAGCGACGTATCCGAGCAGGTGAATCTGCTCTCGCTCAACGCGGCGATCGAGGCGGCGAGGGCGGGGGAACACGGGAAGGGGTTCGCCGTGGTGGCCGACGAGATTTCCAAGCTGGCGGAGGAGACGGCGCAGAGCACGAGGAACATCAACGACCTGGTGAAAACGGGGCTGGCGGAAGTATCGAAAGGGAAGGAGTACGTCGACAGCACGTCGAAGGCGCTGTATTCAATAATAGAGAACATACGCCGCACCGATGAGATGGTGAGGAAGATATCTGAATCGGCGAAGACACAGAGCGAATTCAGCGACAAGGTGGTCGGCGACACCCGCAAGGTGATGGAGATGGCCGACAATATATCACTCTCGACCGATGAGCAAAAGAACACCAACCGTGAGATGACCAGCACCATAGACCAGATAAACCAGATCACGCAGAACGTCGCCGCCAGCGCCGAGGAGATCGCGTCATCGTCTGAAGAGATCAGCGCGCAGACCGAGGCGTTGAACAAACATATTGAGTTTTTTAGAATAGAGTAACTATGATTTGTGTAGAGAATAGATAAATGAAAATTTCGATATAAGGGAAACTCGAAATATTATGTTTTGGATGTAACCTTGTGAGCACATGTAAAGGTAAAAATCAGAATTCTCAATAGTAATATTTCAGAAAATTCTAGTTTTTAGATGTGCCCATAAGTAAAAGAAAATATGATAATGAAAAAACGGAACTTATTAAAGTTCCGTTTTTTTATGAAAAGAATAAACACAAATCTAAGAAAAAGTTATAATTCATAAAAGGATAGCATAATAAATTATAATGTTGTATAACATGATAACCAGGACATGTGTCTTGTGTAAATGATTCTATTAAAATGACTATATTTATTGATTCAACAAAAAATTCTTTTATTGAATGTAAAAGACTTGAGTAGTAAGATATAGCAGAAACCGGAGTATAGAGTATGGGTTCCTTAAATATCAGGTATGGAGTGACTATCTTTATTCTATAAAATGGATTTATGCAAAAAAGCACCGTAAAAAGTGCTTAAAAGGTGTGATCGCGTCAGCGATGAAGGAGAAAAAATGAAGTCAATCGGCACAGATTTGTCCAGGATCAAATCCAACTCAATCAGGTGGTATGTGTACGGATGTTTGTTTTACGCCATTGTCGCTGTGCTGTTGTCGATAATCGCTATTCCCGCATACATATATATAGTCCACTATGTTGCCGCCCTGATTGTCGTATTTCTGGGTATTTCCTTTGTGATAATCACCATTACCAGTAATCGTACACAACACCACATTACGGCGATCACAGAGAAACGGGTAGAGGACATTAACGAAACAGAGAAGATCGTAAATCAATTCCCGTTAATGAATACTATTATATTAGCATCAGTAATATTGATTGGCACCTCGATCGCGGTTGTGATTATGCTGGTAACAGACACCACTCCTTCATGGCAGATCGCGGTGTTTATAGGAATCGTAACACTTCTATTGGGATTTGCGTCATCAGCGGTCTATTATTCATTCCTCAAACAGGCGTTGTACCCTTTGACTGATAGCATCAGTTTTCGGCCCATAAGCCTGTTCGCAAAATTCTTCATCAATGTGCTGTCTCCTCTCATGATTATTTTTTCGCTGAGCGGTGTTCTTATCTTCCGACTGACATATGCCAATAGCCACGAAAAGGCAAAAAGTTTATTATTTTCTACAGTACAAAAATCAAACATACTGCTGGATAAGGTATACCGCAGGGCGGACATTGAACTGGGGGCCTATGTACGCAGTGAGCTGATTCAGTCCATGGACATGAAAAGGATAGGTACGTTTCTGGAGAATCTCCATAAAACAAAAGATGATGCGGTAGGGGTGTATCTTGCCGTTGGTCCTGATGGGATGGGTCCTTTCAGCGATGGGAGTTATAAGAGCGTGGCCGACAGGGGCTATTTTAAAGAAGTTTTTAAAACAGGTAAGATAGCCTATTCAGAACCGGTAATGGGGAAAGCTTCAGGAAAGGCGGTTATAGTAACTGGTTATCCAATAAAAAGAAAAGGGGAACTGGTGGGGATGCTGGCGGTCAGCCTTACCATAAGTTCCATTGAGGAGGAAGCGATCGACCGCAAGCTTCTGAAAAGCGCACGCTACCTTATACTTTCCAGGGACGGTCGGATAATCATTGATTTCGCCAATAAATATAACGGCAAATACATCGGCAAAGACTTAAAGGATGACGGCGGAAAATTCAAGGGATTGCAGCAGTTGCTGGGCGGCAACCTCAACAACCGGTTTATGAGCCTGACCTTCGACGGCAAAGCGAAATACGCCTATGCACAGGAGGTACCCGCGGTAAACGGCTATCTGGTGCTGCTGGAAGACCGGGACGAATTTCTTGAAGAGGTCAACATCCAGATACTCTTTGTCATTATCGGGTTGATGATCATCATCGGGCTGATGGTGGGCATCATTATGCTGACGACGAAGGTGATCTCCCGTCCTATCACACGCATCATCGGGAACCTGCAGCAGGTGGCGAACGGGGATCTTTCGGTACGCATTGACGATTATATACCTGACGAATTCGGTGAACTCATACGCCATTTGAAGATCGTGCTGGATAAACTGCGGCAGATCATACATGTGGCACTGGACTCATCGCGTCAGCTGGCCACGTCCGCCGAGGCGTTTGCCGCCACCAGCCAGGACCTGTCGCAGAACGCCCAGGGACAGGCCGCATCGGTGGAACAGGCGTCGGCGTCGCTGGAGGAGGTGTCCAGTTCGGTGGAGATGATCGCGACCAACACGAAGGAGCAGTCGGAATTCGCCCGGGAAACCTATAAGAGCATGGACGAGCTCAAGAGGCTGGTGCAGGAGGTGACGGGATATGCCGCCGAGGCGTTGCGGATGGCCAACACCATGACGAGTGAGGCCCAGAAGGGGAACGAACTGATGCAGAACACCATCAAGGGGATGAACAGCATCGATTCGAGCACGAAGCAGATATCCGAGATAGTGAAGATGATCAGCGACGTATCCGAGCAGGTGAATCTGCTCTCGCTCAACGCGGCGATCGAGGCGGCGAGGGCGGGGGAACACGGGAAGGGGTTCGCCGTGGTGGCCGACGAGATTTCCAAGCTGGCGGAGGAGACGGCGCAGAGCACGAGGAACATCAACGACCTGGTGAAAACGGGGCTGGCGGAAGTATCGAAAGGGAAGGAGTACGTCGACAGCACGTCGAAGGCGCTGTATTCAATAATAGAGAACATACGCCGCACCGATGAGATGGTGAGGAAGATATCTGAATCGGCGAAGACACAGAGCGAATTCAGCGACAAGGTGGTCGGCGACACCCGCAAGGTGATGGAGATGGCCGACAATATATCACTCTCGACCGATGAGCAAAAGAACACCAACCGTGAGATGACCAGCACCATAGACCAGATAAACCAGATCACGCAGAACGTCGCCGCCAGCGCCGAGGAGATCGCGTCATCGTCTGAAGAGATCAGCGCGCAGACCGAGGCGTTGAACAAACATATTGAGTTTTTTAGAATAGAGTAAGGTTTTGTATTTCAGGCAGTTCAAACTGCAGCATTGTTGATTAAAACTCCGACGCGGAATAGGTAGATAATCCCGTCATTTTTTAGAAACATATTTGATATGAACAGCCTGGTTTAAATACCTCTGTTTTACCGCCAACCGATAATTATTACTCAATGGTACTATCTACATATCAGGATTATGTTACTTTTTTTACTGCTTGACACTGAATTATACAAACAATGCAGTTTTATTAATAACAGAACGAAAGGCAAAGCTGATGAAAAGTAGAACATTTGATGAAAGCGAAAGAATCCATTCAAGGGATATTTCCATAACGACTTATCCGTCGGGGGAAGACGCTGTTATAGTTGAAGGAATTCTTTTGGAAAAACGCCTGCAGGATTATTACATCCTTACAGGAGAAACAAAACAGGCAGGCATTTTACACCATATGATCATTAGAATGCGGATAAAAGGGCCGGAGAAAATGATCACCGATATCGAGGTGGAAATGCCGGGCATTCCTCGGGATGGATGTGCTGATTTAATAAACTGTCTGAAACCCGTCGAGGGGCTGACACTGACTTCAGGTTTTACGCAAAAGGTGCTTGCGATTGCCGGTGGTATAAAAGGCTGCTTCCATCTTGTTTCATTACTGCTGGCAATGGCGCCGGCCGCGACCCAGGGATATTACGCGTACAGTTCTCGAAGCCCCATGGAACTCAAAAATGTTTCCCCTGAAGTAATGCTGAAAGCTATTCCTGTAAACAGTTGCGGAATGTGGAAAGAAGACGGTCCTCTTGTACGTGACATTCTGAAAAAACTGGAAGAGATTAGAAAAGAGAATAAAGAAAATAACAGAAACAAGAAAAACGACTTGTAATGCGGCCATAATGAAAATGCGCATTGCGCTGGTTATACCCCCTGTAAGAGATTTTTATTATACCCGTCAACGTGGTTCCTTCCTCGGGATCCATACACTCGCTGATATACTTAAAAGAAATAATATCGAATATTGTGTTTTCAACGGTGTGCGTAAACGTGGAAGAAGTGAGAAACTGCCTCAAGAACTGGGTTATCTCTCCAAATACCTGGGGACCTCGTATTTTTTCTCTGAGTTCAAACGATATGGCGTTACCCCTGCAAATATCGCCCTGGATGTAAAAAACTATGCCCCCCACAGGATACTGATCAGCTGTTTTGCTTTCTGTTACGCGGTAGAAACCCTGGAGTGTGTGGCAGAAATACGAAAACTGCTTCCCTTCACCCCTATAGTTATAGGTGGACCGGGACCGACGGTATATCCTGAGTATTTCATCGATAATTCACCGGCGGATTTTGCCGTGGTTGGGGAAGCCGACGATTTCCTGCTGGAGATATTGGATTTAGAAAATTCCGGTAAATGCATTATCAACCGCAATGATTTCGTGAGGCAAAAGGCGACTGATACAAATATCACGCGCTTTCGACCGGTTATTATTAAAACAGGTGAGAATGCACGATGTTGTTATTATTCGACCATGGTTTCGAGGGGATGCCCGCGGTCATGTCCTTATTGTTCCGTCCGACAGGTGTTTCCTGGATTCAAAACATCACATATCTCTGATATTGAAAAGATGTTCAATGGAATAGGAAAGTCCGGGAAGAATGTACATATCAATTTTGAAGATGATAACATTACCGCTGATTTCAACTATCTTGCCCGTGTAATAGACCGGATGAAAGCCGGATTCGGCGGTAATTTCAGCATTTCCATGGAAAACGGTCTGGACTTTCGTTATCTTGACGAAGAGAAAATATCATTATTAAAATCATGGAACATCACGCATTTGAACCTGTCACCGGTGTCATTTGACATGAATGTGTTGAATGAAAACAAACGCGTTTCATCATGCGCGGAATTCGAAAATACGATTACGATTGCCCGGAAAAACGGTATACCTGTAGTTGCATATATGATTGCCGGTCTGCCGGCCCAGAGTAAAGATTCAGCATGGGGGACCCTGGATTTTCTTAAGCGTCAGCAGATACTGGTAGGAATCTCCTGTTATTATCCGGTTCCTGGAACTGAAGGCTGGGAAGATAAAAGAGGTTTCGATGATGTTTCGCCGCGTCTATGTGCGGGAAGTTCATTTTTCCGGTGGAATCACATAGAGACCGATGATTTAGTATCTATTTTTCTCGATGCAAGAAAGTATAACAGAAGTCGGATAAAGTTTAATTATACTTCACGTTAAAAGTGTGTGGAAATCGTTAAAATGTACTAAAATTTTGAAATATTATAATACATAATTGTATCGAACGACAGGACAATAAACATGTTCAATTATATAAAATAATTGTAATATAATGATTTTTTAATTGAAAAAATCTTGATAATAAGTATCTGATATAATAAAATTTCTTTTTACTTCGGGTGTTACTAACACCCTCCTTCATTGCAGTACACAAGGTTTTCTAAAAACAAATACTGGCGTTGCAGGAACACAGGATGAGTACATAAATAAATGTATACAGATACATAATGCTTTTCATTAGAGAGGTGCTATGGGAACTAACACAGCAGATGTCGTAAAGAAAAAGGTGGCAAGCTTTAAAGGCGACAAAACCAGGCTCCTGGACATCCTTCGTGATGTACAGTCTGAGCTTGGATGCGTTTCCGATGAAGCGGTCGAACAGATTGCCAAAAATTTAGGCATTTCCAGGGTCGATGTCGATGGAGTGGTTACGTACTATCATTTTTTTTCAAAAGAACCCCTCGGCAAATATGCGGTTTACCTGAATAACAGCGTTACCGCAAACATGAACGGACGTGCGGCCGTGGCAAAAGCGTTCGAGCGGGAGGTCGGATGCTCTTTCGGGCAAAGATCTGCCGATGGAATGATCGGGCTTTATGACACCTCCTGTATCGGGATGAATGATCAGGAACCCGCCGCAATAATAAACGGTGTCGTATTCACCAATCTGAAACCGGAAACGGCAGCGGTGCTGGTTGCAGCCATGAAAGCCGGTAAACCCGTCGATGAAATGGTCGGCGGATTCGGTGACGGCGCCAATCAGTCAGAATTAATCAAGTCCATGGTAAACAATAACATAAGACGCCGAGGTCCTGTCCTCTTTGCTCCTTTTGAATCGGGATCCGCGGTTAAAGCAGCCGCTTCCCAAAAGCCTGAGGATGTCATAGAAGAAGTGAAAATCGCCAACCTTCGTGGAAGGGGCGGAGCGGGATTTCCAACAGGAATGAAATGGGAATACTGCCGGCAGGCTGAAGGTGCAAAGCACTATGTGGTATGTAACGCTGATGAAGGTGAGCCCGGAACCTTCAAAGACAGGGTGATCCTTACCGAGTTACCCCATCTGCTCTTCGAGGGGATGGCGGTGGCCGGTTATGCCATCGGTGCTGATGAAGGGATAGTATATTTGCGTGCCGAGTACATGTATCTAAAGAAACACCTTGAGGACGTAATCGATAAACTGAGAAAAAAGAATATACTTGGAAATAATATAGCAGGCAG
The DNA here is from genome assembly GCA_964624235.1 of uncultured Leptospirales bacterium. Lineage (GTDB taxonomy): Bacteria > Spirochaetota > UBA4802 > UBA4802 > UBA5368 > CAZUXY01. The sequence goes on along the minus strand of CAZUXY010000029.1, from coordinate 36,501 downwards.
GAAGGGGTTTGATTTCAATATCCGCATACAGATGGGAGCGGGTGCGTATGTATGCGGCGAAGAATCAGCCCTCATCGAATCAGCGGAAGGAAAAAGGGGAGAGCCGCGAAACCGTCCGCCGTTCCCTGTACAGTCGGGATTGATGGGCCAGCCGACTACAGTGAATAACGTCGAAACCTTCTGTGCCGCGGCACGCATCATGGTGGAAGGTGGAAAATGGTATAAGGGAATGGGTACGGCACAGTCATCGGGTACCAAGCTGCTGAGTGTTTCAGGAGATTGCCGAAAGCCCGGAATCTATGAGATTGAGTTTGGAACGACGGTGCAGACGCTGCTCGAAATGGTTGAAGGACGTACCGCGAAAGCGGTTCAGGTCGGAGGCCCCTCAGGTACATGCATAAGCAAGAAAGATTTCGGACGGCGCATTTGCTTTGATGACCTTTCAACCGGCGGTTCCATTATTGTAATAGGCCCTCAGCGGGACCTTCTGGAGATTGTACACAACTTCATGGAGTTTTTCGTTGAAGAATCCTGCGGGTGGTGTGTTCCCTGTCGTGCAGGTAACCAGTTGTTGTTGCACAAACTGGAAAAAGTCATGTCGGGGAAAGCTTCTGAAACGGATTTGAAGGAAATAGAATCATGGTGTACAATCATCAAGTCTATGAGCCGCTGTGGTCTTGGACAAACATCACCCAACCCTATACTCACTACTCTGCGTAACTTCCGTGAAATCTACGAGGCAAAAATACAGAAAGACGCGGATTATGTTACTGAATTTGATCTAACGGCGGCAGTCCAGGATTCCTGTAAAGCGGCCGGTAGAACACCGAATATCCATGAGGTCTAGCCATGAAGGAAATAACATTCACGATAGATGGTAAAGAGTGCAAGGCAAAGAGCGGTCAGACTATAGCAACGGCCGCCAGGCAGAACGGGATATATATCCCCACACTGTGTAATTTTGAAGGACTGAAACCTGCCGGGACATGCAGGATATGTACGGTCAGGATAGGCGGACGTTTTCAGGCATCCTGTACAACCCCCGTCGTTCAGGGGATGGTGATTGAGAACGATGTGCCCGAGATTCAGGAGATGAGGAAGGCATTAATAGAAATGCTTTTCGTCGAAGGCAATCATATGTGTCCAACCTGTGAAAAAAGCGGTAACTGCGAATTGCAGGCCCTTGGATACCGATACAGGATGCTTGCGCCTCGATTTCCTTATATGTGGCCGAAAAGAACGGTTAACGCTGATTTGCCGAAACTGTATATAGACAGCAACCGTTGTGTGCAGTGCCTTCGCTGTGTGCGGGGAGTGACGACTGCCGAAGGAAAGAAAATATTCGGCCTGGTACGCCGTGGGGGTAAGTCGGTAATCAGTGCGGATCCTCATCTCGCCGCTTCTATTACCGATGATCAGGCGCAGAAGGCGATGGAACTGTGTCCCGTCGGCGCCATTTTGAAAAAGGAAGTCGGATTCAGCATCCCGATAGGGAAGAGAAAGTTCGACAGCAAACCCATCGGCAGCGAACTTGGCTGAGAGTTTGCCAGAGTTATGTTCAAATAATTAATAATAAATCAAAAGTATATATTTTCCTGGTTGGAGGATTATAATGAGCAAACCAATTGTTGCAACCGCGTCACTGGCCGGCTGTTTTGGTTGCCATATGTCTATACTTGATATCGACGAAAGAATACTGACACTGATTGATCTGGTGGAGTTTAATAAGTCTCCTATCGATGATATTAAAAAATTTACGAAGCCGTGTGATATCGGACTGATTGAAGGAGGCTGCTGCAACAGTGAAAACGTGGAGAACCTCCGTTCTTTCCGAAAAAACTGTAAAATCCTTATTTCACTCGGGGAATGCGCGATCATGGGAGGCCTGCCTGCGATGAGAAACGGGATTCCGGTAAAAGAATGTCTCGAGGAAGCATACCTGAATTGCCCGACCGTCGATGACAAGATTATACCCAATGATGATGAACTTCCGATGATACTGGACAGGGTGTATCCCTGTCACGAAGTGGTGAAAATCGATTATTATCTCCCGGGATGTCCTCCCCGAGCGGATTTGATATGGGAGGCATTGGTAGCGTTGCTTGAGGGCAGACCGCTTGATCTGCCGTATGAAGTGGTAAAGTTTGATTAAAGGGGAATTGAAATGGCTAGAAAAATTACGATAGAACCGGTCACCAGGGTAGAAGGACACGGTAAAGTAACCATACAGCTGGACCCCAAAGGGGCGGTGACCGACACCAGGTTTCATATTGTTGAGTTCAGGGGATTTGAACGTTTTGTGCAGGGCAGACCGTACTGGGAAGCCCCGGTACTGGTGCAAAGGCTCTGTGGAATTTGTCCGGTCAGCCATCATCTCGCGGCTGCCAAAGCGATGGATGTAATCGTGGGCGCGGGTACAGGGGGTGGACTTACCCCGACAGCTGAAAAAATGCGCAGGCTTATGCATTACGGACAGATGTTCCAGTCTCATGCGTTGCATTTCTTTCATCTTGTATCGCCTGACCTGCTGTTTGGTGTGGACGCCGATCCCGCTGTTCGCAACGTCATCGGTGTGGCGATGCATCACAAAGACCTGGCGGTGCAGGGTGTTATGATGAGAAAGTTCGGCCAGGAGATCATCAGGGCCACCGCGGGAAAGAAAATCCACGGGACCGCAGCAATCCCCGGGGGTGTAAATAAAAATCTCAGTCGCGAAGAAAGGGATGAGTTTCTTAAAGGTGCGGATCCTCTTAATATTGATAAAATGATAGAATGGTCCCAGGCCGCCGTAGATTTCTTTAAAGATTACCATAATAAACACAAAGACATGATTGATAACTTCTCCGTATTCCCCTCCAACCACCTTAGTCTGGTCCGTGAAGACGGGGCCCTTGATTTTTATCATGGGGTATTGCGTGCGGTGGATCACGAAGGGAAAAGAATAATCAATGACGTGGACTATCAGGATTACCTGAAATATATAGGCGAAGAGGTCAGGTCGTGGAGTTACATGAAGTTTCCATATATTAAATCTTTAGGGAAGAAGGATGGATGGTACACGGTCGGTCCTCTGGGCAGGCTGAACGTAGTTGATTTCATCCCTTCACCGCTGGCGCAGAAAGAGTTCGAGCTTTTCAAGGCTTATACAGGTGGTAAACCGAACAATATGTCCATGCACATGCACTGGGCGCGGCTTATAGAAATATTGCATGCGGCTGAATTAATGAAGGAATTACTTAACGATCCAGACCTTCTTAAAGATGACCTGGTGACGAAAGGAAAAAAGACCAATGAGGGCGTGGGTCTGCTGGAAGCGCCGAGGGGCACACTCTTCCATCATTACAGGATCAACGAGAATGACCAGATAGAAATGGCCAACCTTATAGTATCAACGACCAATAACAACGAGCCCATGAACAGGGCGGTCAATTATGTTGCTACCCGCAATATCAGCGGGTCGAAGGAAATTACCGAAGGCATGTTGAACATGGTGGAGGTGGCGATACGCGCCTATGATCCATGTCTCAGCTGCGCTACTCATGCTCTTGGGAAAATGCCTCTTGAGGTTTCGCTGTATGATTCAGGAGGGGAACTGATTGAAAAGAGAATGAAATGAATCCATCGACAAAGATAAAAACACTTTTCTACGGTTACGGCAACCCGGGCAGACAGGATGACGGTCTGGGAGTCGCTCTGGCAAAACGACTGGAAGATACGGATATAGACGGCCTTGAGTATGCGGTAAATTATCAACTCAATATAGAGGACGCCTATGAAATCTCCCGGTATAATGCGGTTATTTTCGCCGATGCTTCAGTTGAAGCGGAGGAACCTTTTGAATTTAAACGAGTTTTGTCATCCAGGGATATCGCGTTTACCACTCATGCGATGCCGGCATCTTCTGTGGTGGCGTTATGTGAAGAGTTATTTAACAAAGCACCAGCTGCGTATATACTGGCCATACGGGGATACGAATGGGACACGGTAGAAGCTCTTTCTATGAATGCGGCCGCCAATCTGGAAAAAGCGTTTGACTTTGTTATTTCGCTGAATGCACAATCATCACTTGAATCCATGGAGTGTGCCGCAGCGGAAATTACCGGAAAAAAAGTAATGACAAAATGATTAAAGAGGAGCGTGGAAATGTCAGGTAAAAAAATGATATTAATTATCGATGATGATCCGGATATCCTGGATTCCATTACGGCAATCCTTAAAGCTGAAGGGTTCGATACGGCAACCGCGATGAGCGGTGAAGAAGGGATAGAACTGGTAAACAATGTTAAGGGCGATCTTGTACTCTGCGATATGATGATGGAAAGGATAGACGCAGGGACAAAGGTTGCACAGGAAATAAGAAGGAAAGACGCGGAGATTCCGGTATACCTGTTGAGCAGTATAGGTTCGGCAACCGCAACCAACGTGGAAATCGACAAGCTTGGCTTTGATGGGGTCTTCCAGAAGCCCGTTGCGCCCGATACGCTGGTAACAACCATTAAAAAAGCATTGAAAATGTAGAATATTAAATACTGTTTACGATAGTACATTCAGAAAGAGGCCGGCTTAAAAAAGAGCCGGCCTCTTGTTTACACTCAATCAAAAGCCATATCGGTTTTCCATATCTCCCAGACCTTGCCGACCAGATCAGGGCCTGGTTTTAAGGTCATCTTGCCGGGTTTCCAGCCTGAAGGAGTGGCCTGGGTTCCCTTGCTTGCACGAACCAGTTGAAAAGCCTGAATCTGACGCATGGTTTCGCTTATATTTCGTCCCACCGGTGGGGTGAGTACTTCATAACCTTGAACGATCCCGTCGGGATCAATGATAAACCTGCCGCGGGTTTCGACCCCGGCATCTTCATCGTAGATACCGTAAATTGCGCCGACCTTTCCGCCGGCGTCTGAAAGCATGGGGAACGGGATCCCTCCCTTAACCATTTTCGAAAGCTCGTTATCATCCCACATCTTATGTACAAAAATACTATCTACACTCATAGACAATAATTCTACGCCCAGTTTCTGATACTCGGGATACTCGACGGCAACTGCCGCCACTTCAGTAGCTCAAACAAAGGTGAAATCACCCGGATAGAAACAAAGAACGACCCATTTCCCGAGATAATCGGAAAGTTTGGTGCTGATGAACTTTCCTTTGTGATACCCCGGCGCCATGAAATCCGGCGCTTTTTTACCTACGCGTATCATACTCACCTCCTTTTTTACGGGTTTCTCCTCTGGGGAGGATTCAAGCAGAACCGGATCTTCGCCCACTGGCCCTCCGGTAGGTCGGGCACAACCAGCCGCGACTTCTTCAGCCATAAGAACACCTCCTGTAAATTTGTTATGCTGCCTTGGGGCTAATCCATTGAATGTTCAATACTAATATAAGTATTAAGGTTAAATAATATTAAAGTCAAAGAAAAATACTGATTTCATAACTGCGCTAAATTTTTGTAATACCGCATTTATGTTGAAATTGTGAAGGTACACACTATAGTTTGACCTTTATGAAAAATTGAATAAATAACATGAGAGCCAGTCATCAATTATCTAATAGAGAACAGATTGTGTTTTATTTAAAGCACAGCTGGTCGGTGTCATGGCCGATGATCCTGATCATGTCTTTTGACTTTTTGATAAACCTGACTGACGTGTATATTGCCGGTAAAATCAGCAAGGAAGTCCAGGCATCCGTAGGATTCGTATCACAGATTTATTTTATTTTCATCGTAATCGCCAACGCGTTGAGCATCGGTGCCGTATCGGTAATTTCACGCCTCTTTGCCTCAGGGAACCGCAGGCTTCTGGAAGACTCGGTCTACACATTAACGGTGGTCTCCGGTATTTCGGGTGTGCTCTTGGGTGTTTCAGGGATTTTACTTTCCCCCCTGGTAATAGGTCTGCTGGCGGTACCGGACGCGCTAAAAACCGCAGGCATTCCTCTTGTGCAAATTTACGCGGGTGGTCTGGTTTTTCATTACCTGCTGATAATCACCAATGCCGTACTGCGCTCAACAAAGATGCTTCTGCATTCGGTAATTACCATGGGTGCTATCTGCCTGTTGAATATCGGTCTGAATTTCTATTTTGTCTTCTGCACGCCACTGGGGTTTTTGGGAATAGCAATGTCTACTGCATGCAGTGTCGCCGTTGGGTGCGGTATAAACCTGTACCATTTAAAAAAATCATTTACTGGAAAACACCTCTTTTCTATATCTGTATTGAAGCGCATTACCAGCATAGGATGGCCTTCAGGACTTCTGCAGATTGCATGGCAGACCGGTTCCGCCGTTTTGTTCTTGATAGTAGGATCGCTTCCGCAACGCAACATTGAAACTCTGGCGGCTCTAACCAACGGATTGAGAATAGAGGCTGCGATATTTTTACCTGCATTTGCCCTTAATCAGGCAAATGCTGTAATCATCGGCAATATGCTGGGTGAAAAAAGATACCATGATGTTTTCAGGTCTGGCCTGAGTACCGCTTTCCTGGGTGTTCTAATAATAACAATATTAACCATTATAGTAATCATTAATGCGGTCGGACTTGCAGGTCTGCTTTCAGACAACGGTGCGGTTATCGAAGAATGTGTTCGTTATCTTTATATCAGCATGATAAGTGAACCCTTCATGGCATGGGCGGTAATACTGGGAGGAGGACTGAATGGCGCGGGTGATACACGTGGGGTCATGCGGATCGTTATTTTCAGTCAGTGGGCGGTCAGGCTGCCGCTCGGGTACCTGCTGGGTATTACCTTGTCACTCGGCGCATCCGCAATCTGGTGGTCAATGAACTCATCCATATTTGTACATGCGATAATAATAACCATTAGATATTTCAGGAGAAGATGGATTTATCATGAATAAAGAAAAACTCAGCCTTGACCATGTGACGCTGCTGTATGGAAAATTAAAAGATATGGATACGGACATTTCGGAATACACCTTTGCCAACCTGTACCTGTTCAGGGACGTACATCAATATGAAGTAATCATGAACAGTGAAATACTGATCAAGGGTGTAGCTTACGATGGTACGCCCTATGTGATGCCGATTTTCGATCTACAGAAGGCGGACAGGGCATTTCTGAACGACTTGATCAGGGAGCATGGTACGTTATTCCCGATAGATGAGGAATGGTTAAAAATCTTCGATCCGGATATATATGATTTTGAATTTCTGGATGGCGATATGGATTACGTATACACCACACAAAAAATATCGACTTATCAGGGGAAAAAACTTCACAGCAAGAGGAACCTTCTATACCAGTTTTATGACACACATTCTCACCAGGAATATCCCCTCCTGAAGGGGAGAAGAGATGATGCATTCAGGATTCTGGACATGTGGCAGGATGAAATGGGAATATCCGGGAAAGATACCGACTATTACCCCTGTCGCGAGGCTATTCTTCTTCAGGATGAACTGATATTATGCGGCGGTATATATTACGCCGACAAAGAACCTGCTGGTTTTATTCTGGGTGAAGAAATTAATCCGTCCATGTTCGCACTGCATTTCGCGAAAGGACTTCGAAAATTTAAAGGGATATACCAGTTCATGTACAACAACTGTGCCAGGGTTCTGGGAACTCATTATGAATATGTCAACTTCGAGCAGGATCTTGGGAAGCTGCCGTTGCGGCAAGCCAAGTCGTCGTATATACCGGACAAAATGATCAGGAAATACAGGGTGCGATTGAGAAAATGATACAGGCAGGAACAGTGTCCGGTAAATGCTGTAGTTAAATGGTAATTATAATAAATAATTTATGGTATATATTATTCGCCTGGATTGAACCTAGCTTACGATACTCCATTTGCATTAAGGCAACCTTTAAAAATTAGATTGGTGCTATTATGTCTCTTCGAAAATTCAGGAGTTAAGATGACCGTATTACTAATTTTGTTAATTATTAGAGGTTCCTTTAATATTGTTGATATTAAAATGTTATTATTATAATAATTAATGGCCGTATTGCGGGTAAATATGTCTTCAACCGGATAGCAGGGTGACGGATGAAAGCCAAACAGATCGTTGTTGTTGAGGATGAAAGAATTGTCGCCATGGACATTAAAAACACCCTTGAAGGACTGGGGTATGAAGTATTATCCATAATGACCAGGGGTGAGGAGATTGTCGACAGAGCCGCCGAGTTGATGCCGGATCTCATCCTGATGGATATTATGCTCGAAGGTGATATGGATGGAGTTGACGCGGCACGTATTGTTAAAGACAGGATTGATATACCGGTTATTTTTTTAAGTGCCTACTCGGATGAAGTAACCATACAGCGTGCCAAGATATCTGAACCCTATGGATATGTCCTGAAACCTTTTAACGGTAAGGACCTGCATACCGCCATCGAGATGGCGTTGTACAAACATCAGATGGAGAGCAAACTGAAAAAATTCGAAAGATGGCTGGCCACCACACTGAAAAGCATCGGGGATGCGGTTATTAGCACCGACATCGGTCGTTCAGTGATATTGATGAATACCGCGGCTGAGGTTCTGACGGGATGGACGCAGGAGGATGTATTAGGCAGGGATCTTTTATCTCTTATGAAATTTGTGGATGAGCATACAGGGGAGTATATAAATGATCCGGTACAACAGGTCCTTGCGGGAGGAACGTTTGAACATAACCGGGAAGCGCTGTTGTTGAACCGCCAGGGAGCGAAGATACCCGTAACAATGGGCATATCGCCGATTACAAACAATGCGGGTATCATAACCGGAGTCGTTTTTGTATTGCGTGTTATTAAACTGCAGAAAGCCGCGGAGCTGGTAAAAAAAAAAACACACACGAAATTACGGCATTCCATGAATGCGATTATAGACGCAATGGCGTATGCGGTGGAAGCGAGAGACCCTTATACCGCGGGGCACCAACGAAGGGTTACCAACCTGGCGCGAACCATAGCTGAGGAGATGGGGCTTGGTGAAGATCAGATTGATGGAATCAGAATGGCAGGGGTGATCCATGATCTGGGTAAAATTTCGGTTCCCGCCGAGATATTAAGCAAACCTGGCAGATTATCAAATCTTGAGTTTCAGATTATAAAAACGCATTCGCAGACGGGTTATGAAATTTTAAAAAACATTGATTTTCCATGGCCTGTAGCATCAATCGTTCTGCAGCATCATGAGAAAATGGACGGCAGTGGGTATCCCATGGGATTAAAGGGTGATGATATATTTATAGAAGCGCGTATAATTACTGTAGCAGATGTGGTGGAAGCAATGGCTTCACACAGGCCGTATCGACCGGCACTCGGAATCGAAATATCCCTGGATGAAATATCAAAGAACCGGGGCGTTTTATATGATAATGATGCGGTGGGAGCCTGCTTGAAGGTATTCGAAAAAGGATTTCAATTTTTATAATGAGTGTTATTTCCCTCTAGATTCAAGCCAGAGATATAAGGAACGCCTCCACCGATAAAACTGGTGGAGGCGATAAAGTCATGCAACACTGTGTAGTATATTTATTTCTTTACCGATTTTTTTAAACTGTTCAAGAACGTAATCAAGATGCTCTTCCTCGTGTGTGGCCATGAAACTGAGACGAATCAGCTGCATGCCCTTTGGTGTGGCGGGAAACACTATGGGATTGGTAAATACACCGTTATCGAAAAGCAAACGCCAGAATTTGAATGTAACAAAATCATCACCTATAATTATCGGTACTATCGGTGTATCACCATCAAGAACGTTAAACCCGAGGGCTTTAAGCCCGTTACGGACTTTCATGGCGTTATAATGCAGTTTTTCAATCCGTTCTGGTTCCGACTTGATGATCTCGAGTGATTTTATTACCGTCGCGACCTGGGCCGGAGACATGCTGGCACTGAAAATACATGCCGGAGAATGGTGTTTTAAAAAGTTTATAACCGCTTTTTCAGACGCGATGAAACCGCCCTGTGAGGCAAAACTCTTACTGAAAGTACCCATGATCATGTCAACTGATCCTGTAAGATCAAATTGACTTGCCGTACCGCGGCCGTTTTTGCCGATAACCCCGAGAGAATGGGCGTCATCGAGCATTACGCGCGCGTTGTACTTTTTTGCAATGACAACCAGTTCAGGAAGATTGACGATAGTGCCGTTCATGCTGAAAACACCATCAGTTACTATGAGTTTTCCCGCGTCGAGTGGCAATTGGGATATCTTCTCTTCAAGGTCTTTCATGTCATTGTGGTTGTATTTCACGAGTATGCGTTCATCGCACAGGCTTTTGGCGATAAGAACGCCCTGGATTATGCTGGAATGATTTTCCGTATCGGAAATAATATACTCTCCTTTTTTTATCATCGGAACAATTCCGCCCTGATTAGTCTGAAAACCGGTGCTGAAAAGCAGGGCGGATTCCTTTCCCACGAAATCAGCAAGCTGTTCCTCAAGCTGTAGGTGTATGTCGAGAGTACCGTTGAGCAGCCTTGAACCGGAGCAGCCGGTACCGTATTTTTTGAGTGCCGCCATTGAGGCTTCTTTTACCCTGGGATCCGCGGTCAGCCCCAGGTAATTATTTGACCCCGCCATAACCATCCGCATGTTATTCATAAAGACCACAGGCCCGTCGTTTTCAGATATAGGATGGAAATATGGATAAAGTCCCATTTTCTTGATTTCATCTGCCAGCGTGAAATTGTAACACTTATCAAAAAGGTCCAAATCCGTGTACCTCCTGTATTTTTTTGGGATTTTCGAATTGGATGGGCATTATATTCATATCTTGAAAAAAATCAATCATTTATTATAATATGATAAAAAAATATTTAAATACTTATCTCTAAAATATAATAGTTAAAATAGAGTGAGCAATCATTCATAAATGAATGAGTACTCATTCACCATGACTCTACTGTAGGCTCTCGGGGGATACTGAAATGTTTGATTTTAAAAGAAACATGCCGATTGGTCGTTGTTGAGGGGATATTTTTGGAGAAAACATGGAAAATCTGTTGTTTTTTAGCTTTATATCGATATGATGCATCAAAAACAATCAGGGGAAAACAGTATGGAGATCTTATCGTGGCAGAAAGAAGAGAATATCGCGGTTATTACGATGTCTAACGGTGAGAACAGGCATAACATGGATTATGCCGATCGTATGTTGCAGGTTCTAAACGAAATTTTAAAAGATATCTCAATTACCGCACTGGTATTGACATCAAATGACGCGAAGAATTTTTCTCAGGGGGTTGATGTCGAGTGGCTAATGGGGCGGATGAACGTTAAGGATACCGCGTCGATAAAGGGATGGATGTATAAAATGAATGAGGTTTTTAAAAGTTTGCTGCTGTATCCTGTACCCACCATTGCCGCGATTAATGGCCATGCGTTCGGGAACGGGGCCATAATATCATGTGCGTGTGATTTCAGGTTTATGCGCTCAGACCGGGGTTTTTTCTGTTTCCCTGAGGTTAATATAGGGATACCGTTTCTCCCGGGAATGATCGCTTTCGTCAAAAAAGCCGTGCCATATTATAAATTCAACGAGATGTTACTTACGGGGAACCGCTATACAGCGACAGAACTCGAAAAGCATAATATTATTGTAAAGGCATGTCCGGATCAGGATTCCCTGATGAATGAATCCATTGCATTTGCTAAAACACTTAACAAAAAACGCGGTATTTTCGGGGAGATAAAGAAGAGGCTCCATAAGGAGATAGTAGGAGTAATTGACAGGGAGGATTCAGAATTCATTGAGCCGTTATTTCTCATGGTACAGGATTAAAAAAGTGTAGTATTAACTATATCCTGCAACACCCTGATATACGGATGTCATATACGTTAATCAATAAGAAAACTGCGGCAAATTATTCGTGTGAAGATACATACTGGCTGGAAATTCTGGACCTGGCCAGGCAGGCAGGATGGGAAGGCGAGGGGACCACGATTGATTTTGAGCGTGAACTTAACACGGTATGGGATGAAAAACAGGATTATCTGTACAATCTGCTTTTGATGATCCGGATTCATATGCAAAGGGTTGACTGGAACAGAAATTATATTGATAAAGTGAACCAGTTGGTATCCGATAGTGATGCGTACAATCTGCATTATTATCTGGCCGGTAAAGGAATAGATCCATCGTTTATGGGGTTCATTGAATGTGGAAGTTTTTATATATGCGGATAGTAATAAGAGGTTGTTACTGTTATTTACATGATTAGTATTAAGTGCAAAACCCGGTATGGGCGTTTTAAAATACAGCAAAAAAAATTGTATCCGATGCGGAAAAGAAATTATTTCAGCGGATATTCCCGGAATGAGTATACGCCCATCATACAGGGTATACCGTAATATCTGCACAAGATGTTTATCCGACAGTGAACTGGAAAGATTATCTTTGATGCAGATTGAGGAAACGTCAAAAGCGGCCAGGCGATACCTGGTCGCGAGAAAAATAAACTGGAAAGAAGAAAAATTCCATCAGTTAGAGAAGGAGGTATTGCAATATATTGCCATGAAAATAAAGTATACAGGTACTTACCCTTCAATGATGGAGATGATGCTGGAATTCCCTGACAGCGATATCAGCAGTACTGTTGCGGCTCTTGAGGGAAAAGGGTTTGTTAAAACGTTGATATAGGGGTTGGCAGTTATAAGGATTGACGTATCCCGGTATTGAGAATAATCAGTTCTTTAAATATTTGATTGTACTGTATAATTATGATTGATTTTATTTATTATTCAATATAACTCCCTACGGTATGATCTCAAGGAGGGATTCTTATGGGTAACGACGATATTCTCAATCATCTTAAAGAAATGGAGCAGAACATAAAAAAATTAATTGATGAGGCAAAAATCGAAATCATTGATGAAATAGAAACGACACTGATGGAAATCGGGGTTTACAAAAAAGAGATTATCGATAAGATTTCCAGGGGAGCCGGTGAAAAACAGGGTAAAAAGTCAAAGTAAAAGGGTCAGGACAAAAAAAAGAGCGTGATCACCACACTCTTTTTATTTTTGATGCAATAATAGAAATAGATTACATTATATAGGTTTGACAGAAACCGCACGCGGGCCCTTGTCTCCGTTTTCAATTTCGAATTCCACTTGCGAACCTTCCGCCAGCGTTTTAAACCCATCCCCTACTATGCCGGAATAGTGGATGAACACATCGCTTCCATCTTCATTCGTGATGAAGCCAAACCCCTTTTTTTCGTTAAACCATTTTACTACACCCTTTGGCATTTCGAAACTCCTGAAAAATTTAAGATTACAGCTTGTAAGCTGGCAGATTTTACCCTAAAATACGTTCCAGATTTACCTGTAGTCGTGGGAGTAAGGTAATTGTGAAGGGCGGGGTGTATTTCAAAGAAAAACCTGCAATTTTGTTCAAAGAATTACATAATGTTTTAATCTGTCAATACTTATTATAATAATATTTAAAAATAAATACCCTTTCTTTAAAGAAGGAATCCTCAGATAAATCAGAACTACACAAAGTGCAATCATCAACCTGTCATTCGACGATAGTATAGATACGTATAATGGCCGGTTCTGAGATTTTTTACTATATTAAAACTTATGACATTTATATATTGTATCGCACCTGATAAATAATTATCCGTCTGATCAGATGCCGGAATTGAAATCAAAGAATTTATAAAATCAGTCAGGACCACCCGCTTAGCGGGTGGTCCTGACTGCACAAAAAAACCCTCCTGTAATTCATGAGGGTTTTGAAATATCCGGTTTTTATATCAGATATCCTTGAAACATTTATTAAGGTGCTCTTCCGGGAAACGTTCAGAGAACAGAGAAACAATGAACGTTGAAAAGGCTGATAATGGAAGAGAGATAAACATAGGGTCGACAATGCTCCATGGGGTGCCGAACAGAAACGGTTTTCCGAAAATCGCCTGAGACAGCCCGAATACAGAGGCCTCGGCGGCGTGGACAAACAGAAGCCAGAACGCGCTGGCGCTGAAACCGATTACCATGCCCCATACGGCTCCCGTGCGGGTTATCCTTTTTATGTAAAGCGCCCCCAGATACGCCGGAAGAAAACTTCCCGCACAAAGGCCGAAGAATATTGCGGTTCCCCTGGCGATAATGGCTATTCCCTTATCGTAAACTTTGGGAAGCATATATGCGAGCAACAGGCTGATCAGGATGGTAATACCGATACCGAATTTACTTATAAATACACTGCGTTCTTCAGAATAAGATTTACCCTTTTCAATCTGCTCATAGAAATCTCTTCCGATTGCCGTACCCATCGCATGGAATTGAGAACTGAGGGTCGACATGGCCGCGGCGAGCAGTGTCAGCATGAAGAGAACGCCGAACCAGGGAGGCAGTGCGTGCTTGATGTACTGGGGGATAATATTCTCGACATCTCCCCCGGCGGCGATGATGGAAATAGATCCTTTCGTTGTGTGCTTATGGGGTATTCCTTTGTGGATATCGACTTTGTCTCCGGGTTTTGCCTGTGGGTTGATTTTCTTGACATTTGCTAAGTTTTTATCGGTAACCGTAACAATTTTCCTGCCGGGACAGGCATCTATCAACGCACCGGTAATTTCACAGAACTGTGATTTTTGAGGATTTTGAGTGAAGAACACGTTTGAAAGGGCGCCGGTGGTAAATGCTACACCGGTCATCATCATGATAAAAATGCCTCCAATCAAAACGGCGCGGTTGAGTTCCCTGTTGCTTTTAACGGTCATGAACCGTACTACCAGCTGCGGTTGCGCCAATACTCCGATACCGACACCCATGATTATGGTCGATACCAGCGTCCACCAGTAGTCCGAACCAAATACCGGCATGGAAGCCCAGCCCGTGTGGCCTTTTAACGCCATGGGAGGAGGAGGGGAAAGCGCTTTCAATGAGGAATGGGACTCAATAATGCCCCCCATACTGCCGTAGGTATAGATAATCAGAATCGCCATCCCTATAAACATAATAGTCCCCTGGAAGGCGTCTGTGTACATTACTCCTTTCAATCCACCCATTATTACATACACCGCCACGATAAGCGTAAAAAAGAAAAGTGCTGTCGTATAATCAATGTTGAACTGCTGCTCGATATAAACTGCGGCGCCGATCATTACCACTCCCGCGTAAAGCGGCATGAATATGAATATGATAAGTCCCGCGAACTTCTGTATGAAGGGTGAATTATAACGTTTTGCCAGGAATTCAGGAAAGGTATGAGCGTCAAGATGGTGCCCCATCCTGCGCGTACGTTTGCCGAAAAAAATAAACGCCACAAATATTCCCATGAATATATTGAGTACCGTCAACCATAGCAATCCCATACCGAATACACCGGCGGCGCCGCCGAACCCGACGATGGCGGAGGTGCTGATAAAAGTCGCGCCATATGAAAGCGCCATGATGTAGGGATGTATCTCTCTACCCGCAACGAGATAATCGGAAGCCCCGTGGGTTTTTCGATAACCGAGATAACCCAGAAATGCCACAATCAACAGGTAAAGGGCAACAAGGAAAATGGTCATCTGTTCGCTCCTATAAAGTTTTTTCTATTTTAATCTCTTCTTCGGCCCAGTGTGCTGATTCACCGTTAGGTTCGATACCCTCACTGTTCCATTTTAAAAAACCGTATATCAAACAGAGAACGGCGCTGACTATACACAGCAGGTAAGCCAGTATAACCCAAAAATCCTCCAATCCGAGCATATACTCCTCCAGGGGAAAATTTTAGAAAGAATAGATGTAAAAAAAATGTATATGTCAAGTATAAAATATCATACAACAGATATCGGACATTATTCATTATTGCTTTCATTGTGAAATTGATTATACAAGTTTCTATTTGTGCAACTTCTACGCCAGTGCAGTCATTGGAAGAAGAACCGAAGGTGAAATGTATTTGAGTCGAAAGCAAACCTAAACGGGTATCATCATAAAAAATAAAAAAGTGGATTTTCAATAAAAAGTTTTAAAACTACACTTTTACTGGAAAATCTGCGAAGATAATTTTATATTTGCCAAGTAAATTGATTAAATTTTATTGACGTAAGATTTGTAAATGTATCTGCTATAAACCATAATATAATTTTTTAATCGTGAGAATAGAGGTGTGAAATTCATGATGTTAACATTAAGATCAAGAATGTTCGTATTTGTACTGCTTTCGGTATCAGTATTATTATCCTCATGCACAATGTGGAATAAGAGGGACTGGCAGAATCTTAACGACAGAAAGTTCTATTTTCAGAAATTCACCTATCGGTTGAGCGGGCATGAAAGGCGCATTGCGTATCGGTTCATGAAAGATTTTCCTGTCAAGAGAATGGTTTCACTGCTTTCTGAGCATTATAAAATCGAGATTGATACCACTGAATTCGATAAATTCATTACCAAACCGGTAGACGGCGACCTTGATTTAAGCGTAACTGGCGTAATAACCAATGAATATTTCACATGGAACAGCGAAACCAAACATGCAAATACTATCGAGTTTTCATATGCCAATCAGTATGAAGATGAATCTACTGATTTTTTCAGAAAATACAGGCTGCAATTAAAGACCGAAGGGAAGGAACGCGCGTATTACGAAGGCATTATCAAGAATATGGAAGATGTAATCACGGATATTAAAACAAAAATGGTTGGTAAATAACGTCCGTTATGGGTAAACCGGTTTACGATTACAGGCCGTTTGACCGGCCTGAAATTTTAATGTACCTTTTTTATCCCCGGTGCAGCCAGAACAGGACCATTGAACCCGGGGTGTTCGCTCCGATCAACATCCCTGTTGATGATGGCATTGTGATCGGGGGAAGATTTTTCATCGCCGAAGAAAACGCGCCCACCATACTTTTCTTTCACGGTAACGGTGAGATTGTTGAAGATTATGATGACCTGGGTGTGCTTTACAAAAGAACAGGGCTGAACTTTTTTCCCGTCGATTACCGCGGTTATGGTGATTCTACCGGACGACCGACTGTTTCAGCCATGATGAACGATTGCCACACAATTTATGATTTTTATAAAACGCATAAAAAGAACAATGGCCTGACCGGACCTCTCCTGGTAATGGGCAGGTCGTTGGGAAGCGCCTCCGCAATAGAACTCGCTTCGTCATATCCGGACGAAATTGACGGTCTTATTATAGAAAGCGGATTTGCCCGTGCATTGCCGTTGTTGCGGCTGCTTGGTATCGATGTGGATGGACTGGGATTATCGGGGGACGGCACGTTTGACAATGATATGAAGATCGTGAATTACACGAATCCAACACTGATTATTCATGCGGAATATGACAATATAATTCCTTATCACGAAGCGGAAATTCTTTATGAGAAATCACCTTCGACAATCAAGGAACTGGTTCAGATACAAGGGGCCGATCATAATACCATTTTCATCAAAGATCTGAATCTTTATATAAACTCCGTGGTCGGTTTCGCAAAAAGCCTGATGTAGATTGTACATCAGCTTATAAGATCGTAGTTCCTGGCAATTATGCGTAAAAATATGGCATCGGGAAGCAGCTTGCGCGCCAGGGAGATTAATGACGATCCCTTCGCAACGGTGAAACGAAATCCCTTCTTCCCTGAATCCACAATATCGGCGATTTCTTTTGCCACTTTTTCCGGAGGATCCACGGAAGCTCCCATTTCCTTCATTTTTACAGCATGAAAACGTTCGAGAAGATGCCGGTAAGGGGAATTCGTCATGGGTGTTTCCTTGCGGTTTTCCCATATAGTGGTCCCCACATCTCCGGGTTCGATCAGTATCACACGAATACCGAGAGGACGCATTTCATGCAGAAGTGATTCGGTCAGACCTTCGACGGCGAACTTGCTTGCGGCATAATGGGGCTGGAATGGGATACCTATTTTCCCCGCGAGGGAACCTATATTTATTATGGTGCCTTTGCCATGGGAGCGCATAACAGGCAACACCTCCTGGATAACACGGACCATTCCGAAATAATTTGTTTCAAATATCGACTTCATTGTCTCCAGAGGCGTCTCCTCCACCGCACCGCAATGGCTGATGCCGGCATTGTTGATTAGCACATCGATGCGATCAACCGCGGAAAGGATCTTTTTTATTCCTCTCCTAATGGAATTTATATCGGTGATATCCACAATCACCGGAGTGAACGCAATATCCTTTTCACTGATGCGGGTCCGTCCTGTTCCGAATACCCTGTGTCCTCGTGCCGAAAGTTCTTCAGCCAGTGCTTTACCGATACCACGCGTGGTTCCCGTGATTACTATTACTTTTCCGGATGACATTATACCCTCGTCATGTATTGATCTTGTTATGCGACGGTCGAATCAACAGATTACTTTAAGCTTTTTCTTATCATTCGTATGCAACGCCAGGATCCTTCCATTACATTATTAATACCTGCGCCGCTTGCGCTCTGGGCGCCGATAAACCATAGATTTTTAACAGGCGTTTTGTGGGGAATACCCTTCCACCCCATAACAGGCGAACAGCCGCCGAATGCGTGATGTTTTAAGTGAGTCCTTCTTCTGAAATCATCGGGAGTAAGGATTATTCTAGTTTTTACATGTTCCTTTAACCCGGGGATATATTTTTCAGCTTCTGATAATAGTTTTTCATAAAACTCTTCCTTCCTCTCGTCCCATGTTCCGGAGGTAAGCCTGTTTGGTGCGATGGTATACACCGTCACCGCATGATGACCAGGAGGTGCCATTGTCGGTGTATGGGCGGATGGGACGTATACAAGAAATCCGTCTCTGCCCTCGTGGAATATTCCGTTAAGTATTTCGTCGATTCCCTTTTCAAGGTCATAGGTCTGATAATAATAACAGAGGTTTCCTTTAATGAATACAGTCGGATCATAATCAACCCCGAGGTGCACCATGAAAACAGATTCCATCAACGGAATATCTTCTAAAAGCTTACTGAAAGAAGGGGGCAGGTTATTGCTTCCCACAAGATCAAAAAAAGTTTCCTTTGCGCCTCCGCTGGCAAGCACATGGTCCGCCGTTATCAGCGATCCGTCACCGCACCTGACACCGTTTACGGTCCCATTCTCAATATTAATGGCGACAGCGGAGATTCCGGTTCTTATAGTGCCGCCCTGATCGATGATACGCCGTGTCATGACGCTGATCAGTGCGTTTACCCCTCCTTCGATATTTTGATAACTGGGCTGCCTGCCGGTACCGGATACCACAAGGGGCACACGACAGTCAAAGGCGGGTTCAGGATTGACGGCAGGGATGCCGAGTCCAGGAAAGCTGGTGGGACGCACTACAAAATCAGCAAGTATAGACATGAACACCGCCCTCAGTTTTTCCGAGGTAAAAAGCCGGTCCATTAATGTACGGGCGCTCCAGCGGATTTTCGGAAGCAGAGGTACGAGTTTAATGTATAAACGGCATTTA
>CAZUXY010000029.1:0-17107 GCA_964624235.1 uncultured Leptospirales bacterium | reverse complement strand
CAAAAGTCTCTTTGCTCTTTCCGACCTCCGTGCAAGGGTGATAATTTCCATGAATCGTACATACATCCGGTAAAACCGATCGAGACCTTCGGCGTCTTCGGGGAAAAGCTTTTTAAGGTACTCTTTTCTCCACCAGGGTCCCTGGTACGATTCAGGTTTACGAATGACCATATCGGGAAAAGAGTATATACGGTCATTTTTAATATAACCGACAGAGTCATGTATGCCCAGATCTTTAAGTATAAAGCCGATTTGTTCTTCGGGGCCCAGCCCTTCCAGTATGAGCTGTCCTAGTTCCCATGTATAGCCGTCCTTTTTTATTGCGGCGGTAACCCCACCGGTTTCATGGTACTGTTCGAGTATGGTGACTTCATGTCCGTCTTTTAGAAGATACAGTGCCGCGGTGAGGCCGGATATACCTGATCCAATAATGACCGCCTTCATGGAAACCTCGGGACGGGTTGAATTTTCTGATGATCATAAACAAAGTACCCGCTATGGACAAGAAGTTTTCCAACTACGATTGTGTAATTATTAATATACGCCTTATTATTGACATGAAACAGGTCGTCGGTTGACAGAATGCATATACATTTGATGTTGTAGTGTTAACCGTATTTCCGGTTGTCATGAAGAAAAACCAGGCAGGATTGAAATAGAAATTCGACGGTTTTAAACAAATTATATCAGTAGCAATCTTATAAAATTATAAGTGTCCCATACCCGACAAAAACTTACAAATTTTTACACTTGACTACAATAATACCATTGTGGTGGGATTCTTTCATGGTGCCACTATTTATATAAAGGAGGTTCTGCATGAAATTACTAAGGAATATTTCGTTTCTCTGCCTGTCGTTTGGTCTGTTTTTGTTTACCAGCGACGGTTACAGCAAACAGAAAGTGGATAAAGTCCTCATGATGGCCACTACCACCAGCACCGATAATACGGGTCTGCTGGACTATCTAAAACCTTACATCAAGACACAAACGGGTATAGATCTTAAATGGGTTTCGGTTGGTACAGGTAAGGCGCTGGAACATGGCAAGAACTGTGACGTAGACATCCTGCTGGTCCATTCACCCATGGTAGAGAAAAAATTCGTAGAAGACAAATACGGCAGGAACCGTACACAGATCATGTATAATGATTTCATTATAATCGGTCCCAGAAAGGACCCTGCCGGCATCAAAGGGAAATCATTATCAGCGGCACTGAAAACAATTAAAGAGAAAAAAATAGTTTTTGCAAGCCGCGGTGATAAATCCGGTACCCATAACAGGGAATTGAGCATCTGGAAGGCGGCAAAACTTCCGGTGCCCGAAAAAGAAAAGTGGTATATACAAACGGGCCAGGGAATGATAAATACCATTAATATCGCCGCCGAAAGGGACGGTTACACGCTTACCGATCGCGGGACCTTTATCAAATACGAAGCGAATCACAAGGGAAATCCGCCACTGATTATTATGGTTGAAGGGGACAAGGTCCTGGTAAACCAGTACAGCCTCATTGAGGTCAATCCCGACAAATGCAAGAAGGTGAAAAACGATCTTGCAAAAGAACTGATCAAATGGATGGCATCTCCGCCGGCGCAGAAACTGATAGGTAATTTCAAATTAATGAACAAACAGCTTTTCACTCCTAACGCGGGAAAGAAGTAAAGGATGGGTTACCTTTTCGAGGGGATTATCCAGGCCGGTCAACTGCTGTTTTCAGGAAACGAGGAAACCTATTCGGCCATACTCACCACCCTGCAAACATCGAGTCTGTCCATATGCGCAAGCATCGTAATGGGATTGCCGGCCGGATTTATGTTAGGGTATTTCACTTTCCCCGGAAAAAAACAACTGCGAATAGTTGTGGATACGCTTCTGGCCCTCCCTACCGTGGTGGTGGGTCTTTTTTTATATGCGTTTATTTCAAAAAGGGGTCCCCTGGGTGAATGGGGACTCCTTTTTTCTATTCCGGGGATGGCCGTGGCACAGACCGTCCTTGTCCTCCCGATTGTTATCGCGTTGACCGCGACAGCGGTGGAATCCCTGGACCCGCGTCTGAAGATGACGCTCCGCACCCTTGGCGCCGGTAAAAAAAATATTTTCGTCACAAGCGTACTGGAAGCACGTTATGCGGTTATTGCGGCGGTAATCACCGCGTGGGGAAGGGCGATTTCCGAGGTGGGCGCCTCCATGATGATCGGTGGTAACATTAAGTGGGATACCCGCACTATAACCACCGCTATCGCACTCGAAACTGGAAAAGGAGAATTCGCCATGGGAATCGCCCTGGGCGGCGTACTTCTTCTGCTCGGGTTTTTAGCCAACTGGCTGCTGGTGGTTCTTAAAAGGAAAGCGTGACGATGAATCAGAAAAGTGGACCTCCCGGCATATATGAGTTAACACATATAAAACATTCCTACGGCAATGATTTCATTCTTTCCATTGAAAATCTTACCATTGCTGAAGAGATCTCACTCGGCATAGCCGGGCATAATGGCAGCGGTAAAAGCACTCTGATGAGGTTGCTTGCGTTTCTTGAAGTCCCGCAAAGCGGCGAGATACGTTTCGCAGGTCAGTCGCGGAATAACGGCGACAGGAACGCATTAATGGAAATCACCATGATGCTTCAAACCCCTTACCTGCTGAAAAGATCTGTTTTTGATAATATTTCATACGGTCTGGAAGTACGCAAGGATACCGCCGAGCTTAAAGACAGGGTGTATGAATCCATGCGCTGGGTAGCGCTTGAACCGGAAAAATTCGCCAGGAGGTGGTGGAACGAACTGTCGGGAGGGGAGGCCCAGAGAGTGGCCCTGGCATCAAGGCTGATCCTGAGACCCAGGGTGCTGATCCTGGACGAACCGGTGGCCAATGTAGACCGGGAAAGCGCTGTAATAATCAGTGATGCCGTCATGCATATACGCGAACATTATAAAACCACCCTTATAATAACCAGCCATGATAATTACTGGCTGAGCAATATCACGGATAAAATTATTAAAATGCGTGACGGTAGGATCATAGGCACAGGAGAAGATAATGTTCTCCAGGGTCCGTGGAACAGTGACGTTGATGATCTCTGGACGCACCGGCTGCCCGGCGGGGAGAAAATCTACGCGACACGTCCGCCCGACAGCAATTCCTATGCGCTGCTGAGTCCCACGGATATAATCCTTTCCGGACGAAGACCTTTCGATGTATCCGCGAGGAATGTGCTTATGGGCCGTATTATCGCTATGAATTTAATGCCTGATTCAGACACCATAAGCGTGGAAATAAATGCGGCGGGTCTGGAATTGCGCAGCGTAATAACGCATCATGCGGCTTCGGATATGGGCCTGGTGCCGGGCAGGGACATCTGGCTTATGTTCAAGGCCTCATCTCTGAGATGGCGATCTGATTAGAAGAAGTTGATCTATTCATCGTTTTCTATTCGGAAACTGATGCGTTTCCACATGTACTTTCCGTCCTTGTAGAACGAAGAAACATAAAAGTCATGATCGGTGACGTTCTCGATCACATTGAGACCGATCCTGTTCGAATCGTCAGCCATTTTTAATTTGCTGTCCTGTGTAAGAATAAGTTTCAGCTTGTTGGATGAAAGCCGGTCCAGCCCGGTGAATTTTTCTTCAGATACCCGGTCGTAAAACCTGGCGCCGTCGAATTGACTTTCATCAAAATACTGGTGTTCTTCAAGGTATTGAAAATAATCGAAATAATCACCGAATTCATCTATTCCTGCAGAGAAGAATTTCTCATTTACGAAGATGGTTACAAAAAAATAACCGGGTACTTTCTCGGCACGGGTGGTTTTTTTTACCACCTCCCGGAGCATGGAGAACTGGGTATTCAATATAAGCTCGTTCATTACGAAACGAACGTGTTTTTTCCTGATCCAGGGAAAAAGTGCGGAAATCGTTTCAATTTGCTTTTCGAATTCTTTAAAATGCCGCTCGCCCAGACCAACGACAAAACGATACGGCTGAAGTATTACGCCGTTGACGTCGACCTTTCCCTGAAGCTTTACCTGGTTATCCTGTGCATTGAGCTTTTTGAGATATTTAACGGGTACGCTGTTGATTAGGTCGTTTAACTCTGACATGATGATCCTGAAATAGAATATTAGATTGGTTGAGAATTTATATTACAGAACCATATCGATTAAATGTTTTGCAACATTTTTATTAATGAAATGTATCCGTGAAGAACAATAATGTCAACGGAACTCACTGAAATTCCTGCGTTATCAAGTAATGTTATGCAGTCAGGTTATCAGGCTGAGATTATTAGACCGCATGATAGAGCCCTATGAAGTATGGCTTTTGTGAAGCGAAGGCAAGCGCCTGTTCCCTTACCGCTGTTTCGGCGTACTTTATATTGTATTTCCACGTGGTATAATCGAAGGTTACCGATCTGCCGAAATAAAGAGGCTTTATGGCCTCAACAATATCCTCTTTGATTTTTTTGGAACCGCGGTCAAACGCGAAAAGCAACTGGTAGACCACCTGTGTCCAGAGCAGAATATCAATGCTGTAATAATCCTGTCTGAACATTTCATCCAGACGGGATACCGCGTACTGGTTAAGGAAACGCCTGAGCAGTTTTTTTCTGGGCTCGAATTCTTCACGAAGCTGGTCTTTAAGTTTGCGTATATCTATTTGCAGTTCCTGGGGAGGGTCCAGCTTGGCGATGCCGAAGCTCGGTTTCGGTTTGGGACGAAGTACCGGAGCCTTTATCCACAGATTGTGGTTTGAGGTTATAAAATCAAAAAAAGTCGTTACTACCTGGGTGAACATGGGACCGAGTTTGGGTGCGCTTGCCTTATGGATTTTCGCTCCCAGTCCCACCTCGCAGATCTTAAAATCTCCCGATAGAGCGTTTAAAGTCATGAAGATATCAATACCGTACTGACGGGTGGTGGGATGCCACTTCAATCCCAGCCAATGGTCCATCAGCGGAGGTGAAAAACTGAATTCACCTCCAATAGGCTGGCGAATATCATGTCCAAGAAGCCCGAAGATCAATGGAAAACATATATGATTGGTAATGGTGCCGTCAAACTGGTGCCGTGAGTATTTCGGCAGCGAGAAGTCATAACCTTTTAAAATGGGATCACACAGGTGCTTTATCCACTGGGGTGTAATTGACTTGAGGTCTGCGTCAACCACCACGACGGCCTTCAATGCCGGTTTCTGACTGCCGCAGAATTTAAAAAGATTATAAAAGTTGTTCCCTTTGCCGCGTATGCCTGGCGGTGTCGAAATGTACCTCTTGGGATTGACGGTTTCAGTCCCGAGGAAAGCGCCTTTGGTATTATCTTCACTGTTGTTGTCTACATTCACGATGCAGCAGCGGTATTCATTGAAATACCTGATTAATCCTTCATCCACCACTCGAGTTACGAAAGCAATATTGTCCGCTTCATTGTATGAAGGGATACCCGCGATTATTTCGAACGTGTGGTCTGATGCGGTCACCTGACACCTCCGGTCTTCTTATTAAGTCTTCAGCGGTCAAACAGCTGATCAATACTAACAGAATATCGGTTATAATACAAGACACGGAATCAGAAATATTGCCTTGTATAGGGAAGCGGAATATACATGCACATTTATTATAAATTTTGAGGCAAGTGCAGCCATTGTGATATACTTTTAAACAAGTATGTAAATATTTTGAATTTCCATCGGGGATTTTTTTGCTTGTAAATTAAGCTGATTATAGGCATTTATCGCCTTTATTGCATGATCAATTTTCTCCGATTCATCCATGGCCGCAGGAAAACGGACCGCAACTGAGATGAGAATAAAAATAATTTTAGTATTGTTTTGTCTGGTAATGCCGGTGTCGGGCTTTTCCGGGAAGCAGGCAGCCGACAAGCTGGTATTTGAGGTCAACGGCATAACCGAAGACGATGTAAAACAATCTTTGCAAAAGAAATCCCTGACCCTTTATGATACCTTCGTACTGGCGGTAAAGAAGAACGAAAACCTGGGTATAGAGGGTGAAAACTCCCTGCAGGCAGGTGCGCGCCGGGACCAGGCCTTCGGCGCTTTTTTGCCTAAATTGTCCCTCAAGGCGGTTAAACTCTATCCTGAAGACACCGTGGGATCGCAGAAAACCGGGTTGAACCTGGTGGCGCGGCAGAACATATTCACCGGGCTCGACGAATTCGCGCGCTTCAGATCGTCGCGTTATGAAATGGAGATGCGGAAATACCGGCTCTATTATTTCTCCGGTCAGCTTTTACTCGAGACGGCACAGGGATTCTATAGCGTATTACAGCTGGAGAAGAGTCTCCAGAACCGTGAGGAAATACTGAAACTGTATCGAGGGATCGTTAATGAGCTGCGGCGACGGGTTGCGGTAGGGAAAACCCGCACCAGCGAACTGTTGAGGACCGATGCCCATATACAGAAACTCGAGGCCGATATACTTTCCCTTAAAAACGAACTTAACCGCGCCCGTTTGTCGCTTTCCACTCTATCCGGCATTAACGTGGATGCGGTGCTCGAGGAAAATACCTTTACCCTCCCGCGGGACCTTCAGATGGATCAACTGATCCCGGCGTTAAAACACCGTTCCGATATAAACGCGGCGGAGAAAGAATTACTTATGGCGCGCCAGGATCTGCTGCAGGCCAGGGGAGCACACCTTCCGTCAGCCTATATTGAAGGGACCTATAGACTGTATCAGACGGAACCGAAGACAGATGATTATTACGCGGCGCTGGGAGTTGAATTACCTCTCTTCAACGGTGGCATTACCAGGGCGCGTGTCAGGGAATATGAGTCAAGGCTGCGCCAGGCTGAACTGAGGCTTGCGCGTTCGCGTCGCGTCGCCAGGCAGGAATTGATCGATGCCTATACCAGCTGGAAGAGTTCCGAGAAAGAAATAGAGGCTTTCAAAGAAGCAAAGCGAAGGGCACAACAGAACCATTACACGGTGCTTCGTGAGTACCGGCTGAATCTTGCCACAATACTCGATGTATTCAGTACATTGACCGAACTGGAAAATGCCAGTGACGATTATGAGAGGATACGTCTTCAGCACAGTCTCAACCGTCTGCGGCTGGGCGTGGCGGTGAACGAGTTTGAAGGGAAAAAAATCAAGGTTCTGAAAGGGTCCATTCCCGTTTCAGATGAAATGAGGCGATAAACAACACTACACTGACCGGATACATCCCATGACCCTTTCCGACATATCGATTAAAAACCCCGTATTCGCATGGATGCTGATGATAGGGTTGATCCTGTTCGGAGCGATAGGTTTCAGCAGGATGGGAATTTCCCAGATGCCCGACATCGATTTTCCCCTGGTGAACATTGATGTCGAGTATGAAGGCGCCGCCCCTGAAATAATGGAGACCGATGTAATCGACGTGATTGAAGACGCGGTTATAAGCGTTGAGGGGGTCGTGGAAATCCGGTCGATCGCCCAGCACGGTAAGGCCACCATTACCGTGGAACTTGAGCTTAACAGAGACGTGGACGTGGCCCTGCAGGAAATTCAGTCTAAGCTTTCCCAGTCGCAACGCCTGTTGCCCGATGATATCGAACCACCCATTATTTCCAAAAGGAACCCCGAGGATTATTCTATAATAGTAGTTGCCGTTTCCTCGGACAAACCGATGAAAGACCAGATGGTCTATGCCCGTCATCACCTCAAGGACAAGTTCCAGACGATCCCGGGAGTGGGAGAGGTGAGATTGTACGGGTACGTCGATCGCAATGTGCGCATCTGGGTGGACAGGAACAAGCTTGTCCGCTACGACCTGACGGTGGACGATATCATGAATGCAATCGGCAGGGAACATGTCGAGGTTCCCGGAGGGCGTCTGGAGACGCCGCGCCAGGAGCTGGTGATTCGCTCCCTCGGCGAAGCGATGTCCATCGAATCACTGGGCAATATACCGATTACCGCGCGGGGAGCCAACCCGATTTACAGCAGTATATTACTGAAAGATATAGCCACCATAGAGGACGGACTGGATGAGGTAAAAAGGATTTCCCGTTTAAACGGGAAGCAGGCGGTCGGATTCGGAATCATGAAGCAGCGGGGGGCGAACGCCATAGCAATCGCGAAAGGGGTTATAAAACGGGTTGAAGAACTGAAGGGAACCCTGCCCGAAGGATACCAGATAGGGATTTCCCACAACTGGTCACGGTACATTGAGGAATCAACCAACGAGTTGCTTTTCACTATAATACTCTCGACCATATTGACCGGTCTGGTATGTTATTTTTTCCTTGGGTCATGGAGTTCTACTATAAACATCCTGCTGGCCATACCGACCTCAATTGTAGGCACGTTTATCCCGCTCTATTTCCTTGGTTATACGCTCAACACCTTTACCCTGCTTGCTCTTTCACTCTCCATCGGTATCGTTGTCGATGACGCCATCATGGTCATGGAGAATATCAGCCGCTATATGGAGCAGGGCGAGGAAAGGGTCGAGGCATCCCGACGCGGCGCGCGGCAGATAACATTCGCCGCCATCGCGGCGACACTGGCAGTGGTGGCGATATTCCTCCCCGTGGCCTTCATGTCGGGGATCATAGGGAAATTCTTTCTGCAATTCGGCGTCACCATAACGGTCGCGGTGCTCCTTTCACTGCTTGAAGCTCTCACCCTGACGCCGATGCGCTGTTCGCAGTTTCTGGTAGTTGGGGTAAGGGAAGGGTATATGAGCAGGATGGTCAACACGATATTTCAGTCGCTGTCCGGTTATTATGCCGCCATGCTGAGATGGTCGCTCCACAACCGTCTGAAAATAATACTTATCTCCTTCGGAATGTTCGCGCTTTCAATTATGCTTGTCATTCCATTAAAAAAAGAGTTTGTGCCGGAACAGGACATGAGCATGTTTATCGTGCGGCTCAAAACACCCGTGGGGTCGTCAATGGAATTCACCAACAATATGTGCCTCAAGGTGGAGAAGTATCTTGCGGGCAGAAAAGAGGTGTTGCATCAGTATGTGGCGGTCGGGGGTTTCAGGGGAGGGGAGTCCAACAGCGCGAATATTTTCGTTTCAATGCATGATCATGATAAACGGCCGGTCGATAAGAAAAAAGGGAGGCCGCTCAATCAGCTTGAATTTTCCAATGAATTACGCAAAGAGTTGAGAAAAATATCCAAAGATCTCAAGGTTTCGATACAGACAACGACACTCAGGGGGCTCACTCCGACCAGGGGTTATCCGGTTGAATTCAACATTAAAGGCGACGACTGGGATAAACTGGGGAAACTCAGCCTGGAAATCGAGAAGAAAATGGAAAGCAGCGGAAAAATGGTGGATATCGACAGCAACTACGAAATCGGCCAGCCTGAGATACAGATATTCCCCGACCGCATCGCCGCCGAGCAGCGGGGGGTAAGCATGGTGTCCATAGGCAATACCATCGGCGCATTGATGGGAGGAAAGAAAACAGGCAAGTTCACCGAGGGGGGGCATCGTTTTGACATGCGGGTGCGGCTGAAGGAGGGTGAACGAAAAAGCGCGAAGGACATCAATCAACTTTACGTGAGAAACAACCGTGGAGAACTGGTGAGGCTCTCTGACGTGGTCAGGGTGGTCCCCCGTCTATCCCTGCTGGCGATAAACAGGGTAAACCGTGAAAGGGCCATTTCAATATACGCCGCTCCGGCGCCGGGTTTTTCCCAGCAGGAAGCGGTCAACGAAGCAATGCTGATCGCCAAATCGGTGCTGCCTAAAGGATATTACGCGGAACTGACCGGCACCGCCAAAACATCAAAGGAATCTTTCGACAGCCTGATTTTTGCCCTGCTCGTGGGTATAATTGTGTCGTACATGATACTCGCGAGCCAGTTCAATTCATACATGCATCCTTTTATCATACTCCTGTCACTTCCTTTCAGTTTTTCAGGAGCCATCGCGGCATTGCTTCTGACGGGGCAGACTTTGAATATATACAGTTTTATCGGCCTCATACTTCTAATGGGACTGGTGAAGAAAAATTCGATACTGCTTGTGGAATTCACCAACAAGGTGCGGGAGGAAGAGAAGAAAAACGTATTCGACGCATTACTTGTCGCCTGCCCAATAAGGTTACGGCCGATCATGATGACCACGCTTTCAACCATTGCCGCCGCATTACCGCCGGCCCTGGCACTGGGACCCGGAGCTGAAAGCCGTATTCCCATGGCGGTCGCGGTACTGGGGGGAATGGCCTTTTCAACCCTGCTGACCCTGTTCGTGGTCCCCTGCGCTTACAGCCTCTTGTCACGATGGGAAAGGAGAAAATTCGACTGAGATTTCATCCGGTTATAAACTGTAGTAGACGTGTTGCAGGGCGAGACCGGCAAATCCATACTGGGCGATTTTCTCTTCAAAATCTTCCCAGTTGTCGCCGTAATGGGTGAGATACATCTTTTTCTTGATTTTGCCGTCAAGCTGGTTTAACTCTTCAAGTGACGCGTGAACCCCGCCGGTGAAGAACTGGCAGTCGTGAAAAATCGCTTTGAAATTGAACTTTTTGTCATAATCATTAATCAGTTCTGAATCATAACGTGTATCGCTGGTAAAAAGGATCTGGTCGTCGATGATAATTCCGCAGCTCCAGAACGAACTCTGCCAGTCCTGAGACGAATCGGGGATATGCTTGGTCCTCATTATTTTGATATTAATTCCGCCGATTTCGGCGCTGAATGTTTCCCTGGGATAATCAGGCAGCCAGTGAGGACGGATTATCTCGAAGAAATCACTGAAGACCAGCATGTCCCTGGCCTCTTCCTCGTTATACGCGCATCCGCCCCTTAACGACATATCCCACAGTATATGCTGATAGGTTTCGTTAATGACCATGACCGGTTTTTTCTTGGTCATGTAGCGCCCCATCAGAGCGACTTCTTCCAGACCTCCGATATGGTCCGCATGGGAGTGGGTGATGAGAAAATTTCTTATTGAGGTAATGGGCAGACCCAGCTCAAAAAGCGCCTGGGTGCACTTGGTGCCGCAATCTACCAGAAGATGGTCTTTGCCTTTTATGATAAGCAGGTTTGTCTGGTACTGACGTTTGGTAAACGCGCTTCCCACACCGACGAAAAACAACTCGAGTTTCCTGTCGTTCTTAAGTTCTAATTTATTTTCCCCGATCGGTCTGATGTTCATCATCGTTACCTTTTTACTCATATAACGTGCGGATTCGGAAAAAGTGTAAAAATTTTGTTTTTGTACGGCATGAAATAGAATAATTTTTAAATAAAAAACCGCAAAAATCGTTTCATGGAAAGGATCATAAAATAAATGAAACTAATCAAGAAATTAATGTTGCCAATAAAAAAAGATACAACCATATCTACCTACGCTGAATTTGCTGAAAATACTCACACAGACCGATGAAAAATGGAACAACTTTTCGCGTTTCCTTATATACTCAGAATACTGATATCCCTGCTGCTCATACTGCTGATCAATCATTTTACAAAAAGACTTACCGTCGCGGTGACAGCCGGTACGCTGGTGCTTGCATCGTGGCTTGGGCACCCGGCTGAAAATATCGCGGTCATAGGTTTACACAGGCTTATATCCGAAGAGACAGGATTCCTGGCGGTCATTGTATTCCAGATAATTTCCCTCAGTTCACAGATGTCCGAAACAGGCATTATGAAGGAACTGGTTGAATATGTACGTTCGCGTGTATCGCAACGTGCCTCAATGGCCGTTCTTCCAGCTATAGTCGGAATTTTACCGATGCCGGGAGGGGCTATATTCTCAGCGCCAATGGTCGATGATTGTGATCATGACGGCACCATAGGACCTCAGCTCAAGGCCAATGTAAATTACTGGTTCAGGCACATATGGGAATTCTGGTGGCCTTTCTACCCTGGTGTGATTCTGTTGATGGACATTACCGGGTTGCCCGCTTCCAGGGTTTTCATGTCACACGCGCCGCTGACCCTGGCCACGATAACCGCGGGATATTTTATCCTGCTTCGGAAAATAGAACCTGCCGACAGCCCGATGAGGGAAAAGTGGACGCCGGTCGTTGCGATGAATTACCTGAAGCTGGTGTATCCGTTCATCATTGTCGTACTGGTATATACCATAACTGAAAATTTATTCCCTTCAGTAAGGAAAATAAATAAATACCTTCCCCTGGTTTCAGGAATACTGCTTGCCCAGATAGTACTTCAACTGAAAAGGCCGCTCGGTAGTACGACATGGCGGGGGATCGTTCTATCGAAAAAGACATTTGCCCTTATAGGACTGGTCTGTCTTATACGAATCTATGGTGCGTTTATTGAATCGGCATTACCTGACGGCGGCATGGTTATGGATAAGCTGCGATTCGAGCTTGATTCGTGGGGTATACCGTTTTTTATGCTGCTGGTGCTGATCCCGTTTATCAGCGGTGTCACTACCGGCATCGCCCTGGGATTTGTAGGAGCAAGTTTCCCCATTGTAATGAGCATAATCGGGGCCGATCCTGAACCAGGAGTGCTTTATTCTTCCGTAATATTGTCATACTGCTCAGGATACCTGGGAATGATGCTGTCACCGGTACATGTATGTCTTGTGGTCACAAACGAATATTTCAGTTCAAATATCGCTAAAAACCTGCTGGTTCTTTTAAAACCATCGCTGATGCTTTTTTCCACGGCGTGTGCGCTGTATCTTTTATACGGTAAAATTCTGTGATATGCCCGGTTTGATTTGAATGGTATGTTCCGCCATGACCAGTGGCATTCGGTTCAGGGTGTGTTCATGGATACCATGTATCGTCGGGTTCAGGTAAGCAATGAAGGTTATATCATTTGACATACTGCTGGTGGTACTGCTGGCGATGCTGCCGGGTTTTTTGTGGGTTATTTTCTTTTACGGCAGGGACAAGGCATCTTCCGAACCCCATGGCATGATCGTAAAAGTTTTTTTTGCGGGTATGCTCAGTTTATTGCCTGCTATCATGTTTGAAATGCCATTTAAAGTATGGCCTTTTGTCCAGGTGGTGCTAATAGCGCCTGTCGTGGAAGAATTATTGAAGTTTACCGTAATAAGGACAACGGTATATCGAAATACTGAATTTAACACACCTATCGATGGAATCACCTGCAGCGCGACGCTGGCCCTAGGTTTCGCGACGGCGGAAAATGTATACTATATAGTCGCTTCGTACCTGGCGCCGCAGATAGCTCTGGGACAGTCAGATCCGCTCTGGGCCCTGGGAATGATCTGGAAGGTATATATAATCAGGGCTCTCCTCACGATCCCCGGACACGCCATCTGGTCAAGCATCTGGGGTTTTGCTCTGGGTTGGACGAAATGCCGCGGTAACGGCCGCATACCGGTAGCAAGAAGCCTGTTGCTGAGTATGGTAATGCACGGATTGTTCAACTACTTTGTGATTACACGGCCTGTCGGCGCACTGGGGATGCTGGTGCTGGTCCCCTCAATGTGGAAAGCCTTTTATAACAGGATAAACAGGGCCCTGGAATACAGATATTCAGGCCCGTGTGACCGGTAACAGCGGCAAGGAGCCGAAAACCGGATGTTTTCTACTTGGCTTCGTGTGAAGGATTTTTGCTGACTTTATCGATCGAGTCTTTAACTGCCTTATTTACCGCTTTCTGGTACTTGTCGCTCTGGAGTTTCTGGCGGTAGAGCACTCCCTTGAAAGAGAGAGTCGATCTGTACGCGGGTTTGAGATGGTTCAACGCGAGCGCCGCGATATCAAGGACACAATCCTGACATCTGCATACATCCCGGTACTCTTTTTCCCCCAGTAGAGATTCGATCTCTTCAATAACCAGCTTTTTCACATCATTAACCACCAGGTCAAAGTCATATTCATCATTGAAATTCATTGTTACCTCATTTTAATCGGTTTTCATGTATAAGTATAACATATGCGTTCCCGGTTTATCAATAAAAAAGAATTCCCCTGACGTATTGAATCATATATTCCTGTAATCGAAATCAAAATGTAGAGCAACAGGACAAAAGTTTTTAATAATTCAATAATGGTCATTATTATAAACAATACGTATAATATAAACAGTAATAAATGATATTTTTGAAAAAAGTATTTGCGCCCGAAATGCTGGTCAGGATTCATAGTAACGTAAAAATCACCATAGGTCGACCGGTCGCCTGCGGGCAGCTGTTTCATGGTATATAATCTGATGCGAATGCGGGAGTATTATGCAATGAGTACAATACTGGAAAAAAAACGGAAACTTAAAATGATCATCGATACCGCAAAATACAGGGAACGTATAAAGGTGACGAACGAGTTTACCAGGCTGCTGGAAAAACAGAAAAAGGACTTTCTGAAATTAATCCGGGACGAGAAGCGGCTGTGGGACAGCGAATCAAGAAGCCTGGAAAACCAGTACCGGCAGAAGATGAAGGATGAGATAAAAATAGTGGTTGAGAACAAGGAGAGAGAGCTCTTCAGATTGAAAAAAGAGGTGTATCAGCTGAGAAAGGAAGTAAGGGAAAGCAAAAAGGCGTATTTAATGTATCGAGAATATGTGGATTATCTCAGAAGGCTTTCAGACGATCTCTCAATAGGCGTAAGAAAGGTGTTACTCGATTTTTCCAATTCCTACAAGCTGATAGAAACGGCCCGGGACAAAATAGAGTTCCATGAAAAACACGTCAGGAAAATCGATCCTCAAATTCGCAAACTGCTGGGTATAGATATAGACGAAGAACTCATTTCACGCGACCTTGATGGTGCTGCGGCAGACATAAAATAATAGACAGACCTGTAACCAGGGTGAACCTAAAGGGAAAACCATTATGAAACGCTCATGTGAGTCGGTTTTTTAATGAATAATTCAAACCAGTGAGGTTTAGACGAAATGAAGGGTTTGGGAAGTGAGAATAAAAGAGACTTTATCAGAATACCCATGGACGCGGAACTCAGTTACAAGGAAACAGGAACTGAAAATTTATTGAAAGGAACAGGTGTGAACCTTTCGCACAATGGACTGCAGTTCATTGCCGAGAAACCGTTACGCGTCGGAGCGGTGCTGGATATAATAATAAAGACAGGCGGCGCGAAATTCGCACCGCTTATTGCCAGGATGACCGTTATCAGGGTAGAACCGATGGCTGATAAAACCTATAAAATCGCGGGTAAAATGGAGGTGCTGCGCTAGTGTAAGCATGAGACCTTTGCGTAAATATCTTGCTGAATAATCTATTATTTTTTGACTTTTCCGCTTTCGGTGATTATATAAATTATATATACAAAATAATGTATAATAACATGTAATCCATCGGGGGCTGTCATGAGTACGTCCAAGATACCGGGAGTAATGGTTTTTGAGCCGGCAAAAATCGCGGGACTCGAGCACATAAGTTTCGGCAAGAATGTCATCATAGATCCTTTTTCGTATATTTATGCGAACATGCCTATGAAAATAGGAAACCATGTCCATATTGGAAGCTTTGTATTTATAAGCGGCGGGCACCGGATTGAAATTGAGGATTTTGTGGGAATCTTCCATGGCAGTAAAATCTATGCCAGTTCCGATGATTTTAAAACCTGGGGATTCGGCAACCCTACCGTGCCTGAAAAATACCGCAATCCGCAGCGCGCTCCTGTCAAGATAGAAAGGTTCGCCGTGATAGGAGCAAACTCGGTGGTGCTTCCCGGCGTGACCATAGGCGAAGGGGCATCGGTAGGGGCATGCTCGGTAGTGACGCGTGACCTTGAACCCTGGGGCATTTATATAGGAAACCGTAAAGTAAAAAAAAGAAACAAAGAGATCGTAATGGAGAATTACGAGCGGTTCCTTATGGAAGGATAGCACAGTGTACGATATACATCACACAGGCAGGTTCTCGCATGAGGAGTCTATATTTGTCGGTGATTGCACTGTTGTTTATCATACCCTGTTATGCTCTTGCCGATTGTATCAGCGGCGATTGTGTAAACGGTAAAGGTACCTTTATTTTTAAAAACGGAGAAAAGTATACAGGAAGCTGGAGAAACGGCAAGCCCCACGGGCAGGGCGTTATGCAGTATCCAGATGGCACAATATTCGAGGGCAAATGGGAACACGGTGAGATCAAAGGTGAAGGAACCTATCATATTAAAGGCAAAAAAACCTACAGCGGATTTGTTCTCAAAGGCAAACGGCATGGGTTCGGGGTGCATATATACAGCAACGGAGATGTGTACAGGGGATACTGGTCCGGCAATATGCGCAACGGTCACGGCGTGTATATTGAACAGGGCGGATTGAGATATGAAGGCGGCTGGAAAAACGACAAAAAAGACGGGAAAGGTACTATGACCCTGCCCGATGGAACACGTTACTCCGGAGAATGGCACAAAGACATGCGTCATGGCCAGGGGAAACTGACCCTGCCCGATGGCACCGTGTATAACGGCGGATGGGTTGAGGACAGGAAACACGGTTATGGCACCTGTGTGTTTCCGAAAGGGGAGAAATACGCCGGTGAATGGAAATCCGGAAAGCGACACGGAAAGGGAAGCTGCCTTTTTCCAGACGGGAACCGGTATATCGGTTCCTGGGAAAATGACAGGGAAAACGGCGACGGAGTCCTTATAGTGCATCCGCTGGGTCTGGAATATGATGTTAAAATGGAACACGGCACCGTAAAACTGATGAGAAGAAGACATTGATCATCATGAATGTGCTTACGCGTATATAATGCTTGCCTTAAACAATAGTACCATCAATTGTAAAGTGAGGATTAACCATGCCGACACTGCTGGGTGAAATACTGGTTGCGGCGGAGGAAATATCGATAGCACAGCTGAACGAGGCTCTGGAATTCCAGAAGGAAAACGGGGGCCTGCTGGGCGAAATACTGGTCGGCATGGGGTATATTTCAGACAAAGAACTGGAGAAACACCTGAAAGACCAGTGGAAACACATGTCCTGAAAAACCGCGTTTTCTATCCTGTGCCATGCCGGCATAGTTCCTGATAGATACAGCATCACCAACACCATCACCCTGTTATCCTCCCGCGCTTTGGATTAAGAAAAACACGTAATTCCGCAAATTAAATAAAAATTATTTTGACATATTGTCATACATATTAATATATTACACCACTAGAGGAATAGTATACTTTATCCCGAAAACGGTTTTTCATATGGAGGA
>CAZUXY010000028.1:7701-60841 GCA_964624235.1 uncultured Leptospirales bacterium | reverse complement strand
GGCGGTGAAATCCAGATCCAGGCCGTAATAGATCCCCATTGAAGCACCGGCTTCCAACCTGTCCTTGGGGTAGATAAGCCCGGGATGACGGTATTTCACGAAGGGTATCAACCCTTTGGTATAATGCAGATCAAGACCATAAGAGGTGCTGGGCCGGGCGACTCCGGAAGATCTTCTCTTTACGAACTCCACCTCCATGTCGTAACGGACGGCGAACTGACTGAAAAACGGAAGTCTTGTTATACCGATACCGGGTACATCGAATTCCCGGTCGAGCTGGAACATGGATTTTTCAAAACTCTTAGTGGGTTTCAGAATCGCATATATCTTTTTATAGCGATACTTTTTCCTGATACGTTCCGCCTGTTCATCCACTGTGTATTTGTTGTATATTTTACCGGGAAGTCTGAATTCATATCGCATCTTCAGTGTGTTGAGAGAGTCCAGGTCGTTGAAAATAATTTTTCCCAGACGCCCTTCATCGACAAAAACTTTCAGCCTGGAACCGGTCTCCTCAATCAGATAAGTCTTTACCAGGATGTAGCCTTTTTTATAATAATAGGTATTGATTTGGCGCGCCACCTGGAGGAAGTGCCATCGTTCCTTTTCCAGCTGATACAGTTTAAGGTCATTGATGAGTGTTTTTTCAGAATGGATTTTTAAACCCTGCAGTTCCACCTTTTTGTAGATACCGGCGGCGTTCACCGCGTTCGACCGCCACAGCAGCAGCGCAACAATGAACGTCTTGAAAATTACAGCGGAACGCATATCGGCAATACCATTACGCGATGATCCCACGCATGGGATCATTCAGGATACACACAAATCCCGAACCAGTCGCGGGAAGACGGGGGGTTGGCGGTGCCGATCTGTAGAATGAATTCATGTACTTCGGTTCCTTCACGGTCCTTCTCAGTCCCTGCAGGGTCTTGAAAGGGATGGACCTGCTGGCCATATTGGCCACCGATGAGGGAATGGATCCTCCGGGATTGGACCGTACTTGCAGAATCACCCTTGTTTTATCATCTGCCAACCGTTCCAGTATCCACTTCCCTTCCATTTCTTTCATCCTTACGGTACCGGGCCGCAACGGTACCTTATGGTCCTCAGTAATCGCGAATGTCACCACCGCCGTCCGGCCGCCGGGCGCCACGGTGACGGTGGATATAATTACCATGTCCCGGTCTGACACCGGCCATGGCGCTTTCGTTACCCTGTACACGATCGCACGGTTCCCGTTTATCCTTCTAAGCACCCTCGCCTCCGCGCAGGATGCCATCCATCTGGGCTGTGAGGGGACGTCATTGATCACGGCAAGCACTGAAGTAAGAGAGGCATCCACTACCACCACACCCCTGAACGCGTCTACATCGGACCCTTCCAGCGGCATAGTATAGATTTGTATGCCATCGGCATTTTTTACCAGCTTCCAGTTTTCAACGGCATCGGCATAAGATACATGAACCGTACTGTTCATTACCAGCACCAACAGAAGCACTATTTTTTTCATCTCGTTTCCCGCGATTCCATGATGAGAGGGATTTTAATTTTTTACGGCATGATAGGAAGAAACCGTAAAAAAATCAAATTAAATCCCCCTGTAGCGGTCGGGTGGCAAGAACAGCCGGTTATACAATAAAATACAGAATGCAGGGCTCTGACCCCCTCCTGCATCATTAACTTTGTAATATTAGAATGATGCAGAAACTGATTTTTTTCACTTTTCCCTTGACAGTTCAAATACAACATTTATTATGACCGAATAGTCGGTCATAATAAAACATCGGATACCGTAATGAGTCCAAAGGTCGTCGATATTACAGAAAGAAAAAGCCATATTATAAAAGCGGCCATTCCTATAATCGCCCAGCGTGGCATGGCACAATCCCGTATGGAAGATATTGCCGATGCAGCAGGGATCGGCAAGGGAACGATCTACGAATATTTCAAATCCAAAGCGGAGCTGTTCAATGCCTGTTTTCATTTCACCATGGACGAGTTTTTCAAGGTTGTACTGGAACGTTATCCCAGGAACACCTCCCCTTCGGAAACCATACGCATACTGTTCAGGATTATCGGGGAACAGTTTCTGACCTTTCCAAAGGATTATTATCTCATCCTCTCGGATATATGGCTTATCGCCTCGAAGAAAGAATTCATGGGTACGGAAAATCCATACGACCTCGCAGGCTATATCAGGGAATTCAGGACTATCGGCAAAACGCTGATCGAACAGGGGATCACGGAGGGGGAATTCAGGGATGTAGACGCTTACTATCATGCGGTGCTGGCCGGCGCCGTGTTCGACGGTCTCATTCTGCACTGGATGCTGGACCGTGACAGCTTTGATATGGTCAGAGCGGCAGAGGAATTCGCCGAGATGTTCCTTAAATCTATCAGAAAAGAGCATACACCATCATGAATACATTCGTCATTCCCGGTCAGAGCATGCCGGATTATCGAAAAACCCGGACCGAGTTCATCGGTTTACTGATCGATGATACAGGGAAGAAACACCCATGTGCTGGCGAATAAACTTACACGAAGTGATTAAACATCAATCAGAGAGGTTCGTCATGAAAGTCAAAAAACTGCCGCTGATAATGAGCGCCATGATGATAATGGCACAGGCAGGCGGGGTCTACGCCCTTTCGGCCACCGAGATCATCACTGAATCGGAAAAGGCCGTTCGCGGCAACAGCCAGACGTCAACCATTGAAATTACCATAAAAACACGGCGCTGGACCCGTACCCTCAAACTGAAATCATGGGAAAACCGTCTCAGGAAACAGAGCTTTTCAGAAATATACGCGCCGGCGAAAGACGCGGGTAACCGGTTTCTGCTTATTGACAGGAACATGTGGCATTATGTGCCCAAACTGCAGCAGACCATCAAGATCTCCCCATCCATGATGCTGCAGTCATGGATGGGTTCCGACTTCACCAATGACGACATCGTCAAAGAGTCGAGTATCGTGGTTGATTACACCCACCGGCTCGAGGGCACCTCCACGGTTGACGGTTTCCGCTGCCATAAGATCGTTCTCAGCCCCAAGCCTAAAGCCGCGGTGGTCTGGGGAAAGATTGTATATTACGCCAGGGAAAAGGACTACCTGCCCGTACGTGAGGAATTCTACAATGAACACGGCGTGCTTAAAAAAGTGATGACCTGCGGCGAGTTCCAGATAATGCACGATCGGACCATTCCGACCATGTACAAAATGGTGACGACAGGGAAAGAAGACCAGTATACACTCATGAAGATAAAGGAAGTCCGGTTTAATATCGCCATACCGGCACGGACGTTTTCACTGCAAAACCTGACCAGGAGATAACAATGAAAGATCTCACCGTCATTCCCATGCTCGCATGGCGGAACGTATGGCGCAGCCGTCGCCGTACGGTCCTTACCCTCCTCACCATTCTGGTGGGGTGCACCATGATAATCTTCATGAATGCCATTGCGAAGGGAGGACACGACCAGATGATCGAGGACGCCGTAGCGGTCAATACCGGTCATATTCAGGTTCACGAAAAGGGATACTGGGACAACCGTACAATTGACTACGCGTATATCGCGGACGGCGATCTTATCGATGCGGTGAAGAAAGACCGGCGCATAATGGGATACAGTTTCAGGATACACGCGGACGGATTACTCTCATACAAAGACACCACGGCCGGCGCCATGATCCAGGCGGTAGATCCGTCACACGAGATGAAAGTCACCAATATCCACACCAGGATACTCCCCGGCGGCAGGTATCTGAACCCCGACGACCGTACACACATAATCATGGGAGAGATTCTGGCGAAAAATCTGGGCGTGAAAATCGGCGGCACCGTTTCCATGATCTCCCAGGGTTTCGACGGATCGATCGCGGCGGAAAAACTCACCATCGTGGGGCTCTTCCGTTCGGGAAACCCTGAATACGACCGCGCCCTCCTCATCATGCCCCTGGAACAGGCGAAATCGGTATTTACCATGATGGGGTATGTCCACTCCCTGGCTCTGCGGCTCCATGATTCTTCCGAGACGGCGGAAGTAAAAAGATCCCTGCTCAAACGGACCGATGCCGGCCGGCTGGAGGTGCTGAGCTGGGATGAACTCATGCCCGAACTGGTGCAGTTCATCGTGATGGATGATGTAAGCGCTTATATATTCGACGCGATACTTTTCATGGTGGTGGCTTTCGGTATTCTCAACACGATACAGATGTCGGTCTTCGAACGGACCAGGGAGTTCGGCGTGATGCTCTCGATAGGTACCGGCCCGGGACAGATCGTCTCCATGGTGCTTTTGGAATCATTGCTCATCTCGCTTCTGGGTATAGCCCTGGGTCTTTTCTCAGGATACGGCGTGAGTTACTATTTCAAGCTCCATCCCATTGATTATTCAAGCTATGCCGAGGAGATGGCGGTGTGGGGGGTTTCCACCACCATGTTCCCGGCGGACGCCACGGCGCTGAACCTGGGGATGACCGCCCTGGTGACACTGGTTTTGGCCATGCTTTTCTCCCTGTTCCCCGCCCGAAGGGCGTCGAAACTTAATCCGATAGAAGCCATACGGCATCTATAGCGACAGCAAAGGAATCGTGATGAAAACAATTATAATGATAGCATGGCGCAACCTCTGGCGTAACAAACGGCGCTCTCTGGTGGTTATCTCCTCAATCGCCCTGGGAATTTTCGCCATGATCCTCTCCATGGGGCTGATGAACGGGATGAACCGGCAGATGGTGGAAAACACCATCAGCACCTCTCTGGGGCACATCGCCGTGCACCGAACGGGATTCCACGACAATATGAAACTGGAGTATAATTTTTCACCCGCCCGGAGTATCCTTTCGGCGATCGATGCGGAAAAGAACATCAAGGCCTATGCCGCCCGCATAAAGTCACAGTGCATGCTGCGCTCCAGCGAAGCTTCCCGCGGCGTAATGATCGTCGGCATCGATCCTGAAAGGGAAAAGAAGCTCACGAAAATATACGAATACATGGCAAAGGACAATGGAAGCGGGTTTCTCTCGGGACCAATGGACGATTCCATACTTATCTCGAAATCACTGGCGAAGAGGCTTGATCTCCTGGTAGGCGATAAGCTGGTAGTGATGATACAGGACCGTGAAAAAGAGATAGTGGGCGTGGGGATGACGGTGAAGGGGCTCTTCGAGACACCGGTGGAAAGTTTCGATAAATTCGTCGCGTTCACTGGCCTGGCGACGATGCAGAGAATAACCGGGCTCGATACGAACATATCAGAGATCAATATACTTTTGCATGACAAGAACGATGTCGATCAGGTAAAGAAAAAGCTCATCAAGACCCTGAACAATCCCGGTCTTGAAGTACTCTCATGGAAAGACATGGCCCCGGGCCTGGTGAGCGCAGTCCGTTTATTCGACACCATGATGTATATCTTCTTCGCCATCGTCTTCATCACCGTCATATTCTCCATAGCGAATACGCTTATCATGGCCATTATGGAGCGTTTCCACGAGATAGGGGTCATGAAGTCCATCGGCACCCGCCCGGCATGGATTTTCAGTATGGTTATAATGGAAGCGATAAGCCTTTCTTTTGTGGGTCTCTTCGCCGGCGTGATGATAGGCTTCGCCGTTACCGCGGTACTCTCGGTGACCGGTATTGACTTTTCGTTTTACATGGAATCCATGCGTACATGGGGAACCGGCAGCGTGATTTACCCTGCCATCAAGGCCATGGACATCGTCATGGCCGCGGTGATCGTGCTCCTCACGACACTCATCGCGGCGTTTTATCCCGCCCTCAAGGCGGCGCGGATCAAACCTCTCGAAGCCTTGAATTATATATAAAAAGGAGACGGCGATCATGAGTATCATAAATATATCGGGACTCACGAAACAGTACGATACGAACGGCATCCTGGTGCATGCCATACGGGGGATTGATCTCAGCATCGGGCAGGGAGAGTTCAGCGCCGTCGCCGGGCCTTCGGGCTCGGGGAAAACGACCCTCCTCAACATCATCGGAGGGCTCGACCGGCCCACCGACGGTCGGGTGGAAGTAGGCGGCAACAATCTGTCGGTAATGTCGGCAAGGGAACTCTCGGACATGCGCCTGCACCGCATCGGGTTCATCTTTCAGGCCTACAACCTTATCCCGGTACTTTCGGCGATGGAAAACGTGGAATATGTACTTCTTCTGCAGGGAGTGCCCGGAGATGAACGGCACCGGCGCTCCGAGGCGATCCTGCGGGAGGTGGGTCTCGAAAAGGAGATTCATCGCCTGCCCAGAGAGCTGTCAGGCGGGCAGCAGCAGCGCGTCGCCGTTGCCCGTGCAATCGTTTCGGAACCCGACATCGTCCTTGCAGACGAACCGACGGCCAACCTGGACCAGAAGACCGGCGCAAACCTCCTTGATCTCATGAAAGATCTGAACCGCCGCAAAAAGATCACCTTCCTCTTTTCCACTCATGACCGCATGGTGATGGAGCGGGCCGAACGCCTTATTTACCTTACCGACGGCAATATAAGCTCGGACACGAAAAGAGAAAAATCCTTCCGCGGCGAAAGCAAAAGCCGGAAGCGGTCCGCAACAAAAAAGGGAGCGGCCTCAAGGAAAAAGCGGGTGCATTCATGAAAGCGATGGAACCCTGCACCGGATGGATAATGAAAACCTGATTGGGATCGGCAAGATCATCTGATGGCCCGCAAGCCCTGTGAGCGGATATGTGTCGTAACACATCAACGGAAAGCTCCATATCCGGGTGAATCCACGGCGGATATGCATATACGTGGTTCCCATAAAAAAGGTATTCTATGAAAAAAAAGGATTATTATCACATTCTTTCGTTCAGAAGTGCGCAGATAACATCTCCTGTCACCGCTTTCGTGCTGACGGTGCTGCTGTATGCCGGCCCCTCCCTTCTCAGCGCCCAGGAGACAGACAGGATGCCGGCGGCATCGCCGGACGGCATTGCCGCCGTCGACGTTTTTACCCTGCGCGGCCAGTTCAGGGATTTCTTTCTGTATTATCCGGTTGAGAACTACTCGGTCACCGGGGATGAGAAGAAACTGGTTTCCGACCTGAAACGGCTGCGTCTTTCCCCCCAGCTGAACTTTTCGGACAAGGTCATCATCCACATGGATTACGACAACGAGATCATTTCGGGAAGCTACCTAAAGAGCCGGGAGTTCAACGAGTTCTGGCGTCCCCCGGAATACAATGACCTGCTGCAGATGAGCAGGGAACCCTCTTACGACCGCGACCTGTATTACCGCACGAAAATCCACCGGCTCTACGCCAGGATAACGGCCGGTGATTTTACCGTAACGGCGGGACGCCAGATGGTGCGTTTCGGCAGCGGGCGGTTATGGAACCCCCTCGACATTCTGAACCCCGTATCGCCTACCTCCATAGAAGGCGCCGAGGAACAGAAGGGCATCGACGCCCTCAGGGGGGAATACTACCTGAATGAAACCACCGAGATCGGCCTGGTGCTTGACCAGAAACGCGACCGGGACCGCGGCGGTATTGATGACCTTTCCACCGACAGCACCAACATACTGGGGAGACTTAAAATCACCCTGGGAAAAACCGAGCTTGCCGGTCTGGGCGGCAGGGTCTCCCACCGGCGGGTCGGCGGCATCGATATTTCCACTATCCTTTTCGACGGCATGCTGAGGGGCAGCATGCTCTATTCAGATCCCGAAGAAGGGAACGGTTTCATCCAGGCGGGTGCGGGCTATGAGTATAATTTCGCTATGGGGCTGTACCTGCTGGCGGAATATTTCTACAACCAGGACGGTCTCAACTTCAACCGCGATTTAAAGGAACAGTATCTTTACAGTAAAATCTACGGCAGTACCGAGGAGGGATACCGCGCGCTCTCAAACCGTTTTCTCACCTACAACCGGCACTACGGCGCCTGCGCCCTCGGCTACGACCTGACCCCTCTGCTTCGAGGAGACCTGTTCATCA
Organism: uncultured Leptospirales bacterium; assembly: GCA_964624235.1. Taxonomy (GTDB): domain Bacteria; phylum Spirochaetota; class UBA4802; order UBA4802; family UBA5368; genus CAZUXY01. The sequence goes on along the minus strand of CAZUXY010000028.1, from coordinate 52,879 downwards.
TCTACGACTTTCAGGGGCGCGGACTTTTTTTCAATCCTTCCCTGAAATACAACGCCTTTCAGAACATCGATGTTTCGATCGGTATCATGAGGGCCCATGTGTTCGATGACGCGGCAAAAAGCTCCGATTTCGGGGACTTTGACGACATGGGTCTGGTATACGGCTCCCTGGTCTGGTACTTCTAGCGGTCTTTCCGTAACCTCAATACACCCTAAACGGGTAGCGTTCAACTGGAAAGACGGGGTTCGCCGACCCCGTCCCGGGAGGATACTGAAAATGTCTTTACACTTCTTCACGGATGAACGATAGTATCATCATGCAATATGGGTCCCGTGAACGACGGTAATAACGGCGCACCACAGGGTCCCGCTTTCCACCATCACCAGGAGACGTATCAATGAAACCGATAGCGAGCTTGATTACCGCATTCACCTGCGTCGTCTTGACGGCGCCTGCGCACCTCCGGGCCGCCGCGCCGGCGAAGGACGCCATACTTAAACAGTTCAACGACAGCATAACCGCCATCTCGAAAAAAACCATCCCCATGGTGGTCAACATATCGGCCATAAAGGTCACTCCAAAAAACAGGATACAGGAATACGATCAGAATGGACGGCCCCAGCGGGAATTCCCCTTTCAGCCCCCGCATGATCCACGTGCCCTGGGTTCGGGGGTCATTATCGACAAGCGGGGATACATTATCACCAACCACCATGTGGTGAAAGACACCGTCAGCATAAAGATCACCCTTTCGGACCGCCGTGAATTCAGCTGTTCGATCCTCGGATCGGACCCGGCCACCGACATCGCCGTCATTAAAATTGACAGCAAGGTCCCGGACGATCTTCCGGTGATAGAAATGGGCGATTCGGACAAGATCGAGGTGGGCGAACTGGTCATCGCCATAGGGAACCCCTTCGGATTCTCCCATACCGTCACCACCGGCATCATCAGCGCGACCGGCCGCCAGAGCGTGGGGCTCACCGATTATGAGAACTTCATACAGACCGACGCCGCCATCAACCCTGGGAACTCGGGCGGGGCCCTGATCAATATCAACGGAAGTCTGATAGGCATCAACACCGCGATCTTCTCCCGCAGCGGCGGTTACATGGGGATCGGTTTCGCCATCCCGGTCAACATGATAAAGGAGATCCTCAAGGAACTAATCTCCACCGGCAGGGTCACCCGGGGCTGGCTCGGCGTCTACATACAGGAGCTTACCCGTGACATCGCCGAATTATTGAAATACCCCGGCAAGGGCGGGGCCCTGGTTTCGGACATTATGAAAGGATCGCCGGCGGAAAAAACCGACATCAAAAAAGGAGACATCATAACCAGGGTGGATGGTGTGGACATTAAAGATATAAACCATCTCAGGAGGGTCGTGGCGGCCAGGAAACCGGGAACCAAGGTGGCCCTGAACGTCTACAGAAACGGCAAAATAATGGAAATTTCCATGGTGCTGGGAAAACTCCCCGACAAGCCCGTGGTCGCGGCCACAAGTCCCGGCGGGCAGACGGACTACCTGGGCCTGGCGGTCAGGGAAATCGATGAGGACATGGCCTTCAAGTACCGTACCGGCGACCGGAAAGGGGTTGTGATCACACGGGTCGACCGCAGATCGCCCGGCGGCCAGGCGGGACTGGCTCCCGGCGACGTAATCAAAGAGGTTGAACGGACGGTGGTGGATTCGCTGAAGACCTATACCGATCTGATCGCAACGCTGAAAAGCAAAAAGAAAATCCTGCTGCTCGTGGCGAGAGGAGGCAATCACCGCTTCGTCGTGGTGGATATGGTGGTCAGATGAGCACCCCGGCGTCTAATAACTGATACCCGCTCGCTTCCTCACCGTCTCCAGGGTCTCTGCGGCGACAGCCCTGGTTTTTACGGCGCCCCCGGCGAGAATGGACTTCACCTCGCCGGGATCGCGCGCCAGTTCGGCGCGTTTTTCCCGGAAGGGACGAAAGTATTCCCAGATCAGTCCCAGGAGTTCCTTTTTCGCCTCTCCATAACCGGTTCCGCCGCCGAGGTAGCGGTCCCTCAGGTTTTCCACCTTGTCGGGTGACGCGAACAGACGGTAGAGCGCAAAAACATTGCAGGTATCCGGATTCTTCGGTTCCTCGACGGGGGTGGAATCGGTCACGATGCGCATGACCTTTTTTTTAAGTTCCTTCTCTTCCTCGAAGATATTGATGGTGTTGCCGTAGCTCTTGGACATCTTCTGTCCGTCGATACCGGGTATAACGGCGATGTCTTCTGCGATCAGGGGCTCTGGAAGCACAAAGGTATCGCCGTAGACGTTGTTGAAACGTTCTGCGATGTCGCGGGTGATCTCCACATGCTGTTTCTGGTCCTTGCCCACAGGGATCAGTTCGGCCTGATAGAGCAGTATGTCCGCCGCCATGAGCACCGGGTAGGTGTAAAGTCCCGCGTTCGGCGTGATACCCTTCGCTATCTTGTCCTTGTACGAATGGCTGCGATCGAGCAGGCCCGTGGAGGTATGGCAACCCAGGATCCATGCGAGTTCGGTCACCTCGGGCACATCGGACTGTACGTAAAAATGACACCTTTCGGGGTCCAGTCCCAGGGCGAGAAAGTCCATGGCCGCTTCTATGGTGTTCTGCCGCAGTTGTGCGCCGTCATGCATGCTGGTCAGGGCATGGAAATTGACGATAAAACAGAAAAGATCGTGCTCCTCCTGGAACGTGATCATCCGCTTCATCATGGCGAAATAATTGCCGATGTGCAGTGTGCCCGAAGGCTGTATTCCCGAGAGTATGCGCGCCATGGATGACCTCTGATGAAAAATAATTTAATCTTCATTGTGAGCAGAAGGATTATTAGTCAATTACATTTTGTCCGGTAATCGCCCCCTTTGCCGGCGTCCCTCCTGCGATTTAACACCATACGCGTTCCCGTCTTTTTCCCGTTGAAGTGTCCCAGGGAAACGGCGCGAAAATGTTTTGATTTTTAAAAATAAGGACGGTATGATTCACCCGATGGTCCGACGGTGACCGCATGGAACTTGCACGCGACATAAAACGGTTTTTCAACAAACTCGCCGAAGGCGTACTGCTGCTGAACGAACAGAGGGAAATAATCTACAGGAACAGGGCGGCGGAAAAAATACTGGGCGCCAGGATAGACCTGCGCCGGCGGATATCCATGGAAAACATTCTGCAACGGCGAAACGAAAATTTTTACAGACTCATTTTTCCGCAGACCCTTTCATGCGAAGATTCATCACGACACGAAGTCGCCTATAACCGTCATGACGGCACCCTTATACTGCAGGTGACCACCTGCACCGTCGCGGCGGGGGACCGTAACGACGGCTTCAGACAGCTGGTGGTGATACACGATATTACCGACCTGTGGACCCTGCACGACCGCGAAAAGAGACTGCTCTCACAGCTCAGGAAAAACTATATCGACCAGATGGAGAACCTTCGGCAGATAGCCCAGAGCGTCGCCCACGAAATAAGAAATCCCCTGGTGTCCATAGGAGGGTATACCAATCTTCTGCTGAAGAAACACGAACTCCTTAAAGACCGGATCGAATACAAGAAGTACCTCACCTATATAAAGAAGGACACTGAAAGGCTTCAGGGGATTGTACGTCAGGTGGAACGATATTCCGATCTCTCCGAGATCAGGTTCAGAAAAGAAAACATGGTGCTTGTCGTGAGAAGGGCCCTCAAATTCGCCGTCAGGTTTGCGGTTGCCAGGGGTGTGGGCATAGCCATACATGAACCCGACGACAAGGAATATACGATATTCATAGACCGGGACAAGATGAAGATCGCGTTACGGAACCTTTTAAAAAACTCCATTCTGTTTTCCGAGCGCACACTCCCTGTGACGGCCAGTTGCGAATTCACTCCTTTCGAGATGAACCTCTCGATTCGGCTGCACACCAATCTGCTCAGGGAGGATGTCCCTTTTCTCTTTAATCCCTTCTATTCCGTCAAACAGCACCGTATCAATTTCGAACTTGCCACCGCCCAGCGCATAGCGCTGCTCCACGGCGGCATCATCCACACTCTGTGGGACAAAGACAATCTGCTCACCCTTATGCTGAAAATTCCCAAGGAAAAGCGGCTTGCAAGAGGATAACCCGTTACGCAAGTACCGCCTCGATCGCTTCCCCTATCGCGCCGGCAGTGTTTTCAAGCTCCCCGGCGCCATGAGCGGTGGAAAGAAATCCTACCTCGTATCCCGAGGGCGAAAGGTAGATACCGCGCCGCAGCATCTCTCCGTGGAAGGCGCCGAAGCGTTTCATGTCGCATGAACGAACGTCGTCGACCGTAAGTATACTCTTCTTATCGGTGAAATACAGCGCGAAAACGGAACCCATCCGCAGAAACAGGACTTTTCCCGCATGCTTTTTCAGGGTCGGGATCAGCAGTTTCCGGAATGTTTCCGCTTTCCCGTCAAGTACGGCGTAGGCGTTAACCGCGTCGATTTTCTTCAGAGTGGCGATCCCCGCAGCCATGGCCAGGGGATTTCCCGAAAGTGTGCCGGCCTGGTATACCGGACCTTCCGGCGCCACCTTCGCCATGATCTCCTTCGAAGCGCCGTAAGCCCCTACCGGGAGCCCCCCGCCGATGATCTTCCCCAGGGTGGTGATGTCGGCCCGCACGCCGAAAAGCTCCTGGGCGCCGCCCCGGGCGAGACGGAAACCGGTGATCACCTCGTCGAAGATGAGAAGCGCTTCATAGCGGTCGCAGAGGGCTCTGACCCCATGGAGGTAGGTGTTTTCCCTGGGCTGGGCGGCAAGCCCCGGCGCCTGGGCGGCAGACGCGGAATTATAGAAAAAACTCCGCACCGGTGGGATGAGCCCGTAGTTGCAGGGCACCGGTTCCATGATTACGGCGGCGATGTTGCCATTCTCCTTCTTCAAGACATCCTCCAGCCGGTCCAGATCGTTATAAGGGACCACCAGGGTGTCTTTCACATTATCAGACGTCACGCCAGCCGAGTCGGGAGTGCCGAAGGTGGCCAGACCCGAGCCCCCCGCCACCAGCAGATGATCGGCATGGCCGTGGTAGCAGCCGTCGCATTTGATGATTTTATTTTTCCCGGTATATCCCCTGGCCAGCCGCACGGCGCTCATCACGGCCTCGGTGCCTGAGCTCACAAATCGTACCTTCCCGATCGAAGGAAACCGTCCGGTCACCAGTTCCGCCAGTTCCACTTCGAAGCGGCTGGGGGTCCCGAAACTGGTGCCGTTTTTTGCCGTTTCGGTCACGGCGGCCACCACGTCGGGGTCAGCATGGCCCAGGATGAGGGGCCCCCAGGACATGCAGTAGTCGATGTAACGGTTGTCGTCCTCGTCGATGAGGAAGGCCCCTTCGCCTTTTTTCATGAACAGGGGAGTTCCTCCCACCGACTTAAAGGCCCGCACCGGCGACGAGACCCCGCCGGGCATGAGGCCCAGGGCTTTCTGGTACAACGCAGCGGATATATCTCTCTTCATGGCTTCTCCCCGATTGTGATATGTCTGCGGTATATTCATTGACACCGGTTTCGATATACGCAATCATAAAATACACTTTTTTGCAAGGGAGAAGACCTATGGCAGACCTGTCAGTCAACTATATGGGGATCGCGCTCGCGAGCCCCGTTATCGTGTCCAGCTCGAGCCTCACGGGAACCCTGGACGGTATAAAACGCTGCGCCGATGCCGGCGCCGGGGCCGTGGTGATTAAATCGCTGTTCGAAGAGCAGATCGATATCGAGGTGGAAAGGGAAAGCGCCGGCAGTGATTATATCCATCCCGAGGCCGAGGCCTATTTCCGCCAGATGAGTAAACACCTCGGTCCCGAGCATTACCTTGCCATGGTGGAGAAGGCGAAGAAGGAACTCAGGCTCCCGGTGATCGCCAGCCTCAACTGCGTTACCGACAAATGGTGGGGCAACTTCGCCGGACAGCTGGAAAAGTCCGGGGCCGACGGCCTGGAGCTTAACCTCTCGATCATGCCCAGGGACTCACAGATGGTCGGGGAATCGATCGAAAAAAGATATATCGATATAGTGCGGAAGGTGAAATCAGAGGTGACGATCCCCGTCGCAGTGAAGATAGGGCCCTATTTCAGCAACCTCCTGCGTTTCTGCACCGAGCTCTGGTCGGCCGGCGTGTCGGCACTGGTGCTCTTCAACCGGTTCTACCAGATGGACATCGACATTGAAAAGATGAAGCTCGCTCCCGGCTACCAGTTCTCATCGCCCATTGAGATGCACACGGTGCTGCGCTGGGTCTCGATATTAAGCGGCCAGATCGGCTGCCACATCGCCGCCGGCACCGGGGTCCACGACGGGAAGGGGGTGATTAAGCAGCTCCTGGCCGGCGCCGCCGCGGTGCAGGTGTGCTCGGCCCTCTACATCCGGGGAGTGGAAAGCCTCACCGCCATGAACGACGATATCAAGGTCTGGATGGACGGGAAGGGATACAAAAAGGTGAGCGACTTCCAGGGACGGCTCTCCCAGGCGGTGAGCGATAATCCCGAGGCCTACGAGCGCATCCAGTATATCAAGGCGCTGACGGGCGTGGGGTGATATTTGCGGTCTTCGCCAGGCGAGGATCATGATCCTTGCCTGGCGATATGCCTTCGCAACCCTCACCGCCTTTACACCCACCCCTTCGACAATACGTCCCTCGTGTGGTAGCTTATCACCATGTCGGCGCCGGCGCGGAATACGGCGGTGAGAATTTCCCGCACCAGGGCGGCTTCGTCACCATACCCCAGCTTGGCCGCCGCCTTCACCATGGAATATTCGCCGCTCACGTTGTAGGCGCATACCGGGAGCGTGGTGATCTCCCGCACCCTGACGATGACGTCGAGGTAGGCCAGGGCAGGTTTCACCATAACGATGTCGGCGCCCTCGTCGATATCGAGCAGCACCTCCTTCTCGGCCTCCCTGGCGTTGCGGCAGTCCATCTGGTAGCTTTTACGGTCGCCGAACTGCGGCGCGCTCCCGGCGGCGTCCCTGAAGGGCCCGTAGAAGGCCGATGCGTACTTCGCCGCGTACGCCAGTATGGAGATTTCGCTGAAACCGTTTTCGTCGAGCGCCTCCCGTATAACCTCCACCCGTCCGTCCATCATGTCCGACGGCGCCACCATGTCCGCCCCGGCGCGGGCGTGGGAAATGGCGGTCTCTGCCAAGAGTTCCAGGCTGGGGTCGTTCAGCACCTTCCCGTCCTTTACTATGCCGCAGTGGCCGTGGCTCGTGTACTCGCACAGGCACACGTCGGTAATCACCGTCAGGTCGGGAAAGCGCTTCTTCAGGGCGCGGACCGCCTGCTGCACAATGCCGTGGTCGGCATACGCCCCCGAGGCTTTCTCGTCCTTGGCGGAGGGGATCCCGAAGAGGAGGATCGAGCGCACCCCCAGGGCCGTGTCGCGTTCCACGTCCCTGAGCAATTCTTCCACTGAAACCCGGTCTATTCCCGGCATGGAGGGTATCTCCCCCCTGGCCGGCCCCCCTTCCACGACAAAGTAGGGCATGATGAGCTTGTTAGTGTCGATGCGGGTCTCGGCGACGAGGTCCCTGATTGCCGGGCTCTGCCGTAATCGGCGCGGACGGTACATGGTCATGGATAGCTCCTTAATGAGTTTTAGCCACTGAGACACTGAGGTACAGAGTTTATTATTTGAATACTACCTGAATGATCAGGCAATGGTTTTCTTCAGGATTGAATAAATGCCGTTAAAAATTCTTACCTCCATGTCTCTGTGCCTCCGTGGCGGATATTTGACGACGCGGAAACGTTTCCGCGTTTTCATGTGGCTTTATTCACTTCCCTCTGAAACTCCGGGATATCATCTCCATGCGTTTGCGGTTCACACCCAGAGGCTGCGGTGGTCTTTTTGAACATTCCATCATCATCTCCGTTATCATGAACAGATAAATCGTAATGAGCGCAATGTCAAAAAATTTTTCATTTATAACACGATTGCTTCCCCAGGGGTGAATTCACAGCCGGTTCCCCTTGAACAGTAATGTCAGCATGCACCTGGACAAGTATTTTTTAACCGCAGATGCACGCTGACACCCGCGGGTGTAGCCAGTAATAGTATAGGGTCGGCAGAATAATTAATCAGGAAAAAACGGGGCTCACCGCCCGCGGACATCCACGCCTCTTTCCCTGAGAAACTTGCGGCAGCGGGGACAGAAACGGCCGGTCTCCCGGTCCACTGTTTTAATGGTGCCTCTGGCGTCTTCCATGACGCACCCCGGCGTGGGGCAGTGATCCAGGCCGAAGGTATGACCCAGTTCGTGGTTCACCACCTTTATAAAGCGCTCGATGAACGCGGCATCGGTCACGCCGCCGCTCCTGAGCCTGAAGGTGGAAACCACGCAGGCCCTTCCATCCACCGAAGCCAGGCCGAAAATGCCCCAGTCATGAATGTTTCCTTTGGTCGTGGAGATGTCACGATCGGTCAGTCCTATCACCTTGACGTACTTTACATCGGTTTTTCTCTCGAGATACCTCAGGAGTATTTCCGCGCGGTACCGTTTGTTCTTTTTATAATACGCTTCATCCGGCATAACGGACCGCTCCAAAACCCCGATCGTCAGGCCGGTATACAGGCTCTCAATCCCCCTGGCGGCGGTCGCTACGAGACGGTCATCGATAGAACCCAGAGGCTGCAGGGCGATTACGATTCGCGGAGCGGAGATCGAAGGGGTCGCCAGAACTGAAGCCAGCAGGAGGAGCGGCATCGCTGTATTCTTCACCTGTTTCATGGAAGCAAAGACCTTCTTTCATTGAATAGTATACGAGCCTCCATATTATGCACTTACCGGTCACCGGCGCAAGGAGGAAATCAGCCTGTGGCGTGACGATCATGCGACCGCCGTCACGAAGTGTACTCTGGTTGACAATTCCCGGCAATGGCCGCATAGTGTTAAAAAAGTTCAGAGGTGGCGTCATGGTGGCAGGCGGTATCGTATTCCTGGGATTCAGTCTGATAGCGGCGGCATTCATCATCATGTCGGTGCGTATTTATCAGGTTAGGCCCGATTTCATGATGAAGGTGCTGCGCTATTCCCTCATCGCGATATTCGGCATCGTCTTCAGCATCATAGCCCTGGCCATCGGCTTCAGGGTGAGCGAGCGCCACAGCAAGTCTTACAGCCGCAACCTCAAGTCGGTGCAGGAAATCTGGGGAGGACAGATAGTCCAGGAATCGCCTTCCTTCAGCTACCCCGTCATGAGAGAGGAACAGTATGTCGAGGAAAAATCAGGACAGACCCGGTTCAGGCTGCGTCTGGTCAATGATGCCATGGGATTCGAATCACACGATATCTCGCTGAAAATCAACCGCAACATACGCACGCGCGGCCTGCTCATTTTCCCGGGTTTCGTGGCGGAATTCAAAGGGGCATACGAACTGCGAAACCTCCAGCGCGACACCAGGCGCTGCAACTTTAATTTCCCCCTCCCCTCCGGCGCGGGCAACATCACCGGTATCACCGTGGAACTGGACGGCAAACCCTATAAGGGTGATACCAATTATGCCGACGGCATACAGTGGCAGGGGACCCTTGCGCCGGGCGAACTTAAAATACTGAAAATAACTTTCCAGGCCCAGGGGACCGCCGGTTTCTCTTATGCGCTGGGCCAGCGCAAGACCGAGATAAAACGCCTCAAGGCCGTATTGTCCACCGATTTCGACGACATCACCGTTCCCGAAGGGGCCCTGGTGCCCGGATCCCGCGGAACAGACGCAGGCCGCACCAGGATGGAATGGTCCGGTATCAACATGGTGACCGGGCAGAACATCGCGCTGAAGTTCAACATACGGGGTAACTACGGGGAGACCGTTTCCCGCATGTTTTTTTACGCACCCCTATCCCTGCTGCTGTTCATCGGGTTTCTGGTGGTTTATTGCGCGGCCAGGGAGATACGGCTGCATCCCATGAACCATCTGTTCATCATCACGGCTTTTTTCATTTTCTACCTGCTGGGTTCTTACGTGATCAGCTACCTGCCGGTCATCGCCGCCGTCTTCACCGCTCTCACGGTCTCAACGGCCATACTGCTGTACTACGTGCACCTTATCAGGAAAGATCGTGTGTTTCTTACCGCGATTCTTTTCGGCGCGCTGATCTTTCAGTGGATATTCTCGATAGCTTTCTTTTTCCCCGAACACACGGGGTTCCTGGTTACGGTGGCAAGCATCATTGCTTTTATCGCCCTGATGCGCGCGACGGCTGCTGTGGACTGGGAACACAAGTGGTAGGCGGACAGCACTATCTCCGGGCGACGACAACGCCCGTTATTTCTTACTTTTCAGTTCATCGATCTTGCGTTCGATATCGGCAAGCCTGACGGTGAGGAGTTCCAGGTTTTTCTCGATGCGTTTTTTTTCGGCCTCAAGCCGCGGAATGCTTTCCTCTGTATGCGTTCTTGAAACGAAATCTTCCCTGACCATATCGGGGGTCTGTCCTTCTAGAAAGGCCGCTTCGGCCTTCTTCCTCATCAGGGGATCTTTGATCGAGGCCACCGTCTTCATGTTTTCATAACCGATCTCGGGATTTATATCCAGGGAGCCGACCCTCATTACCGTCCCGGCTGCGCTCCGGTGCAGACCCAGAACGCGGTCGGCGTAGTCGTGGAACGACGCGTTGAATTCGCGGCAGAGGTCATGCGCCTCCATGAGCAGTTTTCCGAATTCCTGCATAAGGCGTCCGTTGACCGAAAGAAACTGTTCTTTGATCCTGCCCGTCAGGTCGCGGAACCGGGGTTCGTGATGAAAGACATTGCGGTACAAGCCCTTCTCTTCCGCCAGGAAGAGCAGACGGTGCAGAATGTTCCAGAAGGGACCGGCGTGCGAACGGGCCGATGTCGCCGCGTGACGGGTGAAGTGGATATGATGGGCGAATTCGTGTATGGCGGTGTACATAAGGGGGTCGTCGCCTTCGAAATTATGATTGTGAATGATTATCTCCCGCTCTTCGGGCTTATAGAGACCGTCCACTTTTTTACTGGTCTTGCCCGAGAAGGTGACCGTAAAATCTTCTACCGTACCGTCCAGCTGGAGCAGCTTATTTTTGACCTGGTCCTGATTCATTGTCCTTTCTCTGATTGAAGATTTTTTTTACGACTCCGGGTTACCCGATGCGGCTTTCAACGGGAAACCGCAAACTGAGGGATAAGGAGATGAATCCGGCTTCAATACACGTTGATAAACCGTACCACCGCCCCTCCCCCGATGTAAAGCTCTTCTTTGCCGTTTCCCCTTCCCCATCCGGCGCGGCCGTCGATCCTCACGTGTTCCGACATGTAGAGCATCACACCCCCTCCGGCATAATGTATGGAATCACCGTTGCGCGATTCAGGATAATAAAAGTAATACTCCATAAAAGCACCGAAGACTTCCGCCGCGTATGCCGATAGAGAGGCGCCGCCGCCGTAACGGTTATAACGTCGGTTTTCACTGCTCATGAGGGTATACGAAAAGTTGATTCCCAGGTTCAGCCACCCCGCAAGGTCCCATGACAGGGCGCTTTTCGCTTCGGGCTGGTACACATTTTCCTCGTAATTGGGATCACCCGCGGGAATTGACGTCCCTATAATCAGGGCAAGATCTGGGCGCAGAGGGGAACGCCCGCCGCCGCTCTTCAGCAGTCCCAGCTTCAGCCCCGCATACCCCTCATCCTTCCCTTTTTCTTTTTTTTCCCCGATGTCCTTCCATACAAACGAGTTGAACCCCAGACGCAGCTCCAGCCGGCCGGTTATGGCACCGCGCACCAGTATTTCCCCCAGCGTATGTTCCCTGTCGCCGTTGATCGCGGAATAGGTATACCCGGTTTCCAGCTGAAGGCTTCCGAAGGGCACGCACCGCGCGCTTCCACCGTGGATCGGGCGGTCCCCCTGCAGTTTCGGCGTCTCAGAGGCCCATGCCCTTCCCGGCAGGTCAAAGACCGCGGCCGCTCCCACCACAAGGGTGAAGAGCATTACCACCAGACGCTTTCTCCATCCAGGGAACGGATCCCTGCCGACTGACTGCATTACCGCCTTGCGGTCCATGGGTACGATAACCGGGCAGGAATGTTCGTCACCGCCGAGCATTTCCGAAAGCAGCGAGGGTTTGCCCACCAGTCTGTCTTTCGCGGGACGGTCCATTTTCTTTATCAGCGCCTCGATCCTCATGGCGTCGGCGCGCGAGCCGAACAATCTCCAGCAGCAGGCGATCCCTCTGGGCCGGAAACTTCGGGTGTATCGCGCGGTTTTACTCCCCTTCAGGTGCTCATGGTAACGCCGCGGCAGATTCGAGGTGTAACCGGTGTAATAACAGCTGTTCGAACAGCGGAGCATGTAGATCCAGTAGCTGAATTGACTCATGTGCACGGGCATTACGGTGTTCCTTTTAAGTACGATAAAATCACCGCGATGATGTGACGGCCTGCCGGAATTTGCAAACAACTTTTCGCGTACACACGCGCCGGCCGCCCTCTTTCAAACCGCTGCCGGGCCCATGCACGGCGGATGCCGCGATAACTTTGTAATCCCGGACGGCGCCTGTCCGGGAACAAGGGCCGCCAACGGCTGCTGCATATCTCCCTGAAATGCAGACGACATAACAAGCCATCGTACGGAACACGCACTGAAAAATCACGAGAAAGATTTATTGACATCCCTGAAAATATATATTAGAAATAAACCGCCGTGAGATGCGGCGAAGATAATCCCGGTGGAAAACGATACCTGCATGACCGCAAATCCTTATGTCAAATCCCTGAAAGCTTTTGATCCCAAAAAAGACCTTTTGGTCAACGAGAAATTCACCGCCGGGACAGGCATCGAAACCGACCCCTTAAGCGGGCTTGGCGGCGGCGAAACTCAAGAGGTATCGGAAACCGCGGGAAGGGAGTGCTGCAGCTTCAAGACGGGCGGTCCCATCACTACCGACCTGCTCCCGGTCAAAGATCCGACAGGCAAAACCATGCTGATCGCCACCAACGCCGCGGGACAGGTCATACTGCTTTCCCTTGAAGGGAACACCCTCAAACCGGTCTGGGGCATCAAGGTCGCAGGGGCTATTGTAAAAACCCCCGCCCTTGCCGGCGGAATACTCTACTGCGCGACCAAGGAAGGCAGCGCCTGTGCGGTGCATACACGGTTGCAACCATCGACGGGGCAGAAACCCGAGATGCTCTGGCAGCAGAAATTCCCCGACAGTATCATGGCGGAACCGATCGCCACGGGAAAGCTGCTCATCATCCCCACCATCAAGGGGATTTATGCCCTGGAAGCCTATTACCAGGACGACGCCAACAAGTCCATAGGAAAACTGCTGTGGAAGATTCCCGTTAAAGGGATTGTTTCATCGCCGGTCCTGGATTCCGGATACATATACCTCGGGACAGAGGATAAGACCTTCTATGCACTCGGGTACGGCGGCTCAAAGGCGACCGTGCAGTGGAAATTCTCGGCCAACGACGCCGTACGCATGAAACCCTTCCTTTCCCAGCGGGGAAACTATGTGCTGGCCGCCTCCAGGGACGGGACGCTGTACTGCCTGAACAAGTTCAGCGGAGAACTCATATGGACGTACGTGGTGCGTGCTTCCGTCTATGGCGAGATCGTTTCGTCGGTGGCCGACAACAAAGAACTCTTTTACTTCGGTGCCGACAACGGTGATTTCAACTGCGTCAGCTCTTACGGCAAGACCGTGTGGACCTTCAAGACCGGGGGCAGAATACGCAGCGGCGCCGTCATAGGGGGCAATACGATCTATTTCGGTTCCGAGGACAACCATCTCTACGCCCTCGACGCCGCCCAGGGAACATTGCGGTTCAAGTTCGCCACCGACGGCAACATCGACAGCCGGCCGGTGCTTATCGATAACCTGCTCTTTTTCGGTTCCACCGATTCCTTTGTATACGGAGTGTACACGCGATGATGAAGCTCTTTCATAAGGCAGCGTTTTTCCTTCACATCGACCCCAGGGTCTATCAACTGGAAAAGGAGATAGAGAATTACCAGTACTTTATCTTCGGCCTCATTCTGCTGATACTGCTCCTGGTGCTCATTATTTTTCTGCAGCGCAGGCTGATAAGCGCTTTTAAACGCGGCGAAACAGCCCCGAAACTTGCGAGACTCCTAAAAGGGAAGGGCGGTTCCCCCAGGGGTGCGGGAGCGAAAGCGGGAGATACCGCGGCAGGGCTTCCTCCGTCCGCGAAGGCTCTGGTCCCTCCAAAAGACCTTCCCGACCCGGGGCTGATCTTCAAGTATTCGCTGGCCCAGGAAGAGGTCACTGAAAAGCTGATCGTGATCGGGCAGACCGAGGGGAACATCAAAACGTATTCCACTGAGGTCATCAACAACCATCTGAACATCTCCATACGCATAATCGAAGACCGGGGGAGCAAGGATATCTACGATCTGCCCGACAAAATCACCGAACAGTACCTGCTCGACCTGCGGCGTGACGGAAAGGTACTGATCTATTACCCCGGCCTGGAGCAGTACAGGGAGATGGGCTCCAGGGAGCGCGTCTACCTGAAACAGCGGCCCGATGAAGCCGGCGATCCGACCCTTCCCTCCATTGACGCCCGCCAGCCGGTGCGTTTCCGCCTGGGCGACCGACTCGATATGGACGGCAAGTTCAAGGGCGGGTATTTCGAGTTCCACCTCTACACCCAGGAATACGAGGCCAAAACCCAGATGGGAATTCCCAAGATCGAAAAGAACTTTATGATACGGCTGTATAAAATCTATCCCGGTTACGATACCGGGGCGCCCAACGCGGACGGACTCTATCCCATGATCGATCCTTACGCCACTAGCAAATAACCATGGCACAGAAAGACCTTCACGGTTCGATCCAGCGCATCATCCGCGATGATAAACCCACCGTACGAAAATCCATGATCATCGGCGTGGGCGGATCGGGCATGAAGGGGATACTTGCCGCGAAGAAGTGGATCGAAAAAAACATGCCCACCGAGGCGTACCGGTACATGCGCTGGATCGGTATCGATACCACCGACATCGAAACCAGCATTGAAGGGAAAGGAGGCCTGTACCGTTTCCCTTCCGACCAGTTTTTCCAGGAAGAGCGCCGCATGCTCTATATTTCGTCACCGACCCCGGCCGAACTTTCCCTCGATTACCTCAGGGAAAGGTATAAAAACGATCCGGCCTTCGACTGGTTGCCCAACCCCGATGTCTACGACATCTCCACCCGCTCCGGCCAGGGCGCGAACCAGACCCGTCCCCTGGGCAGGCTCGGTTATTTCTACAACGAGGAGCGGATACGCGAGACCCTGACCAAAGAAAAAAACCGCCTGGCGGAACTTCCCGACAGCCCCAAGTATTTTCAGCTGCTTGATGTGAAGGAGGGGGAAGACAAGAAAGATGAAACCATAAGCTTCGCGCTCAAACGGGGTGTGGACCGCTATTATTTCAGCGAAAAGATCCCGGTCGACCGCACCATCATCGCCATAGAGCCCGACCGGGCGGCCAGGGCCGTGCTCTGTCCCCATGTAAAGGGCAAGGTCGACATCGGCATCTTCCCCTCTGACGCCAGGGGCAAGTATTTCGAGGTGAGCGGTTCCAGACTGGACGGGAAGAACTTCACCTTCAAGGTAAGGCATGGAAGGACAGGCGGACAGATTTCCATATTCATCACCTGCTCCATCGTGGGCGGCACCGGCAACGGCATGATCCTCGACCTCGCGGCCACCCTGCGCGACATCTTCAGGGACCACTGGCCCGCCCCCAGGATCTACTGCATTCTGGTGCTTCCCTCGGCTTTCAAACGGGTGGTCTACAACCGCAACGCCCGCGCCAACGCCTACGCCGCCCTCAAGGAGATAGATTACTTCATGAGCGGCAACTCCTTCCGCGCCCGGTACCCCTCGGGCCGCGCCGTCGAGGTGAACGACCGCATCTTCGACGACGGCATGCTCTACCTGCTGGACATCGAAAACATGGCGGGCAACTCCCTCCAGGGACGAGACCAGGTGCAGGAGCTGACGGGCCAGTTCATCTCCACCTTCGTCGCTTCCACCGTGGGCGGCGCCATAGAGGAGCGGATGGTAAACGACTCGACCCGCGCTTCGATCTACCTGCCCAGAGACGAAACCTCGAAACGCCGCGCGGCTTACAACTCTTTCGGCATATCGCGGGTCATCTACCCCGTCCCACTGCTCACCGAAGTCGGCTATACGATCACCGCCGTCAAGATGGCCGAAGCGTTCATGAAAGAGGTGAACCCCCGGTTGCTCCTGGAGACCCTGGGCGACATAAACCGCGGCCTGATACGGGCCCTCAGGCTCAACTGCGGACTCATCTTCGAACGGATGTACCCCGATTACCGGCTGGACATTGAAACCGAGTTCCGCTCGTACACCCAGCGCATGGAAGGGGCGCTGCAGAAGGGAGACAAACGGGGTGTTATCACCCAGCTGGAAAACCTGCTGAGGGATTACGGCAAGGAGGAGATGGAAAAGATCAAGTCCACCCTTCTGCTTCGCATGGAAAAGCGTTACCGCCTGGAACTGGAAAAGATGAAGGCGGTCCTCACGGACGAACTGCACAGGTACATCAGGGACCCGAACCGCGGTTTCCTGTTCGCCGATGCGGTACTGAACCAGCTGCTGGAAAAACTGGAACTTTACAAAAACAAGTATTATAAGGAACGGGTCTCCCTGGCGCGTTATTCCAACGAAGAGATGGAGAAGCTCATTGAACAGATAGACGCGAAGGGCCCCGGCGACGCGAATCTTCCTTCGGCGGTCATGGAGATGGCGAAATTCAACTTCGGCCAGCTGGTCTTCGAAGCGATGCTCACCGCCTCTGAGAGTTTCGTCAGGGAGTTCAAGAGCCTGCTCTTCAACCTGAAGAACATGGAGGTGGCCATTCTCAAGGACAAGGTCGGGTCGCTGATAGGACAGCTGAAAGAAGAGGTCAAGACCGACCGTTTCGAGATCCTCGAAAAAAAGAACCCCCTCTATTTCTACCTGGTAAACAGCCAGGAGATAGAAGGCTTTCTCAACAGGTATTTTTATTCCAAACTTTCCATAGAAGACCTCTGTAACGAGGTGGATTTCGTCGCCATGGACCGTGAAGACGACCAGATGCAGCTCGTCGAGACCTTCCTCATCGCCACGGAGGGACTGGCCGTCCTGGAAAAAAGCGCCGACGAGATCAGGGACATCATTACCAACAAATACGGCAACATTTTGGAAAAACCCGTAGATGAACTGAAGAGCATTCTCTACGGAGGGGAACAGACGGTCGAAGACGGTCTCAACCTGAGTGAGAGTACACTTTTGAAAATAGACGTGGAAAACATTAAAAAGAAGCTTTTCAAGATCATACACCGGCGTTTCGAAGGATTCAATTTCGAGAACATTTCGATCAAACAGCTCCTTGAAGAAAAGAAAATTCCGCTCAGAAAAATCCTGGAGAAGCTGGACACCTATTCACGGCCCTACCTGTCGGTGGACGCCACGGGACTTTCCGCCATGGAGTATTACCGCACCATAACCAATTTCAAGCTGGACACCTATGAAGAGGGTGACGATCCCTCCGGGTCGCCCTCCAACGACCTCCCCGAACGGCTCAACCATTACCGCAAACGGGAAACAGCGGTCCCCAACATAAGCGTGGAAACCTTCGAGGTGCCCAACCTCTGCAAACCCTACGAGATCATCTCCATAGGCGTACTGCTGGGCTTCCCCATCTTCAAGCTGACCTCGCTCAGGGATTCGGCGCGCGACTATCATGACCTGCTTGCCGAACGCAGTCACCCGCTGCACTGTTTCAACCACCATACCTTCGATGCCAGATATTTTCCCGACCCCTTCAGGGACACCAACTATCTCAATCCCGCAAAGCTCTGGAGCGGCCTGCTCAACCTGAACATACTCCGTCAGGGTGAAAAAGGATACGAATTCGAGCCCGAGCTTTCAGATATCATGAAAGACATGGAGGCCAGGGAAAACTACAAGAGCATAATACTTTCAATGGACAACAGGATCAGCGCCGCCGGCGGGTACGAGCAGGCACCCATGGATACCATAGCCGAAGCGGTGCAGGCCCTGGGAATGCTCGCGAAAAACCCCGCCAGCGGCAAGCTGCAGTTCGCGCGCACCTATTCCCTGGTGATTCGCGATATCCTTGACGGTGACGGCACCACCGACAGGGCCCGCTCCAAAAACATGTCGAAGGATGAATATATAGAAAAATTCATCAAACCGCCCGAATTCGATCATTTGGGCGACCTTGCGGTTTTTCTGGACGGTGATTATAAAATAAGAAAATTCATGATTGAAACCATTAAAGACATCATCACCCGGACCAAAGCGCCGGTGACCGCGGGGGCCCCCATTGTGATCCCTTCATGGAAAAAAGACCAGGTTGCGCTTCCGGTTTTCCAGGACAACTTCGCCTTCTACGATTATTTCGAGAAGCGGGGTTCACTGGAATGGCAGAACCTGTTGAAAAAGCGCATGGTGGAAAGGCTGGCCGCCCTGGTGACCTCGTCCAGGTTCAGACTCGAAACCGATCCCACCCTGCTGGACCGCACAAAAATAGCGGGATATCTCGATTCCCTGGACCAGCAGATGCCGGAAATCGTCATATGGGAAGTTAAAGTGGAGAACAAAATCGTGAAGTGATACGGACGGTTCCCGCGTTTCCCCCGGCTGGTAGAGTCATGCCGGGACAAACACCGCTTTAAAACGTCATGCATAAAGCAAACAGCCATTTAATTCAACCCAAGGAGAAATTATATGAAGAAATATCTTGTCCCGGTCGTGCTTGCCGCTTTTTTCGCCGCCGTGATTTTAGTGCTCCGCATACAGTTGTCTGACGGTCAGCGTTTCCGTCCGGGCACAGGCACCATAACCGGTCTCGCCCTTACCCCGGACGGCCATTTCACCCGCCTGGGTAAAGCATGGAAGACCATGCAGAACGGGAACATTCTGATAGCGCTTGAAGGGTCACCTTACGAGATGGGCTTTCAGCACGGCCGTCTTTTACGCGACGAGATCCGCTCGGGGGTGGTGCCGATTTTCGCCGATCCCATCTCCCATTCCCCGGAGCATAAGAACAAACCCGCGGCACTGCGCTGGCTTATGCTGAAATATCTGGAGATCGCCGTCTTCCGTCCCATCGAAAAAAACACGCCCCGGGAGTATCTCGAAGAGATCGCCGGTCTGGCCGACGGCGCCGGGATGCAGTATCGAGATGTCTTTATAGCAAATTTCAAGTCAGATCTCTCCATGGCCATGGCGCCAAAAATGATCGCCAAAACCTTTAAGAATTACGGCATTGTCATGGAATGCAGCGATTTCGCCGCCGACGCCACCCCCGACGGCAACCTCGTCGTGGGACGAAACACCGATTACACCGGACAGGGCCGCTGGATGAAACATCAGACCGTCTTCATCAGAAAACCGGCGGGCGCCCACTCCTATGTCCACATCGAGACCGCCGGTATCCTGAAATGCAACTCGGCCATGAACGAGAAGGGAATCACCGTTGGCGGCCACTTCATGGCCTTCGAGGGGGCGGTCCCTTCCGGCTGGTCATTCACGGTCTTCGAGCATGAAATCATGCGTCGCGCCTCGTCGGTCGAGGAGGCCCTTGCTATTCTAAAGAACCGTCCCCGCGGCGGTGCCTTTTCGCTTATGATCGCCGACGGTAAAAATCGCAAGGCTGTCGCGGTTGAGGCGACCCTCGATCGCATGGGTGTCCGCTTTATGACAAACGGCGCTCTCAGGGTCACCAACTATGCCCTCAGTCCCGAAATGCAACCCGTCGACATCGTCGCACGGAACAACATGATCATGCGGGACATGGCGGGCCGCTACCGTCGCCTGGGCGAGTTGATCGAAAAACACCGAGGACGCATCACACCCGGTGTCGCCGCTTCGATCATGGGCGACCATTACGATGTCGCGGTGAAAAAAGAGCGCGGCACCGGCATTACCATCGGCGCGGCCAACAACGTCACCTCGGCCGTCTTTCTGCCCGGCAGGCTCCTCTTCTGGGTCGGTACGGGTGTAGAACCCGCCTGCAACAACACTTTTTTAGGATACGATTTCAGGGCGCTGCTGAAGGGAAAGACCATCCCGCCGGTTCCCGCCCGGCTCCCTGGATACCGCTGGCAGGACCCCCGGAACGAAAGGGGCCTTCGGGCCTACATGAAGGCTTACCAGGCTTACGAAGAGAACCCTGACGATCCGACGGTAATGGCCCACCTTGAACGTGCAATGCGGGAGACCCCCGATGAGCCTGTCTATCCCCGCATGGCGGCGCGGCTGCTGCTTAAAAAAGGGAAAAGCGAACAGGCACTGTCGCTGCTCGACGCTTCGCTGAAGCACTCCCAGTCAAACAACGAGCGGGCCCTCACCCATCTGCACCGTGGCCAGGCCCTGGACCTGCTGGGCCGGCGAAGCGAAGCGGTGACCGCTTACGGGGAAGTGCTGAAGATGAAGGAGCGCCACGGAAAGGACTACATTACCGGCATTAACAGTCTTACGGCAGGACTTGCGAAACGCTTCGCGGAAAAGCCTTTTACGGTGAAAGATATGGGCATGGTCCAGATCGGCTTCCACCAGGAGACAGGACTCGAGTAGACTACAGAAAACCGTTGGCCCGGTACCAGTCCCGTGCGTCGTTCACCATCCGTTCAAGCGGGACAATCTTGAAGCCCAGTTTCTTCTGCGCCTTCGAGGAATCATATTGAGGAAAGACCGACATGTACCGCGCCTGGCCGGGGTTGAGGTCGGGCGGGCGGTTGGTGAAGTTCGAAAGGAATTCCATAAGATAACCGTAGGCTAGAGTAACACGCGGCGACATGGTGAAGCGGGGGGCGTTGACTCCCATGGATCGTGCTATGGTATCGAATAGGGTCCTGTATGACTCATTCACACCACCGCAGATATACCGCTCGCCGGGACGTCCCTTCTGCAACGCCGTCACATGGGCCTTCGCCACCTCTTCCACATGGGCCCAGGGAGCGCCGCCCGGAAGCACCGCCGGCACTTTGCCGTCCCTGATATCCATGAAGAGCCGGCCGAACTGCAGGGTATGGTCGTATGGGCCCAGCATGCTGCCGGGCTGGATCACCACCACCTCAAGTCCCTTTTCCATGAACGCGAGGGCGAGCCGTTCCCCTTCCCGTTTGGAGTCGGCGTAGTTGTATCCCCAGCCCGAATAATTATACTCTTTCCATGTTTCATCGGCAAGGCCGGCAGGATTAAAACCGAGAGTATCGACGGTGCTGGTATGCACTACCCGTTTTATTCCCCGATCCAGGGCCGCCCGCATGACGGTCCTTGCGCCTTCGACATTGGTGCGGCGCTGGCGTTCGAAACGTTTTTTCCAGAAGGAGGTGTCGCCGGCGACATGAATGACGGCATCCGTTCCTTTCAGGGCGTTACGTACCGCAGCGGGGTCGGCTACATCACCATAGACCAGTTCCACTCCCTTAAGGCTGACGAAACGGGTTTCCGCACCCTGAAGCGCGTAGACCCTGACCTTCCAGTTTTGCTTCAGACACTGCAGCACCACATTGGTGCCGAGAAATCCCGACCCACCGGTTACCAGTACCTTCATATCATCCTCCGTAATGGGAAACTATCGCTTTCACCAGGCCGTCGATTGTATACTCCTTCGCCTCTATGGCCGCCTCGGCGCCCGCTTCCCTTACTGATTTCGAGGTAACCGGCCCTATACTCGCGCAGAGCGCAGGGGTCCCGTCGAAGATGCTGAAAAAATTCCGCGCCGTAGACGAACTGGTGAAGGTAACGATGTCCGCCGAGCGGACCAGTTCCCGCAGTTCGCCTTCAGGAGGATCGGGCGGCACCGTATCATAGATCGGTATCCTGTCCACGGTCGCCCCCAGTGCGGCCAGCCCTTCGGGGAGTGTCAGCCTCGCCTCACTGGCGCAGGGAAGCAGTACCCTGACACCGGAGACTCCTCTTCGTCCCAACTCATCGACCAGCGCCTCGGCCACAAACTCACGCGGGACCAGGTCGGCGACGACCCCGTACCGTTCCAGTTCCCGGGCGGTGGCGCTGCCGATGGCCCCTACCCTGCACGGCGAAAGGCCGCGGGCGTCCTTCCCCAGACCGTACAGTTCTTTGAAAAAGATATGCACCGCGTTCTGGGACGTGAAGAGTATCCATCCGTAACCGGGGAGCCGGTTCATGGACGCATGGAGCGGCGCCATATCGGCAACGGGTTTGATGACGATCGTGGGCAGCTCGACGACTTCCGCGCCCAGGTGTGACAGCTTCGCCGACAACACCGACGCCTGTTCCCTGGTCCTGGTAACGACTATACGCCTGCCGAAGAGGGGCAGCACATCAAACCATCTAAGGCTTTCCCTGAGTTTCACGACACCCCCCACCAGTATTATGGCCGGCGGTATCAGACGCGCCTGTTCCACAGCGGAGGGAAGGCCGGCAAGATCCGCGGCTACGACCCGCTGCCGCGGCGTGGTGCCCCAGGTGATGACGGCGGCCGGAGTGGAGGGGGGGAACCCCTTCTTATGTATCAGTTCACCGGTAATCGCCGAAATGTTTTTCATTCCCATGAGGAAGGCGAAGGTCTTCAGGGGATTGTACTCCGGCAGGTTCACCTCCTCTTCGGGCGAATCGGCCCTGCGGTGACCGGTGATCACCTCGAAGGCATTGGCGTAATCCCTGTGGGTTACGGGGATACCCGCATAGGCGGGTGCTGAATAGAAAGAGGAGATGCCCGGTATTATCCTGAAAGGGACACCGTGCTTCACCAGTTCCTCGGCCTCTTCTCCTCCCCGCCCGAAAATGAAAGGATCCCCTCCTTTCAGGCGCACCACGGTTTTCCCCTCAAGGGCCCTGCCGATTATCAGACCGTTTATTTCATCCTGGGACATGGTGTGATCGCCGCCCTGTTTCCCTACATATATCTTTTCACCCGTGACGTCATTCAAAAGCAACGGACTGGCGAGAAAATCGTATATAACGCATTCAGCCGTACGGAGCGCTTCCATTCCCTTCACGGTTATGAGGCCAGGGTCCCCCGGCCCGGCGCCCACCAGGTATACCATACCGATCTTTTTCATAAAAGCCCTTCCGCTCCTTCATTCTTCAACTGTAGTGCCAGCATCTCCCCCGTGGTTTCCGGGTCTTTCCCTGTCACGGCCCCGCGTATCAGCTTTTCGCCGTTTACCGAAGCGACGACCCCGCTCAAATGGATGCCGTCTCCGTCCGTATTGGCTAAAGCCCCCAGGGGCACATGGCATCCCCCGCCGAAATGCTTCAGAAAGGCCCTCTCCGCACTGACCGCTTTCCCGGTTTCGGGATCGTTCAGTTTATCAACCGCGCGGGACAATACTTCATCAGCGCTTCTGATCTGAAGCGCCAGGGCCCCCTGGGCCGGCGCGGGGAGAAAAAAGCTGAAAGGGAGCACCACCGGCGTGCAGCCGCTGAGGCTGATACCAAGGCGTAACAGGCCCGCCCGCGCCAGGATTATGGCGTCGAACTTTCCTTCTTGAAGACGCCTTACCCTGGTAGTTACATTCCCGCGCAGGGGTTCCACCCTGACTGAACGGTTCACGTTGCGTATCTGTGCGGCCCTGCGGAGCGAGCTGGTCCCCACGACCGCTCCTTCGGCAATCGGCGGGAACCCCTCGCCGGTATACTTATCGTTTCTTACCAGCAGCACATCCGAAGGGTCTTCCCGCCGCATAACGGCCGCGATCCTTAGTCCCGGCGTTTCTTCGGTGGGCAGGTCCTTCATGGAATGGACCGCGAGGTCGACCTCTTCTTTCAGCAGCGCTTCTTCAATCTCTTTGGTGAAAAAACCTTTGCCTTCCATTTTATCGAATGATATATCGCGTATCCTGTCACCGCTGGTTTTAATCACCACTATCACCGTGGATTCCCGCCCCAGGCTCCGGGCGACGAAGTTCGCCTGCCACAGGGCGAGCTCGCTCCCTCTGGTACCTATCCGTATCATGGCAACAGTGTGGCGGGGAAGAATCAAATGTCAAGTTGATAAAACTCATCCGAGGGTGCGCCTTAAAATATCAGGTTCGGGATACGGCTCACGAAAAACTGGTTGCCTGCCGGCGGACCGCAATAGTATACTGCACCCACACAACCGTAGGTATCCGGAGGGAAAGAATGGAATATCTGAGGACCTGGGCCGAGATCGACGTCAAGGAGATTGAAGATCATATTATCGTGGTTGATGATAAATTCGGGTTCTGTCCGGGATGCAGGGAGATCGGCATCAGGCTTGAAAACCTCATTGAGTGCCCTAAATGCGGGCGTTCGATAAAATACGTGACCTCCCGCGACGCCAGGGGCGGGAAGGCGCACGAGATCGTTTCAAGAACCAGAAAAAAGCTTCCGCAACTGGTGTTCGTGGATTACGACGATTATGACCGCCTCGTCAGTAAAAAGAAGGCGGATGATCTGTTCAAAAGCATTTAGTCCTGCTTTTCCCGTATCCAATATTATTCTTGACGTATTACTCATTCACATGATATTTCTATAGCTACCGCCAATCCAGGCCGTACAAGGTTGACCTTAAGAGATATGCACAAGCGACGGTTGTTCCCTTTAATTGTTTTGCTGCTCATGTGGCCGGTCCTGGCATACCCCCGGCAGCACATCGGCCTCGGGCTCCATCTTGGAGCGCATCACAATGTGGGAAGACTCTCCGATTATAATGGCGGTTTCGAGCTGGACCCCCAGAACAATTATCTGATCGGTTTCGCCTTCAAGGCCAACTACCGTTTTCTATTCCTCAGGACCGGGGTGGATACATCTTTTATCCTGAATAAAGGCAGGGTGCTCGAGAACAGCGATCCCAACGATCCCGTTCAAAGGTACCGGATCACCTATACCGAAATACCCTGCTTTATCGGGCTGAACTTCCCCGTCCAGGACATCGGAGAGTTTTACATGGGAGGAGGGATCGCCTATTTCATCGGTAACGGGACGGTGACTACGTCCACATCCACGGATATCGATGCAACGGCGCTGGGGTTCGGCTTCATCACGGGCATTCAGATTTATATCACCTCTACCGTACGGCTGTATATGGAGTGGCAGTACCTGGACGCACGGTCTGAACCGGCCGCGAACACCGTGACCGCACCCCAGACCTGGGACAATTTCTATATCGATTTTTCGGGGCACCGCCTGCTGGCGGGCATAATGTATTATGTGTGGTAGTACCGACAGATAAATGAAACGATTAATTCCAACAGGACTGGTTCTGTCAATCACCCTCGCTGCGGCCGTGGCGCACGCGGCGGTGGTAAATTATTCCGTGGGGGCCCATGGCGGCTTTATGCCTTCAGCGGGAGGCAACCTGCACTCAAGTTCGCAGGAACAGTATTTCAACACCACCAGCGGCATCGACGGGATCAACAAGTCCATGGACGGCTATTCCACAAGCGAGATCAAACGCCTGCTGGCGGTCAGCGCTGGTTTAGAGGTGAGGGCCCTTTTCTTCGATTATTTCTACATGCGTCTTGCCGGCAATTACACCCGGAGCGTCTGGGGAGGGGATGGGAAAACCCTTTACGATAACGCGGGGATCGATACGCTGAAATGCAGATACGCGCTTACCATGTACGACGTTCCCCTTACCCTGGGGCTTTCCATTCCTTTCTGGAAGGACGTGAAAATATCCTTCAGCTGCGGTATGGCCTTCGGATACGGCATATACACCAACAGGTTCGAAAACGGGGCGGGCACGGTGATAAGGGGATCTTTTTCAGGATACGCATTCCCCCTGGTGCTGCTGGTCGAAAGCGAGTATTTTCTGACTGAAAAGCTCGCACTGAACACCTCGCTTTCGTATTACAAGGGCACCACATCGACCATTAAAGACGGGAAAAGGAGCGACGGAGACGTGGATTTCTCAAGAATCGACTTCACCGGCTACCGGTTTAGCTTTGGTATCGCCTATTATTTTTACTCAATATAAGGGAACCTCAAATTATCACATTTTAGTTGTTCCCTTGTGGGTACATGTTAAGGATAAAATCAGAATTTACAATAGTGGTATTTCGGAAAATTCTAATTTTTAAAGGTGACCATACGTGTTTGGCGTTAAAAACCGTGGTTAACACAGAATGAAACGCAATATTGCCACATCCCTGATCAAAATTACCGTACTGGTTCTGTTTATTTCAGTGACCGCGGTACCGGTATTCGCAATAGGTGAATTTTCACTGGGGATCAATGCCGGTTTCACCTATGCACCCAACAACATTGACGATATGATAACCCGGTACAACACCGCCATGAAAGCGTACCAGCAGGCCAATCCGGGTACCGGCGTTTCCCAGATCAGCGTACCCTATGCGCCGGTGTTGGGACTCAATGTCCGCTATCAATTCAACTTTTTCCTTATACGGCTGGGATGGCACTATACCACTACCAGTGCCGCCAAAGAGGGAAGTATCACTCCCAACGGCGGCGTAAAGAACAAATTAGAGATAAGTACTTTCCAGCATTCCCTGCCCGCCACCATCGGGCTCATTATGCCCCTGAAGAAAAGGACCTATTTTTATTTAGGTGCCGGCGGGACCTTTCACATGGCGTATTTCAACATGGAGCAATCCAACCCCGACCAGGGCGCCCTTCCTTTTAATATGAACACCGATGTGGGCCTTTCAGACAACACCAGGGACCGTTATTACCGGGAGTTCGTTGGATACCACCTGATCCTCGGGGCCGAGGTACCGATCGGCGCCAGGTTCACCCTCACCGCGGAATGGATCCATCAGGAAGGGAGGTCTTTCCCCACGGACAATGACGGAAAGAACAACGCCGGCCTCTCCACCTCTGATCCCCGAAGGGCGATCAACGTGAGGGGAGACATACTGCTTTTCGGTATAAACTACTACGTCGCCATGTAACCGCCCCGGTCGAGGAAGCGCAATATGAAGTCCCTTATTATACACCGAAGCGGCAAGTTGCTCATCGCCGCGATCATCGCGGTTTTTTGCGTAATTATCATTAAAACGTGCGGCTGGGTTCCCACCGGGATAAAACCGGCGGGCATCAGCACGCGAAAGTGTCCGCTGTCCGCCGTCACCTCTGACAGCACGCTGAGAATAGGAATTTTGCCGAACGCCGCCTTCCTCCCTGGCATTGTACAGAATCAGGGACTCACCGCCACAGGGAAAAGTTTTTTCAGCATCACCCAGGGTATCAGGGTGGATTTCGTTATCATAGAGAACTGGGATCTGGGCTGCAAGTATCTGCTGGGCGGCAGGCTCGACGCACTCTGGACCACCCCCGGCCTTCTGGCCCGTTCATTACCGGTACTGCGTCCCATAAATCCGGTCATCTTTATGCTTGCGGCAACTTCAAGGGGGGCCCATGCGGTCTATCACCGCGGAACGATAAAGTCCCCTGTACAACTGAAGGGGAAAAGAATATCATGCGTCCGCAGATCGCCCTCCTGTTTCTTTCTTGTGGGCCTGCTCATGCAGTGCGGCATAAGTGAAAAAGAAGTACAATGGCTTTATGCTCCTACAGAAGCGTTAGCGGCACACAATTTTAATAACCACCGTGCCGATTGTTATGCGGGCCCGGTGCTTGAGAAAAAGCTCCATACGAAAGAGGGAAACACCGAGGCCATCCTGATATCGACGGCCGACGCACCGGGAGTCATAGCTTACGAGCTCATGGCCCGCGAGTCGAATATAAGGGACCGGCGGGAAGCTTTTGAGAAATTCGTTACCGGATGGATGGAAGGTGTCAACAGGATCAAAAAAGATCCTTCCGCCGCACTGGAAGCAGCGGGTATGTTCCTCAATTCCCGCAAGGAAGAAATGGAAAAAGAAATGGGTCTTTATGAGCCTGCCGACCTGGCGGCAAACTGCGCATTCTTTCGTCTGATACCGGGTGACGCACCCGACATATTTGTGCTTCTCGCCCTGGCAACAAAAACATGGGGTAAAGGTAGTGATGAACTCAACAACGGTTTCACGACGATGTCCGCTGATGCGGATATTATAACGATTCTGGGAGAAAAGAGCGGCCTTTTGCGCATGCAGTATCTAAAAAGACACCCCTTCTCCCCGCCGCAGGCTGCCGGCAGCCGTCATTTTATTCAGATCAGCAAAACAGTACTGGTCAGTTTCACCCCCGATAAAACCACGATTACCCGTGAATCCATGGCTGAATTGAAAGAGATTTCCAGGACGGCATCCCTCTTCCCCTCTTCCTTCATCTCGCTTTATCCTGTTACCCGAGACAGCGGGTTCGGGAACAGCTCACTGGATGCGCTGGTCCTGGAGACCGTAAAGATACTGGCTTCAGAACATAAAATACCGCATAATAGAATCCATTACGCGGAAACCTTGATCCATGAAAAAAATACAGTCGCCGGGAAACACGACGGAGTATTCGTTGCGATCACACTGATGCGAAAAACCGAAAAGTGACGGCCTTTGCCATGTACGCACTTGTTTACTGGGGATGCGTTTTCATGTTCGGCAGTATCTGGGGGAGTTTTTTCTATACACTCGCGCTCAGGTTCTCGGAACCGCGGTACAACAACCGCATGCTGAGAATCCTTTTCGCGCCTTCCCATTGTCCGCGTTGCGAGGTGAAAATATCCCTGCCGGGACTGATCCCCTATCTGGGATATCTGATACAGCGCGGTCAATGCGGCAACTGCCGAAGCAAAATATCATTTCTTTATCCTTTCTCTGAATTCCTGTTCGGCATCCTGTGCTGTGTGCTGGTCTATTCCAGGGGTATAGGCATTGATACGCTTTTACTCTTTATCTTTCTGGGAATTGCCGCCGCGGTTTCACTTATAGACATACGAACAATGATAATCCCGAACCAGCTGGTACTGGCACTGCTCGCAATCGCCCTGACAGCGGTTTTAAGAAACAACGATGTAAAGGATCATCTCTATGCGGCCCTGGGGATGTTTTCCTTTTTTGTGATAATTCTGCTTGTATTCCCCGGAAGTTTCGGCGGGGGCGATGTTAAGTTCGCCGCTGTAATCGGTTTTCTTATGGGGATCAGACATTCGATAGTGGTGATGGAGATCGCGTTGATCACCGGATCGTTGATAGGTATCACTTATGTGCTTTTAAAAAAGAGCACGTTCAGAATCAAGATCCCCTTCGCGCCCTTCCTCTTCATAGGCCTGGTCGGCGCGGTGCTGTATGGTAAAGAATTGATATTCTTTTACAACACCGTTTTTTTCTAGAAACATCCTCCTTCGCATAAGCACGGCGGCGTAACAGCGCAATGGAACTATGCCTGTTTATTTGTAAAAAGGTCTCGAATGCCCTGAACAGCGGGATTTTCAACCACTCCCTTTTCGGTAATAATGGCGGTGATGTTGCGGGCCGGTGTTACATCAAAGGCGGGATTCCTCACGAACACGCCTTCAGGCGCGATCTGTACCCCGGCCAGATACGTAACTTCATCAACACCCCTTTCCTCGATGGGAATCGCATTTCCGTTTTCGGTCTTGATATCCAGGGACGAAAGAGGAGCGGCCACGTAAAAAGGTATTCCGTGTTCCCTTGCCAGAACCGAATGGGTATACGTGCCGATTTTATTGGCGGTGTCGCCGTTGGCCGCGATTCTATCGGCTCCTACAATCACTTTTTTTATAACACCGGTTCCCATGAAGTATCCCGCCATGTTGTCGGTAATCAGGGTGGTTTTTATTTTGTCCTCGAGCAGCTCCCATGCCGAAAGCCGGGCGCCCTGCAGGTAGGGACGGGTCTCACACACGAACACCTCGATTTTTTTACCCTCTTCAACGGCAGCCCTGATCACACCGAGCGCGGTGCCGTATCCTCCGGTTGCAAGAGCCCCCGCGTTACAGTGCGTCATCACAACATCACCATCGGCGATAAAGCGGCTGCCGTTCTTCCCTATCAGTTTGTTGGTGGCTATATCCTCTTCCAGTATCGCCAGGGCCTCGCGCTCAAGGGTTTTTCTGATTTCATCAACACCGCCCAGACCCTCGATTTTCTTTTTCATCCTGTTGATTGTCCAGAAAAGGTTCACCGCGGTAGGCCTGGTCTTTGAAAAGACATCAAAGATATGGTCCAGTTCTTTCCCGAACTCCTCCATGCCTGTCACGCCTGATTTTTTCGCTCCCAGTGCGATGCCCATAGCCGCGGCGATGCCGATAGCCGGGGCTCCCCGGATCACCATGTCAGTGATGGAAACGGCGACATCGAGGTAATTCCCGTAGGTGCGGTAGATCTCCTGTGTGGGGAGGAACCGCTGGTCCAGCATGGATATCGAGTCCTCGTTCCATTTGATCGTATAATACATTGCTTTCACCCTCAATTATGATCGTTTCTCTGTACCCGGTTTTTCTTCATTCTTATACGGTTCCCTTTGTCATTCCAGTCCACTTCGTCCATGTGTATGCGAATTATCAACAGACCGCGGCCGCTGTTTTTCAAAAAGTTCTCGGGTTCCCGTGGATTCGGCATTTCCCTGACGTTGAATCCCGGCCCTTCATCCTGCACAAAGTATTCCACGTATTCCCTGGTTATCTCGTACTCGATGGATACCAGACGATTCTGATATTTCTCATCTTTGCTTCTTTTTTCAATCTCTTCATTGAACCCTTTAATGCCTTTTTCTTCCCTGATGAAAGAGGGGATTTCCAGGCAGCCGTGGAACATGGCGTTGCTTATGGCCTCACGCAGCGCCATCGCGATATTCTCGGCGGTCGTATTGTTGCATAAACCGACTGAAGGCAGAGGGTTCGTGAGGATAAAGGACACCACATTACCCGCGGTCACATCCACGGGTATCTTGAATACACCCTTCTGATATTCCAGGTACTTGCCGAAGTCGCCGGCCATCTGCTTTTCCTGGTTTCTTCGGAGTATCTCCCTCACGGTGGAGGCGACTTCATTGATGTCAAAGGGTTTGCGTATAAAATCACAGGCACCGTAACGCAGCGCCCTGATCGCGTCTTCGATATTCCCCTGGCCTGTGATTATGAGAACCGGGATTGGATCATCCATGGCGTTGACATGACGCAACAGCTCTATACCGTCCATCTTGCGGAGTTTGATGTCGGTGATCAGCAGATCTATGTCCTGTTCGTTGTTCTTCAACAGGTAGATCATGTCCTCGGCTTTTTCAAGGGAGACGATATTATAGCCGAGCCGGGACAGTTTTTTCTGCAGCGTGTACCGTATCACTTCCTCATCATCGATGATGACGATGGTGCGGTTGGGTGTCTGCACCATCAGGACTCCTCTTTCATGTCCAGGTTGTGCAGAATGAGGTGTCCCATTTTGTCCTTCTTGGTCCTCAGGTAACGCAGGTTTTCCTTCTGCGGAGGAATTTCCAGTGGAACCCTCTCAATGATCTCCAGCCCGTATCCTTCGAGACCGATCACCTTTTTTGGATTGTTGGTGATCAACCGGATAGTGTGCAGTCCCAGGTCCACAAGTATCTGGGCGCCTATGCCGTAATCCCTGAGGTCGGGGGGGAAACCGAGCTTGATATTGGCTTCGACGGTATCAAGACCCAGATCCTGCAGATGGTACGCTTTTACCTTGTTGCCGAGACCAATGCCCCGTCCCTCCTGACGCATATAAAGCACTACACCGAGCTCTTCCTGATTTATCATCTCCATCGCTTTGTGTAGCTGGTTACCGCAATCACAGCGCAGGGACGAAAAAACATCGCCGGTAAGACACTCCGAATGCACTCTGACCATCACGTTTTCCCTGCCGGCGACCTCCCCCTTGACAAGGGCGACATGGGTTGAATTATCAACCTCGGTCTCATAAGTGATGATCCTGAATTCTCCGAAATCGGTGGGAAGGTTGGCCTCGGAAACGCGTTTCACCAGCCGTTCCATGTGCTGCCGGTATTTTATCAGGTCGGCAATCGTCGAGATTTTCAGTCCGTGTTTCGCGGCGAAAGCGTCGAGGTCCGGCCTTCTGGCCATGGTGCCGTCATCCTTGAGTATCTCGCAGATCACCGCTGCTTCTTTCAAGCCCGCAAGCCGTGCCAGGTCCACCGAGCCCTCTGAATGACCTGCTCTCACCAGCACACCTCCCTTGCGCGCGGCAAGCGGGAAAATATGGCCCGGTTTGGCAAGGTCGTCCTGCCTTGTTTTGTCGTCTATGAGCGCCCTTACCGTAACCGCCCTGTCGTACGCGGAAATACCTGTTGTAGTGCCTTCTTTCGCGTCTACTGAAACGGTAAAGGCGGTACAGAATTTGTCTGAATTCTCGGGTACCATGAGTTTAAGCCCCAGATTTTCCAGACGCTCGTGGGTCGTGGAAAGGCAGACCAGACCTTTCCCGTGAGTGATCATGAAGTTTATTATCGATGGAGTGCAGAATTCAGCCGCTACAACGAGATCGCCCTCGTTTTCTCGATCTTCATTGTCGACAAGGATGATCATCCGTCCGTTTCGGATCTCGTCCAGTGCTTCCGGAATGGTCGCGGTATTCATGATGAATCCTCCCCGAATAGGGATGCTCGCGGTACGGTAATGATGATGCGCTACCACGGCCGCTTATAAAAGCAGGCTATAGCATTGACTTCCCGCTTTTCGCTTGTGGGCATTAATAAGGGAGCAGGGTTGATAGTCAAGAGATTTTGAAATCATCATTGCCCCGCCCCGGCGTGGTTCCCATGACAGGAAAAGCCCCTGTTGTCGAGCTTTTACTTGACAGTGGTGCCGGGAACATGGGAAAAAGGAAATCGTGATAAGAAAATTACCTTCCCCGGCGGACGAAACAACACCGCATTCTTCCTGCACCCCTCCCTTATCCGGAACCGGTAATCGCGGAATGAGGGTAAAGGTCCTGCTGATGCTTACCGCGGCGGCGGTGGTGCTGAACGGAATCTTTTGCGGCAGTCCAAAATTCAAAAAAGATCCCGATCCCATACGTTTTGCGCTGCTGGGAAACACCGTACCTGATTCTCCCTTCACAGGCTTGAATCCGAAGGTGGAAACGGTCATCGGCGCGATTTCCGGTGAAAACCCGATCTTCACCATACACCTGGGCAATATCGTTTACGGGGGAAAGGAATGGATGGGCATCAAACCCTCTGATGTGGAACGGCAGTTCAGGGAATTCCACACCATTATCAGGAAACAGCGTCTTATACTGTATACCGTTAAGGGTGAAATGGATGAATACAACGGTTCACCTTTACTGTATTCGATACACACCGGGCGACCGCCTTATTACTCATTCAATTACGGTAACGTGCATTTTGTGGTACTACACACCTCCGATCCTGCACCGGGAACCATCAGTGATATTCAGATGCGCTGGCTTGCCGCTGACCTGGAGAACAGCAGGAATTCGGCGGCCGTGTTCATTTTGACACACCACCCCCTCCTCCCCCCTTTAAAAAAACTTTACGGCGACCAGGGGGTTACGGTAAAAAAACCGGAGCCTGTGATCTCCCTGCTGGGAAAATACCCGGTTAAGGCGGTGATTTCGGGCAGTTACAGGGGATACTATTCAGAAATACGTTCGGGGATACGATTCATCATAGCAGGGTGCGGCGGTTATACGAAGGAATACAATCACTGGCGATATAATCAGTATTACCTGGTGCTTTTCAACGGAAATGAAACCTTGATTATAGAGAAAAAAACAAACTGAATCGATACAGGCTCCATGAGTATACGGCGTGCGGTCTGTCTTTTAACTTCGGCGTATCTGAACCAGAGGTTTTCATGCAGCGGGAGATATTTTTCGATTACCTTGAGCATTTTGTTTCGGAATTACGAAACCTTGATATAAGGAAAATAGCCCTTACTGAAGTAAACGAGAAAAGGGCGGTCCAGGTTGAACCCGATCTTATCCAGGTAGTTGACATTGTGATCGTCGAAATCCTCGCCTATCGGGATTCTACTATTTATAAATGCCGTCTGCAGGATACCGATCCCGACGACGTTCACAGTAAACTGACCGACCTGGGATTCGAGATAATCCGTAGAAACAGAAATATTACCTGAAACCGGGGGGACTCTCTCTATGAAAAGAAAGAACCAGAAGATCATACTGCGCATGGAAAACCTCTCGGTCAATTTCCCCATGGAGGAATCAGAGGTCCTCGCCGTGCGCGATGTGACCCTTGCCGTTGATGAAGGGAGTTGTCTGGGACTGGTGGGGGAATCGGGGTGCGGCAAATCCGTAACGGCTTTTTCCATTATGAGACTGGTACAGCCTCCCGGAAAAATCCGCGGTGGGAAGATACTTTATAAAAACAGGGACCTTTTGGCCCTTCCGGAAGAGGAGATGAGAAAAATAAGATCCAGTGAGATCGCAATGATCTTCCAGGAGCCGATGACCTCCCTGAATCCCGTATTGAAAATCGGTTTTCAGATTCTCGAGCCGCTCATGATCCACCTGGGCATGGACCGGAAAACGGCCCTTGATGCGTCCGAAGACCTGCTCAGACAGGTGGGAATACCCGATCCCGGAAAGCGCATTCATTCGTATCCACACGAACTCTCGGGAGGGATGCGGCAGCGGGTAATGATCGCCATGGCTCTGGCGGCATCACCATCCCTGCTCATAGCCGATGAGCCTACAACGGCCCTGGATGTCACCATCCAGGCCCAGATCCTGGAACTGCTGCTCGATCAGCAGAAGAAACGCGACATGTCACTTGTGCTTATTACCCATGACCTGGGTATCGTCGCCAACGTGGCGGATTTTATAGCCATCATGTATGCCGGTGAAATATTCGAAACAGGCAGCGTGAGGCGGATATTCAGTTCACCACTGCATCCCTATACCGTCGGGCTGTTCAACGCCATACCCCGCATCGGCGACCGCAAGAAAAAACTGAATCCCATCCCCGGCATGGTACCCACGATCACCGAAAAACCATCATCCTGTATTTTTTATCCGCGCTGTGCCTTGAGGGCCGAAGAATGTATGCAGGGTCCTGTCGCGCTTACAGAAAAAAAACCGGGTCAGTGGGTACGCTGTATCAGGGTGTGATTCCTTTTGTGTGTATGTCCCTTCATATCTCATAATTCCGCTGAAGGTTTTTATATGAAAGAGCCTCCAGTACGTGGCCTTTTTTTATTTTTTCCTCGCATTCAAGATCGGCTATGGTCCTGCTTACCTTCAGTATCCTCATGAAGGACCGTGCCGAGAGATACAGCCTGGTTACCGCTGCCTCAAGGATTTTTTCGGTTTCCCGGTCAAGGGCGCAGTATTCCCGGATCTCATCGTTGGTCATTCTGGAGTTATACGCCGAAGCGCGACTGCGAAACCTGCGCGTCTGGATTTCGCGGGAACGGCACACGCGCTCCCGTATGGTCGCCGAAGATTCCTCCCGCCCCGCGCTGAACAGGTCCCTGTAGGGCACACGGGGAACAAGCACCTCGAGATCAAGCCTGTCCAGTATCGGACCCGCGATCTTCTGAAAATAATTTTTTACCTTGAGCGGAGAGCACTTGCACGATATCTCGGGATCAAACAGATACCCGCACTGACATGGATTACTGGAGGCTACCAGCATAAAATCCGCGGGGAAGGTCACCGTTCCGCTGGCTCTGGCTATGGAGATCTCACAGTCCTCAAGCGGTTGACGCAGGGCCTGTAAAACATTGTTCTTGAATTCCACGAATTCATCAAGGAAAAGTATCCCGTTATGCGCCAGGGATACCTCCCCCACTGTGGGTATTCTTCCACCGCCCACCAGGGCTGCATCTGAAGATGTATGATGAGGGGAACGGAACGGCGGCATTGTGATCAATCCGTCACCCGGTTTCAACATACCCCCCACCGAATGTATCATGGTAACCGTTATGGATTGACGCTCGGTAATAGGTGGAAGTATCGTTGGGAGGCGTTTCGCCAGCATGGTTTTACCCGAACCCGGAGGACCATAGAGCAGAACGTTATGGTGTCCGGCCGCGGCGATCTCGAGGGCGCGCTTGGCACTCTCCTGGCCCCTGACCTCGGCGTAATCAAGACCGTTATTGCCGCCCTGTACGGGTTTCTTTTCAGGCCTGAACGCCGATCCCTCACCCCTGAAAACCGCTATTGATTCTTTAAGGTTCAATACCGGGTATATCTCTATATGTTCCACGGCCGACGCCTCATAACGGTTATCGAAGGGCACAATAAACCCTTTTTTTTCGCTGCGATACAGGGTTATGGCCATGGAAATAACACCCCGTACCGGCTTCACCCTGCCATCCAGCGACAATTCTCCCACCATGGGAATGCTTTTCAGATCGCACTCCACCTGCCCCGTGGCATGGAGTATGGCCATGGCGATGGGAAGGTCGAAATTGGAACCCTGTTTCTTGAACCCGGCGGGGGCCAGGTTAACAACGAAATTCCGGGGTGGAAACTCAAACCCGTTGTTTTCGATGGCCGAGCGGATCCGTTCACGTGACTCCCTGATGGTCGAGTCAGGAAGGCCGACAATGGTAAATCCCGGAAGGCCCTTTACGATATCCACTTCAATTTCCACCATCTGGGCATCGATACCCTGGACCGCTAATGACAACGTACTGGCGAGCATGGCTGGTTCCTGCTGTAAAAAGAGAATAGGTTTCGGTACAATACCTGCACTCACGGGAGACCTTCTTTCCCGGTGGTGTTCAGGCGCGGTGACCGGTTTAAATTAATACGGGGCAGATGCTGGTTTTTTAAAATGTTTTCAGGTGTCCCGTGTGAATTCCCGATAACAACGTACAAAGGGAATCCACACGGTCACTGGTTTTTCGCTGTTGTTGGTATCAGTTTTTCCGCCGGCGGCGTTTCATCACGAGGCGGACTGCACCGGTAATAACAAGTAACAGCAGGAGTATAACTCCCAGTACAACCCATGTGGGCATGGAAGGCCGCACCAGCAGTGAAAAGGGACTCAGAGAAGCTTTCCTGACGATCCTTCCCTGCAACCTGCTATAGCCGGCAGGGATATCAGCCAGACCGTTCCCGTTAGTGTCTTTAAAGCTTTTAAGGTACTCCATGACCCCGGTCCATTCCTTTAGTTCCTGTATCCCGGTTTTATTTCGATCCGCATCAACCCTGCAGCTTTTAAGGTCTTTAACGGGCCTCCCGTGACGGTCTTTGGGCACTATGGTAAGAATTTTATACGTGAAATTACCCACCACCTTTAGAAAAGTAGCGTTGTAAATATTCGCCGCTACCCGGTAAAGGGTTTTGTTGGAAGAAGAATAATCCAGGGGACGGTATCCTTCTTTTTCATCACCGATCCGGATCTCCGTAACCCTGTCAAAAATAGCGCGGTACGGATTATAGGTGAATTTGATGCCGGAAATCTGCAGAAAATAATCGCTCCCTTTGAGGGGATATATACTCGTGAGGATTTCGAGCGCTTTCTTGATTTCCGCACCGTAAATATAAAAAGTAATCAGCGGGTATGCCATGGTGCCATCCATACCGATACCCAGGGGGATAGTTCTGAAGACGTCGGCAACCGCGATCTTTCCGGTTTTTCCTTTTAAAAGATTGTCGCGGATGACCCCGTTGGATTCTACCGCCATGACCACCTTCGTAACGGGATCGGCGGGGTCATAATCGTGTTTGTTCACATACCATCGGATCGAATCGGTGATCATGTTGCCGAGTGTGGTTTCATCTTCCCGCATCACCATGTCAAATCCCGTTTCAGCGATATTCTGGAAATAACGCAGATTATGGGGCGCCAGTACGTTCTTATTGATACCGGCTATAAAAGTTTCTATTTCCCGCTGAATGCGGGGGTCGGAGGGGATGGAGTCATCCACGGCAATCTGCCGGTATCCTGAAACCTTGGGACTGCCCCCCTGAACGATCACATCAAGTACGCCGACCAACTTGCCGTATTCATACGCCTGTACTATAATGGCGCCGTTTTTCTGCAGGGGTTTTTTTAGATTTGTATGAGTATGTCCGCTTATGATGATGTCGATACCCTTTACCTTCTCAGCCAGGACCTCATCCTCAGAAGCGGCACCCTGAAACAATCCGGAGTGAGAGATGCAAATTACCAGATCAGCTTTTTCTTTTTCCCGTAACTGACGTACCATCTCCCGGGCCGTATCGTACATGTCCCTGAATTTCACGGGAGAGGCAAAAGGGGCGACCTCGGCCGCGTTCGTGCCCAGCAGGCCGAAGATACCTATGCGCAGACCCTCAACTTTTTTAATGATGTATGGTTTTACCAGTCCCTGCCGTACCGCTTTTTCCAGCGCATCGTCCTCATCGCTTTCACGGCTGAACTGCATGTTTGAAGATACTATATCCGGGGCACCGCCGAGCCTTCGGGCACTGTTGAGTATACGGGCGAGTCCGCCGGGCATAAGATCGAATTCGTGGTTCCCCAGTGTCACCACGTCGTAACCCATGGTTTTCATGAGGCGCAGTTCAAAGGATTCCTCCCGGGCACGCATATGAAAAAGGCTGCCCATAGTGAAGTCACCCGCATCCATTACGAGAACGGGATTTTTCCGCGCCGCTTTTTCACGCGCGATGACCGTGGCAATACGTGCAAACCCTCCTATGGTGAGGTCATCACCGGTTTTCTGCGGCGTAAAATCTATCTCCGGTGAAAACGGAATAAAATGAGAGTGCAGATCATTGGTATGGATTATGGTCAGGCGTTTTTCCTGCGCAGGAAGAGCAATAGCATGCATCATCAGCAGGAGGGAAAATACAAGTACACCGGTGCCTTTCTTTCTGAAAGTCCTCCACCACATTTTACGCCTCCTTAAAATAAAGTACATCGCGTAACCTGTTGTTATCAATATGCATTGATATTTTCAAGAACATTCTTTGTTTTTTGTTTCCATATAATGCGGTCGTTAATCATTACTTACCCTCCCGGGGAAAATGATTCCTGAAACAGGTTACACCCGGCATGTACCGTGTTAAAATTGAATTGACGTGACTGTTCCCCGATTGTATCTGAAAGTAATGGAGTCTGCCCGGATGGATTACGGCACACTGTTTATGTAATCTTTGCAACGGCGACAAATCACCGTACGCATCAGTTGGACCACAAAAGATTCTCGGAATTCATACGATGACGACAGCCCGTTCCTGCGCCGCAGGGGAAGCGCGACAGATGTTTAAAATCAAAGACCTTGAAATTCACGGCGATATGGTGCTGGCACCCCTCGCCGGTTACACCGACTCCCCCTATCGCCGTCTGGCCCGCTCGCACGGTGCCGCTATGGTTTTCACCGAACTAATCAGCGCCGAGGGGATTGTCAGGAACAGCGCTAAAACCCTCGATCTGACGCGTTTCACAGGCGAGGAACGTCCGGTGGGGATTCAGCTTTTCGGTAAGGACCCGGAGGTCATGGGCGAGGCGGCCCTGAGAATCGAGGAACTGGCCCCCGACCTGATAGACATAAACCTTGGGTGCTGTGCCCAAAGAATATGCTCCAACGGCGGGGGGGCGTCCCTTCTCAGGGACCTGGGTCTGGTGGAAAAAATAGTAACCGCTATCATCAACAAGGTCTCACTCCCCGTTTCTGCAAAAATACGTCTGGGCTGGGATGAAAACAGCAAAAATTATCGTGAGACCGTCAAATGCCTGGAAGGGACTGGGATCGCGCTCATATCAGTTCATG
This sequence comes from uncultured Leptospirales bacterium, assembly GCA_964624235.1. Taxonomy (GTDB): domain Bacteria; phylum Spirochaetota; class UBA4802; order UBA4802; family UBA5368; genus CAZUXY01. The sequence continues at coordinate 13,293 of CAZUXY010000028.1, read as the reverse complement.
GAAGAACCAGGGCCCAGAAATACGGAAACAGCGCCGACTGGACCGCGATTAAGGAAATCGCTGAACAGGCGAGGGTTCCCGTTGTGGGCAACGGCGATATACGTTCTTTTGATGAAGCCCGTACGCGTCTTAAAGAATCAGGATGCAGCGCCGTTATGATAGGACGCGGTGCCATAGGAAACCCCTGGATTTTCAGCGGCGTCTTTCCCGACACCGGCGAAATGATATCCCAGATTAAGCGGCACCTGCGGCTCATGCGCGATTATTACGGTGAGTACGGTACCATATTGATGAGGAAACACCTGGTGAAATACATTCACGGCATACGAAACGCCGCGGTAATAAGGGGTAAAATCATGGTCACCGCCGACTATAATGAAGTAACGGAGCTGCTGGATTCCATCCTTGAAAACGAAACACACGAAAATCACCCCATGGGTCAGTGAAATAATGGATGCCGGCACGCTGTATATCATCGCATCTCCCATCGGTAATCTGGAGGATATCACGTTGAGGGCACTGCGTGTACTCAGAGACCACACGGACATTGTGTACTGTGAAGATACACGTCAAACCCGAAAACTGTTGTCCCATTATAATATCGATCTGCCGGTGCGATCATTGCACGCCCATTCCGACGAAAAAAAAATATCCGAAGCGGTGGACCTTCTGCTCGAAGGGAAAAGCGTGTCCTATCTCACCGACTCAGGAACTCCAGGCGTATCCGATCCGGGGAGCAGGCTGGTAAGCGGCGCTCGCGACAGGAATATCAGCATATTGCCGGTGCCCGGCCCTTCGGCACTGACCAGCATCGTGTCCATTGGCGGTTTTCCTTCAAAGAACATCCATTTCGGCGGATTCCTCAGTAAAAAGGAGGGGAAGAAGAAAAGGGAACTGGTGCAACTGTCCCGATCGGGAGGAATTATCGTACTGTATGAATCACCCTATCGTATAAAAAAAACAATACTGACCATACATGAAGTTTTCCCCGGTGCCGATATAATCATAGGCAGGGAAATGAGTAAAATCCATGAGGAATATATCTCAGGGCCGGTAAGCGAAGTGATAAAAAACCTGGATTCACTCGTTGAAAAGGGTGAATTCACCCTGGCAATCCATATTCGGGAGAAAGACATCGCTAAAAACGATCCAGAATCATAATTCCGCCGGTTTTGCGCCTCATTATTGGAACGGTGAAATGAGAAATTGTTCTTGATTACCTGGCTGTTTTTTCTTATATTTACATCGAATTTAACGATATTTATTAAAGATTTGGCGGAAATTTCCGATACTATAACTAGAAAACCACTGAGGGTTGATAATATGGTAATAGATAAAATTGGCAACATAAACAATATAGTAGAGTCTAAGAACGCCAAATCCGTTTCAAAGGCCAAAGAATCTAAAAAAGCCGATTCAGTCCATATTTCATCCGAGGCCAAACAGGCGGCGGAGACCGCTAAATACGGGCACATCGTCAAAGAAAGTCCTGATATCAGGATGGACAGGGTAAAGGAGATAAAGAGCCGGATTCAGGACGGAACGTACGATAAATTCACCGATGACAAGGTTCTGGAAATGGTTGCCGATAAAATTGCGCGGCAGCTTTTGAGGAAATAAGCGCTGAAAAACCCGGTTTCTGTTTTGAACACAAAAAGCGGAGATTACAAATGTCCGCTTTTTTTATCTCCATATCGGCGAGGATGATCTTGAAAGGCGGCACGGTTTCTGATTTCTATCTTCCAACAGAGATTTTTTTTAAACAGGGTATACTTTCCGATTCCGGGGCAATCCTGAAAAATCTGGGTTCCAGAGTACTCCTGATAACCACAACCAGTGATCTGGAAAAATTCGGCGAAACGCTCGAAATCATCTCCAGCAGCATCAACTCCTCAAAGCTCGGTTTCCTCATATATGACGAGATAGGTGAAGTTCCAAACACTGAATATATCGATTCAGCGACCTACTTCGCCAAGAAATCGCACTGTGACGTAATACTGGGTTTCGGCGGCATCAACTCGATGAACGCCGCAAAAGCGGTCTCGGTCCTCGCAAACAACTATCTTTTCTGTGAAGACCTTTTTGAGAATCCCTCAATCGCTCCACCCATACCGCTGGTTACCCTGCCGACCCATCCATTATCCGGCTTCGAGATACTGCCACTGCTTTATTTGCGCGATCTTCAGGAACCCATAAAAAAAATTTACACGCACCGTCATCTTTTCCCCAAAATCACTATCATAGACCCCATGATTACCCTGAACCTGGATGATGAAACCACGACCAACAGCGGCGTGAGTTCGCTTGCGATAGCGACGGAATCGGTCATCTCAAAGGGGGCAAACGGCCTCATCAACGCCTATGCGCTGAGGGCAATAGATCTGATCTTTAAAAATCTCCCCCTGGTATACAGGGAACCTCACAACCAGAATGCACGTACCCAGCTTTCAATGGCGTCCCTGATGAGCGGTATCGCCTTCACGGTTTCAAATCTTTCCATCTCCCTTGCCGTGGCACTGGCGCTATCGACCAGACTAAGCGAGCCCATCAATAAACTCATGGGGGTAATCCTGCCGCATATCATGGAGTATAATCTCACCACTTCCCCGGGAAAATACGTTCAGATGTCGAAAGTAATGGACGAGGACGTAAAGGAGATTACTGTCATCGAGGCGGCCATCAAGGCGGTTGAAGGAGTGAGGAAGCTTGAAATAGAAATTGACATGCCCCAGCGTTTGTCACAGTTTGATATCACCAAGACGGATTTCTCAAGAATAGCCGACATCGCCATGGGGTATCCCTTCATACAGAACGCGCCGCGTCAGCTTTCCAGGGATGAAATTGAAACCATTTTGATCGCCGCCTATTAATATGTCCATAACCAGAATAAAGGAACTGCTTAGACAATACAGGGAAGACTCACTCCCTGAGGCGGAACTGATCGAGTACCTTTCCAAACTCCCTTTTGAAGATATTGATTTCGCAAAGATCGACCATCACCGGGAAATCCGGTGGGGATTCCCCGAGGTGATCTTCTGCCAGGGGAAAACACCCGAGCAGGTGTCTTCCATCGCCGAAAAGATCATACGGCGCGGATCCAATCTCCTGGCAACCAGAGCCGGAGAAAATCATTTTACCGTAATAAAAAAGGATCATCCCTCTTCCAGGTTCAATAAGACCGCCGGCACGATTTCGTTCATCAACAGCGAGATTTCTCCGCTCAAAGGGGCGATATCCGTGATTACCGCAGGCACCTCTGACATTCCCGTCGCCGAAGAAGCTTACGAAACCGGATTGATGCTCGGATTGAACATGACAAGAATTCATGACCTTGGAGTCGCCGGTATACACAGGGTAATGCATTATCAGGAACAGTTGAGCGCATCTTCGGCGGTGATCGTCGTTGCCGGAATGGAGGGCGCACTGCCGTCGGTTGTCGCCGGGATAGTCCAGTGCCCTGTCATTGCAGTGCCCGGCTCATCCGGATACGGAACCTCTTTCAACGGTCTGACTCCCCTGCTTTCAATGCTGAACTCATGCGTTCCCGGGATCGCGGTCATGAACATTGACAACGGATTCGGCGCGGCATTTCTGGCATACAGGATCCTTAAAACCGCTGAAAAAATCTACACCACGCAATGATTACTACACTCATATTCGACATACAGTGCGGCGTATCAGGCGACATGATCGTCGGATCCATGCTGGATTTAGGGGTCGACCACAGGCTGCTGTCGGAGGAACTGGAGAAACTCGATCTCCCCGGGTGGAGAATATCACCCGAAAAGACGAACAGGTATGGCCTTTCAGGGTACTCGGCCGGAATCACCGCGACTGTGGAAGACCGCGAAAGGAATCTTAACGACATACGGTCGATAATAAACAAGAGCCGTCTTTCCTATTACGTAAAGGAAACATCGCTGAATGTATTTACCCGGCTTGCAGAGGCCGAGGCCAGGGTCCACAATCAGGTTCCCGACACGGTGCACTTTCATGAGACTGGTGCGGTAGACAGCATTGTGGATATTGTCGCTTTCAGTATCGTTATGGAGATGCTCGGCGTAAAAGAGATTTATTTTACCGAGTTCTGCTTCGGCACGGGTACGGTGCGGTCACAACATGGAGAGCTTCCCGTTCCCGTACCGGCGGTGGTTGAGTTGACCAGGGGATTCAGGGTGCGTTACACGGAGCGCCGCGGGGAACTTGTAACACCGACCGGCGCCGCCATCCTGACCGCCCTGGGTACCCAGATTACTGCCGAACCATCATTTACCCTGGTGAAAAACGGAACCGGTTTCGGCACCAGACCCTATCCCTTCCCGAGCTACACCAGGGCAATGCTCGTGGAAAAGGACGATATCACACGGGAGGAAATCTATCAGATTGAAGTGAACATTGACGATATGAACCCCCAGATTTACCCGTATCTCATGGAGGAGGTTTTCAAAAAGGGTGCCCTAGATATGTACATTACTCCGATAGTAATGAAAAAAGGAAGACCTGGTTCCCTTATTACCATCCTGGCGACCTCGGAAGCTATCGATTCCATTAAGGAATCCATTTACAGGGAGACTACCAGTCTGGGTATCAGATACTTCAAGGTATCAAGGGAAAAACTGCAGAGAGAATACACAACGGTGAATCTGGGCAGAAACAGTATTCGAATTAAAACCGGATACTATAAAGGGAATCCCGTCAATGTCCAGCCTGAATTCGATGACTGTAAGAAAACCGCCGAGAACAGCGGTCATCCGCTTAAAGAGATATTCAGGAAGGCAAGAAACGCCTTTACAGGGTCAGAAGGAGCTTAGTTCATCTGCCAGAAAAATCTGATCGATATCGAGCACAACGACAAAACTGTTTTCCAGCTTTGCAATACCGACAACATAACGTCCCGAAATACCTTTTACTATGGGTGGGGGAGGTTCTATGTCCTTCGTATCAACTTTTATCACATGACTCACCGAGTCGATGGCGAGACCTACTTTTTTATTGCGTATATCGACCACTATCGCCCTTTTATTTCCAGTCGCTGCGGTGTCCTCTATCCTGAAGCGCCTGCTTAAATCGATAATGGGTATTACCTTACCGCGCAGATCTATCACCCCCATTATAAACTCAGCCGATTTGGGAAGGAGGGTTACCTTGGGCATTTTTAAAATTTCCTGCACTCTCAGGATATCCAGTCCATACTCCTCTTTGCCGATCTTAAAACACACGATCTGTAGAGATCCTTGTGCTTTTTCAGTGGTTTTTTCCATATCATTCCCCTGAGATCTTTATTGCATATTTAACCATATTCAGTAGATTTAAGGAGCCTCGTCATTACGCAATAACGGAGAGACCATTCCCTTAATCCTTTTATCTGAGTGAATAGGGTAACTTTTTCCACTAATCATTTCAAGCATTAATTCTTAATAATACCGGGGGAAAACGTTTTAAGTATTCACCAGAACCTATAGCCCAAATATCCACCGAAGGCTGCCGTGAGCCAACCGGGGTGAACATATACCCCACCTGTATATTTTTCAGGGAATTCAGACCTGGAGCACAAAGGATATATCGATACATCCATTTCTTTAAAAAAAGTAG
>CAZUXY010000028.1:0-7691 GCA_964624235.1 uncultured Leptospirales bacterium | reverse complement strand
ATCAGTAAATATAGACACCAAGACCGCAAATGACGAATAGAAGCATTTTTACTATCGAAGGTTGCCGGCCCCTAAAAAGCATATCCATCAGTCCCAGTACTACACCCGTGACCGCGGCGCTAATACCTAAAACAACATAATCGTGATGATACAGAAATAATCCACCACATACCAGCATCCCCATTACAATGTCCAGCAGGTCTATTAAAAACCTTCGTGACGTAGTGATACCGGCCTCGGCGTCATCACCGGCCGAAGCGGATTCCGGGCGGAAATAACGCTTTCTGGTCTGGTCCAGCATTTCTTTACGTTCTTCACGCTTTATCTGCTTTTCCCTGCTTAGTTTCTCAACCGCTTCAAGACCAAGACCTGTATTCACCATTTCGAAAACCTGTCTGTTCGAAATGGTAAGCAGCAGCGCCGAACGGCTCATAAGCTTGTCAGAAACGGCATATGCCCTGCCGGTTGTCGCATTTCTCTGAGCGGTGACTTTTCCGTTCTGGACTACCAGATAATAGGGATTGCCTCCTTCCTCGGAATCTTCAAGGTAAATACGCACCCGCTTGTCTTTGAGATTATAATCCACCCGCAGGTAGTCGCCATTCTCAGCATTTAAATACAATGCCGCCTGATACCCTCGTATTTCGGATGGTCTGCGTTTCCAGACTGTTTTAGCCTGATCTTTGGAAACTTGTTTGTTTCTATCGGGTGATTTCCGCATGGCGTATGCCCGGGTTATAACAAAAGAGATTGGCGGTTTATCGTTTCACCAATCTCTTCTGATATCATTTCCTTATAATTTAATACCGCTATTTCTTTTTGTGACGGTTCTGTCGTCTTCTCTTTTTTCTCTTATGATTCGCTATCTTTCTTCTTTTCTTTTTCCTACCGCAAGGCATATACATCTCCTTAAATTTTTTAATATTTCAATTGGGCTTACCGAAGATTATCTACTTCTCCCCTGAGTTTCTTGTTTTCAGTTTTATTATCACTATCGAGATTGAGAGGCATACCGGTTTTTTCAGGAGCAATGATCACTTTCACATTCCCCGCGAGCCTGTCAATATAAATATACTTCAAAAGATCTGGATTTTCCTTAATCAGTTTGGAAATATCGCCCAGCTTGCCCAGATATTCCTGTTTCAGGAGTTTTTCTTTTTCGAGACTGTTCTTTATGATCAGCATTTCCTTTCTATTATTGTTTTCAATGGTCCTAATCTGATCCATCAAGGCCAAACCCTCAAAATATGTCTTGTTGTCAGGCAGGTACATATTGCCGGCAGATTCCACCGTGTTAATTTTAACACCCATACCGAGGGCGAATGCGGACACTTCGCGGGCGGCGTCTTTTATAATCTGCGCGACGGCGTTGCTCATGGCGGCTCTGTTATAATTCGGAACCATGTACGGGTACAATTTTTTTTCAAAATGTGACTGGAGTATTTTCGTCAGTAATTCGGTCACCGCGTGGGGATTTTCAGCAAAATCTTCCGGCCCCACCGTCAATTCACGGGTACTGATTTCATAGGAGATATTTACTTTTAGAATGACGTTATAATAATCGCTCTTCAAATCCTGCAAGGGAGATACCGGTATTTTTATCTCAATAGAATCAGCCGCTTTCTTCCGGTGTAAAGTTACCTTCACCCGTCCGGGAACCAGATTTTGATATACAATATTATACCCCGGATAAAGGTAACGATTTGCTCCGCCGGCCTCGTCCTTTAAAACACCAAACTGATCATCACCAACAATATAAAGTCCGGTATACGCGCCATAGATGACCGAACCCACAAGGAATATTGCGAATATCTTCCATCCGAAGTTTTTCATGGTATCGGCCTCAGGCAGAGGTGTCATCCTCTCGGTACTGCAGCGGTTTGGAGGGGACTATGGTCGAGATCGCGTGTTTATATATCATGTTTTGTTTTTTATCCACCTCAACCAGGATAGTAAAATTATCAAAACTGAGCACCCTTCCCTTAATCGGGACACCGTTCATGAGATAAATTGTAATCTCCAGCTTTTCCTTACGTGCAAGATTTAAAATATTATCCTGCAGATTTTTTGTCTGTTTCACAATCGCACCTTCCCCTCAATTATTTGTTTATCACATGGGCCGTCTGGATCTTACAAGATTACCTTAACAGCATCATTAACGATAACCATAATCCCCCTAACAGATCAGCCCTGTTTGCATTTTAAAGACTGTTTTTCCAAGAATAAACAAGGTTCATTATTTTTTCAAGATCAAAAACATTGTACCAGTAAATCCGTGGATTTTTTCTGAACCATGTCATCTGCCGTTTCGCATATCTTTTAGTCTGGATTTTTATTTTTTCCACCGCTTTCTCCAGGCTTAAATCCCCGTCCAGGTATTCATTGCATTCGGCATAGCCTATCGATTTCATCGAATTCAGCCCTGGACCATATCCCATCCCGCGAAGGCGGACCACTTCATCAACCAATCCCTCTGAGATCATAGTATCGACACGGGTATCAATCTTCTTATACAGGTCCTGCTTTTCCGTGCGTAATCCGATATAAAGAGTATTATCCGATTCGTGACCTTCCTTCGACCCGAAATAGCCGCTTAACGGCCTTCCGGTTTCCCGGTACACCTCAAGCCCCCTGAGTATTCTCTGCCTGTCATTGTGATGTATCTTTTCTGCAAAAATCCGGTCACAACGACACAGTTCTTCATATAACGGCTGAAGCCCTCCGGTATTCAATTCTTCCTTCAAACGGGCTTTCACCGGAGAACTGATAACAGGGATTACTGAAAGTCCCTTGAAAAACGCATCTATATAAAGTCCTGTTCCCCCTACGAAGAGAGGCAAGTTACCCCTGTGCGATATTTTTTCCGCAGCTTTTATCGCCTCCCTGCAAAAATCTCCCGCACTGAAATTTAAGTCAGGATCAACAATATCGATGAGATGGTGTAGAACCTTTTTTCTTTGGGCGGCCGAGGGTTTTCCGCTGCCTATGTCGAGGTATCGGTACACCTGTACGGAATCAGCAGAAATGATTTCAAAACCGTGTTCCGCCATGAAAAGAGATGTCTCAGTTTTACCAACCGCTGTCGGTCCGATCAATACAACAGCTTTGATATTACCAGCCCCTTTATCTGAGATAACACGGGTTTTCCCCAGATAATTTATGGGTTCTATTCTTCATCCGGATCCGGTTCATATTTAAAATTCAACTTCTCGTCAAGAACCAGCTTCAGGATGTTGGGAACCACCTTCCAGTTCTCGTCACTTTCGGGATAGTCCTTTATATTGCCCATTTTGTCCACCATGATCATCGTGGCCCGGGTAAAAATATATCTGTTTCCTCTCAATGCCATAAGCTTATCCAGCGGTATTATCATTTACAATCCCCCGTGTTAGCAACGTGTTATTCATTCTTGAAGAACGGCAGTTTTCCGCCCTGATAATGGATCTAATCTCAGACAAGGCCTCATTCACTGTGTCATTGATCACCACATAGTCGTAACGAACATACTCCGTGATTTCATTCAGGGCATTCTCGATTCTAATCTCAATCTGTTCCTTTGATTCGGTATCTCGCGCACGCAAACGGCTTTTTAATACTTCCAGGGATGGCGGAACGATAAAAATGAAAACTGCTTCGGAAAGTACTGCTTTCAGGGTTCTCGCCCCCTGGACATCCACATCAAATACAGGGATTTTTCCGGTGACCTTGATCCTGTCAACCTCTTTTTTTGTGGTACCGTAATTGTTCTTATGAACCACCGCCCATTCTATGAATTCATCACCCGCCTTCATCCTTTCAAACTCTGTCTCATCTACAAAGTAATAATGGACGCCCTCCTTTTCGTCGGGCCGGGGCCGCCTTGTTGTAGTTGATATGGAAAACTCGAACATATCGTCGCCGGCTACAAGCCGCTGGATGAGGGTTGTTTTCCCGGCTCCGGAGGGCGCGGAAAATACTATTGAAAATTTTTCATTCCGCATTATTCGTAGAAAGTCTGTTGGCCAGGGTTTCCGGCTGCATTGCGGACAGTACAACATGATTACTATCCATTATAATAATCGACCTGGTTTTCCTGCCGTGCGTGGCATCGACCAGCATGCTGTTCTCTTTCGCCTCTTCCCGTATCCTTTTACCAGATGCCGATTGCGGGGTGATGACGGCGATCACACGGTCTGCTATCACCGCATTGCCGAATCCAATATTGATTAATGACGTTTTCATACAACGTTCCTGCACTGTTCACGAATTTTATCTATATGGTTTTTCATGTCAACAACAAGATGCGCGATTTCAGAGTTGTTGGATTTAGACCCAATGGTATTTATTTCACGGAACATTTCCTGACATAAAAAATCAAGCTGTTTACCCAACTGCCCTTTGCTCGACATGATCTGCTTGAACTTCTGAATATGATCGTTGAGCCTCATCAGTTCTTCATTAATGTCCTGCTTTTCCGCCAGTATCGCGATCTCGGTATAGAGCCGGGTTTCGTCAATGCTTTTGTCAACCAGCGCCTCGATCTTCTTTTTCAGTTTCTCAAAGAGTCCACGTGAAACTTCCCTGGACAAAGCCCTGATTCTTACTGAGCTTACTGTAATAGCTCCCAGGGAAACCAGTATATCTTTTCTGGTCGCCGTCCCTTCCTGCCTGCGCATTTTAATGGTCTGACCGATCACCCTGGTCAGGCTTTTAAAAATATCGGCCCTTGATCGCGCCGTGAGTATCGATTTCTCCTTCATTACCACACCCTCGAGCACAAGCAATCTATCGAGTGCAATCGGATCATCGGTTTTGAGTTCAAGTGCCGTTTTTTTCATTTCCTTATAATATTTTTTCAACAGGTCCCTGTTTATATTCACGGGCCTTGTGGAAACCCAGTCATATAACTCAATGTTCAACTCGAGCTTACCCCTTCCAAAGCGGCTTTTTAAAATTCCGTCGATTTCATTTTCTTCATTTCTCAGAATGCGCGGCAGATTTATAAAACATTCGAGGTATTTTGAGTTGAGCGATTTCAATTCAATGGAATACGAAAACTGCTCTGTATTGTTCTCCAGAAAGGCGTAGCCGGTCATGCTTTCCATGTTTCCTCACAGAACCTTTTCGGGCCTTCCCAGGGATTTGATTTTAAGACTTCCTCCCTCCGAGTAGAAGTCTATGGTTCGCCCGTAATCCCCTCCGATATCCTCTGCAATTATTTTGATATTGAGGTTCCCCAGTATTTCTTTCACTTTCTGGATGTTGTTCTTGCCTATTTCACTCATCATGCTGTTCCCGGTCATTTTAAACATCGTGGAACCGCCTACGATTTTCGCGACTATCCCGGTTCGCTTCGCTCCCGCTTTCTCCATGTCCTCAACAAGCAGTGGGATGGCGCTGTCCGCGTATTTTTTAGGATTGGAGTGTTTCTCATTCTGGACGGGAAGCATTATATGCGAAAGCCCTGCGATCGAATTCTCCTTATCGTAAAGACATATGCCCACGCAAGATCCCAGTATAGTACGCAGAATATTCGGCGGTGAAGCGACACAGGAGTCCGCAATACCCACATTAATCAGATTAAAGTTCATTTTCCTGCTCCTTTAAATACATACACAGGAGAGTCCAGCACTTTTTTATATATAAAATCCTCTGAAATGGAATGCAGCGTTTCCGAATGGCCGATGAAAAGATAGCCGTGCGGAAGCAGCACTTTTGCAAATCCGTCTATCAATCTCTTCTGGTACTCCCGGTCGAAATAGATCATCACATTCCTGCAAAAAATAACATCACAATTCTCAGGGTAGGGACTCTTGAAAAGGTTAAGGTAATAGAACTTTACCAGTCTGCGTGCCGGTTCCTTCAATTGATACACTTCAGGATACTGCTTGTCCTGCTCAAAATACCTGTCCAGTATCTCCTTTGGAACCTTCTCGATTCTTCTGCCCGAGTATTCCCCGACCCGCGCGAATTCAAGCACCGAGGGCGCTATATCCGTCGCGATGATCTCTATGTCCCATCCATGAAACAGATTCATATTTTCCAGTACGCATATCGCAAGCGTGTAGGGTTCCTCTCCCGTGGAACATCCCGCACTCCATATTCGCAGTTTCCTGTTCTTGATTTTTCCGGAAAGATCGGGGAAACATGCCTTTGACAGAGCCTCAAACTGCCTCTCGTTCCTGAAAAAATAGGTTTCGTTAGTGGATACTACATCGATAAGCTGCTCGATTTCCTTCACCTTGTCTTTCAGCTGATGGATATAGTCGTAATATTCGGTGAAGGTCCCCAGTTTGAGAGCATTCAGTCTTTTTCTCAATCTGTTCGACAACAGGGTTATCTTGGCATCTTTAAGAAAAATTCCGCTTTCCTCGTATACAAGCCTGGCGAATTTTCTGAATTCATCCTCTGTCAAACGCTTAATGTTGTTGAAGTCGATCATTCCCCGACCCGGTATGGACTTGAATATCGAAAGTCACGTTATAAGGTAAATTGAACAGGCACGCTTTAATTTCGTTTACAGGCGACTTTACAGTGATACAAACCAGGAAAGAAAAATCGGTCCCGTCCGCTACTGACCCGCGGTACCATCATCAAGGGACCTGTTAAGATTCAGCACCAGCCTGATCTCACCGGCCGGGACCCCGGAACAACGGGTAAGTAAATCCAGCGTGCAGCCCTTGCTGTAAAGTTCGGTTATAAGTGCGTATTTATCATCGCACTTTTCAAACATTCTGATAATCGATTCCTCATCGATATCGGGTGCTTTCTTTTTCTTCGGATGGAACCCCATGGAGGATATCTGTTCCAGTCCCTTCTCTATGGGGAAATTTTCCTGAGAGGAATCCCTCAGGGGCATTCCAGACTTTTTTACCTGTTCGTTTTTTGAGTTATGGGTTTCGGAATCTCCCGAGTGTGAAAAGTGTTCCTTTATGCCGCGCACCCTTATTGTCATTTTATTGAAAAAAGAAACGACCGTGTTTATTGCTTCAGACTTGATTGAAGATGCGATCGATTTATCCCCCTGGCGGGCACCGGCACCGTTTCCATTTATGCCGGCTCCTGCCGCGTGCATCTCAGGCACCGCGGTTGAAACCAATGGATCCACTGCAGTCGTATGACCGCCTTTTCGATTGTGAATATCAGAGGTGAAATCCTCCATGCCGATATTAACATCAACCGACTGACGGGAACCTGATTGCGACATCAGCCTTTTAAGGGCTGTGATGCGGTTTTCCAGCAGTGAGATATTCCTCTCCGCCGTTTCATTGAATTCACGTATAATTTCATCCATTTCGCGTCGCAGACGCTTTTCCCTGAATTCCGATGCGGATTTTTCCAGTTTAAGGCTTATCACCAGATAAAACAATGCCCAGAGGATCAGGTTGATAAAAAGGATTATGGCCAGCTGCATTTTTTCCTTTTGTCACATTGAAATATTATTTCTTAATATCAATAAATCTACCCATGGTTTCATCGACAACGGCGCTTTTTCCCTTTGCCTCTTTTTTTTCCTCTCCATCCTTGTCCTGCTGTTGCCTGCCTCTGCGCCGCTGCTGTTCTTCCCTCATGATCCTTGCATGTTCAAGTTTTTTATTTTCTTCCAGCCGTGACGCTACCTGTCGGGATTTTTCGTCGGATTCTTTATCAAGTATATTCTGCTGTTCGGCCACCGCCTCTGATCTTATCTGGGTGTTTCTGGCCACTTCATG
>CAZUXY010000027.1:31043-61379 GCA_964624235.1 uncultured Leptospirales bacterium | reverse complement strand
AGAGCTCATCGCCACCTTTAACGGTACGGTATTCAGGAAAGTCTAAAAGGTCCACCCGCCTCTCCCCGGGAAAAACACCCCGCGGCGCTCATATAATAACCATCCACATGCCGATAGTATTACCATAAGGGCGGATTTTCGGCGGGGCCGTGCCATTACCGCGTCCAGCCGCCCGTTTCCCCGCCCCGAATTACACCATTCCCAGGAGGGGGCATGCTTTTTGTCCTGGTCTTCGCACTGGCGCCCGTACCGCTTTTCTATCTCATTTATTTCAGGCACTTCCATGTATTCTACCGGCGCAATTTCCTGAGGCCAAGGTATTTCAAACATGCCGAATCCTTCCTTTTCGGCATACTCCTGGCGCTGCTCGTCTATCTGTGTACTCCCGTGCTGGACCGTATTATTCCATGGCACACGCCCCTGGCCGACGGCTTTTTAAAAGCCGCACTTTTTGAAAAGAGCGGCGCCCTTATCTTCATTTACCTTATTCAGAGAAAATACGGCGCCTTCAGTATCCTCGAAGGCACTGTTGCCGGCGTATTCACGGGGACGGGTTTTGCCCTGGTGGAAAACCTTCTGTACGTGTTGAACTTCGGCGACCATATCATAATCGCGCGCACTTTCTTTTCGACGCCGCTGCATATAACGACCTGCGGCCTGACCGGTTATTTCCTGGGACAATATAACTACCACGCCATGCGGCTGCACAGGGTATCGAGCATGGTAAAGGGACTGCTGATACCGGGATTACTTCACGGCGTGTACGACTTTTTACTGCTCAGCGGCGGCACGATGCTCTACGTGACCGGTCCCATGATATTCGCCATGGTAATACTTTTCGAACTCATACTCGCCACATCGAAACTCGTTCCTCCCCGTGGTGAATTGCGGGCCAGGGGGATGGATTTCGAGGAATGGCGCATCATATTCCGCCAGCCCCGATTCGAGCGGTGGATCAGACGTTCCATGGGACTGCCCGGCACAGCGGGCATTCCGGTGTTCAGGGGCGGTTACGGTACATTGAAATCCGCGATCATACTGCTGCTGCTCTCGGCGTCCGTTGCGGGGGCCCTTTTCAGTATTCCCCTGGGGCAGCTCACGGGGCTGAGTCTCAACCGCAATGAGTTTTTCCTGCTCTTTTCCATATTCCCCGCGTCAGCCGGGCTTACCCTGCTGGCGGTAGGGGCGGTCAATCCCGACTTCCTGAGGAAGAGCCTGCTTCGTATACCCATTATAGTTGACGCCGTTCTTCCCGGCGGGCCCGTTGAGGAGACGATCGTCACTTTCGATATCACTCCGACGCACTGTTTCCTGAGAACCGGGGAGCCCCTGGGGAAAGGATCGTCACCACACATGGTTTTTGAATGCAGGGATTTGCGCTCACCGAAGATACGCGCCGCGGTAAGCTGGGAAAACCATCATGAACCGGGGATACCAAAGGGCACGGTGGTGCGTTATATCGCGCCGGGCCGCTTATTCCTGTTGTTTTACCTGCGTTACATGCTCTTCCGCGTCTCACGCGGTGTCGTTTTCAGCCTTAAGCTCCCGGGTTTTCAGACGGTCAGGGGGCTCTTCATGCGCCTTTCCACGATCATGCAGAAGGAAATCATCTATAAACCGGGCGCCGTCCTGTTCAGGGAAAACGACGAGGTCAGCAGTTTCTATTTCGTAAGAAAGGGGAACGTCGAACTCTCAAGGACCATGGCCAACGGCGAAAAAGTCATCCTGGACTCCATTGAAGCGGGCCAGATTTTCAACGAGATGACCATACTGGGGAAGCGGCGAAGGACCGTTTCCGCGGTGTGCACGCAGGAGAGCAGCATCGCCGTGGGGGACCCCGAAAGCCTTGAGGCGCTGATCCGCAACAGCCCCGATTTCGCCCTGGCGCTGATACAGAAACTCGCACAGAGGATCGACCGCGGCCAGGAGTCACTTATGGAGAACATTGAGTATCTGAAGGGCCTGTACGACCAGAGCCACCGCTCATATCATGCCGCCCTGGTGCTGTTGCTGTTAGGTACCGGCCACACTCCCCTTGACGGGACCATCACCGTCACACTGTCTGGCGGAGAAAAAAGCACCGTTTTGGAATTCGATGCCGTGACGATTCTCAACTACCTGTCCCGGACCCTTCTGCACGAAGACCGGGCCGCTTCTCCTCCACCCCCGGGAATGCCGGGTTACAGGGAAATGGAAGAAAAGCTTTCATCCATCTCCGTTCGTTTCATCACCGGCAGCGGACGATCATGACGGGGCGCGGCCGCGCCCCATACGCCTGACCGCAAATATCGCCGCGATCACCATCGCCATGATGACGATGACCGCGATCACGTTCACCTTTTTCAGCCTGGGGATATACGCCGTAAGGGACGAACCGGCATCCGGAAAGAAACCGCGGTAATGAGCGGTAATCTCGCTTTCGCTCAGGGACCTGTTGTAGACCACCACCCTGTCTATGATCCCATCCAGGCAGAAGTTGCCGTATGCGGTATTATACTTTTTATTTGAAAGCTGAGCTCCTATCACCAGTCCGCCGGCGGAATCACGGAGCTTTCCAATGGTATTGGGCACCGTGTCCCTGATCGTGCCGTCCACATACAGTTTGAGAAAGCCGCCGTCCCACGCGGCCACAACATGGTGCCAGGTATCGGTGACTATCGTCCCGGTGCTGTCGGCGTAAAGCTGTTTCCCCTGGTCGTTGGTGATGATCATCCTGAGCGTGTCCTTGCCCCAGAACTGGAGGCTGTACGCCTCGTCGCTGAAGTCCTCTTTCTCACCCTTATGGACGATCCCCGCGTAGTCTTTAAGCGATCGCGCCTTGAAGATGACCTCGATGCTGCCCGCATCATAGAGCCCCAGCGCATCGCTGTCGCGAACCAGTACGTAATCGTTCCTGCCGTCGAAGTTGAGCCCGTTTCCTTCGAGAGAAGGCGCCAGCATCGCGCCCACCACACGGTAGCCTTCCCCTTCGACGATGCTCTCAAAATTCCATAACCCGGTAATGTACTCCATGTTTCTTGCCGATACGGTGTATCCCCGCTCGCTGCCGTCTTCCGCCCGCACCGTATAAAGCAGCGGCGTACTGAAATCGTTTACCGTGGTCCCGCTGACCTGCTCGACCCCGTTCACGATCACGGCCACACCGGTCACCACGAAAGAGGCGGTGAGCGCCTGCAGCGATTTCCCTGCGGGGAACAGCACCGACACCGACCCGGCCTCCTTATCAATGGCGCCTCTTTCTCCGTCCAGAACAAAAGACACCAGTTCCCTGGCGCTGTTTTTCGCAATGGTTGCGGTTACTGTATATTCACGCGTAGTCCCGTCCTCCGCCTCGACGCGGTAGGTAAGCGGCTGGGAGAAATTATTCCTTGTAAGGCCGGGCTTCTGGACCGCACCGTTGACGGTAACAGATATTCCGCTGGCAACGAAGTACGCGGCGAGGTCAGCGGGGCTGGACCCGTAAGGAAGAACCAGTTCTATCGTTTTTTCCGCGATGAGACCGGTAATGTCCGAGGCCAGCGCCGGATTGTCGGACGAACGGAACATGAAAGAGGTGATCTGTTTTTCAGAGCTCCGGGCCACCTCTACAGTCACCGTATATTCCCGCGTTGAGCCGTCATCGGCCGTCACCAGGTAACGCAGGGGCGTGGTGAAATCGTTCGCGGTGACCCCGCTAACCTGTTCCACCCCGTTGACGGTGACTGAAGCGCCGATGGCGGAGAAAACCGCCACCAGCGCGGTACGCGAGGTGCCATGTGGAAGCAGCAGCTTTATCGTATGAGCCTGTTCCGAGATGTCCCCGTCTGCGTCCGAAATGCTGAACGAGGTTATCTTTTTCGCGGTATCCGGTGCCCTGGTGACCGTCACACGGTAATCAGCAAACGTACCGTCGGCGGCATAAACCCGGTAGAGTAACGCGGAGCTGAAGTTGTTCGGGGTGACGCCGTTTGTCTGGGCCTTGCCGTCCACTTCGATTTTACTGCCGTTGCTGGTGAAATCCGCCACCAGGGCGGTCAGATCGGCGGCGTGAGGGACCTCACAGGCGATAGAGGTGCCGGTTATTACCCCCTTCACGTCGGCAGTCAGCGAAGGGTTTTTCTGCGCCGAAAAGCCGAATTCAATCATCTCCTTCTCATCGCCGACGAACTTTGCGCCGGTTTTTCCGCCGCCGCCCCCTCCGCCGCATCCGACACAGAGCGCGAGAAAAAATATACCCGCCGGTAACAGCCATACTCTTTTCATCGCGTACACCTCCCCCCTTTGTTGCTCCGCATAATGCATATCTACTATATATTTAACCCTCCGCGGGCCGGAATGTCAAGTACCGGAACGGGCGCATTACTCAGAGCATTAGCGGCGATACGGGATCGTGCCGTTTGCGGTTCCTCAGCGCGCCCTCGACACCGGTCACCGCGTAACAGTAGCGGCAGCCGTGGACGCATGTGTCGTATGAACCGATATCCACGCTCCGCACACAGCCGCACCCTTTCCGCTGCCCGGGATCCTTACGCGTGTGTACCGCACTACCGGATATGCTTTCGATCAACCGTCCGTCGATGCAGGCCGCGGGCGCGACCCCCGTTCCCGACAGGTCCAAGCTCTCGGCACAGGCCCGCAGTTCCATCCCATGGAGTACGGCTATCGCAAAAAGCGACGAGGCGGTCTCCCGTTTCATCTGCTCATCCGGCAAAATGACCTTCGCATCCTTCAGGCGCCTGCGGCATTTGGCGTACATCATGATGAAACTCATGATACACCTTTGCGTGTAACCTTCCAGCCGCGACGCCAGCTCCGTGAAGCGGCGGCGATGGAAGTCGATATCCATGGTGTCGGTAAAGATGATCGGATCATAACGCCAGATGACACGTCCGGGACCGCATAACCGCGAGAGTTCGATCAACGCGGCGACAGACTCTTCCCGGGAAGGAACATTCGGCTCCAGTTCCCTTCCATATCCGGTGATGGTGTACAGGAAGTAATATGGAATGCCGTACACCTGGAACTCGCTCCATCGTTCAATGAGCGGCCGAGGGTCGCGGGTCCAGAACACGATGCAGTCTATATCGGCGGGTTCGAGGGACACACGGGAGATCCGTTTCGGGTTGTAGGGATTTTTCACCAGAACATACTTTTCCCGCAGACGGTTCATGAACCACGGTGCGTAAAAAGCGGGGATGTCGGTACGGCGGCTGGCGCTGATAATCACGGAAATGACCTGCCGGCATTGTTACACACAAAGCACAATAAAAATCTTTTTGTATCGATACGGTTAAACAAGCGTCCGCCCGGATTCTCATCGTAAAGGCACAGGGTATGATGGCATAAAACCAGCGCACTTGCTCCCGAATTTCACCTGCCGTATTTTTTTCTGATCACCTCTGATTTTTCAAACCACTTTTGGGCGTCTTCCTTCTTTCCCTGGATATTCATTATCAGTCCTATGCTGTGATAGGGCACAAAATTCGTCGGATCGATCCTGATACCGGCGGCGTACTCCTTCAGCGCCCGGTCGTAATCCTTCCGGTCGAAATGGATGTCACCCATGGTGTTGTACGAGGTGGCGCTCGAAGGATCCAGATCGACGGCCTTCAGCAGGTCGGCCAGGGATTCATCGGGCCGTTTAGTTCCGTAGTAACAGGTCCCCCGGTTGTGCCAGGCCGACGAAAACAGAGGATAGAGTTTCAGCGCAGTGTTGAAATACGGCACGGCCTTTTCATAGTGTTTTCGGGTCATCAGGTATGCCCCGATGTTGTTGTATTCCACCGCGATGAACTCTTTGCGGCTGAGGTTTTTCATGTACACCCCCCGCTGGATGGAACCTTTATGTATACGGAGTTTCTCAATATAATAGGCATCCGTACGCACCAGCCCCTCGGTGGTTTCCCAGTTGAGGTAGGTGTCATCGTGAAAACAGAACCGTATAAAACCGTGGTTGGGGGCGTACACCGGGAGTATGGGGATTCTCAGCACTTCGGCGATAGCAACGTAAAGGGCGCAGTAATTATCGCAGTCGATGGTCTTCTTTCTGATGCCGGTGCTGAGCAGCAGATTGTTGCGGAAAACATACCCTTCGTCTTTAAGCAGGGTGTGTATGGTCTTGAGTATTCCGACCGCTTCCTCGCTGGTGTACCGTTCTTTCGTCTTTATCAGTGACATGGCGCGGTTGATCAGGCGGTCGACCTCTGCGTAGTGTTCGCGACCGGAACCCATATCCTTTTCCAGATCCAGAAAGTCATGCGCTATGGTCCCGGGGGCGCCTTTATACGACGGGGTACCGGCGGGAACACCGGGTGAAGACGGCACAAGCAAAAAAAAACATGTAGCAAGGGCGACCGCCGCCGCAACAGCAGCTTTCGTTCTTCCTGTCTCCCCGCTGTCGTTGTATTCCCGACTGTCTTTTAATCCTTTTTTCATCAGTTCCCTCCGGTGGTATACTCGCTCCTTGCGCTTGGAAAAGTTCACTATAGACCATTATTCACTTCATGATCAAGAAGAAATAATCCGGTCGCCGTTGATGGTCTTGTGCGCCCTGCAGCCGTAAAAAACGCAAAGCTTTAACCGGTATACAGATCAGGGACCGGTGAAATTCGGCAATGTCTTTTCGCCGCATTTTCTATCCGCGGTTTTTTTGCGTCTTCCCGTCTCGATTTTCACTTTACCGGCATCTGTGCGACATATTTTATTTGACCTCAACGCCCGTATCAGCTAAAGCCGAAAAGCGTCACTCTATATTGTGCATCGTGTGGTTTTATCATACTTCATTCGTTTCATCAAGAACAGCATTCAAAACGCGGGAGGCGGTCATGGGCAGCATCGGAGATTCAGAACGGATCATGGGTTCGGGAGATGACAAGGAACTGAATAATATACGCCACATGCTGCGCTCCCTCGACGACGTGCGCCTGAAACAGATCTGTTACGAGGCGCTGAAATTACTGCTGATCGAGCGTCCCACCGACAAAAAGGAGGCGGAGACCCGCCTGCACCAGGCGAGCAATTTTATCGACCTGCTCTTCTTCGAGGAATGGGAGAAGGAGCGCTGAACCGCAGCGACGGACATATCTCCCGTCATCCGGAAGCGGCGCCATCGCCTGGAAAACTGTTAAACCATTGTACTTCCCACGCGTAGTATAGAGTAGGACGGTGTTCGGTTTTTGTTATTACGGCACGGTAAGGGGCATTAATGGAGAGGAAGAGATGACGGGAGTCCATCTGTGGCTTTTTAATCACCGGAACGCTGTTCCTCCATCTTTCCGATCGCTCTTTCATCTCCTTGTCTACCTGGACGACCATTGACAGAGGTACAGGCTCATGCATTCAAAACTGCTTAAAGAAGTTTTCGGCTACGACTCGTTCAGGCCTCCCCAGGCCGACGTGATACAATCGGTGATAGAGAAACGGGACACCCTGGTGGTCATGCCCACCGGAGCCGGGAAATCCCTCTGCTACCAGATTCCCGCCCTCATGTTCAAGGGGACCACCGTGGTCATATCACCCCTTATCGCCCTGATGAAAGATCAGGTCGACCAGATGCGGGCCGTCGGCATCAGGGCGGCCATGCTGAACAGTTCGCTGGAACCGGAGGAATACCGGCACACCGTGGACGAGGTACTTACCGGCGCGGTGAAACTGCTCTACCTTGCCCCGGAAACCGCCCTGAAGCCGGGGACCGCCGCGATGCTCTCCCGCGTGCGGGTCGACTGCGTCGCCGTCGATGAGGCCCATTGCATTTCCCAGTGGGGCCATGATTTCCGCCCCGAATACCGCCGGCTCGACGAGTTCCGCTCGGCACTGCCCGGGGCCGGCTGTCTCGCCCTGACCGCCACCGCGACCCCCAAGGTGCGGGAAGACATACGGGAGCGCCTTGGATTTAACAACCCGTCGGAGTACATCGCCAGTTTCAATCGGGAAAACCTGAATTATGAGGTGGTCCCTAAAACGGACCCGTACCGGCAGACGGCGGCCTTTCTTGATGGATTTAAAAACGAGTCGGGCATCATCTACTGTTTTTCCCGGGACGGAGTTGAGCGCCTGAGCGAATATTTAAACAGGAACGGCCACACCGCGCTGCCTTACCACGCCGGCCTCGAGGACGACGTCCGCAAAAAGAACCAGGATCTCTTCACCCGTGACGATGTGAAGATCATGGTGGCCACCATCGCTTTCGGCATGGGGATCCATAAAACCAACATACGGTTTGTCATACACTTCGATCTTCCTAAAAGCATTGAATCGTACTACCAGGAGACCGGCAGGGCCGGCCGCGACGGACTGCCGGCGACCTGCCTGCTGCTCTTCAGCCTTTCCGATGCGGGTAAAATAAAGTACTTCATAGACGACATCCCCGATGAGGTCCGGCGCCGCGCCGCCGCGGGTCAGCTTTCCGCGCTGGTGGGCTTCGCCGAAACCGCTGAATGCCGGCGGCGGCCCTTGCTGGCTCATTTCGGCGAGGAATTCCATGATGAAAACTGCGGCTGCTGCGACAACTGCCTGTCGCCGCCGGCCGAAAAAAACGATTATTCAGTCCAGGCGCGGAAGTTTCTCTCATGCGTAAAACGCACCGGCGAATTTTTCGGCGCCTCCCACATCGTCGACGTGCTCACGGGCTCACGGGCCAAAAAAGTGCTGGAGCGGGGCCATCACCTGCTTTCCACCTACAATATCGGGAAAGAATTCTCCAGAAAGCAATGGATGGCGCTCTCGCGCCAGTTCATCCACCTGGGCCTCCTCAAACAGGACTACGACGCCTACGGGAGCCTTAAAATCACCGAACGGGGATACGTGGTACTGAAAGGGGACGAGCCCTTCATGGGGACCGACGTGAGCGTCTACGGGTCGGTGCGCGCCGGGACTGCGGCAGGCGAACACGATCATGAACTCTTCGACCTTCTGCGGGCGCGGCGTAAGGAGATCGCCGACGCCGAGGGCGTGCCGCCCTACGTGGTGTTTTCGGACAAAACCCTCATGGAGATGGCCCTTTATTTCCCCATGGGACGGGAAGCGATGCTGGCGATCAACGGCGTCGGTGCGGTGAAATGGGAACGCCACGGCGCCGACTTCGCTGGAATCATCACCCGCTACTGCGCGGAGCGCGGCCTGTCTGAAAAAACAAAACCGCCCCGTGTACGTGTGAAAGCCGACGACGAGTATCGTCACCGCCAGGTGGGGCGGGCCTATAATGAGGGCCGCGGCATCGATGAGCTGATGAAAGATTTCGGCGTTCAGAGGGGGACCATACTGAACAATCTATACCGGTACTACAGGGAAACGGGCGCCCTGCGGCCCGAGGGGATAGCGGCCATGCTGACGCTGCCTGCGGAAACCGCCGCGAAGATCTTCGACCTGTTCGATAAATTAGGGGTCGACCGGCTGAAACCGGTGGTTGACGCACTGGAAGGAACGGTGTCGTATGACGACCTGCACCTTTACCGCCTTGCCCGCCTCAGCGGCGTACGCGTTACCGACACCTGATACGCCGCCCCCTCAGTGCCAAAGCCCCGTTATACGCCAGCCTGGTTTCCTGGTGACACGAGCCAGGCGTTCCGGCAGCGGGCTCCCGTACCCGGCGCAGAAGGACGGCACGGCGCCTTTGGCCGCCATGACGGCGACTTCGGCCTCCATGGCCATGAGCTTTCGAACGCGTTTCGCCGTATGGGGGTGCGTCCGCAGAACCGAGGGCGCGGGGATTTTTCTTCCCGGCATGAACAGCACGTCCCACGGTTTAACCTGGTATTCCTCTACTTTTCCGAGCGCCCGCGCCAGCGAACGGGGATCGCAGGTCAGCCTGACGGCACTCAGGTCGGCATTGTACTCACGGGTACGTGACATGGCCAGCTGCAGCAGCAGGCTCAGGGTGGGCGCGAACAGCAGGATCAGGATAACCGGGAAAGGCACGAAACCGCCGGAAATCCACATCACCGGAAGATACACTGCCAGCATTATGATACCCGCGTTGGAAAGAAGACCGGTGAAACGGCTCAGGTTGTCGGCCATTCCCATAATCCACAGATCGTTGTGCCGTACATGGCTCACCTCGTGCGCAAGGATGGCGGTGAGTTCGTCCCAGTCCAGGTTGCGGACTATCCCGTCGGTTACGGCTATTGCCGCGTTATCTCTGCTCCCTACGGTAAAGGCGTTCATTACCAGGGTAGGTATATAATAAAGCTCAGGCACACGGGCAAGGCCCGCTTTTTGAGAAATCCCGGCAAGCACTTCGTACAGATCGGGCACCTCGCCGGGGTTGAGCAACCTGGCATTATACATGCGCAGGGCAATCCGCGGAGGAATGCGCCGCCCGAAGACCATAAAAAGCACCCCTGCCCCCGCGGCCCAAAAAATACCCGTTACACCCGCGATCAGGTACCCTACCGCCGCCAGAGTGCCAGCCATAAAAAAGATGAGGAACACCGATTGCAGGGCATTTTTAATCACGCCGTTGAGGTAAAAGTTATACTTCATACTATTTTTAACTTTCCGTTACGTTTGTTTTCCAATGATTTTTGCCGCAGAGACTCGGAGACACAGAGATATTTTCGAGGGAGATAACGTTCTTTAATTATTTAAGCGACTTACTACGTCACTCCCGTGAAAACGGAAATCCCCCCATAATTAAAAACCCGGGCTTCTCTCCGTGCCCCTGTGCCTCAGTGGCCAATCCCCAATACTGTATAATTCCATAAAAAATAGAAAATATTTCAGGCACTGTCAAGGAGTAAGGACAAAAACAACATACCGATCCCTCCAGCATATTTTCAAGGTTTCGACGCCCACCTTCCAAAAAATGCTTGCTAAACCCGCGGCCGGTGCGGAAATATCCAAAAACCCCCGGGGATACGCCCTTTGTGACCTTCGTGGAAAACCGTCGTAGACCTGACGGCGCAAATTAACATTATTAAATAAGATTATGGACCTCAAACATATACGCAACTTTTCGATTATCGCCCATATCGACCACGGCAAATCGACCCTGGCCGACCGCATTATCGAAAAATGCAAGCTGGTGGACCCCCGTAACAGGGTGGACCAGATGCTGGACACCATGGACATCGAGCGGGAGCGCGGCATCACCATCAAGTCGAACGCCATCACCCTGAACTACGAAGCGAAAAACGGCGAGGAGTATGTCTTCAACCTCATCGACACGCCGGGCCACGTCGACTTCACTTACGAGGTGTCCCGGGCGCTGAAGTCCTGCGAAGGGGTGCTCCTGGTGGTGGACGCCACCCAGGGGGTCGAGGCCCAGACCATCGCGAACCTGTATCTCGCCATGGAAAACGACCTGGCGGTCATACCGGTGATCAACAAGATCGACATGACCAACGCCGACATTCCCCGCACGAAGGAAAGCATAGAGAAGACACTGGGGCTCGACGCCGAGACCGCCGTGCTCACCTCGGCACGGGAGGGCATCGGAATCGATGAGGTGCTGGAAAAAATCATCGAAATGATCCCCCCGCCATCGGGCGACCGGGATGCTCCCCTCACGGCGCTCATCTTCGACTCGTTCTTCGACCGCTACGTGGGCGCCGTGGTGAAGGTGCGGGTGTATGACGGGACGGTGAAAAGGAACGATATCATTAAAATGTATTCCACCGGCAAACAGTACGAGGTGGACGAGGTGGGGGTGTTCAGAATCAACCGGGAAAAACGTGAGTTCCTCGGACCCGGCGACGTGGGCTATGTCATCGCCAGCATCAAAACCGTGGTGGATACCAGGATCGGCGACACCATCACCCACGCCGAGCGGCCCTGCCCCACGCCCCTGAAGGGTTTCCGGGACGTGAAACCCATGGTGTTCTCGGGGCTTTATCCCATGTACAGCGATGAGTACGAAAACCTTAAAGAGGCGCTGTACAAGCTCAAACTCAACGACGCCTCACTGATTTTCGAACCCGACAATTCCTATGCCCTGGGCTTCGGTTTCCGCTGCGGTTACCTGGGTTTATTACACATGGAGATAGTGCAAGAGCGGCTCGAACGGGAGTTCGACCTTTCCCTGGTCACCACGGCTCCCAGTGTCGAGTACCGTATCACCACCGTCCGCGGCGAAACGCTCACCATCGACAACCCGGATAAACTCCCCGATCCCGGCACCATCGAGAAGATCGAGGAGCCCTACGTCGAGGCCTCGGTGATCACCCCTTCCGACTACGTGGGCAACATCATGGCGCTGGTAATGGAGTGCCGCGGCATCCACAAGAACATGCAGTACATCGACGCCGGCCGCGTGCAGCTCACGTATGATATGCCGCTTTCCGAAATCATGTTCAACTTTTACGACAAGCTCAAGTCCATCTCACGGGGATACGCTTCCTTCGACTACGAGTTCCGCGAATTCAGGCAGTCGGACATGGTGAAGGTGGATATCCTGGTGAACGGCGAACCGGTCGACGCCCTCTCGTTTATCGTGCATAAGGACAAGTCATACTACCGCGGGAAGGAAATCATCGAAAAGCTCAAGGATATCATACCCCGCCACCAGTTCAAGATACCCCTGCAGGCCGCCATCGGCGCGAAGATCATCGCGCGGGAAAACATCTCGCCCCTCCGCAAGAACGTGACCGCGAAGTGTTACGGGGGCGACATCACCCGCAAGCGCAAGCTCCTCGAAAAGCAGAAGGAGGGGAAAAAGCGCATGAAGCAGGTAGGTTCCGTGGAGATACCCCAGGAAGCTTTCATGTCGATATTAAGGATCGACTAGCGGCCTTCCCGGTGATCACTTTCATCGGCACCTCCCATATCGATCCCGACGGCCGTGAAAACCTGGCCCGCGCCCTGAAAAGCGCGGCGCCGGAGATCATTCTCCTGGAAGTGAGCATGCTTTCGGTGATCTTGCGACAGAGCCTGGGAAGGATATACCGGTATGTATTTTCTAGAAACTTCCATAAAACGGGCGTCGCCGAAAACCGTGAGCTTCTCACCATCCGGAACTACCTGGGTCTTCCCTGCGAATACGGGACGGTGAAAGCATACTGCCGGCAAAGCGGCGCGCGGTACCGGCTGATCGACAGTTCGCTTGTCACCCTGCTGCGCTATCCCGCCGCCTGGCGGCTCGTGAAGAAAAAGAACATCGAGACCGCCGCCGGCATCGACGACGACCGCTATGCGCGGGAACGGGCCGTCGCCGCCCGTGTTATCGGAGGCTCTGATCCCCTCCTGGCCCGGGGCGACACCCCGGCCTTTCGATCTCTTTCAAAGGATATCAACACCGACCGCGTCAGCGCGATGCGGGAAAGCATACTGGTTCGCCGGGTGAAAAAGGCCCTGGCCCGGCATCGGGGAAGGCACATCGCCTTCGTGGGAGGCTGGGAGCACTGCACCGACGATCCGGGAAAGCGGGTGCTCTATGCACGGATCGACGGACCGAAGGAGAGGATCATCATTTTTTTATAAGGCCTAATCAGGAGCAACAGGGGAATTGAGGAGACAAAAAGATTAAAGGGGATAATGGAGATAGAAGAGATTGGGGAGATGCGTTCAGTTCAGTTCGCTGAAATCAAAAGCGAAGCAGTTCCCAGCTGCAGCTGTGTGCCCTGTATTCTGCTATCATCTTCTTCCACCAGCAGATATCTCTCTATCCCCATCATCTCTTCATCCCATTTTTGCCGTTCGAAAAAGTTGTTTCTATAAATAAAGAGGTAGAGCATGCTTGAAGAGTCCATTATAGAAAAATCAATCGCCTTCGCCCGGGAGCAGATGAAAAACCTCAAGCCCAGCCACGGCTGGGACCACGTGCAGCGGGTGGTCATGACGGCCGGACGCATCGCCGCCGCGGAGGGGGCCAATCCCTTCGTGGTGAAAGTGGCGGCGGTGCTGCATGATATAGCCCGGGGCACCCAGGACGAGTCACGGGGGGCGCGGTGTCATGCCGAACTGGGAAGCGCCATGGCCTGCGAATTCCTGAAAGAAGCCGGCCTTGATGAAACACGTACCCGGCACATCGCCGACTGCATCGCCACTCACCGTTACCGGGGAAAAAACGCGCCGGAAACGCTCGAGGCGAAGGTGGTTTACGACGCCGACAAGCTGGACTCGGTGGGGGCCGTGGGCATCGGCCGCGCCTTTCTCTTCGCCGGCGAAGTGGGGGCGAAGCTCCATAACCACGACACCGACATCCACGCCACCAGCGCCTACTCCGAAGAAGACACCGCCTACCGCGAGTTCACCATGAAGCTGAAACACGTAAAGGAAAAAATGCTCACAGAAGAAGGCCGGCGTATCGCGCGGGATCGACACGATTTCATGGTGAGGTTCTTCGAACGGCTGGACGCCGAGGCGGAAGGGAAGGCGTGAAGGGTTAATCATCGTTATCCCTTCCCATGAATTAAAATTCTTCACAGCCACTATTCAAACATTAATAATTATTAAATTCTAAATCTCATTTTTTAAACTTTTTTTTATTCCAGTAAAAAAATTATTGCCTTTGGAAACTATAAAACTATAATGGTTTTATAGTTCACTGATTCGATTTTCTAAAAAGGTGACCATGAACAACATAAAAGAGCGGATTCTGGACATAGCAAAAGAACGCTTCGACAGGTTCGGGTATAAGAAGACCACCCTGGACGAAATCTGCAGGGACGGCAAGTTCTCGAAAAAGACCGTCTATGAGCATTTTATCGATAAGGAGGATCTATTCTCGGCACTCTTTATACGGGAAACCCTTGCCGCCCGGAAAGTAATATTCGAACGGCTGGGTGATATTCCGGATCCGCTGGAACGACTGAAGGAACTTGCCAGAATCTCCCTTTGTTATTTCAAGGATGATAGTTTTCTCACAAGGGTGCTTAAAGACCAGGACAGTCTGTTCATGCCTTTCATGAAGGTCGAATATACAAGTTTTGTAGAAAACGGCATCACCGGTATCATTGCGGGCATCATTAAAGAGGGAATCGATCAGGGACGTTTCAGAAAGGTCGATGAAAATTTATACGGCTATATGTTTTTTAAACTCTTTCAGTCCTTCTCCTATGCCAGAACATGCCCACCAACCACGACCAGGGAGGACGACGAAAAAGAAACAGGCGTTTTGTTCGACTTACTGCAGCACACGCTTGCAAAGGATTGAATCCGGAACATCGAATGTTTGCATACGGTCCCATGGGGAATCATGGCATTCCTGTCACCGGGACCAAATACTCTACAAAAGCGGAGGTTTACCATGATAGTACGAAAGTTACAGGAAGTCGAAAAGATCGATGTCGGCAAACCATTCGGACTGCCCGATGGCATGTTCATGATCCAGTGGATAATCAGCAATGATGTAGGGGATGAACGGTATCAGCACCGTTATGCCGTGAGAAAATACACGCTCCAGCCCGGCCTGCCCCTGGACCTGATGCCGCTCCACCATCACCGGTATATCCAGTCGCCCCACATATTGAAGGGTAGAATGAAGTTTCAGAACGGCGACGGAGAAACCGTAATCGCCGGTCCCGGTGATACGGTGTACTTCTACGAGAACGAACAGCACAAGGGTGTCGTGGAGGGTGACGAGCCGGTGGAGCTGCTCTGCATCATCGACTGTCCCGGGGACAGGGCCGACTGCGTGCCCGAAGTTCCTTCGAAGAAACAAATGGGTGTCAAGTGCTGATCTACAGGTCAGCTATCTTTTAAAAATGGACGGAAATACCATCATGAAAACATGGCAGATAAAGGTGCTCTATTACGGAAAGATAACCGCCAGCGCTTCGATGATCTGGCCGGCCGGGATGCCTCCCCTGCGGGAGGATTTCACGATGAGCGCCCCGTACCTGGGCTTTCTTCTTCAAGACAGCGCACGGAACATACTGGTGGATACCGGCATCAACGACGGCTTCATTGTCGACGGGAAGGCATGGGGTGCCCTGCCCGCCGAGGGAGGGGGCCGGCTCGTTGAAACCGCCCTCGGGAAGGAGGGGCTTAAGCCGGAAGACATCGACACGGTCATTCTCACTCACCTGCATAACGACCACGCCGGGAACTGTCACCTCTTTAATAAATCCCGTATCATATTCCAGAAGGACGAATGGGCCAATTTCATGAACCCCATTCCACAGCAGATGCCCCGGGGTGATTACGATTTCGGCATCGCGGGCACCCTGAAATCGCTGAACACGATAATGATCAACGGGGACATGGAACTTGACGACGGGATCAGGCTTTGTAAAACGCCGGGCCACAGCCTGGGAAGCCAGTCGATCGCGGTCAACACGAAAAAGGGCACTGTGGTGCTGCTGGGCGACCTCTGTCTGTTCAACTTCATGGCGTTTCCCGGCACCACGGAGATAACCGGCATGGAGGGGGAAAAACACGCCATACCGCCGGCGTCGGCCGCCCTGGGAGCGGCGGTACCCAGCAGCATCATTTATGACCTCTTCGGTTTTTACGACAGCGTCGCGAAAGTGAAGGCGATGGCAACAAAGGACGCCCCGGGATACATCATTCCCGGGCACGAACCATCACTGATCGCCTTCGGAATACAATAGGAGAGGGACAGGGCGATGTTCTACAATCTCATTGAAGAACCACAGATGAACTTCACCGTGAATCGCATCCTCACCTACGGCGAACGGGCCGCCCGTCTGGAAGAGGTGCGGTCCATCTGTTCGCGCATAAGCGATTTTGACAGCTGGTTCCGCCAGTGGGACCGGCTCGCCCGTACCGCCGAGAAGGAACAAAGGCTGCTTCACACAGCCTTCTACTATCGCATGGCCGAGTTTTTCCTTCCCGAGGGAGTACCCGAAAAAGCCCGGGCCTTCGAGAAATGCAAGAATCACTTCTCCAAGGTCATCAGGGAACAGGGCAATACGCAATTTTACCGTATCCCTTATGAGGGAACGTTTCTGCCGGCGGTGAGGATCGGCAATTCCGGCAACCCCGACAAAACCATCGTGGTCCATGGCGGGTATGATTCCTACATGGAGGAATTTTATCTCGTCGCAATAGACATCGCCGAAAAGGGGTACACGATAATACTCTTCGAAGGTCCCGGACAGGGCACGGCGCTCTCTAACGGCCTGAAATTCACTCATCGCTGGGAGAAACCGGTTTCTTCGGTAATCGATTATTTTCAGCTCGAAAGGGCGATGCTGTTAGGCATTTCCTGGGGAGGGTATCTCGCACCACGGGCGGCCGCGTTCGAAAAAAGGATCAGCCGGGTTATATGCTATGATTTCTTCTACGACCCCCTGGACGGATTCACGCATAAGATGCCTTTCCCTATAGGCTCTCTGGTAAAATACCTCATAAAAAGCGGCAGGCAGAAGCTCTTCAATGGAATGATGAAAAACGCCCGAAAGAAGAAGCAGCTCATTGACTGGTTCATTTCGCACGGCCTGTACATCACGGGAACCGGGAGCCCATTCGATTTTTTCAAGGCGATTTCGGAGCACCGGCTGGAGGACATCGCTCACCTGGTGACTCAGGACGTTCTGCTGCTGGCGGGGGAAAAGGACCACCTGGTGCCCATACATCATTACAAGAAAGCTTTCAGGAGTCTGCGAAATGCCCGCTCTGTACACGGACGGGTATTTACAGTAGCAGAAGGAGGGGAACAGCACTGTCAGGTAGGAAATATCGAACTGGCAATTGAGGAAATACTCCGCTGGATTGAAAGTGTCGAATGAACATCGCGGCATCTCATTAAACCATCAATAGCTGGACTGTTTGCGATTACCCCGGAAGATCAAAACAACCCTGACGACAGCAGAAAGACGGCCCCGCCGTGGGTGAGGGCGGCGGGAACGATACCGTACCGTACACCGACAATGCCCGCGATGATCCCTTCCCAGAGGGTGAAAACCAGCAGCGGCGCGCCGACGCCGGTGACGGTCGTCGCCAGGAACACATGACAGAACGCAAAAACTGCGCCCGAGAGAACCCCCGCCTTAACCGGACTGAAGCGCCGCTCCAGCAGACCCAGCATATAGCCGCGGAAAAGCACCTCCTCAAGCAGGTTGCCAAGGAGGGCAAAAACCAGGAGACCGGGCATTACCGCAACAGGGACCATACCGCCCCGGCCCTCTATGGGAACAGTACGGTAAATTACAAAAAGCGGCGCCGCCACCACCAGCGCACTTGCTGCTCCGATGATTGACCCTGTAATTTTATTCCCTCTGAAGAACTGGAGCAGCCACCGGTTTTCCCGGTCGAAAAAGTACATCGCCGCGACGATACCCCCCGAGAAAATTCCGAACAGAACCAGAAAAATGACATCGTTGTTTATCCGTATCCAGAAGAAGGCCCGGCTCCCGAAAGACCACAGCCCCAGCGGGGTCATGGCATCCCTCAAAAGCACGAAAAGAGCCAGGTAGAGGACGATGCGCTCGAAGGATTTCGGCCTGGCCAGCAGAAATACCAGAAGGCCTATGGCCAGCGCAGGTGCGAGCCTTGAAAGATATTCCATAAGCATCATGATCGTGTACTGCATGATTCACCTTCCTGATGGTTTCTATAGTATTTCCGTTTCAGACATAAAGCTCTGCCGAGCGGCTCAGGCTTATTTTCGGGCCCTTCTTCACGGTAAAACCCGCATCACGGGCGGCATCAATGGTTTTCTCGAATGTTTTTCGCATAACATGTCCGTAGGGCTCTACAACAAGCAGGCAGGCCCCGTGTTTCATGGCTTCCCGCACCTTCCCGAAGAACGCTCTTTTATCCGGCACTTCGTGAACCATCCAGAATGCGAGGGCAAAGTCGGCTTTCCCGTCGATCCCCAGGGAATGCCGGGTCGCTTCGCGGGGTACGATCCGGTCGGTCACCCCAGCTTTCTTTGCCCGGTCCATCATCCGGTCCAGCATCCTCTGCTGAATATCCACAGCGATGACCGTCCCCTTCTCGCCGACCATCACGGCCATGGGAACCGTAAAATATCCCGGGCCGCATCCGATATCCATAACGGTCATCCCCTCTTCGATGTAATCTCCCAGCAGTTTTTCCGGATCATGGACAAATTTCCTGAAAAGATTGTCCAGGGAAAATGAGAACCACCAGGGACACACATGGTCCCCGATAAATAATATTTTTTTGATTAGCGCCAGCACTGTCTGCCTCCTGTACCTATATCATTCTATCGGGTCAACGTGAATCGTGGCCTCGACATTCATCTCCTCGCGAATGGCACGCTCCAGGCGGTCTGCGATATCGTGGGCCTCCTTCAGCTTCATGCCCGGGTCCAGTTCGATATGAAACGTCAGTTCCTTATGATGCCCGTAGGCATGCAGGTGAAAATGGTGGGACTGGACACCCGCAGGTATCGTGTTCCTGATAACCGCCTGTACCTGTTTCTTGAATCCGGCATCGGGTTCTTCACCGAACAGCGTGCTTACAGCGTCTTTCATGATATCGAAAGTCGCCCAGAAGATGAGGAGGGAGACGATGATCCCCATAACGCTGTCTATCCACCAGAAGCGTTTTCCAAGGAAGATGCCGGCGATGATGAGAACCGAGGCAATGGCATCGGAACGGTGGTGCCAGCCGTCAGCCGTTAACGACCGGGCGTCGAATTTCTTTCCCGCCCAGAGGGAAAACTGCGCGATGCCCTCCTTCACCAGCACTGACACTACGAAGACAATGAGAGCAGATGTATTGAACTCGGCCGCCTGCCGGTTACCGAACCGCTCGATCGACTCCACCAGAAAGTTGAAGCCCACCATTGCCAGAAGCGTACCGATAATGATAGCTGAAATGACCTCGGCCCTGCCGTGCCCGAAGGGATGCTCACGATCAGGCGGGACCGAGGACACCTTGAAACCGAGAATTACTACCAGCGAGGTGAGGGTGTCCGACAGGGTGTGCCAGGCATCGGCGATGATGGCGACTGAACCTGTGGCGATGCCCACCCAGTACTTGAGACCGAACAGGACCGTATTAATAATGACCGAAAGAACTCCCTCTATGTATCCGATGGTGGACTGGCTGATATTTATGATTTTCGGCCGCGGGGAAAAACGTTTTTCGCCCATGATATGCTGCTCCTGACTGGTTAATTAATATAAAGAATAATTTCCGTTTTTTAAAAACAAGTATCCATTCCCCGGTTATTACCGGCAGCAGGTGCCGCCGTCCGGACTGCAGAGCAGGTCCTTCTCCACCTGAATGGTGGTATGGGTGATGCCGAAACGATCCTCCAGCAGGGAATTTATCTCCCTGATGACCTCGTCTGAGCTGCGGGAACCTTCCTCCCGCCGCACCAGCACATGGCAGGAGAGGAAGACCTCCCGGGAGCTGACGGACCAGATGTGAAGGCCATGGATATCCTCGATACCGGGAATGCCGTGAATGGCCCCGTGCACCTCCTCAACGTCGATGTGCGCGGGCACTCCCTGAAGAAAAATACGCACCGCCTCGCGGATGATCCCGACGGAACTGCCGATAATCATCACCGCGATCACCAGGCTGATGGCAAGGTCGATCCATATCAGTCTGGTAAAATAAAGCGCCACCCCCGCCAGGATAACGGCCACCGACGAAACGGCGTCGTAGAAAAGATGCAGGAACGCCGACTTCATGTTGATGCTCGACCGCCGTTCAGCCGACAGGAGTAAAATCGATACCACATTCCCCACCAGCCCCAGCGCCGCCACCGGCAGCATCACGCCGATGCTGACGGGCCGGGGATACCTGAAGCGCTCGATCGCCTCCACCACGATATACACCCCGATTCCCACCAGGGCGAGCGCATTTACCAGGGCGCTGGCCACCTCGATCCTCTTCAGTCCGAAGGAATAGCTCTTGCCCCCCTTCCTTGCGGAAACCTTCTCCCCGGCATAACCGAGCACCAGGGAAAGCACATCAGAAAAATTGTGACCCGCGTCGGAAAGGAGCGCCAGGCTGCCGGATATTACGCCGCCGGTATATTCCGCCGCGGTTATGAGCATATTGAGCAGAATGACGGCGCCCAGCCTTTTCCCTGATGAGGGGCGGTGATGATGAGCATGACCGTGCCCTTGGTCATGTTCATGATCGCAACGGCCGACCCCTGTATCATTTTTCCCTGACATGTTCATATCCCTGGGTGAATATCTCCTTCAGATGTTCGTCGTAAAGGGAATAATAAACCGTTTTTCCCTCCTTCCGGTGCTTCACAAACCTCGCCTGTTTCAGCACCCGCAGCTGGTGCGATATGGCCGATTGCTGCATATCCAGAAGTTTGGCGATGTCCATGACGCAGAGTTCCCCCTCCGCCAGCGCGTAAATGATCTTCACCCTTGTGGAATCGCCGAAAACCTTGAAGAAATCGGCCAGATCGAAAAGGGCCGCGTCGTTCCGCAGCACGTCCCGGATCTTTTCAAATTTATTTCCCATCGTCCCGCCGCAGCGGCAGTTATCGTTTTTTGTACCCATTCAGGTATCCTGAATTAATTAAATATATGAACATATGAGTAATTATTCATATATATGTCAATGCTTTTCCCGTCTTTTTTTTTCAGGATCCGGGCACACAGTCCATCAGGAAGTGCGTCTCGGAACAGGGCCGTCCCGATCTTTTCAGCAATTCCAGCAATCCATCGGCAAGCTGCCTCATCTCGATCGACGCACTGGCACAGTGACGGGTCGCCAGCAGATCCATCTGCACTGAGCGGCACTGTCCGGCCAGTATCCGTACCAGCAGTCCGGCAGGCACTGTTCTGAACAGCTTCATTTTCCCAGGGGTAACAGGACAACCGATTGATTCAAGGGCTTCCAGCCCCTCGCGGATGGAATATACCATACGCCGTATCAGGTCCGGCCTGTCCGCCAGGGCACGGGCGCTGCCGCCCGCACAATAAATTGCGCCGGCAAGGGGCATTATGCCGGCAATATGCGTTTTTTGCCATGCGTCCATATTGTTGGAGAGCGACACGGGAAAGCCCGCTTTCCTGAACAGTGCGGCAATCCTTTTGATACGGCCGGTAATCCTGCCGTTCGGTTCACCAAATGTTGTGGGTTGTATCAGCCTGTCCGCCAGGGCATATTCCACCACAGGGCCATTGAAACCGCCCCCGAATCCCGGAAATCCCAGTATGTAACGACCCTGTCCCAGCATACGGTCATATTCAATATAACCCTTGGGATTGTTCACCATGATAAGGATCAGGGGGATTTTCCTGTTCGCCGCGAGCGCCGGCAGTATGTTGCCGAGATGGTCCGCCCGTACCGGTACGACCGCCAGGTCGTAATACTCTTCGGGCCACAGTTTTTCGATGGTCCGCACCTGCGCATGGACCTCTGCACCGGTGATGCCGTTTTTAATGATGATCCCGTTCTCTTTGAGATACGCGAGCCGTTTATTCCTCGCACACACCGTAATGTCATGACCCGATCGGCCCAGCTTCGCCGCCAGCACACTGCCGATCACCCCCGCACCGTAGAAAAGGATCTTCATCAAAAACCTCCGTGGTGAAGGAATATAGTATTATACCTTCGTTCATTATTAAAGCTGAAAAATACAGGGCCCTGACCCCGGTACATCGCATCATGGTCATCACAAATCCGCCCCGGAAAAGATGGTTTTACCTGAGACGATATATGCCATTCCGACGCATGCCCCTAAAGAAAAAAATATTTGACAGATATCAGTTTAGGGGCTATATTGATAATCACCATGGGGAGGAACTTTCA
Source organism: uncultured Leptospirales bacterium (assembly GCA_964624235.1). Taxonomy (GTDB): domain Bacteria; phylum Spirochaetota; class UBA4802; order UBA4802; family UBA5368; genus CAZUXY01. The sequence goes on along the minus strand of CAZUXY010000027.1, from coordinate 38,798 downwards.
GCTACACCGGGACTTCATCGCCGATCTCACCCGCATCGTGAACAAGTTCAACACGCTGATGAAGATCCCCATAGAACTGGGGGACGGCGAGACCCTCACCCAGACCGAGGTGCACATCATCGACGCCGTCGGCAACGGTTACGGCCGCACCGTGACGGAACTGGCTGACCTTTTTTCAATCACCAAGGGCGCGGTCTCGCAAACGGTGGGAAAGCTCGCGGATAAGGACTATATCACCAAGGAAAGGGACGCGGATTACTGGAAGGAGATAACCCTGTCACTTACGGAACGCGGGCGTATCGCCTTTGAGCGTCATGCCGCGATGCACCGGGCGATGGACCGGGATATCATCGCACGGATGAACAATATCAGCGACAGCAAACTCGAGGAATTCAGGGAACTGCTTTCAATTATAGAACAGAGTGCGGATAAATATATCAAACGATACGGATAATTTTTTTACATATCAGTTTAGTTACTAAAACGATATGTTCCCTGAAACCATATTCATTGCGTACATATTAAAGTGGATCACAGTAAAGGAGGAAGCCGTGAAACGAACCCATATCACGATCGTCGCACTGGTTGCTGTCGCAGGCCTAATCGTCACCCTGCTCATCCCCGGCAAAAAAGGAGGTGTTCGACACCTGTTCGAAGACACCCAGTTCCATTACCAGACCTTTCGCACCCTGGGGCATGCCGTTTACCAGGGGGCGCTTCCGGGAGAAGTGATGTCACTGGTTCCCCGCATTACCGATGACGAAAGCTGGCGGAGGGAATGGGCGGAGATGGCGAATCGCTGCGAGGCCATGGCCGAAAAGGCCGCGGACCCTGTCTCCGCGGGGAACGCCCTTCTCAGGGCATCCAATTATTACCGTGCGGCTGAATTCTTCATACCGCCGGCCGGAAATGATCTTAAGCAGAGGATATCACTGCACCGGAAGAGCATGGCGTCATTTCAGCGGGCATTGCGCCTGTTGAAAATTCCTCACCGGCTGCACTGTGTGCCCTGGGGAAAAGCCGCCATGCTCTGTTATTATTTTCCGGGACGGACGGACAAACCGGTTGTTTACCTGCATGGCGGTTTCGATTCCACCAGTGAGGAATGCTATTATTTCGGAGGGGCGGCACTCATCGCACGGGGATACCCCGTGGTGATGTTCGAGGGGCCGGGCCAGTCTTCGATGATACGGGAACACGGCATTCGGTTTACTCCTGACTGGCATAAGCCGGTTGGAAGCATTATCGATTTCATGGAATCGAGGGAACCCTCTCTTGCCGGAAAGAAAAGGATACTTTACGGCGCGAGTATGGGCGGCCTTTTGGCCGGACGCGCAGCCGCTTTCGAAAAACGCCTGGACGGCGTGGTGCTCTTCGGCGCCCCGTACGACATGGTGAAGGCGGCGCTTTTCCAGATGCCGGCCGTCGGACGGTGGATGTATAACAGGGGATGGGGCGGCGTCATCAACACCGTGATCGTCCTCAAGTCCCGGAGCGACCGGGGTCTCCGCTGGGGCCTCAGTAACGGCACTTGGACCATCGGCGGGACCACACCCTTCGACATGTTGAAAAAGTTCAGCCCCTACACACTGGAAAGTGTCCACGAAAAGGTAAAATGCCATGTACTCTGCATCTACGGCGAAAAGGATATCTATGTCTCGGACGAGCGGCAGCGGGCACTGTTCGAAAAATCATTCAAAAACGCCGCCAGCTACACCTTGAAGATATTCACTGAAAAGGACGGGGCGGCCGAACACTGTCAGATCGGTTCCATGGAACAGGCGGTGCAATCCTTTATGGCATGGATGAAAGAGAAAGGCCTGGACCGGTCTTAGATCCACACACAGGGCCGCCTGTCGGTCCCCCCGGAAGCCCTGCCAATAGAAGGCCGTTCTGAAAGACAGGCATTATACGATCCCTGCGGCGTGACAGCGGGGCCTCCTTCGGCCTGTAATGCACGCCGCGGTTGTACGGCCCTGCCCTGCTTTAACGGAAATACTCCGTGCTCTCTTCCAATTCACTTTTTCGGCTCATTCCAGAGCCCTGAGGCATCCCGCCGGTTTATTATCAGGGCATGTGAATAACACACCTGAAAAACGACTACCGGGTAATTATCAGGTGTGATAACAGCCGCGCACTTGACATGGTACAGGATAAAGTATAAAATCAAGCTGTCGGTTACCCCTATAACGGCATGGCCGATCAAAGTATGGACAGATGCGGGCCGTGGCCGGATGACCGATTAAAGGCGAATATCACATGGTACCGGTCAAAAAAAAACGGTTGGTTCCGCAGTTACTCATCGTCATCGCGTTTACCCCGGCGCTGCTTGTTTTTACCGGGACCGCCTGTTCAATTCGCGGGATCAATCCCTCACGCACTCCTGAAGCCGTCAACGGCGTGATGGACCTGAGAAACTGGGACTTCAACCGGAACGGCGGCGTTCATCTTAACGGCCGGTGGGCTTTCTACAAATCCCTCCTGAGCAGGGAGATAGCGGGAAACATCCTCCCTGCCATGGTTGCCGTTCCAGCCCCATGGAACTCCATATCGGTCCGGGGATCCAGACTGCCGGCGTTCGGTTACGGTACGTATCGGCTTTCGATTCTCCTCCCCGACAAACATCCTCCCCTTTCAGTCAGAATACCCGACATAGAAACGGCATACACCCTCTATGTTGACGGAAAGAAAACCGGTGCAGTCGGTACGGTGAATACCGAGGGCGGTACCGCCGGATGGCGTTTTGAGCCCCGCATATATACCCTTCCGCACGTCGGTGGAACCGTAACACTCACGATGGAGGTCTCAAATTACGTCTACAAGGGCGGCGGCATCACCCGGGAGATCGAACTGGGAAGCGCGTCCAAGCTGGTGAGGAAATATAACTACAATGTGTTCCTGGACCTGTTCATGCTGGGGGGCCTGTTCCTGGTCGGGATATACCACCTGGGACTGTATTTACAGAGGCGCAGGGATAACGCATCGCTCTACTTCGGGATCTTCTGCCTGGTTATAGGCCTGCGCGGAATCCTGGTGGGAGAAAGACTGCTCAGCGCGTTTTTCCCCAGCATACCGTTCGAATTCTTTTTTAATCTGGATGTACTCACCATTTATACGGCGGTACCGCTTTTTCTCCTCTATCTGTTCAACATTTTCCCCGAAGAAAGCCCGCGCGGGCTGCGTGCGCTCATGGTCCTGCCGGGCGCAGTGTTCTCGTTTATGGTTCTCGCGACACCGGCGCGCTTCTTCAACCGTAGCATCGACTGGTTCAATTATATCATGGTGGCCTCCTGTTTTTTCGCCATCCTGGTCTCCCTCAGGGCCTTGAAGCACAGGCGGGAGGGGGCGGTGGTGTTCATGACCGGCTTCATCCTTTTTACCTTTACCGTAATCAACGACGTGCTCTCTTCAATGTACGTGATCCAGACCGCGAACATCGCTTCGTTCGGTTTTCTCATATTCACCCTGAGCCAGGCGTACCTGGTGTCGCTCAGGTTTTCACGCGCATATAAACGCTCCGAGTCGCTTGCGGCGGAACTCGAAGAGGCGAATAAAAAACTTAAAAAAAAGGATTTCGCTCAGACGGCGGAACTGGCGGAGGAGAAACGGCTGCTGGAGCTCCGCAACGCGATGCTGGAGCAGAGCGAGAGACGCTTTCAGGACCTGGTGGACCTCCTGCCGGTAGGGATTTATGAATCCGACGGATCCATGACACTCACCTATGTGAACAGGGGTGCCGTCGAAATGTTCGGTTACTCGATTGATGAGATCATCGACAAAAAAATAAAAACCACCGACATGGTGTCGCCCGAAAGCCTGAAGAAAGCCCTGAGCGGCAGAAACAGGATCTCCCCCTCCTCTCCCCTGGTCAACCTCGAACTGAACGGACTGAGGAAAGACGGCTCCCTTATACCCATCGTCTTGAGCGCGTGCCTTATCGATCCTGCCGATCCCTCCAGAGGAACGAGGGGCGTAATCATCGACACCACCGTTCACCAGAAATCCCAGCATCTTATACGACTTCGTCTCGAGCTGATGGACTACGCGGCTGACCATACCCTGGGAGAGCTCCTGACCAGGGTACTGGACCTGACGGAGTCCCTCACCGGGAGCATGGTGGGCTTTTATCATTTCGTCGAACCTGACCAGCGGACCCTGTCGCTGCAGGCATGGTCTACAAGGACCACGAAGAACTTCTGTAAAGCCGAGGGGAAGGGTATGCATTACAATATAGACCGGGCCGGCGTGTGGGTGGACTGCGTCAGGGAACGCGCCCCGGTGATCCATAACGACTACGCCGCGCTTGTCCACCGGAAGGGTCTACCCCCCGGGCACGTTCCGGTCACCAGGGAACTGGTGGTACCCATAATGCGCAGGAATACCATCGTCGCCATTCTCGGCGTGGGGAACAAGGCGTCGGAATATACCACCGGGGACATGGAGATCACCAACTATCTCGCCGACATCGCCTGGGAGATAGTCGAGCGGAAACGCGCGGAAGAAGCCCTGAGGGAAAGCGAGGAAAAATACCGCCTTCTGATAGAGAACGCACGGGAAGCCATCTTTGTACTGCAAAACGGGGTAGTCAAATTCACCAATGACATGGGCTCCGAGATGATCGGTTTCAGTGAAACGCAACTGGTTGGACATTCCATGCACCGGTTTCTCTACCCGGAAGACCTGCCCGAAATAGAAACACGCCACCGTAAGATAATGGAGGGGGAACACCCGGGGGGGATATTCGATCTGCGGCTCAGAAAGTCTGACGGATCGACCCTGTGGCTGAGGATCAACTCAAAGCGCATCCACTGGGAAGGTTTTCCCGCCGTACTCAATTTCGCCACCGATATCACCGAGCGCAGGGCGGCGGAGGAAGCATTATTGGAGAGCGAGAAACAACTGCGGCTGCTGTTCGATTACGCTCCCGACGCAATCTTCATCGCCGACATGGAAACTGAGTATATCGTGGAAGCCAATCTCGCGGCGCAGAATCTGCTTTGCAGAACCCATAAAGAAATAATCTCTATGCATTTTTCACAACTGCATCCACAGGATCTGCTCGATGATGTAAGGGAAAAATTCATTCTGCACTCCTCAGGCAAAAGCCCTTATCTGGAAACGGAGGTGCTGCAATCCACCGGTCGCCGTGTTCCGGTCGAGGTGACCGCCCGGCCGCTGGAGCTGAAAGGGCGTAAACTGCTGCTGGGTAATTTCAGGGACACCACCGAGCGGAAACTGATCGAGGCCGAACTGACCAGGGCCAAGGAACTGGCCGAGGCCGCAAGCCGGGCGAAAAGCGAGTTCCTGGCCAATATGAGCCACGAGATCAGGACACCCATGAATGCCATCATCGGGTTCGCCCACCTGATGTCGCGCACCGATCTTAAACCCGGCCAGCAGGACTATCTCGCGAAGATCCACGGATCGGCGCGCATGCTGCTCAGCATTATTAACGATATCCTGGACTTTTCCAAGATCGAGGCGGGACGACTTACCATCGAGCAGGTTGACTTCAACCTTGAGGAGATACTCACCACTCTGGCCGGGGCCATGACGCCTGCCGCGGGTGAAAAAGGCCTTGAACTGATCTACGATATCGCGCCGAACGTTCCCATCGAACTCAGGGGTGACCCGGTTCGGATACAGCAGGTGCTTTTCAACCTGGTCCATAACGCCGTAAAATTCACCGAAAGGGGGGCTGTAACCGTCACCATCGAAAAAACCGGGGAAGAAGAAGCGCCCGGGACCGCCGTTTTACGCTTTTCAGTGACCGACACCGGCATCGGCCTTACCGGGGAGCAGCGGAAACGGATCTTCGATTCTTTCACCCAGGCGGACAGTTCCATCACACGCCGCTACGGCGGCACCGGACTGGGGCTGGCCATATCCAAACGTCTCGTTGAGCTTATGGGAGGGGGAATCGCCGTGGAAAGCGTTTCAGGGAAAGGGAGCACCTTCTCTTTCACGGTCACTCTGCCCGAGAGCGAAAGCCGGGTGCCCGTAACAAAACCCGCTTCATTCGAAGGTAGGGAGGTTCTGCTGGTCGACGACAGTCCCGCCGCCCTTGAGATCCTTTCGGGTTACCTGGCACACATGGGTTTAAAGGTGCATGCTGTCCGTTCGGGAGAGGAAGCCGTAGAATTCGTCAGGGGACATGCCTCCGGCCCGCCCCTTATCATGATAATAGACTGGAAGATGCCGTCAATGGACGGCATCGCGACCGTTGAACGGATACTCGAAGACAAAAGCAATCCCCGGATTCCATCCATCATCATGGTATCGGCGTATAACCTTGACGAGATCAGGCCGAGATGCAGTGAAATAGGGATTGAGACGCTGCTTGCAAAACCGGTGAGCCCTGCGGCTTTATATAACGCCCTCATGCAGGTTCTGAACCCCGGAACCGCCCCGGCACGAAGAATCGGCCCGGTCCATGGACCGGTCCCGGACTCACTCAGGGGATTCAGGGTGCTCCTGGTGGAGGATAACGTCGTGAACCGTCAGGTCGCTGTCGAACTGCTGGAACAGGCGGGAATATCGGTTGAAACCGCCCTCAACGGCGCCGAGGCATTGGAAAAAGCGCACCGGTCCCTGCCGGATATTTACGACCTGGTGTTCATGGACATACAGATGCCGGTGATGGACGGTCTGGAGGCCACACGGCTGATCAGGAAGGACGAAAGGTTCAAAAGCCTGCCTATAATCGCCATGACCGCCTATGCCATGAGCGGCGACCGGGAACGCTGCCTTGAAGCCGGCATGAACGATCACATCGCCAAACCTTTCGATCCGGAAAACCTCTACGGCATAATGGCAAAATGGCTGCCCCCTGACGGCCGGGAAAAGGCATTGCGCCCGGGGATCCCGGTGCCCGGTGTGGACGAAATAACCGGCGATTACCACGGCATCGACATGGAAGCCGCCCGGCTGCGTTTCTCAGGCAAAGCCTCGTTCTTCAAAGAACTGCTCGGCTATTTCTGCGGCACCTACGCCGACGCCGCCGAACGGGCGAACGCATACCTGAAACAGGGTAGACACGATACGCTGCAGAAATTAGCCCACGGCATCAAAGGTTCGGCGGGCACCATCGCCGCGATGCGGCTCTCACAGGCGGCTGGAGAGCTGGAGGACTGCGTCAGGTACGACCGTACCGGCGAACTGGACGACCGATTGGAAAATTTCAGGGCGTCGCTGGAGGAGGTTCTGAAAAACGCGCCCGCCGCGGAGGTGAAACCGCCGGAGCCGTCCCCACTCCCCCGGGAGATGACCGGCAGTGAGCGGCGGGAACTGCTTTCATCGCTGCACGGGTTGCGCGGCGCGCTGACGCGGCACAGTTATGACGCCCTGGGCTCGTTTGAAGTGATCAGGTCCCGTTTCGGCCCCCTGGCCGGCGACCGGTTGTCTGAACTGGATTCATCTATGTCCCGCATGTCCTTCAACGAGGCCCTGATCGCGCTCGATAAGCTGCTTGAAACCATTACAGGTGAAGGTGACACGCCATGATGCCGAAAATCCTGATCGCCGATGATGATCCGGCCAACCTGCGGTTTCTGGGAGAGATGCTTAAATCCGAATTTGAAGTGTATATCGCCTCTGACGGCAGGACCGCCGTCGACCTGGCGGTTTCCGAGTTGCCTGACATCATTCTCATGGACGTGATGATGCCGGGGACAGACGGTTACACGGCGTGCAGAAAGCTCAAAGCCGACCCTGTCACCGCCGGGATACCCGTGATCTTCATAACCGCCCGGGACA
>CAZUXY010000027.1:0-31033 GCA_964624235.1 uncultured Leptospirales bacterium | reverse complement strand
GGGACAGGACGGAGGATATCGTCCAGGGGTTTGACGCGGGCGGCCAGGACTACCTCACCAAACCCGCAAGTCCCCAGGAACTGCATGCCAGGGTAAGGACCCACCTGGAACTGAAACGCACCAGGGAGCGTTACGAGGACACCAACCGGCTGCTGTCCGCGGCGCTCGAACGTATGGAGATTATGGCGCGCGTCGATCCGCTGACCGGAATGGCGAACCGGCGCTACCTGATCGAACGCCTGGAACAGGAGGTCGCGCGCACGAAGCGGCACGGCAAGACCCTCTGCATCGCGATGGCGGACATCGACGATTTTAAAATGATAAATGACACACACGGCCACGATTGCGGCGATCTGGTGCTGCGGCGCATCGCCGCGCTGATCGCTGAAAGCATCAGGACCGAAGACCTCGTCGCGCGCTGGGGCGGAGAGGAATTCCTGCTGGTGTTTTCCGACACGCCGGCGGAAGAGGCCCGCCTCCTCGCCGACAGGATCAGGAACCACATAGCGTCAAGCCCGGTGGAATACCGTGATTCATCGATTAAAGTGACGGTGACCATCGGGGTTGCCCGGTACGATACCGCCATCAGCACCGACGCCAACATTAAACGGGCCGACGACGCGATGTACCGCGGCAAGAAGTCCACCAAGAACTGCGTCGTAACCGCCGATTGAGTCCGCAGGAGGCAGGGCTTTACTTTGAGAGATCTATTTTAGTGGTAATCCCCCGTAGAGGGTCTGCCGGGTCTTTACAGCACCCTTTTCATAACGGTCACCCTCGCGGATTTGTACTCCGTCAGCTCGTAGACCGTCCGGCCCAGACGCAGGTAGAATTCAGCGGCGTCGGGGGTAAAAAGGTACAGCGCGTCGATCCCCAGCCTGCGGGCCTCTTCCTCGCACCCCCTCACCAGGAGCGTGCCCCGTCTGCGGGAGTCCGGATTAACGAAAAGTTCCGCGAGCCAGGGGGAGAGGTCGGTGCGGTTTTCCATGTCGTATACTTCGGCCCCCGGAAACGTTCCCCCGTTCAGCAGCACCAGCGCAAGGGGCAGACGATCATGGTTGAGCCGGGATCTCAGTAAATCGAGCACCCGGTCAATGCCCCGTTCCGGCATCGAGGGAAACTGCCGCCGCTCGTAATAAGACCAGCGGGCACACCGCGGAGTGTGGTTGCTCCCGACATGAAAGCACTTATCAACGGCGCTTCCGTGATCAAGAGTCCCCTCTCCGCTAAAAAGCCTTTTGCCAGGGGGCCTAAAATTTGCTACTTATCCAGAATGCAAAAAACCGCCACGGCATCATCAGTTAGCGCCAAATAGCTTATGATGCTATTAAATGCTAAGTGTGGATATCCATCAACATCCTCATGTATAACAAACATGCTGTGGTCATAGGCTTTTTGCAATGCGGCTTTTGTGAAACGAGAACTCGGGTCCATTAGTATATCATCAATGGCGCCCGGAGCGGTGTTCTCCAGAATCGGCGTCATTTCCGGTTTGTTGTTGTATTTTATGAAGCACGGCGCGAATACCTCTGTTCCCTCCACTACCATGGAGCCTTGCAACAGATACTCATAATAATTATAGCCATTCAGTGAAATACCCCGGGAATCACAGCTGCAAAAATCAAAGTAGATGTAACGGTTGGTTGAATCGTTGATGATGTCAGACGTAGCATCATTAAAGGACAGCGTCGTTGAATAAGTGCCGTCCCCATTATTGTGGAAACTGATTCTATTGTATTGATCGCCGATCACGTTTTCCTCTATCATTAACGTCACCACCGAGTCAACCCCGTCTTTTATCTCCAGTTTTACATCATAATCCGACGCCTTGATGAAGCACAGTGAGACGGAAGGACTGTCGATATCCAGAACAACATAATCGGCATCCGCCTGCGATGCTTCCTTATAGCTCCACTTGAAATATTGGTGTAAACTGCTGTCCAAACCACTAAACCGGATCGGGACCCCCTTTTTTAATTCTCCCGAGTATTTTATGATCGCATGAGGTTCGCTGTTGTTTTTCGATCCGTCGGAACCGCCGCATGAAAAAAGCAGTCCCGATACGCACGCCAGGATGAGAATACACGGCCTCAATTCAATTCCCTTGACCATCCTGAGTACCTCCCGCATATTTGTTTGATGTACTTTTTTATATTCTAATGGATTAAGGTCCGGCGCGCTTTCCTAACGGCCATAAGAATAAATCCGCATGCCGGGGCAAGCCTTTAATAAATAACAGGCTGTAAAAAACCAGATCTCCTACTATTATCTACATTTTGCCGCCCAATGTGTACAAAGCGGTGGAATGAAAGATACTGCATGGGGAATGAAAGATACCGCTTTTTAAATATCGAATCTTTCCTTTAATGAGGGGGCGATATATCTGCCGCCTTCGTAGTACCTGATCTGCCTGAGATAGCTTATATTTATGATATATTGTTTATGAACACGTATGAACAGACCGGAAGGAATCCTTTTCTCAATATCCTTTAAAAGCAGGTGTGCGGAACAGGTGCCGTCCGTGGTATGGAGAACGCTTTTTTTTCCGTGAGAGGAGAGATACACCAACTCGCTGAACTTGATTACCCGGTATCCATCCCCTTCCTTGATGGATACCGACTGGTCCCAATATTCTTGTTTTACTGTATCCTTGATTCCGTTCAGGTTCTTCACAAGTTCATTTTTCCTTTCCATCAAATCGTCTATAATAATCGTGATTACGGTAATTCCGGCGGCGGCCAGCAGATTAAGAGTTAAATCATTGAATCTCAACCAGTGGGTTCCGCTGTACCAGGATTGCACTATATTGCGGCCGATCGCGTTACCCGCTGCGGTTGCACAGGACACAAAAAATAAGACAATCGGTATTTTGATGATATAAGATTTTTTCCGCATAAAGTGAATTGCACAATAACCGGCGGGGGTGGCTAAAAAACCTATCGCAAATGTTATAATCGCAGTCTCAGTGAAAAGCTGAAGGCCGCGAATATGGGAATCTGCGAATCTTGTAAAATAGCGGATTATGGAGATCGTAACGATTGTAGTAATCGCGATATATATCATTGTCCATATGCTGGCCAACCTTGCTATTTTTAAGAATTTCAGCATCTTGTCGTTTATCCGTTGCATGATATCTTCGTTTATTTACACACGGAGTATGGAATCATTATTATAAATATCAACTAAATTCCTCCCGGCGCAGAGTGTGGTTGCTCCCAATGTAAAAGCACCTATCAGCAGCGCTTCCGTGATCATGAGTCTCCTCTCCGCTAAAAAGCCTTTTGTCAGGGTTCCTTAAATTTGCGTATCGCTAAAATCGAGGCTTTTTCTGCCTCCGGGGTAACACAATTTCATCAGTTTCAAAAATAATGTGAAACTGATATGCATTCGTTAACAGCTTTTCCTTTTTGATGAGGTAACGAAATTCGTGAGACTCATGGCCCCCTCTTCATAGGCCTGAAGTACCCTTTGTAGAGACAGCACTCTCTCCTCATCCGGTACCAGACCTGCTCGGCGTTATAGCCAAACACTACCAAAGGGTGCATATTCATGCCGAAATCCGGGCGGGTGTGTCACCGAAAGCCATTACGGTAACTTCCGCAGGCGATGAGTGTGCGGACTTCCCGGACCGGCAGGGAACGGAGTCACCCTTCACTGTCTTTGACCGGCACCGGATTCATACATCCCGCATTTTTGTATAAGCCCTTTTATAGGCGGATGCAACCTGTCAGCCAAGCACCTTTTTCATGACGGTCACCCGCGCGGATTTGTACTCCGTCACCTCGTAGACCGTCCAGCCCAGACGCAGGTAGAATTCAGCGGCGTCGGGGGTAAAAAGGTAGAGCACGGCGATCCCCAGCCTGCGGGCCTCTTCCTCGCAACCCTTCACCAGGAGCGTGCCCACGCCGCGGCCGCGATGCGCGGCATCCACGTACAGGCCCGCCAGCCAGGGTGTGAGTTCCATGCGGGTTTCCATGTCATGTTCTTTCAGGGAGACCGAACCGAGCAGAGTATCGCCGGCAAGAAGCACCATGGCCAGCGGCACACGGTCGTAATTGCACCGTGTCTTCAGAAACCCGGCCACATACTCCTCACCGGCATCGGGAGGAAAATAATTCCGCCACTGCCGGTAGAACCATCCGGCGAGTACCGGTATGCGGTCGGGATGATCAGCCAGGTATGACAGGCGTGGGGTTTCCAGGGGCATTTCACCCTTCTCCTTTATTGCGCGGCGTCGGGGACTGCATTTCTTTCCCCGGTGGCGGGAGCGGTTTCCTTTTACCCGCCAGGAGCATTACGGCGAAATATATGAACATGAGACCGATGATCGTGTTCAGGATGAGGATTATCCGCGGAGACAGGACCCGTGACGAGTATGCACCCGCGAAGGAGACCGCTGCAAGGAACACCGGTGTCGCCGCCGCCGCACCGGCGCCATAGAGCACCAGGTCCCCTCCCCCGGAACGGCGCCCGGCCGCTCTGGCGGAAAACACTCCCGCCCAGAAGACGATCGTGAGCGGATTTGACCCGGTCAGCACCAGTCCCCTGACGAAGGGGCCGTATAGTCCCCACCCGCTGTTCAGCTTTATTGAAGGGACGAGCGGCATGCCCTGCGCGGTCGCTATGAAGTCAGCGCCGAAAACCAGGAGTACCGCGGCGCCGACGAGGCGCAGGCGCTTTGCGCCTTGCTCACCGGCGGGAACCGCCGCCAGACCCGCAAGCGCAAAAACCACCCACGCGGCATCGACCAGCGTCACCGCGAGTACCGCGACCATTGCCTGCCGAAATCCGCCCGAGACGGCCTCGCTGAAGACAAACAGACAGACGGGCCCTACCGCCAGCTGCAGCATCATGCCCAGACCGAGTCCGGCGGCCATGGTTCTCAGTGTGTGTATTGTTCCCCCGTTCATTCTCCATCTGCCGGCTGACGCGCGATCGCGGGAAACCCCGGTGCCGTTCGACGGTCGGCGTCGCCGAAAACCCGCTGCCCCTACCGGCCCTGGGACTTTCATTAACGGCACTCTTCTTTCAGTAATTTATAGAAAACGTCCCTGGCATGTTTTTCTTTCCAGGGATAGTGGCCGCATTTTTCAAGGAGAAAAAACCGGAAGTTCTTCAACACCCGCGCGAGCGGTTCCCTCACCCCCGCCGCCGGATGGGGGTCATAATCGCCGTGGATGGCCGTGACGGGACAGGTTATCCTCCCGGCCCGTGCCAGTAGCGCGCCGGAACGGCGCAGTGCCAGGGCCTGGTTCATCACGCCGTGAAACACATTGAAATCAGGTTCCGCCTCAACGCCGTCGCCGGGGAGAGGATCGAAGGCGTCGGCCCTGGAAAGCATCATACCGCATTCCCGCAATACCCGGTCGCTGTTATCAGCGGCGGGACGGTCCAGGGACAGGGAAAGCTTCATAAACGCTTCACGCTCTTTCGCATCAAGACGCGCCATGCGGGTCTTTTGTATATCGCGGGCGTAACGTTCCTCGAAGGGGCCGCTTGATACCAGGACCAGCCTGTTCACCAGGGCTGGATGCGCGGCGGCGAAGATCCATCCCAGCCACGCTCCCCAGGAGTGCCCGATGAGCGCCACCGGACTCTCCGTCCGCTCCATAACGATGCGCCGCAACTCCTCCACCTGCCCGGCGATAGTCGAGGCCCGCTGCAGGTGTTCCGCGACACCGGTGTGTGCGGCAAGCACCCGGGCCACGGACAGCATGTCCCCCCTGATCCCTGGTCCGCCGTGGAGCAGCACCGCGCGGCAGGGAGGCAGACCATGGGTACGCACCGTCTGAGTGTTATTCAAGGTCATGGGATTCAGAATGGCGCCGTTTTCAGACTCTGTCCAGCCCTTTTATCCAGACACGGCAGATCCTCTATTGCCCGTACCGACCGCTAAGGCCGGCACCGGCCCGCCGGCTTCACGGGCCAAGCATTCGTATTCCTTCCTTCGTCAGGTAAAGGGCCAGCACCGCGAGCACAAGTCCCAGGAACCTCATCACATACCCATAGAACCTTCCCGATAGAAAATCCCTGTACCTGTCCGTTACGAGTGCAAGCGCAATTTTAGAACCGGTAAGGCAGACATAAAACCCCGCCATGAATAAAAGGGCGTATGCCCAGCCCCGTTCATATCCCTTTATGGTCATCGGTCCTCCCACGGTGGCCCAGAACAGGTAGGGATGAGGATTCAACGCGTTGATCATGGTTCCTTTAAGCAATGACCGCGGAGTCCCGGCAGCAACACCGCCGTCAACGCCGCGAGATCCGGCGGTTTCAAAAGCGAGGTATGCCAGGAACAGGCCCCCGACGATCGAAAGAACCCCGAGCGCGGCGCGGTTTCGTGAAATGCCTGAAAGCACCAGCAGCGAAACGGCAATGATGGGCACATCGGTAAGCAGGGGGGCCAGCGCCGCTTTGACGCCTTCTTTATATCCGTAGCGCACGGTCTGGGCAATCACCAGCACCAGCAGCGGACCGGGGGCCAGACCCGATGACAGCCCAAGGATTATTCCCGCGATAAGCATCTCGGCCATTGATGTCAACCTCAGTGAACAATGGAGACACACCCGGACGGGTGTTGCAACACGTTTTCGAAAACCACGCGGGCGCCTCGCGACGGTGAAACTTCCGGGCGGTCGGCACTATACGCCCCGGAGGGTCTCCCCACCTCTAATGAAGCCTTCTTCGGGTTACCTGTTGCACTTCGTGATTGAATTCAAGCGCACGGCCGGTACAAGGGCCCCGGTAAATGAATTGACCCTGCGCCGGATTGCTGTTAAGGTGGGATGATCGCCGCGTAGGAGGTGCAGTCCCATGAAGCTTCCTGTCTGGTTAATCGCTCCGGTGCTGCTTGTCGTCCTGGGCACGGCCTGTGCGCCTCCCATGGTCCTCAGGGGAAAGGAGGGCGCCGCAGGTAATGCATACGACACTCTCGCCTACAGCATTTACGAGATCCGCCTCAGAAGCGAACAGATAAATCCCGATATCCTCAGGAAATTTTTAAAGAAAGAACTGGACGATCTCAACGGTTCCTTCGAACCCGCCGATCTTTTAAAGCAGTTCCCGCTGCTCAAACTGAAACCGGGAACGCGGCTGGTCTATTTCTACGTCGGCAGTCCCATTTGGGACGGCCAGGGCAGAGTGACGGTGATGGACGACGGGAAACGGGTCCTCCTTAATCATCCCGAGATCTACCGGAAGTATATGGATTTCGAAAGGTCCCCCGAAGGCTGTATACAGTACTGCCTGTTCTGTGAGGAACTGGGCCTTTTGACCCTCAAACAGCATCTCAATTATTCCCAGTCATGGTTCGTCCCCTCGTACAACGCCTTTCTGCGCATCTGCTCCAAAAAAGTAAAGCTCTACTGGAACGAGACGATCGGTTACTGGTATGATTCACTGCTGCCCAAGCCCCCCGGGGAGGGGAAACATGACAGCTTCTGGCGAAAGCTCAAAAGGGCCGACCGGTCGCTCATGCCGCACGTCACCTTCAAGGGCGCCATGGCGCATGTCATTGTGCACCGCTTCTCTCCTTTCGGCGGCGTGTATAAAGCCGAGTATACGGTCAACACCGAGACCGGGGAATTCATCCAGGAAAGCGGCAAGTGGTCTTTTCCCATTTACCGAACGGGAGAATATGTAGTACCGTTTCATTGCGGTGTGATGTTCTGATTGAAGAAAACGGCACGGCCGCCTATATTTCCAGTACGCATCCCGATGCCGCCGGCAGAATTATATTCCCGGCCGAGGTCTCCACTCCCTTTCTGGTGCGGTAGAGCATTTTGCCGCACACCGTAACGTTCTCGAACTCACGTGTGTCCCGGCCGAAGTTGACGGCAACGGCCGCCCTTTCATCACCTAGGGACCTTTCATACATGAGAACATTTTTCGGCAGCTTCCCTTCATCAACCAGGGAAAGCTCCCCTTCGCGGAACACCCGGCGGGAGTTGCGCAAACCCAGGAGCGCCTTGTAGGTATTCAGCAGGGAATCAGGATCACCGGCCTCGGCCGCGACGTTCCGTTCGCGGTAGTCGGGCGTGACCGGAAGCCATGGTTTCGTCCCTTCCCCGCAGAAACCCGCGTTGGGGCCGCCGTCCCACTGCATGGGGGTGCGGCAGCGGTCTCGGTTGATGAACACTCCCAGGAAGTCCGCCAGCCATCGGGGAATAAAGGAGTACTGGCGCGCGACAGGGTCACCGGCGTCTTTGAAGCCGAAGTCGGCGTCGGTCATGCCGATCTCCTCGCCGTTGTAGACCACCGGTACGCCGCGCATGGTCATCTGAAAGAGCGCCAGGCATTTCGCCTTCTGGTTATCGTTTCCCACCTTTGAGATGTACCGCATCACGTCGTGGTTGCCGTACACGCAGGTGGGAACGAAGGGATAAGGGTACATGCGCTCGCAGGTGCGGAGGATATTCCTGAAAAAAGCCGCGTTGAATTTCAGCTTGATCATTTCGAACATGAATACCAGGTGCAGCCCGTCGCCGTTGTCCCCCAGGAACTTTCTCAAGACCTCATGACTCCCCGACACCTCCCCCAGCAGCATGCGGTCGGGCCGGTAGGAATCAGCCAGCGCGCGCACCTCCTTCGCCAGGCCGAAGTTGCCGGGATGGTTGAAATTGTAAATTTTTTTCTGGAAGTACGCTTCGTCGTTGTTGTCCTCTGAGGGGATGTAGCGGAAACTGAAGGGGTTGTCCCGGAACGATTCGTCCTTGTATATCGAATTAAAGATGTCCAGCCTGAAACCGTCGACACCTTGATCGAACCAGAAGCGCATCACGTTGAACATTTCCCGCTTCACCTCGGGGTTGTTCCAGTTCAGGTCGGGCTGGAAGGTGAGGAAGTTGGCGTAAAACCACTGTCCGGTGACCGAGTCGTACTGCCAGCCGATGTTGCCCACCATGGACCGCCAGTTGTTGGGGGGCCTCTTTCCCCTGCCGTCGCGCCACAGGTACCAGTTCCGCCGCGGATTACCGCGGCTCGAGCGGGACTCCCTGAACCACGGGTGCTCTATGGAGGTGTGGTTCAGCACCATGTCGAAGACGATCCGCATGTCCCGCCTGTGGATTTCATCGATAAGCGTCAGGGCATCGTCCATGGTGCCGAAGTCGGGGTCGACCGAGTAGTAATCGCTGATATCGTACCCGTGGTCCTGATGCGGACTGCGGTAAAAGGGAGAAAACCATATGGTCTCGAAGCCCAGGTCCTTTATATAATCCAGTTTTGCGATGATACCTTTCAGGTCACCGATGCCGTCATCGTTGCCGTCCATAAAGGAGCGGGGATAGACCTGGTATATGGTGGTTGTCTGCCACCAGTATTTCAATGCGCTCATAGAGACGTCCCCTGGTATGGATTGTAAGGATGAAACAACAGCACCGCAGGTTCAAACGACTGTCAAGCAGTATACCGCCGCCGCAGCCTTCGGCGCTTGATGAAAAAAAACTTGCAATAGCCGGCTGTGCCGTTATACTGCATCGGTGTCCGTCTAACGCCCGCTCCACCCTGCACGCCTGGTGAAAAGGACCCCCTGCCGGGGCGGTTCTCTTTCCCACCGGACCGCGTCGAAATCCGTTCATGAACAAGATCTCATGAACGTTGCCGCCGGTTTTCGTGACGCCACAACCGGTGGCGATACTGAAACCGTTTCCCGCCGACAAGGCGGTTAATGGAAAGAATCACCGGAAGAACGGCGCATCAAAAAGGGGGGACCCATGGGATACTTCGGCTCTGACCATGAAGTGAAATTCGATACGGCGGTGTTCCCGAAAAAAGGGATCACCGAAAACGATGTGATGACGCAGCTGCGCGCATTCGAAGCCAGGGATGTCGACGAAGTCAGCGGGCATTCCATCGTCTACGGCACCCAGCTGATGAACCATACCGACGCCGCCCGCATCTCCAAGACCGCGAACATGATGTTCGTGAAAAAAAACATGCTGTACAAGGAGCTGATGCCCGGCACCGAGCGCATGACCCTCGAGGTGAAGCGCATGATCGCCGAAATGCTGGGCTTTCCCGAAGGCGTCCGGGTGCGCCTCACCTCGGGCGGGTCAGAGAGCCTGTACTGCGCCATCAATACCGCCTTCCAGTGGGCCCGGCAGGAACGCCCGAAAATAAAAGAACCCGAGATCGTCGCCCCCTACTCCATCCATGCCGCCTTCTCGAAGTGGTGCCGCTTTACCGGGATAAAGCTTACACGCGTGCCCCTGGGCCCCGACCGCCGGGCCGACGTGGAGGCCATGCGGAAGGCGGTGACGAAAAACACTTTTCTTATCGCCGGCTCAGCGCCGTGCTGGCCTTACGGCCTCTATGACGACCTGGAAGAGCTCTCCCGCATCGCCGAATCATGCGGGGCATGGATGCACGTGGACGCCTGCCTGGGGGGCTTTCTCGCGCCCTTCACCGAGAAGGCCGGGCGCAGACTCCCGGTATGGGATTTCCGCATACCCGGCGTGCGCAGCATCTCGGCCGATCTGCACAAGTACGGTTTCTCGTGCAAACCACTCTCGTGCATCGTCTACCGCGACAGTGAATGGGAACAGTACCACGATTACGCGCCGGCCGACTGGCCCGATGGCCCCTATACCACCGAGTCTATTCTCGGATCAACCACCGCGGGACCCATCGCGTCGGCGTGGGCGGTCATGAAGTTCCTGGGCGAGGAGGGGTACACGGCACTGGCGCGGCGGTGCCTGGAGGTGAAGCAACGCTACACCGAGGGCATCAATTCCATTGAGGGCTGCCGCTGCCTGGAGACCGACCTGACCCCCATGGTCTATACCGTCCCCGGGGGCATGGACCTGTTCGCCGTGATCGGCGGGCTCTTTGAACGAAAGGCCTACTGCCTGCCGGGGTTCCAGCCGCCGGTCATCAAGATCATCATCGACCCGGTCACCGACGAGGTGGTTGACCGCTACGTGGGCGCGCTCAGGGAGGTGATCCCCCTGGTGCGAAGCGGCGCGATCACCATCGAGAGCGTGCGACCTTACATATAGCCCGTGACGGAGGATACCATGAAGCTTTCGCTGCTCCTGTTCATCCTCGGCATTAAACTGAAGCTCGCGGCCCTGGCCGGCGTTTCTTTCAGAAAAAAACTGCGCCGGAAGGACTTTGTGCTGTGCATACGCACCGAGGACGGCGCGCGCGCCCACACATATCGCCTGAAGGGGGGACGGGTAAGCTCGCGCTTCGGGCGCGACCCCGCAGCGGACACCGAACTGGTATGGCGCGACGCGGACATCGCGGTCCGCATCATGCTTTCGAAGTATGATCTCGACGGCTATTCCGCCATTGGTAAGGGGATACTCCGCATACAGGGGAATTTCGAGAACGCCCTGTTGTTCCTGGAACTGGCGGAGTGAGGTAACATCCTGTCTGCGGCGATCATCCGCCGAATTCCGTTTTTTACCACCAGTTCAGCACGTCCTCGGCGAAACCGAGAAAGCGGTTTACCTTGAGTTTTTTGCCGTCGTCGAGTACGACGGTACCGGTGAAGTATCCGAATACCTGGTGCTGTACTGATTTTATAATGCCCAGGTTCACCGCGCTGTTGCGGTCCAGCACCGGTTCGAAGTCCATCTCAAAGCGGCCGTCGCCGGATGAGAACTTCCAGGGGGCCATGTAATTCCCCGTATCGATGTGGAAGGTCACCTCCTCCAGCTTATGGGCCCGGTGTTTGTAAAAAACCATGTTCTCGCTCGCCGGGGTGCGGTCGCTGAAGCCGTAGCCTATGTTCCAGCCGAAAGGGGCGCCGCCCAGCATCCCCGAGGCCGAGCCCCAGTACCAGCGGTTTTTATAGGTCCAGTTTCCCCTCCCCCAGTCCAGGCCGCCGAAGGAGTCTTTGGGAGCGAAGTCGTACTTCGTGTTGCCTATGGTGACCGTGCCGGTCGCCGGCATACAGTTGATCTTATGATTGTAATAGAAGGCCCGGCGGTCCTCCTTCCACGAAGTGGCGATGACCATGGAGTCCATGGCGGGGTCCTGATAGAGGGAGATTTCTCCCCTGAGTCCTTTCTCTCCCCCGCTGCCGGTGAAGCCGGGACAGTCTACGGAGAGAATGCGGTTATTCCCTTCGATGCGGAAGGAAAGGCGCATTTTTTTATCCGCGAAAGAAACGTCACCCTTCTCCGAGGCGGGCGGGAAACCGGTGTTTCCCCGGGGGAGGATGCTCATGGTGTCCATCTGTACGGCGGTGTTGTTGCGCAAATCCAGCCATGCCACCGCCATGAGTCCCGCGTATCCCAGATCCGACATGGTGAAGGTGATGCCGTACCGCCGGTCGTGCGAGAGCACGTAATAGTAGTCCCACTCCTTGATGCGGTACCACGGGGCCCTGATCTTGCCCCGGTCATAGCGCCAGTAGGGACGTCGCGCCCACCCCTCTTCGGTGATGTGCCCTTTGTCGTCCAGCAGATCGACCGGTTTCTTCACTTCGTGCTGTGCCATGGGAACCTCCTGTGGATATGAACCCCAAGGTGTATCGCAAAATACGTATCAGTCAACCCTAATTTGAACGCAAGGGATAACACCGCCCCTCCACGGCGGACTCAGCCCGGCGTAGTCAAGACAGGGGGAGGAGGGAAAAAGCCGGTGACCGCAACCCCATTCCCGCGGCGGCCCCCGCGATGAGGACCTTATCACCCATGAATACATGTCGATACGGATGAGATACAGGCGGCACAAAAAAAAGAACGGGCTTTCCCCCGCCATGGTATTTTCTTAACTCAATGGCGCCGGTGTGTAACGCCGATCCGGACCAGGGATGAGCAAGACCGCTCGGGACGCTACAGCACGATCACCTCCCCGCCCCCCTTAACGGCTTCGTACACCTTTTTCTCCCCGAACCTGAGTATATCGCCCATCGATTTCACCGAGGCCGCCTGGTCCCCGCGTGTAAGGGCCTTTACGAGCTTCATGTTCAGCCTGAGGGAGGTCTCGGGCGCCCCCCTGATGGAATAGAAAAACTCCGTGAAAAAGGAATATATGGGCTTGAACGACTGGAACACCAGCCGGCTGATGATGTTCCCGGATATCGCAATGACGGTGTAATGAAAATCGTAATCGCACTCGGTCAGCACCTGTATATCGGCAAGGTGTTCCGCTTTCCTTTTCAGGTTTCGTTCCAGGTACTCCGCATCGACGTCGCGGATTCTACGGGCGGCTTCGCCGGCCGCGGTGGTTTCCGTGGCATACCTGAATTTCAACAGGGACTCCAGGGTCGTCCGGTCGATGGTTTTTCTTATTTTGAGTATGCTTACCAGGGTTTCGAGTGAACCGTCCCTGGTGAAGTCCCTGACGTAGGTGCCGCTCTGGGGCTGTGTTTCGACCAGCCCGCTCTGGGTAAGCATCGCGATGGCCTCGCGCACCGCGAACCGGCTGGCGCTGTAGGCGCGCGACAGGTCCCGCTCGGGCGGGAGTTTGCCGCCTACCGGGTACACCCCCATGATGATGTCCTTCTGCATGGCGTTGAAAATCCTGTCCGGAAGTCCCTGGTTCATGACATGTACCCCTTCACCGTAATCGATCGATCAAGCCCTGACCGCCGTACACACACATCGTGTGACACGTTTTTGCAAGAATAAAAGTTGACAATTGGTTATACCAGAACATAATCTGGTATAACCAATTATACACCTGTACGGGGGGAATGCAATGAAAATAAAGGCGATAGAGCTTTATCATGTTTCGGTGCCGCTTAAAGAAACCTTCTGGCCGACCTGGATACCCGGCTACCCGCAGACGCACAACAGGTTCACCCTGATCAAGCTGGTGACCGACGAGGGGATCGAAGGCTACAGCGCAGGTTCGGCCATGGGGAAGGAGCGTGAAGGCCTGGGCGACCTGCTGGGAGGATACCTGATCGGGGCCGACCCCACCGACATCGGCAGGGTGCAGGACCTGCTGAAGCAGGCGGGCATCCTGGGGTGGAGAAATTTCTGGATTGAACCCGCGTGCTGGGACATCATGGGCAAAAAGGAGGGGAAACCCGTATACGAACTGCTGGGTGGCGAGGCCCGGCCGATAGAGGTGTACTGCTCCACCGGCGAGATGCACGACCCCGACCGGAGGGCCGAAGAGCTCATGGCGGTCAGGGAAATGGGCTACCGCGCCGCAAAACTGCGGGTAAAGAGCATCGAACTGAAAGATGATATACGACAGATCGAGGTAGTCAGGAAAAAAATCGGGAAAGACATGGTGCTGGGCGTCGACGCGAACCAGGGGTGGCTTGTGACCATCGTCGATAAAATCCCGGCATGGGACCTTGCCCGCGCGAAGAAATTCGCCGATGCCTGCCATAAAAACGGGATAGAATGGCTGGAGGAGCCGCTGGACTCCCGCGATTATGACGGCAACGCCGCGCTGAAGAAATACTCAAAGGTCAAGATCTCGGGCGCCGAGCTCAACTACGGATGGGACGAGATAAAGATAATGTTCGAAAAAGACTGCTTCGACATCTACCAGCCCGACGCCACCTTCGCCGGCGGTATCGCGCAGGTGAAAAAGGTCATCGACATGTGCCATGCGAAAAAGCGACAGTACACGCCCCATACATGGACCAACGGCATAGGATTCTACGTGAACTGGAACATGGTGCTTGCCGACAGGGGGAACACACAGCCCCTGGAGTATCCCTACGAACCACCCTCATGGATCCCCGAGTTCCGTGAAGGCATTATCGACCCGATCATTCCCGACAGAAACGCGGTTTTAAAGCCCTTCACCGCGCCGGGACTGGGGTTCACCATCAACAAGAAACTGCTGGGGAAATACGGGAAACGGTTTTTCAAGCTGACTGAAACCGGGCTCAAGATCAAGGTTATCCGCGAGAAGGGACTCAAGACCGCGCTCGAACTGAAGAAAAGAAAATCCTGAGCGCGGCTCCGGAGAGACATTCCGACAGGGCGCGAAGGTTCAGGGGCGCCGGGGAAAACGTATTGTTACACGTTATACTTTTTGTAACGGCGCCAGCTTCAGCAGTTCAGCGACGGTGACCCCGGTCCCCTGTTCGTTCGTGACGGCCAAGCCCTGATCCATCCTGTCGATGTAGAGTATGCCGTCGAGATGGTCGATCTCGTGCTGAATGCAGCGCGCCATTCTGCCGGTACGTTCGATGGTCTTTTCTATCCCGAAACGGTCGTGGAAGCTGACCGTCACCCGCTCGGCCCTGGGGACCGGCCCGGAGAAACCGGGGAACGAGAGGCACCCCTCGTAATCGATGCTTTCACCGGAAAAGGAAATGATCACGGGATTGACCATCTCATGGTACTCTCCCAGGTAATTGATCACCGTGACTCTTTTCAGCACCGCGATCTGGTTCGCCGCCAGTGCCGCGCCGTCGGCGCTCCGCGCCAGGGTATACTTCATGGTATCGACCAGCCCGTGAAACTTTTTGTGAAACACGTTGACCTCAAGGGCGCGCTCCCTAAGCACGGGTTCGCCGAACAGTACTATGCGCGCTTTTTTCATGGTTTTTCACCTTATGACACGGTCCCGCCGTCACGGCGGCGTACATCCTTTATTAATAACATTCATCCTCAACCCGGTTGGGGATGAAATCAAGCTGCTTTTCGCTGATCCTGAGGCTTTTGCCGTATTCCAGTGCTGCCGACCATGTGCGCCTGTCGGTCGATACGGTAAAGGTCTTTTCCCTGAACACGATGATCAGTTCATCATCCCGGTAAAAGTGCGCGTAGAACTCCTGTTTTTTAAAGAGTACCCGGTCGGCCATGTTCTTCCGCACCGCCCGTATCAGGACGCGGATGTCCTCCTCCCCCACCTCAACCTTGTAGAGGATTGCGAGCCCCAGGAACACACGCTTTCTGCCGATAATCCTGATCCTTTTAAAGATGGCCCTGTCCCTCTGGCTTATATCAACGATTATGCCATGGTAAGGGTTTCCCTTCACTATATCTCCCTGCGCTTTATCCATGGGCGGTTCATTCCTGCTGAAACACGTATCTTTGTTCCCTCACTGATGTTATTACGCGTTTTTATAATGTAAAGTCAACTGAAAACAGCATACCCGTTTCCGCTCAATGTCACGGAGGAACCCATGGGGACCGCATCCCCCGCCTGTAATAAAAGCACCTTGACAGTATCATGAAAATCATAATTACTCATTTCACGCAGAGTAAAGACCATATCCGTTAAAGGATTGCATGAGGTATCTATACCCGCTTCTTATTTTACTCACCGTCTTCCCGGGGACGGCCTTCGGTGATAACGGCGACTCGTCAGAGCCACACCGGCGCGTAGACATCGCAAGCAACACCAGGTATGAACGGGAATACCTCATCGGCATAAGAGACACATTCATACAAGACTACGGCGATCTGCCTGTCGTCGACATCATCGTGACGGGAGCGAAAAAAACAAGGATATCGGTGCTGATCGCGGACTGCGGCGTCATCAAGGGGCGGCCCCTTTCTTCTTTCAATCCCCACGCGGCACTCAACCGCCTGAAAAAGAAAAACATATTCAGCGAAATCAATATTCGCTATGCCGAAAAAGACGGCGCCGCGGAAATACGCATTACCGTCGAGGAAAAGCTGACGATCATCCCTATCCCGTTTTTCAGCAGCAACAGGCACGGCATGAAATACGGCCTGTTTGTGATGGAAACCAATCTTTTCGGTTACGCGAAGTCCCTGTTCGCCGGCGGGACCATATCCTCGTTCGGCGGAACGGGGTTTCTGGGATACATCGATCCGTCCATAGCCGGCAGCAGGATGACCGGGAACGTGTTCTTCTCGTACCGCGATGAGATATACCAGCACAGCGATATGTATAATGAAAACTACAGGGAATACCGGGCCGCCAGGGAAATGCTGCGGCTGGACCTGGGGTATTCATTCTCGGACCATCTCAGGTGGTATCTGTCGGGCGGGTACGTAAACGCGAGTGTGAACCGTTCATACCGCGACTCCATGAACATACCCGGCGACGCACACGCGTGGACGGCCGGCTCCATTGTGAAATATGAACGGTTGCGGCATTACGAGTTTCTGTATTACGGACCCAAACTGGAGATTGTCTGTCTGCACCATTTCAATCCCCCGGGGAAATCCACGGATTACACGATCTTAAAATATAAATTCGAGTGTTCCTTCAGGATATGGAACTATGACCGCCTCTCCGTGACCTCACATGGTTCCGCCGGGAGCAGGCCGCCGGTGTTCGAGGAAACGCTGGGAGGCAAACCGGGCGGGAGGACCCTCCCCGCGGATACGGTAACGGCGGATGAGTACCTGAACTGCACGCTGACCTACGAGTATCCCCTGCTTCGTTTCACCTGGGGGTATGTGACGCTTTTGGCCCTGTGGGAGCACGGCGTATACGGCAATTCAGAGACGGAACCGTCCCACTACTGCGGCCCGGGGGCGGGAACAATGGTATACCTGAAACGGGTGGCGTTTCCCGCCATGGGGTTCAACGTCGCCCGGAATCTCCAGACCAACTCCACCGAGTTCAGCGTGCAGATCGGTTTCGCTTTCTAAACACAATCCCGACAGGACCGCTCAGGACCTGCGGCTGTGACCTTCGGCCTTGACCTTCGGCCTTGACCTGCGGCCTTGACCTGCGGCATTTTCCGGGTGTTTTTTACCCTGCTACTTTTCGAAAGGCACTATTCTTTCCAGTTCTTCGGCCCGGTAACGGCGCCGCGAAAGTACTTCAGGGAACTGGTTCTTTATCACGCCTCCGAGGAGGGTCATCGCGCGTTTCCTCGCGCGGCGCGCCGGTGCCTCACCCACGGCAAGCTGCACCAGTTCGATGATATGATACACGGGGATGTTTTTCAACGGGTTCACGATCTGTCCCACCGAGAGCTGTTGAAGGCAGCCGGCACAGTAGACCGCCACGGCGTCGGCCTTCGGCTTGTGGGACGAATTCAGTGCCCTGAAGGTGGACAAGGTGATCCTCAGGGGGTTATACGAGGACACGTGGCTGAACCCGCCGCCGATGCCGCAGCAGAGCTTGAAATCCCTGATATATTCCTGCTCCTCCACGACGGCCCCGATGTGTTCAAGGATCTTTCTCGGGATGTCCATGTATTCGTCGCCGAAGGCCTTGCCGTGGCATGAATCGTGAACGGTCACCTTCATGTTCAGCGGCCTGGTCACCTTCAGTTCCCCCTTTTTCAGTTTTTCATATATCCACGGGAGCACATGGACGACCTCGAAATCGAAGCGCGCGCCGAACCGCGGCAGAATACTGGTGAAGAGGTTGCGACCCGCGGTACAGGGAATGAGCATCTTCTTGACGCCCATTTTTCTGAAATGGGCCGTCAGTTTTTCGGCGGTCATGCGAAGCTGCTCGAAGTGGCCCGTGCGGTAATACATCTCGCCGCAGCAGAGGTCCAGGGACCCCCGTATCTCCAGGCCCGCGAAGATCTTCGACATCATGAGCGAGGGGATCGTGATGACGTTGCAGCCGGGGTAGAGTATCTCGTCGCAGGGAGAGTCGTCGTCCCACTTTTTGAGCAGCGCCTTTTCATCCTCGGGGAGCCGCTCCAGGGCATGGGTGCGGAAGTTCGGCACATGATGAGGGGTGAAATAGAGCGCCCTGGCCGGCATCCCCTCCTTCAGATACGATTCATGCCATCGTTTCAGTATCAGGTTCATCGGGTTGGCCTGCTCGGGACAGATGATGTTACAGCTGTGGCAGCTGGTGCACCGCCGCAGCACCTCACTGTCGCCCCCGCCCCGCAGAAGCAGCGCGATCTCCTTTTTCGCCTTTTGAGGGGACAGGCGCATGACCGGACATTCCTCGAAACACTTACCGCACTCGGTGCATTTCTCCCTGTGAAAAGTATCGGCGAAGTTCATCATGGTTTCCCCTCCTGCATCATTCCCGGTATGGTGTATGCGGCGTATACAAACCCGGCGTGTAATCGTCGGGAGGACTTCCATCGTCTTTCCTGGCGGGGAGGGGATCGCGGAGTCGTACCATGGAGATCGCGCTTTCGGGACACCGGTACGAGCACAGGCCGCACCCGTAACAGTTTTCCGCCGTTCCGCCTTTCCCGTTGACAAGGGACCTGGCGTCGAAGGGGCATACCTCGACGCATGTCTTGCACCCGCTGCACTTCGCGCTGTCGGTCACGGCCATAAAGTAGCCGTCGATGAGGGGATAATTCCTCTGTCCCAGCTCACGGTTGATGATGTAGGGCACGCAGCCGCAGGTGCAGCAGTTGCAGATTACGTATTCGTTGTAGAGATTGACCGGGCAGTGAATGAATACCATGTGCATCATGTCCAGGTCATGGCATTTTTTCACAATCTTCTTTGCTTCGTCCTTTGTGATGGTCCGATAGTCGGAGGGGAAGGCCTTCATCCACGCGGCATACCCCGTTCGCAGTACAATGTCCGTTTCGAGCGGATGACTGCATGCCCGGTGCCCTATTCTGCACCGGCACGGACCGACGGCGATGGGACCGTCGAGACGGTCGATATAGTCGAGCACTTCGCCGTAGGGTACCGGCCTGGCCGTGTCCCCCAGATAGCCGAAGGGACGCGCGAGGCAATACGACATCAGGGCGCGCAGCACCCTGTTCCGCCCCACCCTCTTCCATTTGCCCCGCAGCAGGTGATACGATATTCTTAAAAGCGGCACCTCGATGTGCCGTGCGAAGATATACAGCAGGTATTTTCTGAACCGGCTCTGTTCGGAGATGACCAGGTGAGCGATGATAAGAGCGGCCGCGGCACAGTACGCAGGCGTCGCGGGATACTGCAGATCGACGCAGACCGAAAGCATTACCGCGCGGCCCCCGCACCCGGGGTCTCGTGCCGAAGCATCCGCTCCCTGAGTTCCGCCGCCCACGGTGATTCATGGCCGTAACCGGGATGCCCCGGATACCGCAGCCTCCCTTCGATTTTTTTAAAAACCGCTACGGGAAAACCCGAAGTCATGAAGTCATAGGGATTCTTTCCCCACGCCACACCGCCGGTGCAGAAGAAACTGATGTTGGCCCTGCCGGTCTGAAAGGGAAGTACGGTGCTGTTGCGGCACATGGACATATTGGCCATATACCTGGTGATGAAACGGTCGAAGACCGAGGTGATGACGGTGCTTCGAAAAAGAAAGGTCGTCACCTTCTGCCACCAGGCGAAACCGTTCATCCAGTAGAGCCAGCGGTTGATGTTCCTGACGGCCCACCGGGAAAATCCCTTCAGGGGGCCCCCGGCGAACACCGACAGGGCCGTCTCGTCCAGACGGTGCTCGCGGCAGCTGATGAAGGCATCGTCACCGAGCGCCTCGATGAGGGTGTAAAACACCGTTTTCGGGGCCCTCACGAGGACCACGTCGGGCTCGAACCTTTTGCGGCAGGTATCGACGCGGGCCAGGTATACCGGCCCGGCGCCCGCGGGCAGGGTTCTGTTGATGCTTTTTTCGAATTCGTTTTCTGCGGTCTTGAACCCCAGGACCACCGGCGCCCACTGGCACGTCTGGATTGAAGACGGATCGACTATCAGCTCATCACCGAAAGTGGCCCACAGCACCGCCTGGCAGTACGAAACCCCCTTGAACCGCCTGACTTTATCCAGGCCTTTTTCTTTCCCGCCGAGGAACTTCACCGCCACCGGCGGGAGGTCCAGTATAATTTTCTCTTTTGTTTTCATCTGTCAGGGCACACAGGGCCGACCACCTTTGCGGTTTGCCTCCTCCCGCGGCGCACCCGGAACGCGACCACACCTTAACGGGAACAGGGTAACCGGGTGTAAGGAAAAAACGTTTCAACCGGCAGTCTGTATCCTCGGGTATGGATCGACTACAGTCAAGTATAATTGCTGAAACTAACCATAATGTTTATTTTGTCTACCCGTACCCACGCCGTATACACACCGTCCGGTTATAAGGTACCCGCCTGTCTGAGGGAAGCGGCCCCCGGGAGTCGCCGTAATGGATGACGCGACGACGCGACGGTAAAAAACGTTGACACCTGATTATCCTCTCTATACATATCACAGAGCACCACAAACTCACATCAGTAAGGAGGCCTCAGTGAGAAAACCAGCACCGTTTCTATCTATCACCATCGCATCAGTGACGTTTTTTTCGTTCCTCACCGTCGCTCTGATCGTCCCCGCCGGCGGCGCGGAGAAACGGCTGAAGAAAACCGAAATCCACAAGTACACCCTTTTAAACGCGCCGAAGCACGGCGATCCCTACTCGGTGCAGTTCCCCATTCAGCTTGAAGAACCGGGCCTCATCAGCGTGGACGTCCACGTGGGCGGCGGCAAGATCACGGGCAAGGGAGACCCCTTCATTCTGCGCATCCTGGACGCGCGGGCCGTCAGGGGAACCACCAACAAGCTGGACGATAAATATGTCAAAAAAACCGTCCATTTCCGGAAAGACAAGGGCGCTACGTACCCCGTCGACGCCCTGGAGTTACAGCAGTCGAAAGGCAAATACATCATTCTGCTTTCCAACGTCTCCGTTGGCTCCCATATCGTGGGGAAAGTCACCATAAGCTATCCCGCAGAGCAGAAGACCCGGGTGAAACGGGACAGGTAAGCACCTGGCCGGTTCTGTTCAGACCGCATCGTTACGACAGCTAAACACCCCTCCATCGCGGAGGGGTGTTTTTTGTTTTTACCGGACACCATTTCCTATCGGTCCACGGTTCGCCGTAGACGGCCGTCCTATTCACCCACGGTATGCCTGCTCCAGCACCGAGATATCGAACTTTTTCATCGGTAGAAAGGCCCGCGTCACCCGGTCGATCTGCTCCCGGGCACCGTTTTTCATCATGGAATCCAGGACGGAAGGAACGATCTGCCATGAAAGGCCGTAACGGTCCTTCAGCCATCCGCACTGTTCCGCTTCGGGCACGGCCGACAGTTTTCCCCAGTAGTAATCTATTTCCTCCTGGCTGTCGCAGTTTACTATGAACGAAACCGCTTCGTTAAAAGCGTACCGGAGGTCAGGCGCGCCGTCCATCGCCGCGAACCACCGGTCCAAAAGCCTGAAATCGGCGAACATGACTGTCCCCTCCCGGTGGGGCTCCTGCCCCGCCCCGTAATGGTACATGGCTCCCTTTTTCACTTCCCGGAACACCGAGAGGTAAAACGCGACGGCCTCCTCCGCCATTCCGTAGCGGTCACCCGCGAAGAAAAGAGACGGAAGGATCTCGGGCCGCTCTTCCCCCTCGGGGTTGGTCAGTATCAGCTGCCACGAAAGGCCGTATCTGTCCTGTATCCAGCCGTAGCGTTTGCTCCACGGATAATCCCTGAGCGGCATCAGCACCGTGCCGTCCCGCGACAGCCGCTCCCACACCGCATCGATGTTCCCCTCCGCGTCGGGCTCCCTGGACGGATCGAAATTGACGATAAAGGACACCGACGGACTGAATTTAAAATACGGCCCGGCGCTTATGGCTATGAAGGGCTGCCCCCTGAGCTCGAACGAAACGATGTCGCAATCCCCCGAGGGCGTGTCCCTGATAACGCCGGAATGGGTGATTTTTGAATCGTTGAATACTGATGCATAAAAACCGGCCGCCTCGACAGCCTCCTTGTCGAACCACAGATGAGGGACTATTTTCCGGTTAGTCATATCTGTTTTCCTCCCGCATGATTTTCGAAAGATGCGTTTCCCTTTTCCGGTTTCCCGCCTGTACCTCGAGATAGAATTAGAACAATATACTTATGCACCAGGGATGCGACGAATAAAAATGGGATTGGGGCGGAATTGAAACAGGTAACACCTATGCATAACAGCGCGCGGCGTTTCTCTTGAAGGCGAAACGC
Organism: uncultured Leptospirales bacterium; assembly: GCA_964624235.1. GTDB lineage: Bacteria > Spirochaetota > UBA4802 > UBA4802 > UBA5368 > CAZUXY01. The sequence continues at coordinate 8,276 of CAZUXY010000027.1, read as the reverse complement.
CGCGCCCCTGATACATTATCTTTTTTCCGTGAACAGCGACCGCCCTCAGGCGATGTCGAAACGGTCGGCGTTCATCACCCTGTTCCAGGCCGCCACGAAATCGTTCACGAACTTTTCCTTCGCGTCGGCGGAAGCGTAGACCTCGGCGATCGCCCTGAGCTGTGAGTTCGAACCGAAGATGAGGTCCACGCGGGTGCCGGTCCATTTGAGTGTGCCCGTCGCGCGGTCATACCCCTCGAACACGTTTTCATCGGAGGTGGCCTTCCACTCGGTATTCAGGTCGAGCAGGTTCACGAAGAAGTCGTTGGTGAGGGTCTCGGGCCTGTCGGTGAACACGCCGTGCTTCGTCTGCCCCGCATTGGCGTTCAGCACGCGCATGCCGCCGATGAGCACCGTCATCTCGGGCGCGGTGAGCGTAAGGAGCTGGGCCCGTTCGAGCAGCAGTTCCTCCGCCGGTACGGAGTATTTGCTCTTCAGGTAGTTGCGGAACCCGTCGGCCTTAGGTTCGAGCACGGCGAACGAGGCGGCATCGGTCTGCTCTGCCGTCGCGTCGGTGCGCCCGGGAGTGAAGGGTACGGTCACCCTGTGCCCGGCGTTCTTCGCCGCCTTCTCGACCGCGGCGCATCCTCCCAGGACGATCATGTCGGCCAGGGACACCTTCTTTCCGCCCTTCTGTTCGGCGTTGTACTTCTTCTGGATTTCCCCGAGGGCCGAGAGCACCTTCGCGAGCTTTGCGGGCTGGTTGACCTCCCAGTCCTTTTGCGGCGCGAGGCGTATGCGCGCCCCGTTGGCGCCGCCGCGTTTATCAGAGCCGCGGAAGGTGGACGCCGAGGCCCATGCGGCGGCGACCAGGTCGGACACCGACAGGCCCGACGCGAGAATCTTTCCCTTGAGGTCTTCGATGTCCTTCGCGTCGACGAGCTTGTGGTCGACCGCGGGCACCGGGTCCTGCCAGATAAGCGCCTCGGCCGGGACCTCGGGACCCAGGTAACGGGAGCGGGGTCCCATGTCGCGGTGGGTCAGCTTGAACCAGGCCCGGGCGAAAGCGTCGGCGAATTCATCTGGATTTGCCAGATAGCGCCGTGCGATCTTTTCGTACGCGGGATCGAACTTGAGCGCGAGGTCGGCCGTGGTCATCATGGGCCGGTACTTTTTCGACCTGTCGTGGGCGCCCTCCACCATGTCTTCGGGGGCCACGTCTTTCGCCAGCCACTGGTTAGCGCCGGCCGGGCTCTTTACCAGCTCCCAGTCGTATTTGAATAACACCTTCAGATAGCCCATATCCCATCTGGTGGGATTCGGCTTCCAGGCGCCCTCGATGCCGCTGCCGATGGTGTCGTCGCCCTTGCCGCTGCGATAGCTGCTCTTCCAGCCCAGGCCCATCTCTTCGATGGGCGCCGCTTCGGGCTCGGGCCCCACGTGCTTCGGGTCGCCGGCGCCGTGGGCCTTGCCGAAGGTGTGCCCGCCGGCCACCAGGGCGACGGTCTCCTCGTCGTTCATGGCCATGCGGGCGAAGGTCTCGCGGACGTCGCGCGCCGACGCGACCGGGTCGGGTTTGCCGTCGGGCCCTTCGGGGTTCACGTAGATGAGGCCCATCTGCACCGCGGCCAGGGGATTTTCCAGGTCGCGCTCGCCGCTGTAGCGGCTGCCCTTCTTGTCGCTGGTGGCCAGCCATTCCTCTTCCGAGCCCCAGTACACGTCCTCCTCGGGCTCCCAGATGTCCTCGCGCCCGCCGGCGAAGCCGAAGGTCTTGAATCCCATGGACTCCAGCGCGACGTTGCCGGCAAGGATCATGAGGTCGGCCCAGGAAATTGTGCGGCCGTATTTCCGCTTTACGGGCCAGAGGAGCCGGCGCGCCTTGTCGAGGTGAATGTTGTCGGGCCAGCTGTTGAGGGGAGCGAAGCGCTGGTTGCCCGATCCCGCGCCGCCGCGGCCGTCGCCCATGCGGTAGGTGCCGGCGCTGTGCCAGGCCATGCGGATCATGAGACCCCCGTAGTGCCCGTAATCGGCCGGCCACCATTCCCGTGAATCGGTCATGAACGCCTGGAGGTCTTTCTTTAGGGCCTTAAAATCGAGCTTTTTGAATTCCCCGGCGTAATTGTACTTTTCGCCCATCGGGTTCAGCATGGGAGGGTTCTGGTGCAGTATTTTCAGGTTCAGCTGGTTGGGCCACCAGTCCCGGTTCGAGGTGCCGCGGCCGGGAGTGTACTTCTGAGGCTTTTTTTCTTCTTTCATTCGTGTTACTCCTTCCTTTTCGTGATGTGTGGTACGGCGCCGCCGCGAAATATACCGGTGCGTCGCCGCCCGTCCCCCGGTACGTTCGACCGGCGGGACAGCCGGATACCGCGGTTATGTGCTTCTCTTTCCGCCGCACTTCCGGCAGGTGCCGTAAAAAGTGATGGTGTGTTCGCTGATCGTGTGCTTCGACATCGCGCGCGCTTTTTTCATGATGGACTGCTGCGGCGGCATCTCGAAGTCGGTGATTGCGCCGCACCGTTCGCAAATGAAATGATAATGGGGCTCGATGATCGCGTCGAAACGCTCGACCCCGTCGTTGAAGATCCTGATACGCACACGCCCTTCTTCGATGAGAACGCCGAGATTCCGGTAGAGGTTCCCCACGCTCATCGAGGACAACTCCTTCCTGAGTCCCCCGTACACCTCGAGGGCGGTCGGATGGCGTTCGCTCGCCCTGATGTACTCGTAGATTTGCTCGCGCTGTCTGCTTTTACGTCGCACCGGTGTTAAATTAAGAATTATTCTTAACAAGAACAAGGGGACGGGAAATTAATTCGTGAAAAATACGTATTTTTTTCTCCCGGCAATGGTTTGTTATACATTATGAAAGGCCGTGTATGTGAAAATGAGAAGTGACGAGGGAGGGGGGTATGGATGATGTGTGGCAGGAGGATGAACATTTTGTGTGTAGCCTGACCATCCGCCCATTATACCCCCGCACACCGCAGCAAAGGCACGGGTACCGGGTCATCCGGTGGTCTTGATTATTCCCTGCATCCTGTCACTAAAATTCTAACGCTTATGTAAGGAAAATCCCTTAGTAGTTGTCCGGATAACCGGGCATATTTGTGTATATTCGTCTCGGTGATTCCTTCAAGCCTCCTTTATGCCCCCTTTGAGCCTCCCTTATGCCTCCTTTATGAGACCGGTAAACGGCAATGTATAAAAAAAACAGTGTTTCGTGAAAAAAATTTAAAAAAACACGGCCCCGTTCGTATTCCCTTCAGAGCCCATTCACGGAGGTGCGCCATGTAGAAGATGACGGAAGGAACTACGTAACGTGAGTCGCAGATAAAGACGCAACGGGCCATGAAAATGGCTGTAGACCAGGAGATTCAAAACTCACATTACCACAATTCAGGAGTATAAAAAATGGCTAAAATGGAGTTAAATCCCCTCATAGAAGGGGTCAGTAAAAAATTCAGGAAGGTGGTCCTCTACTCGGTGGGTGACGATATATTCTTTCGGAAACTTGTGAAGCCGAAGGACAAGAATACCGAAAAACAGCGGAAGGTGCGCGACGCCTTTAAAAAGCTCGCCGCCGACTGGAAGCAGATGGGCGGTGTGCTGAAGCAGTCATGGGAGGCGGTCCCCAAAAAGAGGAAGATCATCAAGGGTTACAACCTCTACATAGGCGCCAATTCGCTGAAGCAGCAGAACGGTGAGCCCCTGGTGCTTTCGAAAAGAATGGGCGAAGACGGCCTTATGAACTTCATCGTCTCCCCCGGGAACGCCGGCGAGATCGTCTGCGGCTTTGATATGGTGAACGGCGGCCGCCACGCGACCTTCTTTGTACAGAAGAAGGAAAACGGCGTGGCCGGTGGCGGTTTTCACCGATTCGATGCGGGGGCTGACACCGGCGGCTTTACCCTTACCGGCCTGGACGCCGCGGCCGAGTACTTTGTGTACGGCGTGGTGACCGACGCGGTCTACGCCGACGCGACGCGTGTATCGGATTCGGTGGGGGTGATGTGCGCTGCCGGGTGAGGTAAATGCCGGAAATTAATAATTACGGGCTCTGTGAAGTAATGATGTGATGATGTGCCCCCCCCCGGGCCGGGAGACCCGGGGGGGAGATATTCTCACAACCCGAATATTCAGTTGATTGCACAACCGCCGGTGTCATAACGTGACGGCTTGAAGTCCATTTATGTAATGTGTTTATTTCATGTGAGTATGGTGACACAACTTGGAACAGGGAGCACGGCCCTGAAGGGCGGCAGGAGGTATTGTTACCCCCCCCGGGGGCAACCCCGATATACTTATCTCATTTTCCTCCAGATATACCCGACGGCGTATCGGTAATACTCCCTTCCGTGTACGGTCTCGTATTCGGCGCACCCCGGTTCGTACTTTTTCTCCACATAATGGCGTCGTCCGATGGGAACCTTGTAGGTGGCCTCATATTGCGGATGATATCTCACACAGCGCATGGTTTGCTTTTTTGTAGAGAAGCTTTTTTCGTCCACGACGATCAGCTGGACCGCGTGCCCTCCCTTCTCGGCGGACTTCTCGCTGAACAGCTGAAGAAGGGTCCTGTCGAACTTGAAGTATTTGCAGCCGCTGGAACATTCCTTGTAGCGCTGGGCAACCCCGATGCGGGCGATCTTGCGGTAGCCGCGGCGCGTGAACCAGGCGTCTTTATTTTTGTATATGGGGACCGGGTCCTCCACCGGCTCGTAGGAGTTGCCGTCAAGGCTCCTGTACTGGTACACTCTGCCCGAGCTGCTGCAGCCCGCCAGGGCCATCAATAAAAGGGGGACCATCAGAACTGATTTTCTCATTCGTCTCTCCTGTAGTTCGATTTCTTCATCAAAACGCCCTGTGCCGGAACAGGCGGATGAATGCATTTTCACACAGCCTTACTTACCCGAGAGATGAGGCGGAAACCGTATCCGACAGATACAGCGGTTTCATATGCTATTTATTGCAGTATTATTTGAATGTTTTAGCACAGAATAAATATCCTGTCAATAAGAAGTTTTTTTTGCGATGGCGTTACACGGCAGGCTCGCTGTTATTTAATCTTTTTCAGGCTGGCGACAACCGGGATAACAATCCCGATCATATCCAGAACCAGGAGGACCGGAAGCCCGGCGATGCCGGCAATGACGAGTACCGCCCCACGGAGTGACTAACACTGCAGACGTTCTCCCCGAAGGGACCTTTCACCGGCGGGATTGCCGCGCCTTTTTATAGCTCATGATGACTGAGAGTTGGTCCCCCTCCCCGTAGTACTTATAAACACCCGTAAACCCGGAGAAAAATCCCATGGCGCACACATGCACCATATTCACACCTCATAATTCATACCCCCGGGAACGGCAAAAACTGTCTCTGGGCAAAAAAACTTTGTCCCTCATCCATCTCACATTCAATAAATAATTATATCCCTATGGAGGAACCCCTATGGCGCAGATACTTCTCAATCCACTGGTTGACGGTTTTAAAGGCCGCTGCGGCGGCATAGTGCTGGTGCGGATCGGCGATGAAACCTGCTTCCGTAGCTATACCACGCCCCGCAACCCCCGCACTGAGGCCCAGCAGGAACGACGCGGCCTCTTCGCCGATGCGGTGCGTTCATGGCGCGCCCTGGATGAAGCGGAGAAGGCCCGGTTGAACTCACTGGCCCGTAAAGGAAGGAAAAGGACCGTTCACGGCTACCAGCTTTTTATAGGCACAGTGCTTAACGGCCGAACAGAATCCGTCGTGACCGGTACGGCTTCTTTCCTGGAGAAGAACTCTTCTTCTGCTCCCTTTGTGAAGCTCCGTCGCTCCTCCGTTACCGCTCCGTCACCGCTCCGATGCGCCTCCGATGAAGCGCTTTTCCCGCTCCCGGAGTCCCTTCTTGCCCCCGGCGGGCACTGACCCGCGGTCCTTTCGGGTCGTACGGAACGAATATCGGCGTACCGCGTGAGTCCCCCGGGCCGGAGGTGTGGGGGGATTTATAAAGATGAAGTGGTTTGAAAGGACCTGGCACCGGCGGCCTGCACCTTCTACGGCAGCAATCACCTCAAATGCAAACATGTATTTAGTAAGGAAAAACCTTAATAAATATTAAGCATATCCCCTGATTGACGGGACCGGGAGAAATGCCCTATAAGTACTTAATTTTTTCCTCTTTTTCCCTTTCACATAACTATCCCTTAAAAAAGGTGAGCGCCATGACCTTCACCCGCACCGCTTCAACCGCACTGGTCATTTTCTTCAGCATTTTTATAACGTTAGCTGAACCCGTTATTTCCCAGACCGTCGGTCCCGACGGTTCTTTCAACTACCGGGTCGATATCGAGGTGCCGCCGGGCACGGCGGGCATGCAGCCGAAACTGGCCCTGGTGTACAATTCCAACGCGGGTAACGGCGTACTGGGGATGGGCTGGCAGCTTGAGGGTCTGCCCTGCATTACCCGCGACACGACCTACCCGATCAATTACAACGGCAACGACCACTATGTCGGACCCGGCGGGAGGCTGGTGCTGATCAATTCTGCTGAAAAGTTGTACCATACTGAAGAAGAAACCTTTTCACGCTTCAAGGCTGAAGGCCAGCAGGGCGACGGGCCCCAGTACTGGGTGGAAACGAAGCCCGACGGATCGAAGTACTATTACGGACAGACAGATGATTCGCGCGTTACCGCCATCAACTACAGCCCCTCGGTGCGGGTATGGGCTCTCTGCAAAGTTGAGGATGTACATGGTAATTATTATACCATCGAGTATGAGCAGGATGAGGGTGAATTTTATCCGGTTAAAATACTATATACTCAGGGAAACGGCCTTTCCAATAAGAGGACTATAAATATCAGCTACAATCAGAACACCAGAACCGATGTATTTTACAATTACGCCCAGAACTCGTCAGTGCGTACCAAATGGCGCTTGGAAAACATAGAGATCAGAGTCGACATCATTACACTGTTCGGGTTTACCCTGTTTGACCGCCAGGTGAGGAAATATGAAGCCATCTACTTTCAGGAGAGCGGTTATGTGCCTTCGACAAGAATAGATAAAATAAACGTATACGGTTCAGAAGGCGGGCTGATCAACAGCTTTACGCTATCATGGGACAACGACGCCAGTGGCGTGGAGCCACATGCTAACTGGGTCTCGTATTACGGTACGGATGCGGGATGGGAGGTTTCCAAACACCCACGACAAACTGCTGATTTCAATGGAGACGGTATAGCAGATATAGTTGGATTTGGAAAACAAGGAGCATGGGTATCTTTATCAATAGGGAACGGTTTTACACCACCGCAATTATGGACAAGTAGTTATGGAACAGATGCAGGGTGGGAATTGTCCAGACATCCACGGAATACAGCTGATGTTAATGGTGATGGTAAATTAGATATTGTTGGATTTGGAAAACAAGGAGCATGGGTATCTTTGTCTACCGGGAGTGTGTTTACCACACAACAATTGTGGACTAGCAGTTATGGAACTGATGCTGGCTGGGAATTGTCTAGACATCCACGGAATATGGCTGATGTCAATGGTGATGAAAAGGCAGATGTTGTGGGTTTTGGGAAACAGGGTGCATGGGTATCTTTATCTACCGGGAGTGGATTTACTCCTCAACAATTATGGACTAGCAGTTATGGAACTGATGCTGGCTGGGAGGTATCTAAACATCCGCGATATGTTGCTGATGTAAATGGTGATGGAAAGGCAGATATAGTTGGTTTTGGGAAACAGGGTGTATGGGTATCTTTATCTACCGGGAGTGGATTTACTCCTCAACAATTATGGATAAACAAGTATGGTGCGGACGATGGGTGGGAAATAAGTCTACATCCAAGAATGGTTTTCGACCTCAATGGGGACGGTAAAGCTGATCTAATCGGTTTTGGTAACCAAGGTGTATTTGTTTCATTTTCAAATGGGTACTCGTTTACTGAACAAATCCAGGTATCAACATATTTTGGTTATGATACTTCATCAGGATACTGGCAGACTGGGTATCACCCGCGAATGATGGCCGATGTGAACGGCGACGGTAAGGCGGACATAGTGGGCTTCAGCAGTACCGGTGTCAGGATATCCCTGAGCACCTGCAACGTGGCCCATAAGATCAGTTCGATCGCTCTAAGGAGCGGAAGTGTTACCAGTATTGATTACACCAATTACAGCGATCGGACGACTGTCACCCTGCCGACCAGCAGCGTGTATCCCTATATAGCGAACAACAGGCCGCGCGAAGTGGTAAAAAAAGTTACTATCGGGGACGGTCGTAGTTCGTCATATTCAACAAACTAT
>CAZUXY010000026.1:42455-61380 GCA_964624235.1 uncultured Leptospirales bacterium | reverse complement strand
CCACCTTCTCTCATATCCTCTCTTTTCTTATCCCCAAAGAGAGCATATTCCTTTACTACCATCATACGATGACAGGGATTAATTCTGTCATTTCGAATCCCCGTAGGGGTGCGTCCGCTCATGCGCATCCGTGCGCCCGCGGACACTAGGCCATCCCTGGCCGTCGGGAATCCTGTCGTGCAATAAAGGTGAGTGTCACGCGGAAGATGTCGAAGCAACATTTCTGTATTTCAAACCGGCGGGCGCCGGATTCAGTGTAACCGCACTATACCCATGCGACACACAATGCCGCCCTGACATCTTCACGATGAGTCGGTGAACAAAGAACGGTGAGGTGTTTTGAAAGCGGGTGTGGCTGCACTGATTCCGTACCACGCGCCGCGGCACACCACCCGCACATGGCGCCGCGTCTCCCGTACCGGGGGTTCCGGTGCGCGCTCTTTCGGGCGTTGTTGCATCTTTGCTTTCATGCGCACGCTGATAAAGAGGGAATAGCCATACTTTTTAAGCGGTTCTGCGGCCGCGTTCCACCGCTCTTTCGTCTCCTGGTCCAGGGCTTTCCACTCTTTCACCGTTTCGGCGAAGAGAATTCGGCCCTTTTGCTGTTCGGCGGTGCGGGGATTGGGCGGTGTTATGTACTTCCGGGCGCAGATCTTGCCGCCCCGCATGTAAAACACGTAGTTGCCGAACCGTCCGCGTATCTCTTTGATGAGGGAAGAAAACGGGAGTATTTCTTTTATATTGTATTTCATGAACAAAAGCCCTGTCCCTCGTATGTATATCATGAGGGTGGGTATATATACTATTACGGCTAACGGGGGTAAAAAATCAACTGTTTTAACGTTGTGCGCGTTACGATGGGTATGCCTTCCAGGGTGCTTCAGCGCCTTCGGATACCCGTGCTATACCCGCTTTATAGTCTCTTTATACCTAACGGAGGGGAAAAACCGTGATATGACGCCTCCAGGCGATAAAAGTAATGAATATCCTTACAGGGGTGTAAGGGTTTCCCTTACAAAAAAGACACGTCAGGGAAGTTTTTTGCGGTTCATTGACACCAGGCAGGTGAAAGGAATTGACTTTTGGATAAAATATAGTTTGTGAGAAGTATATAATATCTCATTAATTTTATAATACCCGTCTTCAGATTTAGTTCAGATAAATAAAGTCGGAGGGAAACAATGAAACGACTTTTTTCCACCGTTCTCGCCATGAGTTCTCTCATGGTTTCTGCATGTGCTACCCCCGGTGACTATTATTATTCATTCTATGGTCCAGAACGCCATGTAAGTGGAATTATAACCACTATGTTTGAGGTTTATGTTCACGATGACGTGGTAAGAGATTACGGTATAATACTTTGCAAGGAATTAAATAATGGTAAAAGCGTTGAATACTATCTATTTGCCGTAAAGATGGGAGGATCGCTTCTGGGAAACGATCCTTTAACCCTTAGGTTTAATCTTAAAAATGCTGCATTGCTTACAAGGGATCATATTATGAGTATTCTTTCATTCATCGACATTGCGTTGGCTTCCTGGCCCAATAAACAAACTTCCAACAAATATGGTTCATATACTGTGACCATGAACAAACCTGCTGGCATGGTTGTCGAAATGGCTCTTTCATACAGACTCAGTGGTAATGACCAATCCTTTTCAATTTTTTTACGTAATGAACATGAAATTCAATTTACTGATAAAGAAAAGCTCCAGGAGTTCAAACTGTTGCTTTCCTCAGCATTAGTGCCGGTTCTATCACCTAAGAAAAAAATTCGAGATTATGAGGCCGAAATTAAAAAGGAAAAAGATGAAATTGAACGACTTAAAGTGATCAGGAACAAGTAAACTCAATAGAAGAGTGATTTATGAAGAAATAGTATGATGTTAATATAAATATTTCGAATATTTTAAAAAATACAGATGATTTAATATATGGTATTAAATGGCCAACTATAAAGTATTACCTGATGAATTTAAGATATAGAATTCCACCGGAGAACCACATGGCAAAGCCTACAACCCGGAATAATAAAGCCGACACCAAACAGGAACCCATAGAAAAACAGCTCTGGAAGGCGGCCGATAAGCTGCGCAAGAACATCGACGCGGCAGAGTACAAGCACATCGTGCTGGGGCTTATTTTCTTAAAATACATCTCCGACGCCTTCGAGGAACTTCATTCAAAACTGAAAGAAGGGAAGGGCGACTATGCTGGGGCCGATCCCGAGGACAAGGACGAATACAAGGCCGAGAACGTCTTCTTTGTGCCGCCCTCGGCCCGGTGGTCGTTCCTGCGTTCCCACGCCAAACAGCCCACCATCGGCAAGACCGTCGATGACGCCATGGACGCCATCGAGCGGGAGAACGCCTCCCTGCGGGACGTGCTGCCAAAGGTGTACGCACGTGGAAACCTGGACCCCGCCAACCTGGGGGGCCTCATCGACCTGATCGGCAACATCGCCCTGGGCGACGCCAAATCGCGCAGCGCCGACGTGCTGGGTCACGTGTTCGAGTACTTTTTGGGCGAGTTCGCCCTGGCCGAGGGGAAGAAGGGCGGCCAGTTTTACACGCCCCGCAGCGTCGTTGAACTGCTGGTGGATATGCTTGAGCCGTACAAAGGGCGGGTCTTCGACCCCTGCTGCGGCTCCGGCGGCATGTTCGTGCAGTCAGAGAAGTTTGTGCTGAGCCACCGGGGCAGGGTGAACGACATCTCCATCTACGGCCAGGAGTCAAACCAGACCACCTGGCGGCTGGCCAAGATGAACCTGGCCATACGGGGTATCGACGCATCCCAGGTTATGTGGAACAACGAGGGCTCGTTTCTGAACGACGCCCATAAAGATTTAAAGGCCGACTTCGTGATCGCCAACCCGCCCTTCAACGACAGCGACTGGAGCGGCGAGCTTTTACGAAAGGACGGCCGCTGGAAGTACGGCGCGCCCCCGGCCGGCAACGCCAACTACGCCTGGATACAGCACTTCCTCTATCATTTAAACCCCGCCGGCGTGGCCGGTTTCGTGCTGGCCAAGGGGTCCCTTACCTCCAAGAGCTCCGGCGAGGGGGAGATACGCAAGGCCCTCATCGAGGCCCGGCTGGTGGACTGTATCGTGAACCTGCCGGCGAAGCTCTTTCTCAATACGCAGATCCCGGCCTGTTTGTGGTTTCTCTCGCGCAACAAGGCCAATGGCGGCGATCGGTCTAGAAGCGACGAGATCCTTTTCATCGACGCACGTAACGAAGGGCATCTGATTAACCGGCGGACAAGGGAGCTTTCGGAGGAGGATATACAGAAGATTGCTGATACGTATCATAGGTGGAGGGCCCCCCGGCCCCCTGAAGGGGGGGATAGTGGAGCCCAGTCCCCTTCAGGGGATTCAGGGGCCTATGAAGACATCAAGGGTTTCTGCAACTCGGCCAGCATCGAGCGGGTGCGGGAGCTGGATTATGTTCTTACTCCGGGCCGCTACGTGGGCCTGCCGGATGAGGAGGATGATTTTGATTTTGCGGAGCGGTTCGCCGCCCTCAAAGCCGAGTTTGAGGAGCAGTTGAAGGAGGAGGAGAGGTTGAATAAGGCGATATTGGAGAATCTGGGGAAGGTGAGGTTGGGATGAAGGAGTGGAAGGAAGTAAAACTGGGTAATTGTATCGAAATTATTGGTGGGGGAACTCCTAAAACTTCCATTCCTGAGTATTGGAATGGTGATATACCATGGCTATCGGTTGTAGATTTCAATACAGGCAGTAAATATATTAATAACACTGAAAAATCAATCACTGAACAAGGTTTAAATCATAGCAGTACAAAATTATTAGAACCCAACGACATTATTATTTCCGCAAGAGGTACTGTTGGCGTTATTGCTGTGTTAAAGAGAAAAATGGCTTTTAACCAGTCTTGTTACGGCATTCGTAACATTCAAAGTATTACCGAGCAAGATTATCTTTACTATCTATTAAAGGATTCCATTGATGGTTTTAAACAGATTGCTCATGGTGGTGTTTTCGATACAATAACCAGAGAAACATTTAATTCAATAGACATCCTCCTCCCCCCTCTCCCCGAACAGCGCGCCATTGCTGCGGTGCTTTCCAGTCTTGACGACAAGATCGACCTTCTGAACCGCCAGAACAGGACGCTGGAGGCCATGGCGGAGGTTTTGTTTCGGCAGTGGTTTGTGGAGGAGGCAGAGGAGGGTTGGGAGGAAGGGAGTCTTCTTGACATTGTTCAATTAGTCGGTGGTGGCACTCCAAAGACATCAAACCCAGAGTATTGGGATGGTGGAATTCCGTGGCTTGCTGGTGGCGATATAACGTCCAATCATAAATCTTTTGTTGTAACATCAGAAAAAACTATATCAGAGGAAGGTTTAAACAACAGTTCGGCGAAGTTGCTTCCGAAATTCGCCACTGTAATAAGCGCAAGAGGTACGGTTGGTAAATACTGCCTTCTTTCTCGGCCAATGACCTTCAGCCAATCAAATTATGGAATTCTGCCAAAGATTGATAATTGTTATTTCTTTACCTATCTATTGATTAACCAGGTTGTTGAAGAACTGCAATCATCAGCTTATGGTAGTGTTTTTGATACAATAACAACGAATACCTTTCAGGAAAATAGGGTCTCAATACCCAGTGGACCGGAAATACAATCATTTGAGAATGTTGTTTCACCATATTTTATTAAGATACTTCAAAATAAAAATCAAATAGAGACCCTCGAAAAAATAAGAGATACCCTCTTACCAAAATTGATGAGTGGAAAGGTAAGGGTTGCGGTGTGAGGTCGTGGTGCCGGCGTGAAGCACTTTTCCCTTATAGTGTGAACGGCACAGAGGAATGGGTCTAAACGGGCACGGGGCACCGTGCCCCTACGGGTTGTGTTAGAGGGCTGTTGCTTGTGAGGATGAATGTGCTGTTTGTGGTAATGCCTTTTTTTGAGGTGGTAGGTATCTGGCGAGGATGTAAGGGCACGATGCATCATGCCCGTTGGGATAACCTAGCGTAAAGGTAGGAAGGTTTGGTAGAGGACATTTCATCAAATTTTCGAATTAGGAAAGGTTCCATAAAATGATAACAACCACCGGAATTCATAGTACTTCAAGATAATAAAGTAATTGAGTTTTTTGCAAATATTGTTCGATACTGTGAAAAAATAAATATAAAAAAAGGTAAAAGATGTATTCTGCCAAATATACAGGATTTTATTTGTCAACTCTAATAAGTAGTGAATAGTCAGGGTAGCATAAAGATTGCATTTGCACTTAGTGTGGTGCACTTTTGTTTATTCTTTAAGACTGAATCCGAAAGAAGTAAAGTATACTTTCACCTTCTCTTTGACAGAGAAATGATAATTCAATAAGAAAATTTAAAGGAAAAATTTGAATGAATTTATCATTTTCTAACATTGAATATAATGGGAGTCATAGTAGGGTATTCTGGTCTGGCTTTCGTATTACAAACGGTTCGGACTTTATTGATTTCATCCAAGATGACGTAGCTAATAGGCTTAATGATACATCAGGGCATGATGAATTTAGGGTGCATTTACGTGGTCTTGAGTTAACAGGTATGGGTAAAGAAAGTTTAGAATTAGTTTTAAGTTCGGAAGTACCTGAAGAAAGAGAATGGGCCATTGGTGAATCTTTAGCTGAAGCATTTTTAATAAGAAGTCATGGTATTATTTTTCCTTGGAATATTGAACGTGATAAACGTAATGCAAAAGGTAGTTTACCTGGAGCTGATATTGTTGGTTTCTTGCCTGATAATTCAGGTTATAAGCTGGCTTTGGGTGAAGTTAAAACATCGAGTGAAAAAAAATATCCACCGCAAGTCATGTCCGGCAGAAGTGGACATCTTGGACATCAAATCGATAACCTAGCAAATAATTTAGGAACTATTTTTCAATTACTATATTGGCTGCTTCCTCGAGTAAAAGGAACAGAATTTCAAACTGCTTATGATCAAGCAGCGACACTTTATTTTAATTCTGGGAATAAGGCTGCCTCGCTTTTTGGTGTTTTAATTCGCGATACAACACCTAATGAATTGGATTTAAAAGGTCGCGGTCTTGCACTTGGGGAAAAAATTGTAAAACCATGTTCATGTGAATTAATTGCTATATACCTTCCGTTTGAAATAGCAGAATTACATGATCAAATAGAGGAAGTAAGAGAGTCATGAGAAACATGATTCTTGAAAATTCTAGAGAGAAAAGATCAGCAGCCCTAAAAATGGCTGACCGTATTCAAATATATGAACAACTTTTAGACTCTAAAGTTGAGTCTAATTTCGAATTGATACATGATATGGCACATATTCTAGAGTTTACAGTACTTGATTTAATTCTAGAGAAATTCGAAGAAGACGATGAAAAAATAAAAATGATGAGGGAATGTGCAACTGATGCTTTCCGGCTTTTACGTGTGTTACCTAAACCAGAAAATCCAATTGAAGATGCCATTTTGCTTTTAAGAATATCAGCATTAGCTGTGCTTGGTGATAGAGGAACAGATGCTGCCCGCTTACTAAGGCAACGTGGGTGGGGTAAATTACCGCTCGATTCTAATATATGGGGTGAAAGAACCTGGGCTACAATATTAGATGTATGGCTTAGGCTTATACGCAAAAAAGGTTGGGATGATCGTGATATTGTCTTAAACTGCATTGAACAATTGAGGAAATCACAGGCGGAATTTGAAAAGAGTTACTTGGATGGTCTAGAACCGGAACAAGCAAAAGTTGCTGCATTAGAGCTGATTGGATTATATCATCTAGCAAAAGCTGCAGAAATTTTTGCTCTTTTTATTACTGATGGTGTTGTGGAAGGTAATTATCAAATTCGTCATCTACTTGAAACACATTTTGATCGTGTATATTCAGTTTGTAATTATGCGAGAATGATAGAACTAGAGCCGCTTACTAGATTGCTTGAAGCTGCAGCATCGCAAATGATTGAAAACTCAATATGGACAGTAACAAGGGCTGTAAACTCGAAAGTTACACAATTTGTTCGTACACTAGTTGATCGTGGTCGTGGTGATAAGGCGATATTTGATGTATTACCACCACAAAGACGTACTTTAGCAGAGAAGGGTTTATTAGGTTCAAGCCGTCGTGCTGTTGTTGTTAGTCTTCCAACATCGAGTGGAAAAACACTTATTGCTCAATTTAGAATTCTTCAAGCTATTAACCAATTTGAAGAGGAGGAAGGGTGGGTTGCTTATATAGCACCAACAAGAACTTTAGTTAATCAAGTTACTCGTCAGTTGAGACATGATTTTATACCATTAAATATTATTGTAGAGCAAGTAAGCCCTGCATTAGAGATAGATAATGTAGAATTACGTATATTGCAAGAGAAGGAAAGGTCGCAAAAGTTTAGGATTTTAGTTACAACACCAGAAAAGCTTGATCTAATGATTCGGCAAGGTTGGGAGTCTAAGATCGGAAGACCCCTTACTCTTATTGTTGTAGATGAAGCACATAACATTCAAAGTATTCAACGTGGCTTAAAGCTTGAACTCTTATTAGCTACTATAAATAAGGAATGTGAAAAAGCCCAATTCCTTTTGCTTACACCATTTATTAAAAATTCTCGTGAGATTGCACGTTGGTTGGGTGGCCAAAACTCAGACGATGTGAGCCTGTCGGTAGATTGGCAGCCAAATGATCGTATTGTTGGAATTATACAAGCAGTAAAAGGTGATCCTATTAATCGACGTAGCTTTGATTATTCCTTGAGTTTTGATAGTATTCATACTACTCGCAAGACAATTATTGTTGATGAAACAATTAAATTCCCGAAGTCTTCTGATATTGTTGGAACCTATTCACAAGCTAATAACCAAGGTTCAATTGCAGCCGCTGCAGCACAATACCTACAAAAAAGAGGCCCTGTAATTTTAATGCATTCAAGGCCAGATTGGGTTTGGGGTCTTGCAGAAAAACTTAAGGTTGAAGTTAATAAAATATCTCAAATAAGCAGCGAAGTTCAGTTAGTTAAAGATTATCTACGGTTAGAACTTGGTAATGAATTTCCTCTGATTAGCTTATTAGATCATGGGATAGGTGTTCATCATGCTGGGTTGCCTGATGATGTTCGTTGTTTAATTGAATGGCTTTTTGAAAATGATAAACTCAAGTTTCTTGTTGCTACAACAACGATAGCGCAAGGTGTAAATTTCCCTGTTAGTGGTGTTGTAATGGCTTCGCATCAATATCCATACGGTGATGATATGCCACCAGAGGATTTTTGGAATATTGCAGGAAGAGCAGGTAGAGTAAGTCATGGTCAGCTTGGTATTATCGCTCTAGCGGCAGAAAATGATGAGAAAGCACAATTACTACGTAATTTTATTAGTAATCAAGTACGAGATTTGAACTCTGCATTGGTTGAGTTGGCAATAAGGGCAAGTGATGAAATTAGTGATCTTGGACAAATTGTATATAATAACCCTGAATGGTCGAGTTTTCTTCAGTATTTAGCTCATACATACCGCCAAATGGGTGAACCAGAAACTTTTTTTGAAGAAATCGAACAGGTTTTACGCGGGACATTTGGATTTGAGAAACTGCGTTCATATAATAGTGCTATTGCTCGACGCTTACTAGCTGGTATAGAAGCATATACAATGTATCTTCAAGAGCCTAACCAACCATTGAAGCTAGTAGATAGCACAGGTTTTTCACTTCAAAGTGTTAAAACCGTACTATCAAACAAGGGATCATTAAATGAATATTCATGGGACGCGAATACTTTATTTAAAGATCAAAATAAAACACTTCGAGAGATGATGGGTGTACTATTAAAAGTACCTGAATTAAGAGAAAATCTTAAGGCAGTAACAGGAGGAAATATCCCAGACGGTGATAAATTATCATTAATTATTAAAGATTGGGTAAATGGTGAAACTGTCCTCAATATTTCTGAAAAACATTTCCGAGGTGAGAATGACGATCAGATAACAGCACTAACTAAGTGCGGACAAAATCTTTTTGGGAAATTAACACAAACTGCTTCTTGGGGTTTAGGTGCACTTCTTTCAATTACTGCATCGGGTTTATCAGAAGAGAATTATAAAAAATTAAGCAACCTTCCTTCTTGGGTTTTTTATGGGGTAAATAATGATGCAGCTATTAGTTTACGCCTTTTAGGAATACCACGTACTGCAGCATTGCCGTTAGCTAAACATCTTGGCTCAGGAATTGAGGATCCATTACCAAAACTTAGGAGTCGATTATATAAACTTAATTCGAATGAATGGAAAAAAGCTTTAGGAGATGCAGGCATAGTATACCAGAAGATATGGAAAGTGATTGAAGGATTGCATTAATGAAATATTCGTACAAATACTATTATTACTGCCTTTTTGGTAATATATTTTATTTTTCGTTTTTTATTCATAAAGATAATCCAATGACCCCCTCCCCCCACAACCGCCGTTCAATCCGCCTGAAGGGATACGACTATTCCCGGGCGGGGTTATATTTTATCACCATCTGCACCAAAGACCGGTTGCCGTTGTTCGGGGAAATAGGCGTTGGGGCAGACACACGGGTCTGCCCCGACAATGAAAAATTTTTTCCCGTCATGACGTTGAACGACGCGGGAATGATCGCCCGCGATGAATGGGTGAAAACCGCCGTCATGCGGCCCAACATTGAAATCGACGCGTTCGTGGTGATGCCTAACCATGTGCACGGGATTATTGTGATTAATGATATTGGTATCGATTATGAAATCCGTAGGGGCACGATGCATCGTGCCCCTACGTACAACAATGCCCCAACGGACAACAATGATTATGCGAACAACGAATTTCCCCCCACAATACCCCGTACGGGCACGGTGCCCCGTGCCCCGACGTGCAACAACGCCCCGACATACGACAATGACCATGCGAACAACGAATTTTCCCCCACAATATCCCGTACGGGCACGGTGCCCCGTGCCCCGCAAATAGAACAATTCGGCAAACCAACATCCAACACCATCCCCACCATCATCCGCGGGTACAAATCGGCGGTAACCGCCCGGATCAATACCCTGCGCAACACCCCCGGCGCGTCGGTATGGCAGCGCAATTATTACGAACACATCATCCGCGACGAAGAATCGTACCGGCGTATTGCGGAATACATACACAACAATCCGGCCAACTGGAGGGAGGACGATTATTATGGCCCTTAGGATAACAGAATCCTCCATTGAAGAATATGCCATAGATCTCCTTGAAAAGCACGGTTACCAGTACATCCACGGACCCGACATCGCCCCGGATTCAGAGAGCCCCTCTCCTTCAGGAGAGGCGGGGGAGAGGCGAACCTCATACGAGGATGTACTTCTACTCAATAAAGTGAGGGATGCCGTTGCAAAAATTAACCCGCGCATCCCCCCCGACGATCGGGAAGACGCAATAAAACAATTGTTGCGCCTCAACTCCCCCGACCTGATCGCCAACAACGAGACATTTCACCGCATGCTCACCGAGGGCGTCAATGTAACCTATCAAAAAGATGGAAAAAGCCGGGGTGATCTGGTCTGGTTGATTGACTTCAATGAACCGGAAAACAATGATTTCCTGGTCGTGAATCAGTACACGGTAATAAACCCTTCCCCTTCAGGGGACCGGGGGGCCAACAAGCGTCCCGATGTGGTCCTCTTCGTAAACGGTGTGCCCCTGGTGGTGATTGAACTTAAAAACCCCGCGGATGAGAACGCCACTCTCAATGCAGCCTTCAAACAGTTCCAGACCTACAAGGAAACCATTCCGTCGCTGTTTACCTACAATGGTTTTCTGGTGATCTCCGACGGTCTGGAGGCCCGGGCGGGAACCCTGTCGTCGGGGTTCAGCCGTTTCATGGCGTGGAAGACCGCCGACGGGAAGGTGGAGGCATCGCCCCTCATCGGTCAGCTGGAAACCCTTATCAAGGGGATGCTCGACAAAAAGACACTCCTGGACCTGGTTCGCCATTTCATCACCTTCGAGGAGACGAAGAAAGAGGACAGAAACACCGGGGTCATCACCATCCAGACCGAAAAGAAGATCGCGGCCTATCATCAGTACTACGCCGTCAACCGGGCGGTGGAATCGACCCTGCGGGCGGCGGGATACGCGAAGAAACATAAAAAATCGCCGAAAATGAGGGTGGAGGAGTCGCCCGAAAGCTATGGAGTGCCCGGCGTCTCCTCTCAACCCGCCGGCGACCGCAAGGGCGGCGTGGTGTGGCATACCCAGGGAAGCGGCAAGTCCCTCTCCATGGTGTTCTATACCGGGAAGATCGTACTTGCCATGGACAATCCCACGGTGGTGGTTATCACCGACCGCAACGACCTGGACGACCAGCTCTTCGACACCTTCACCGCCTCCAGGCAGCTGTTGCGGCAGGGGCCGGTGCAGGCCGAAAGCCGTGAGCAGTTGAAAAGCCTCTTGAAAGTCGCCTCCGGCGGCATCGTGTTCACCACCATCCAGAAATTCCAGCCCGACGAGGGCAACGTCTACGAAACGCTCTCCGACCGAAAGAACATTGTGGTCATCGCCGACGAGGCCCACCGCACCCAGTACGGCTTCAGGGCGAAGATCATCGACGCGAAGGACGAAAACGGCGCGGTGGTGGGCAAGAAAACAGTCTACGGCTTCGCCAAGTATCTGCGCGACGCCCTTCCCAACGCCACCTACCTGGGTTTTACCGGTACCCCCATCGAGAGCACCGACATCAACACCCCGGCGGTGTTCGGCAACTACGTGGACGTCTACGACATCGCCCAGGCGGTCACCGACGGCGCCACGGTGCGTATCTTCTACGAAAGCCGCCTTGCCCGTATCGCCCTGAGCGAAGAAGGGAAAAAACTGGTGAAGGAGTTCGACGACGAACTGGAACAGGACGAACTGACCGAGACCCAGAAAGCCAAGACCAGGTGGACACAGCTCGAGGCCCTGGTGGGCAGCGCCGACCGGATACGACAGATCGCCCAGGATATCATCACCCATTTTGAGACACGCCGCATCGCGTCAGACGGCAAGGGCATGATCGTTGCCATGTCCCGCCGCATCGCCGCCGAACTGTACGCCGCGATTATTACACAAAGGCCGCAGTGGCACAGCGACGACCTCAGGAAAGGCGTTATCAAGGTCGTTATGACTTCGGATTCTTCGGACGGCCCGGCGATCGCAAAGCACCACACCACCAAGGACGAGCGCCGGGTCCTCGCGGACCGCATGAAGGACCCCGATGACGAAATGAAGCTGGTAATCGTGCGGGACATGTGGCTGACCGGTTTCGATGTACCCTGCCTGGATACCCTCTACATCGATAAACCCATGCGGGGACACAACCTGATGCAGGCCATCGCGCGGGTCAACCGGGTATACAAGGAAAAGGAAGGGGGGCTCATCGTCGATTACCTGGGTATCGCCTCCGATCTGAAAAAGGCGTTGTCGTTCTATTCCGACTCGGGCGGTAAGGGCGACCCGGCGGTGCTGCAGGAACAGGCGGTCCATCTAATGCTTGAAAAGCTGGAGGTGGTTTCCCAGATGTTCTTCGGCTTCGCCTATGAGGAATATTTCGCGGCCGACACAGGGAAGAAGCTATCCATCATACTTGCCGCCGAAGAGCACATCCTGGGACTCGAGAACGGCAAAAAACGGTTTATCGACGAGGTGATGTCACTCTCGAAGGCATTCTCCATCGCGCTCCCCCACGAACAGGCCATGGACGTGAAAGATGAGGTGTCCTTCTTCCAGGCGGTGAGGTCACGGCTGGTCAAGTTCGACAGCGGCGGTCCCGGAAGAACAAACGAGGAAATAGAAACATCCATTCGCCAGGTGATCGACAAAGCCCTGGTGTCCGAACAGGTGATCGATGTATTCGATGCGGCGGGTATAAAGAAACCCGATATCTCAATCCTCTCAGAGGACTTTCTGCTGGAAGTAAGGGACATGGAGCATAAAAACCTGGCCCTTGAGGTGTTGCGTAAGCTTCTCAACGACGAGATAAAGTCCCGCCTGAAAAAGAACCTGGTCCAGAGCAGGTCCCTCATGGAAATGCTCGAGAAAGCGATCCAGAAATACCACAACAAGATACTGACCGCGGCCGAAGTGATCGAGGAGCTGATCAATCTGGGCAGGGAAATTCAGCAGATGGACAAGGAACCCGAAGCGATGGGCCTCTCGGATTTCGAATACGCCTTCTATACCGCCATCGCCAATAACGAGAGCGCCCGCGAAGTGATGGGAAAGGACAAGCTGCGTGAACTGGCGGTGGTGCTTTATGAAAAGGTGAAAGAGAACGCGTCCATCGACTGGACCATCAAGGAAAGCGTGAAGGCGAAGCTCAAGGTGATCGTGAAACGTGTGTTGCGTCAGTACGGCTACCCTCCCGACATGCAGACCCTGGCGACCGAGACGGTATTGAAGCAGGCGGAGTTGATCGCGGAGGAGCTGGTGGCGTGAGGGAATTAATTGGGATTTGGATAACCCACAATGAATAGTGTAATATGATTTTTATATTACGGAGGAAATCATGGAATCCTTTGATTCAACAAAAAGTAATTTGTATGATATTCTGAAAGATGTTGGAAACGGTAAGATACAGTTGCCGGATTTTCAACGGGGCTGGGTATGGGATGATAACCGCATTAAAGGATTAATCGCCAGTATTGCAAAATCCTTTCCTATAGGTGCAATAATGCTCCTTGAAACCGGCAATGAAGGTGTAAAATTCAAAATAAAACCGATTGAAGGTGTTAACCTTGCCAATAATCAAAAACCAGAATTGTTGATTCTCGACGGGCAGCAGCGAATAACCTCTCTATATCAGGCAATAATTTCAAATCAAATAGTCACTACCCGAAACGAAAAAAATTATGAAATTAAGCGTTGGTATTATATCGATATGTTGAAATCCATGGACGAAAATTACGACCTTGAAGAGGCAGTTTTTTCGATTAATGAAAACAAGAAGATTACTGCTAATATTGGTCGGGATGTTGTAATTGATCTATCAAAAGAGGAATATGAATATCAAAACTTTATGTACCCGGTTTGTATGGTTGACGAGTACAGTATCTGGCGCAAGGGTTTTAACAAGTATTGGAATTATGACAGCGAAAAATCCGAATTATGGGACAGGTTCGAAGAGAAAATAATCAGCAACTTCACTAAATACATGCTCCCTGTAATTGTGTTGAAAAAAGAAAATCCCAAGGAAGCAGTTTGCCAGGTTTTTGAGAAAGTCAATACCGGCGGGGTGTCCCTGACCGTTTTTGAGTTGCTGACGGCAACCTTTGCATCAGACGAATTCGATTTGAAGGAAGACTGGTTGAATATTAAGAATGTCTTCAAGGATTACAGGGTTCTTTCCAATGTCAATAATACCGATGTTATTCAGGCGATCACGCTTCTTACGACGTATAACAGTCGAAAATCAAAAATTAAAACAGGGGTCTCAAAGGATGAACTTCCAGCCGTGAGTTGCAAAAGGAAGGATATGCTTATGCTCAACCTGGAAGAATATAGGCGTCACAGAGACCTTATCGTAAACGGGTTTATTAAAGCAGCAAAACTTATCGTTGAAAACCATATCTATAACGCCAGGGATTTACCGTATAACACCCAGCTGATTCCTTTATCATGTATTCTTGCAGTCTTGGGTGACAAGATTGAGAACATCGGTAATAAAAACAAGCTTATGCGATGGTTTTGGTGCGGTGTTCTGGGTGAACTGTACGGTTCAGCGAATGAAACCAGGTATGCGCTTGATCTCCCGCAGGTCGTAGAATGGATCGAAAATAATGCTGATGAACCAAAAACAATCTATGATGCAAACTTCTCCCCTTCAAGACTGCACACTCTTAGAACAAGGAACAGCGCGGCATACAAAGGTATCTATGCTCTTCTCATGGATGATGCTACCAGGGACTGGCTTTCTGCAACCAAGATAGATTTCAGTACCTATTTTACCGAGTCCATCGATATACATCACATTTTTCCGGTAAAATGGTGTGAGAACAAGAAAAACAACATCCCTCGAAAAGACTATGATTGCATTATCAATAAGACGCCTCTTTCTGGGAGAACCAACAGAATCGTGAGCGGCGATGCACCGAGCAAGTATCTGGGTCGCCTTAAAAAGCATGCTGGTGTAAAAGAAGAGGAATTCAATAAAATATTAGAGTCCCATGTCCTTAGTCCCGAGTATCTCTCTACAGATAATTTTTATGGCTTTTTTGCCGATCGGAAAGAGAATATTTTGAAAAGGATAGAAAAAGCTATGGGGAAAACTATACATAGAGAAAGCACACAGGTTGAGGAAGGGGATTTTATCGAAGAAGAATTTGAGGAAGAATTGGTGTCATAGGTTTTTGCTTAATATTGAAAATTTGTGAGACGACATGGGAAAATTTTCATAATTTAAACGGCAACTAATAAACAGGGAACATTGTAATAACTTTTCTGTGATAATGTTTTTTAACTATGAACCTCTACCTCGGCCTGACCGACACCAACTGGTTCAACTACCTCTCGAAGACTGGCCCTGAGGATATCAACTTCTGGCAGCCGGGCGGTCACGCTTCATTTAAAATACTTGAACGCGGCGCTCCTTTCCTCTTTAAACTTAAGTCACCCTATTACGCAATAGGCGGCGTGGGCTTCTTTGTGAGCCATACGAAAATGCCCCTGTCCCTGGCGTGGAATACATTTGAGACCGGCAACGGGTACGGTTCCTTTATGGAATTTAAAAATTCAATAGCCGGTTACCGGGCAGACAGGGGTGCCGGTTCACCTGATCCGGTCGTCGGGTGCATAGTCCTCACCAGCCCGGTGTTCTTCAAGAAAGAAGACTGGATTCCCGAGCCTCCCGATTGGAAGAAGAATATAGTCAGCGGCAAGTCCTATACAACGGAAGAGCCGATCGGCAGGCATATTTGGGACCAGGTTGAAGAACGGCTTGTTCGTTACGGCTTTTACGATCAGCCGGTAAAGGAAGGCGAGGCCCTTATCGCCGACCCGTCCATGGTCCACCGGTACGGCACATATCTGCAAAAAGTCCGCATGGGGCAGGGCACCTTCCGCATGCTGGTAAGCGATATCTATAACAGGAGATGTGCCGTCAGCGGCGAGCGTACCTTCCCGGCGCTCGAGGCGGCCCACATAAAGCCCTATGCAGAGTCAGGGCCTCATGCGCTTCCCAACGGCCTGCTCTTGCGTTCCGACCTGCATAAGCTCTTCGACGCCGGCTATGTGACCGTCACCGAAGATTATTCAGTTGAGGTCAGTGGCAGAATACGGGAGGAATTCGAGAACGGCCGCGACTATTACCGCTACCATGGCAGTAAACTCGTTGTACTGCCGACCAACGAGCACGAACGGCCAGGCCCCGGCTTTCTGCGCTGGCACAACGGGCACGTATACCGGGGGTAATGAATAACGCGTTCCCGCCGGTATACACGTTATGCGTTTTTACCTTGACATAATCTTTCAGGCAGTATAAGAAAATCCCTGTTTGTACGTTTCAGTACTCAGCGTTGTTTTCTCGCGTGCGGAGTAATAACAAAAGAAAATGTCGTTACTAAGAGGGGGCGGTTCATTATGAAAGGGATTCTTTCATTTCTTGCCATTATTTTTATTTCCATGGTTCTCGTCTTCACTACGGTATATAACACAGAATCGGCGACAACGTACGCACTGTTATGTCGCGGTGCTCATAAGGATTTCACTGTTGCTTCAAGTTGGCTTGAGGTCAGGTCTTATACCAGGAACACGCTTAAGGCCGGGTCCCAGGGGGAGTATCTTAAACCCGGTACGTGCGCGTGGCAGGACAGGGCGCTGCAGAGCGGCGAATGGCATGCGGTGCATATCAGCCTTCCCGATGACAGGAGCCGCTATTTAATACCGGTATATACGCAATACTTGAGCAACCCTGATTATACAATAATGTTCAAGGTCTACAAAACGAAAGTCGGGGGCTATGATGTCTGGTTTCACAGTGCCGGGGGGGTTGTCGATATCTACAAACCGACTTTTAAATAACAGAACCGGCTATTAATAATAAACGGTATCCACATTCAACACATACTGCCTGAACGACTACGCCGGCGGCACCACGGTGTCCTTTTCACCCCCCCCTTGTTAAGGACGTTTCATCCCGCCTTTGAAGAAAACCTGTTGTTCAGATCATGACAACCTGGCGTATGCGATTTGTCATGGGTAAATAACAATGTTCCTCATATCCATTGACAATGGATATGAAAACGGCCAGGCGGGGGCTTTCCGCGCCGGCACAACGGGCACGTATACCGGGGGTAGCACCACAGCACCTGCGCAGAAGCTGACCACCCCCCTCCTTCCCTTTCGCGCACTTCGCGTCTTTGCGGTTAACGAAAAAAAACCTCAATGTACTCACCGCAGCGCCGGGGCAGGGTTGCACCTTCTCTCCCTCTGTCCTGAAAAACATCCTTCCCGCCGCCCATCTCTGACAGCGCCGCCCTTATCACCGTTACACCCGTACTTTCATTGACTTTTCTATGGTATCGCCTTAAAGAAAGAGTGCATACTATACCATACCGGTCAGGTGTCCCCCGGAGGGGCATGTACCATAACAAAGCAGGTGTAAAGCAATGACGGAGAAAATCGGGCGAAACGATCCCTGTCCCTGCGGCAGCGGGAAAAAGTATAAACAGTGCTGTTTGAACAAACAGGGTAATGTGATACCGTTCCCCGGCGGCAAAAAAAATGAAGACAAATTCGCCGAATACCAGGCCTATGTAGACGGGCTCGACCCGTCCGCCGGTGCGCCGCCGTCGTTCATGGAGTACCTGGGAAAACCCAATCCCGCCACGGAAGTATTAAGCGAATTGAAACGTAAAACGGGCGGAATGGTCTTCGAGTCAGAGAAAGAAGCGCGTGCGTTCTTTGATCGAGAGATGAGTGCGATGAACCGAAGGCCCCTGGACGATTTTCTGGGCCTTTCGCCCGCCGTGATGCGTACGATACTGAACGGAAGTTTCCGGGAGAAATCCTCCCTGGTTACCATCAACGAAGAGGCGGCGC
Source organism: uncultured Leptospirales bacterium (assembly GCA_964624235.1). Lineage (GTDB taxonomy): Bacteria > Spirochaetota > UBA4802 > UBA4802 > UBA5368 > CAZUXY01. Next base: position 43,329 of record CAZUXY010000026.1, on the reverse strand, counting down.
CGGGTCTGCTCGAAGAAGCGCCCATTATGCGGCAGTGCCGGTTTCTTCTTCAGATGTTCGCCGGCGAGGAGAAAGGCCTGAAAGCGACCCGGGCGGGAAACCTGCCCCGTAAAACAGCGCGGGACTTTTATGAACGGTTCATCAGGCCGTACGATGACTTTAATTTCATTCCGCTGAGAGAAGAGGAAGTCCCCGAACTCGAGTGCCTGCGCTTTTATCTTACCGATTCCGGCCTGCTTAAAAAGCGGGCGGGACGTTTCAGCCTTACCGGAAAAGGTGAAACCTTCGCGAAGGGAGAAAACTCCTTCGATCTATACACCGGTCTTTTCGAATACTTCGCCGATACGTACAACTGGCTGTACCCGAGCCGCTTTCCCGAAGACTGCGGGTTTCTCCAGCGCTCCCTGGTATTCTGTCTCTATATAGTGAAACAAAATGGGGACGAGTTTAAAACCGGGGTCGACCTGGCTGGCGCGTACAAAAAAGCCTTCCCGCAGTTTGTCAGTAACATGAAGATGATCGACTCCTTCGATATGGTGGGCAGCGCTTTTCGTATCCTGTTCCTGGAGAACTTCGCGTGGCCGTTCGGACTGGTGGAGCGGGACCCCGATAAAAGCAATATTCTTGACAAGGGCATACGGTACAGGCGCAGCCGTTTGTTCGACGAGTTCTTCCTGTGGAGGGAAGACACATAAGGCCTTTGCCGGTTCTTTCATGCTGCTAAGGGAATCGGCCCCCCCTCCTTCCCCTTCGCGTACTTCGCGTCTTTGCGGTTAACGATAAAAAACCTTAATGTGCTCACCTCCGCCCCGGCTTTCCGCGCCGGCACAACGAGCATGTATACCGGGGGCAGGTAATCTCTAATATCCCCCTT
>CAZUXY010000026.1:0-42355 GCA_964624235.1 uncultured Leptospirales bacterium | reverse complement strand
TACAGAAAACTAACCTGCCTACAGGTGCTCGTAATATGCAGAATGTTTCATAGAGAAACGGTGCGAAAAGGGGATGAAGAGATAGGGGGAGATAAGGGAGACAGGGCGTATAGTGCGGCACTGAAGTGTAGCGGGGCAGCACTACAGTACCTGCGCAGGGACTGATCACCCCTCCTTCCCCTTCGCGTACTTCGCGTCTTTGCGGTTAACGATAAAAAACCATAATGTTTTCACCACAGCCCCGGCTTTCTGCGCCGGCACAACGAGCATGTATACCGGGGGCAGGTAATCTCTAATATCCCCCTTATCCCCCCTCATCTCCTTATCCCCTTCAGGCCGTGCACGTACAGAAAACTAACCTGCCTACAGGTGCTCGTAATATGCAGAATGTTTCATAGAGGAACGGCGCGAAAAGGGGATGAAGCGCCTCCCGGGCTTAGTTGCAACAGCCTTGCCGTTCGGCTCCCCCTCTACACACTATTTTTTTAATAATTCGCTGCACCATTACGTAGTACTATAGAGAGCGCCGTTCAGATTAACGTGTGGTGTGCCTGATTTCAACTTTTTCTCTCATGGCAACCTCTTATAACCGTTTTACGTATACTATACACCTTTGGAAGGTAAATACTATGATACAGCAATTCGGTGGAGAATGGACTGAGAAAAAACTGCAATGTATTCAAAAATACCTGGAAGCCTATGTGAAAATACTGTCTAAAACGGATTTTCGCTTTGCGTATATAGACGCATTTGCGGGAACAGGCTACCGGGAAATTAAAGATGAAGAAACCGGTAAAATTACATTCCCGGAGATGGCAGAGGATGATGTTGAATCGCTGTTAACAGGTTCGGTACACAGGGCATTACAGATTACAACCCCCTTTCACAAATATATTTTCGTTGAACAGAACCCAAAAAAGTGTACCGAGATGGAAGAGATTAAAAAACTTACCATGAAATCGAAGATTCAATATCAATTGTTAACGCGGATGCCAATGATTATCTTTCCGATCTCTGTAGATACGACTGGTCAAAACATAGAGCCGTTCTGTTTCTTGATCCATTTGGGATGCAGGTTAAATGGGATACCATAAAATGTATTGCCGGTACAAAGGCAATAGACATGTGGATTTTATTCCCGCTCGGAATCGGCGTATCCAGATTATTAACAAGGAATGGCCGAATAAGGGAAGGCTGGAAAAATAAACTGGACAGTATTTTCGGGACCAGGGAATGGTTCAATGAGTTCTATGATATAACGATTGAAAAAAATCTCTTTGGAACTGAAGAAAAATTACATAAAAATGTTGATTTTAATAAAATTTCTTCTTTTTTTATAAAACGATTAAAAACAGTTTTCCCAAAGGTTTCAGAAAAACCCGCTCGATTAGTAAATAGTAAGAATAACCCCATGTATTTATTGTGTTTTGCCGCGGGTAATTCAAAAGGATCCGCTACAGCGGTAAAAATCGCGGACGATCTGCTTAAAAGGATATGAAATGGCGTTAAACTCGTCTATAGAATGGACCCAGGCAAGCTGGAATCCCATAACCGGGTGTACAAAAATAAGTGAAGGATGCAGAAACTGTTATGCGGAGCGAATGGCAAAACGTTTGAAAGCCATGGGGCAAAAGAATTATAGAAACGGTTTTGAAGTGACCATTCACGAAGATATGTTTGAACATCCTTTGAGATGGAAAAAGCCGAAAATGATTTTTGTAAACTCGATGAGCGACCTGTTCCATGAATCTGTCCCTTTTGATGTTATTGAAAGATTGTTAAAAATAATGAATGATTGCCGCCGGCATACTTTTCAAATATTAACGAAAAGAGCGAACCTGCTTTCAGAATACGGCAAGTACCTGAACTGGGCTGATAATATATGGATGGGCGTAACCGTCGAATCCGGCGCGTATATATCCAGGGTTGATCATTTGCGAAATACAAATGCCAGAATAAAGTTTATTTCATTCGAACCATTATTGTCCGAAATTAAAAATTGCAGTTACAGCGGTATCGATTGGGTTATAGCAGGCGGGGAGTCCGGCTGCGGGTGCCGCACTGTTAAAAAGGAATGGGTAGTAAGTATTCGCAATGACTGCACTAAAAACCGCATCCCTTTTTTCTTTAAACAATGGGGGGGCACCCGAAAGAAAAATAACGGGAGAATGCTTGACAATAAAGTCTGGGATGAAATGCCGCAAGTTGATTTAATTGATGGAGAACAATGTATACACGTGACGCAATAGTTGAATACCTTCGGGTCCAACCTTTCAGTCCATGACATTCGCCCCCGGCCGGCGTTTCCGCGCCGGCACCACGAGCGCATGTACCGGGGACAGGTAACCTCTAATATCCCCCCAATCCCCGTATCCCCTTCAGGCCGTGCATGTACAGAAAACAAACCTGCCGACAGGTGCTTGAAAGAAGCAGAATGTTTCGTAGAGGAACGGCGCGTAAAGGGGATGTAGAAATAGGGGGGAGGAGGGCGACAGGGCGTAGGATGCGGCACTGTAATGTAGCGGGGCAGCACTACAGTATCTGTGCGGGGACTGATCACCCCCTCCTTCCCCTTTGATCTGTTGCCTGTCGTTATGCGGAGTCTCCCACGCATAACGGCCCACATGGTTTAAAAATGCCGAAAACCGGGTTGACGCAGTGCGGTTTTTCTGGTAATCTATTTCCCGATAAAAATACAGGAAAGCGGGGTATAATCATGAAAAAGGTCGTATTAATGTTCGTCTGTGCGATGCTGGTTTCGGCGGGTTGTGTGACACTGAAGCCCATTGAACCTGTCAAACACGATCAGGGTACCAGCGTTCTGTATGTTTTCAGGGAAGATGCCGCGGCGAGTATGAGCGATAAAATCATGGTGTATCTGAACGACCGGAAGGCGACAGAAATCCTTGAATACGACGGGTACATGGCGCTGATACTGAAACCGGGCACCTATACGATCAAAATCGTCGCGTTCAACAAGAAAAACGAAAAACTGAAAGAACAGGTTTTCACCGACGTCATCAAGCCTACCGTAAAGGAGTATATGTGCACCTTCGCCTATAATTTCGGATGGAGGGGCTGGCAAAAATTTTTCGAGGCCGAGGGCAAATCGGTCATGATGAGGTTCAAATATCAGGGTGCGGTCGATTTAACGAAGAAAATCGCCCCCAGATAGAATTCAGCACCGTTCCCGGTACTCCCTCTCCACTGCACACAACGCATCTCACATCACGGCACGGCCGTGTAATTTGTCCCTGTCATTTCGACGAACGGAGTGAGGAGAAATCTTATAGGTGCAAAAAAGATTCCCGACGGCCGGGGTCGCAGGCTTGACGTCCTGTCGCCTGCGCCACTTCGCACATCCATGTGCTCAGGATGGCCTGGTGTCCGCGGGCGCACGGCCGGGTCCTTTTGCAACATCCTGTTGCGGCCCGGCATAACGGCATCCTGCCTGCCAGATGCGCATGAGCGGACGCACCCCTCCGGGGTTCGAAATGACAGGGACATGAACCGATCCCCTTACACACTCCCCCTCTCTTTGGTCTGTATAGACCTGGGACAAGGTATGTGTCGATATTCGCCTCTTCCCTCATTGCGTTTAATCGTTGACGGCTCCATGGAAATTCTGCACGGTTGAAGGCACCATGCACGGGGAGAACAAGGCGATGAAGAAAATGCTGACGACGGCGGCATGCCTGCTGTGGGTTGCCGGTGCGGCCCATGGCGCCGGCGCCGACCGTGACCTGATACAAGGGTTGCTGAAAGGAGATATTGCACAGGTAAAGAACGCGCTCAAAAACGGCGCCGACCCGAACGCGCGTAATCCCTTCGGTTTCGAGGGCCAGACGGCCCTGATAATCGCCTCTGACAGGGGGAACCTGGACGCGATGCGGCTTTTGCTCGCGGCGCCCGGCATCGACGTGAACGCCGGCGATAAACGGCTGCGTCAGACCGCCCTGATGTACGCCGCCGGCAAAGGGCGCCTCGACGCGGTGAAGCTTCTGCTGGCATCGGGTGCCGGGGTGCGGGTCGAGAGCGGTTACGGCATGAGGGCCCTGGCCTTCGCGGCCGAGAAGGGGCACGCCGACGTAGTGAAGCTTCTGATCGAGGCGGGTGACGACGTCAACGACCGGCTGGGGCCCCGCAGAACGGCGCTTATCATCGCGGCATGGGCCGGGCACACCGAGGTGGTGAAGCTGCTGCTCCAGGCAGGCGCCGAGGTCGACGTGAAAGACGTGGATAACCGGACGGCGCTCATTTTCGCCGCATGGTACCGCAGCGTCGATATCGTGAAGCTGTTGCTCGCGGCGAAGGCCGACGTCAACGCGGCCGACCGCAAGGGCAAAACGGTGCTGATGTACGCGGTTGAAGAGGATTTCTCCCGGACCCTGAAAGAAAACACCGACGTGGTGAAGCTTTTGATCGACGCGGGCGCGGGGATAAACCGGAAGACCGCCGCGGGCATGACCGCGCTCATGTACGCGCTGACCCAGGGCTACGACGGCGTCGTGAAGGTCCTCATGGAGGCGGGCGCCGACGTGAAAGCGGGAAACGTCCCCCTGACCCTCTACCACGCGTCGCGGGGGGGATACACCGATGTGGTGAAACGGCTCATCGACGCCGGGGCCGACGTGAACGCCCGCACAGGGCAACACAACCGTACGGCGCTCATCGGCGCCGCCGAGGAGGGGCACGACGGCGTGGTGAAGCTTCTGCTCGCGGCAGGCGCCGGCGTGAACGCAAAAGAGAACTATGAGGGCGGCGCCGCGCTGATGTGGGCTTCGATAAGGGGCCACGTGGACACGGTGAAGCTTTTGCTCTCGGCGCGCCCCGTCATAGACGCGAAAGACAACGCGGGCCGCACGGCCCTGATGAGGATATACCGTAACCACGCCGACGTGGCGAAACTGCTCATCGCCGCGGGCGCCGGTGTGAACGTGAAAGACCACAGCGGCATGACCGCCCTGATGCATTACGCACAGGCGGGGAACGCCGATATGGTGAAGCTTTTGCTCGCGGCCGGGGCAGACCCGAATGCCGTGAACAGGGGGGACTGGACCGCGTCGAGGTTCGCCCTTTCGAAAAAGCACACCGATATAGTGAAGATCCTGGAAAATGCCGGGGCGCGCGAAACCGAACTCACGGCCGACGCGACTCTGGACCTGATCGACGGCGCGAAACGAGGCGACCTGGCAAAGGTGCGAAAGGCCCTGGCCAACGGCGCGCGACCGAACAGTCAGAACGAGAAGGGTATCGACGCCGTGATGGCCGCGTCGGAGCACGGCCGACTTGCGATACTGAAAGAGCTGTTCGCCCGCCGCGCAAGCGCCTGCAGTTCAGACCTGTTTGGACGTACCGCGCTGATGATAGCCGCCGAGTACGGGCGTGTGGAGGTGGTGAGGTATCTGCTCACCAGACCGGGGTGCGTGAACGTGGACCAGCAGTCGAGAACCAGCAGGACCGCCCTTTCGTTCGCGGCTGAAAAAGGGCACCTCGAGGTGGTGAAACTGCTGCTGCCGCGGACGGGCATAAAGAACGCCGGGTGCGTCTACGGCCAGACCGCGCTGATGTACGCCGCCATGTTCGGACACCCCGCGGTGGTACGGCTTTTGCTCGCCGACCGGCAGGTGAATGCGCATGCCGTCAACTATGCGCAGAGAAACGCGCTTTCCATCGCGGCCGAGAGGGGACACCCCGACGTGGTGCGGCTGCTGATCGCGGCGCGGCTCAAGGTGAACGGTCCCGACCGCCGAGGGGTCACTCCCCTGATGTATGCCGCCATGTACAAACACACCGCGGTGGTGCGGGTTCTGCTCGCGGCGCGGGCCGACGTGAACGCGGCAAACACCGACGGTGAAACCGCGCTGATGTGGGCGGCCCGGTCGGGCAGCGCCGAGATCGCGAAACTGCTCGTCGACGCGGGGGCGCGGGTAAACGCCAGGTCCCGAAGCGGCCGCACCGCTCTGATGAGCGCGATACACCGTAAAAGGGCCGCGGCGGTGCGGTACCTGGTAGGCGCGGGGGCCGACGTGAACGCAAAGGCGACCGACGGCACGACCGTCCTCGCGACGGCGCTGCGTACCGGTGATAAGGAAATCATAGCAATGCTGAAGCAGGCGGGGGCGAAGTGACGAACCGTATAGAACGGCGCCGTTCATGAATACCGCACTGCGCCGGGAGATACTGGTACAAGGACTGCATGGAGTATATGGATGGATGCGATGGAAAGCCTCAAGAATGAAATAGCGGCACAGACGCGAAGCGTACTGAAACTTCCTGAAAACTGCCGAATAGACGTCAACGCTATCGCGACCCCTGAGGGGGCGGGGGCCGGCGCCGCCACAGAGATAGTCATACACATCGGCAGGAGCAGAAAAGCGGTGTTCACCATAGAAAAATCCGTGGGGGCGGTATCCACACAGGACATCTCTGACGTCCGTGACAGGGCGAAAGCGGCGGCGTTGAGCAGTCATCCCGTGATGTCCAGACTCTTCAGGCTGTTCGGCTGGTGGGTGATCTTTGCCGGTTCCTTCACCCTGTTCAGTGTGTGTCCCGTATGCGGACAGGTGGGATGTCCCATCGGAGTGGGCATTATAGGTATTGTCGCCGGGGTCCTGGCGGTGATGAAAATGTATTTGAAAGATTTCTGCGCCGTGGTTACGCGCGCCGTTTCGGGCGTGTTCAGCGGAAGGCGTATCCCTGAAAAATAGTAGAGGATGTTTACGGCGCGGGCGCAGGGTTATACTGACTGTATATCAACCGGGAGGACCTGCAATTGAAGAGAGTATTATTGGTCGTATCGATAGTATTCGCCGGCGTGATGGTGTATTATGCGGCGGAAGTATTGACCGCGAGGTCCGTCACGCCCGGGCTGCTTAAGCACTACCTGGGCAACGCGGTGATCGAGCTGGAACCCGCGGCGCTGAAGCCCCGGCGGTTGGATATTCTTCTGAAAGTGGAAGACCCCGGTTTTTATACCCATAAAGGGGTGGACCTGGTCACGCCGGGGGCGGGACTGACCACGATCACCCAGAGTATCGTGAAGAAAATGTATTTTAAAGACTTTAAACCGGGCCTGGCGAAAATACGGCAGACCCTGATCGCACGGTTCGTGGTCCACCCCCTGGTTTCAAAGGAAAACCAGATGAGGATATTCATCAATACCCTCTGGTTCGACAAAGGTGTTGTCGGCATGAGGGCGGGGGCGCGGCATTTTTTCGGTAAAGACATCATGGTCATATCGGAGGATCAGTACATCTCGCTGGTCGCCATGATCATCGCCCCGGTGACCTTCAATATTCAAAAGAACCCTCAGTCCAATAAAGAGAGGTCCGCGCGGATCACACGGCTGATCGCGGGAACATATCGACCGAGGGGTTTGATGGACCAGTATTACGGTCCCCTTACCGGGAAGGAGCGCAGGGGAACGGCGCCGGCGTCGTATGTCGAGTACCGGTGATTATGCGGGGTAGTATACTCTGCGCCACCCGTGGACGCACGAGTGCGTACGGTAAAGTTTTAAAAACACTACGTTGATCGCCGTTGTCTGATTCACCTGCGCCGCACATCGTCATCGTTCCCCGGGCCGGCGACGGCTTTACACAGGAGTAAAAAAATGAAAAAATTCAACCTCAGTGAATACACGGTGAAATACGGCTGCGAGCACATGGATTTCGCGAGGGTGACCGCCATGCTGTCAAAGGCGTTCTGGAGCCCGGGCATAAAGATGGATGAAGTAAAGAAGGGGGCGCTGAACTCCGCACTGGTGGTGGGCGTGTTCATCGGCGACCGGCAGATCGGTTACGCCCGGGCGATTTCAGATAAAACCAGGTTCGCCTATATCCTTGATGTATATGTCGATGAGGAATACCGCAGAAAGGGAGCAGGCCGGCTGATGGTCGACAGTATATTAAAAAGCGCGGAGCTGAAAGACGTCTACCAGTGGCTCTTGATCACCCGGGACGCTCACGGCGTATACCGCGCGTCTGGATTTAAAGCCCTCGGCAGGCCCGGTGACTGGATGGAGATTCGGCGCCGGAGGCCGGAAAGATAAAAAAACCGCGGCGGACGGTATGGCGGCGTATTTACGGTTGATTTTTAAGGTGCGCCGCCGGGATACTGTCTGCACACCGGTTATCTGTAATTCTTCCGGAAAAACCATATGAGAAAAAAGTCACCGGGTAAAGACCCGCACACCGACGCGGCGGCCCGCGGTACAGGTGAAAACACCTGCCGCCGCCGTGACACCATCGAGAGTATGATCGTGACCGCCTGGTTCATCAATACGCTGCCGCTCACGGTGGCATTGTTTTTTTTCGGCAGCCTGGGCCTCATCTTCGCCTTCCCGGTGACCTTCATCGGATGGATATTCTTCGGTGACAAACCTGTCTATAAATCGCAGCCCATGAATTTTTTCTACACCATGGGATTCGGTTTTGACGTCAACGAGACCTCGGGCACGCCCTTCATGAAGGGTGTATTCCGGTTTCTATACGATCTGCGGTCAGGGTCGGAATACCGCTACAGGGGACTCAGGGATTATTATATCGGCGGCCAGACGCACCCTGAGATGGAACACCCCTATCCCCTGCCGGCGCGGATCCTGGGGGTCCTGCTATACGCCGCGTCCACCGTCGGGGCGCTGCTCTTTACCGCCGCCTGCCTGGCGGCGCTGGGGGCGCTTCTGTGGATGATCGGCGCTGACATTATTCGCCGCGGCTGATCACGGCGGACTGTGTATAACGTCCAGTGATACCAGCACACCGGCTTTCGCCGGCACTTAGTCGTATCGCCTCGGCTTTTCCACCGCCGCCGTATCGGGGGTACAGTTTGCCCCGGCCCTTCGGCCCGCACCCGGAAATCCTCTATCGATAACCTGGTACAATCCTGTTCTTGTCCTTTGTAATGCGTTAAGCACCACGGATGTACCTTAAAAAATGGTGGACATGAGTAAAAAACACCTGATAAATAACAAATTCTTACAACAAGTAATAAAAGTTCCGGTATACAGGGCAGCGCCGGGGCGGCAGGGCACACCCTGCCACGATGGTTTACTATAACGTCAAGGAGGTTGTATGAGGCAAAGGAATATTTTTGTGATTGTGTTGATTACCGCAGTATGCTCGCTGATGTTTTGTTCCCCTCAGGCCCCTTCGGGCAAGTTCAGGCAGATCGTTATCGCCACGGGGAGCCCTTTTGAGCTCGGGCTGATAGGCGAACTGGCAAAATCGTTCAAGCAGAAACACGGCGTTGATGTCCGCTGCATTAAAACACCGACAGGGCCCGGGCTGGAACTGGGCCGTAACGGTCTGACTCATATAACCATGGGGCATCACCGCGTTGCCACCGCGAAGTTCGTGGCCGATGGATTCGCCGAGCGGCGCACCGACCTTATGTATAACCTCACGATCATTGTCGGGCCGAAAAACGATCCGGCGAAAATCTCGGGGCTCACAGCCCTTGACGAGGCGCACAAGCGTATTGCGAAGGCCGGGGCGTTATACCTCTCCCGGGGCGACGGCGGCGGAATGCATATACTCGAAAAGGATACATGGAAAAAGCTCGGTATCGATCCGCAGGGCAAATCCTGGTACACGGTAAGCAACAAGTTCATGCTCGCTTCACTTCTGGATGCCGATAAAAAAGGGCAGTACCACATGCTCGATTCCAGCACCTGGGTGCTTAACAAATCAAAAGTCAAGAACCTCAAGCTCCTCGTCCAGGGGCCGAAAAATGAATACGAGATGTGCCTGGTAAGCGCGAAGAAGCATCCGCACCTGAAGTATAATCAGGAATACGCGGTGAAATTCTATGAATTACTGGTGAGTGCGGAGGGCCAGAAGCAGATAGCGGATTTCGGGATTAAGGAATACGGCGAATCAGTGTATTACCCCATGGCGCCGAAAAAATAGCAGTCGGTATTGACGGCCGGCGGGCCGAAGGTTGAATGCCCCGGCCCCGCCGGTCTGCAATATACTCGCTTTTTTGCGTCATCGCGGTGATGTCCTCGAATGCATGCTGAACTCATCCCGCCTTTTTCATATCTCGAACAACCGTCGGTGCCCCGCGCTGCTGCCGCGCCTGTGTGCCGCCCCGGCATAAAGGGGTTGCGGAGTTTTACGCGAAGTCGTACTATACGCGTTATGCCGGCGTACGGCAGGTTGATTGAAAAGCGGGCGGTTAACGGCGCCCGAACACGGGGTACGCTATTATGCGCGGACAGGAAAACAACCCGATGCTGGAACGGATAGTCCTGAAGTCGGAAGGGCAGTTCGAGGGCGTCTTGAAGCAAAGAGGATACGGCGGGTTCCGCATCGTCCATTACGGCGCGAAGGAGATCGATCCCCGGCACCTGGTCGTGAAGATATGCGTGCGGACCGACCGTGAACGGGACGAGATCAACGCGAACGGACCGATGCTCGAGGAATTCAGAAACATTCTGCTCTGTAACGGCTACCCCGCGGGGGTGATACGCGTCATTTTCATCAGCGCCGAATCTGAAGAGACCGTCAACAGGGAATCGAAGGGGAACTGGTGGCACCACTGGAAGTGAGCGCCGACGGCGTTCCTCACCCTTCCCTGCAGCCGGGCGCGGTACGGAGATTGCATTCCCCCGGACATCAATAGTCCTTGACGCGGAATTAATGATAACGGTATAAATAATCACTATGCGCGGCGGATGTGAAAATGGACGAACCCCTTATAAAAGCCATTGAGATAATCAAAAGGGTGGCGGAACCCGATAAAATCATACTGTTCGGTTCCCGCGTCGACGGGGCGGGTGGTACGCGTTCCGATTATGACCTGCTGGTGTTGAAGCGAGGGGTGACCGAAAAGCGCAGGCTCGCGCAGCGCATATACCTCAACTTCAGGAATATCGGCGCTCCCATAGACATAATCGTGGAAGATCCGGAAAGATACGAGTTGCTGAAGGATAATCCTTACCTTGTGTATCATGAAATCGCCGGCACGGGCAGGACGGTCTATGAGCAATGATGAAATCATGAACCAGTGGCTGGCCCGGGCGAAGAGCAACCTGGCAAAAGCGCGCGCCGGCAGGGTGACTGACGACATTCTGTTTGAAGACCTCTGTTTCGATATACAGCAATCGGTCGAAAAGGCGTTGAAGGCATTATGCGTTAAGAGGGGTATTGTATTTCCTAAAACTCACAGTATTGACCACCTTATGGACCTTTTATCTGAGAGAAACGTAATTATCCCCGAAAACATCGGAAAGGCACGGCTGCTGACCGAATATGCCGTTCAGACAAGGTCCCCCGGCGATTATGAACCGGTACGTGAGCCGGATTACAGGGAAGCCATGGACATTGCCGAATCCGTCATGAACTGGGTAGCGGCATTAATCGCCGCTGAAAAATAATCAGTATTTTCCACCCCGCAGCCGGGCGTCTTACGTTCCTTTCGGTAGTAAGTAATTGAGCAAATCTCTCAATTCACTTTTACTCTCTGCGCGCTTCGCGTCTTTGCGGTAAAAGACGAAAACACTCCTGGTTCATTCGTTATTCTTCACTCTCTATACGCACTTTGTAGAAAAACCGTACGAATACCAGCAGGTACACTCCGCCATGCCCGCAAAGGCCGCAGGGGCACTCCTCCAAAATCGCTGGACAATCCCCCTCTGTTATGCTAAAGGGTCTACCTTATCCGTCGAAAATTTTACGCGGTACGGGGGCCTTCCATGAAACTGACAATCTACCAGGTAGACGCCTTCACCGACCGGCTCTACGCCGGGAACCCCGCGGCGGTATGCCCGCTGAAAGACCGGTGGCCCGACGATTCGCTGATGCAGAACATCGCCCTGGAGAACAACCTCTCGGAAACCGCGTTCTATGCCGCCGAAGGGGGGCGCCGCCGTATAAGGTGGTTCACCCCGACGGTGGAGGTGGACCTGTGCGGCCACGCCACGCTGGCGAGCGCCCATGTGCTGTACACCCACGAAGGGTATAAGGAAAAATCCGTAAGCTTCGATTCAAGGAGCGGCGTCCTTACCGTCGGGAAGGAGGGGGACTACCTGGTCATGGACTTTCCCTCCGACACCATCGAAAGGGTCGTGCTCTCGAAAGATCTCGTCTCGTGCTTCGAACGCGCCCCGGCCGAGGTCTACCGGGGCAAGACCGATTATATGCTGGTTTTCGCCGACGAGGAAGAGGTGAGCGGCGCCGCCTATAGCCTGGAAAACATCAGGCGTATAAAGGCCCGGGGGATTATCATCACGGCACCGGGAAAGGAGTGCGATTTCGTCTCCCGGTTCTTCGCGCCGCGGTCCGGGGTTGATGAGGACCCCGTCACCGGTTCGTCCCACACCACCCTTACCCCTTACTGGAGTAGCCGCCTGGGCAGAAAGGAGCTCCATGCGCGGCAGCTCTCGAGGCGGGGAGGTGCCCTCATCTGCCGCGACCGTAACGAAAGGACCGAAATACTGGGCAGGGCGGTGACCTACCTGGTCGGCGAGATAAACGTGTAAACAGGTAAGGCCGGCGCGGACCGATCGCTATAGCCAAGGGAGGCGTGTATGGAGAATGTTCAGTTGCAGTTTCTGGGGAGCGGCGATGCCTTCGGCAGCGGGGGCAGGCTGCAGTCGTGCCTTCTGGTCAACGCGGGGGAGCTCTGTTTCCTGGTGGACTGCGGCGCGACGGCGGTGATCGCCATGAGGAGATACGGGGTGGACCCCAATGGTGTCCGGACGGTGGTGCTGACCCATCTGCACGGCGACCATTTCGCGGGGATACCGTTCCTGGTGCTCGATGCCCAGCTGGTGAGCAGGAGGACCGGTCCCCTCACCGTCGCAGGACCGAAGGGCACCGCACAGAGGGTGACCGACCTCATGGAGGTGATGTTCCCCGGCTCGTCGAAGGTAAGCCGCAAGTTCGACCTGGAGTTCGTCGAGATCGAAGCTAAAGGGTCCCGCACGGTGAACGGCATCGCGATCACCGCTGAAGCGGCGGTGCACCCCAGCGGCGCCGATTCCCTGATGCTGAGGATCGGGGCCGCCGGAAAGACCATCGCCTGTACCGGCGATACCGAATGGACCGACGGGATCATTTCCATCGCGCAGAACGCCGACGTGCTGATCGCCGAAGGGTATACCTTCGATAAAAAAGTGAAGTTTCACCTGGATTACGCGACCATCATGGAAAAGAAGGCGGCACTGCGCGCGAAAAGAATCGTGCTTAATCACCGCGGCGCCGACATGGTGACGCGGGACGCGCCTGCCGGCGTCGAGTTCGCCGATGACGGCATGGTCATCGAGCTCTGAACACCCGCACCCGTACCGGTGCCATCACGCCTGCCGGCGCCGCCGAAGATCATCATTCCCGTCGCCCCGGGACACACGGAGTAAAATGCCATGAAAATAAAATCCTTTGAATTCAACATGAGGGAGCTGGCAGGTTCAATGGGGGATTTCGGGACGCTTCTCCCCCTTGCCGTGGGGTACATTGCGGCCTGCGGGCTCAATCCCGCGGGCTTCCTGGTGATGATGGGCGCCGCAAACATCGTCACCGGCATCGTGTACCGGCTCCCCATGCCCATCGAGCCCATGAAGGTACTGGCCGTGGTGGCCATTGCCGGCCACTGGCCCCCTTCGCTGGTCTACGCCTCGGGGTTCGCCATGGGGCTGGTCTGGCTGGTGTTCGCCGCGACCGGGGCCATCGGCTGGATCGCGCGTATCTCCCCGAAGTCGGTCATACGCGGTATACAGATCTCCCTGGGGGCGCTTCTGGCTTTCGAGGCATTCAAGATGATCTCCACCGGGTGGGCGCTCGGGGCCGTCTCGGTCGTCATAGTGCTGGCGCTTAGGCGTAACCGTTACGCTCCCGCCGCCGTGGTGCTGATGCTCATGGGTGTCGGTATCATGCTGGCCGGGGGCAAGTTCCAGTATGTCGCCCCTCCCTCCTTCAGCCTTCCGTCGTTCACCGGCTTCCGCCCTGAGGAGCTCTGGACGGCGCTTGTCCTGGCGGGCTTCGCCCAGGTGCCGCTGACCGTCACCAACGCGACCATCGCCACCTCCTCCCTCATCACCACCTACTGGCCCGAAAGAACCGTGAGCGTGAGAAAGCTCTCGTGGAGCCAGGGGATCATGAACCTGGCAGCGCCCTTCGTCGGAGGGATGCCCATGTGCCACGGGGCCGGGGGCCTGGCGGGACAGTATTTTTTCGGCGCGCGCACGGGCGGGGCCAACATCATCGAGGGGCTGCTCGAGATCGCCATGGGGCTCTTCCTGGCCGGTTCCATCGCGGGGCTCTTCACCGTGTTTCCCGTGGCCATCATCGGCGCCATGATGCTTCTGGTGGGGATCGAGCTCGCCCGTTTCGCCCGTGACCTGAGACCCGACAGGGACCTGGCCCCCGCGGTTGTGACCGTCGCCCTCTCGCTGGCCACGAACATGGCCTTCGGGTTTCTGGGCGGGCTTGCGGCGCATTACGCGATCAGGTATTTCGTACGCAGAAGGGGAGGGTGCACCTGCGGCGGGACGGAAGGCGAGGCATGAGGGAGGAAAGGGTTTATTGTGTGAGTGATCCTCCGCCCCTCACTTCTCCCTGCGGGCCAGCAGCATCTCCATGAATGCGTCGGCCCTGGTCTCGAACTGGGCGCGCGAGAAGTTGCGGTCGTCCATGTGATCGGCGTCGATGATGACCGAGGGGATTCCCAGCTCGTCCTCGAGGGCGCGCTTGATGTCCATCTGTCCCAGGGTGATGGGCAGGCACGACTTGTTGCGGTGGAGCACCGCCCCGTCGATTTTGTATTCCCGGCAGGCCTTGAGCACCATTTCCACGCGCTTCTTTATCGAGATGCACGACACCATGGGGTATGACTTCAGGCTCTTGAGGGCCAGCGCCTCCAGTGGATGTTCCACGTCCAGGCGCAGCGACCACGCCGCCGAGTAGGTCTCGGCCACCACCACGGCCCCCATCTTCTCGAAGTAGTTGAAGAGCCCCATGTTATACCACAGGGGGATGTTGTCCCAGAAGAGCCGCAGCTTCTCGTTCTCGATGACCCCCGTACCCCGCCCGGCGCGCGTCTTCACCTCGTCACGCACCATGGTGAGAAAGTCCACGGCCTCACGGGTTCCCTGGCGGGTCACCATGACGAACATGATGCCGATCTCGGCCGCGGAGAAGGGGGTGGGCACATGTCGGCGGTAAGCCATGATCTCGTCCCAGAGCACGCAGGCGCGGTCTGAAAGCGCCACCACCTCTTTAAGACGGTCGGGGTCGAATGTTCGGCCGGTCGCCTCTTCCAGAAAGCCTATGAGACGCCGTATCTCGCAGACGGCGTAGTCCAGGTGGTGTTGGGCGATCTCCTCCATGGCGACCTGGGGCAGGTCGGCCCGGTAGACCCGCGCGCCGGGGAAGCGGCGCTCCAGTGCCTGGAAGATCTTCATCACCGGCACGCAGCCCCCGCCGGGCGAGAGGATGAAATCGGGTTCGGGCAGCGCTCCCAGGGGGGTCCCTGCGTCGTTCATGGGGCCGTTAACATAGCCGACGATGTTGCGCAGGTAGCCGCAGAGATCGCGGGAATAGCCCATGGCTTCCGAGACCTCGAAGTTCGCGGGGGTCAGGCCGAAGGCGGCGCAGACGGGCGACCAGTTCTCGGGGAACACCGGCTGCAGGTCCATGGCGTAGCAGAGCTCGATGGCGCCGTTCATGGGGGGCATCCAGCCGACGGGCTTTCCCTCCCGCTTCGCCCGGACGCACTCCAGGTAGTATTCGCCCACCACGCGCTTCAGTTCCCGCGCCGATTCCAGCCGCTTGGTCGATTTTCCCTGCTTATCCATGCCGGCCCCCCAGCATCTCGAAAAAGCCCTCGAACCGGGTGCGCAGCTGCCCCTCGGCCAGGCCCTCCTCCTCCATCTCGACGAGCAGTACGGGCACGCCCTGCGTACGCAGTATTCCGGTGAGCGCCGGCAGGTCGCCCAGGTGGGGAGTGCAGAACTTCTGTAAAATAAACACGACCCCGCGGGCGCCCGACCGTTCGATGAGACCGGTGATGACGCCGGCCCTTTCCTCGGCACGGGCACGGGCGGGGCAGGGGGCGCGGCGCAGGCAGCGGTCGATCAGCCGTTCCAGGGGGTCGGCGCCCGTTCCCGCCGGGGGGTCGAAGCCGCGGCGTCCGGTGCAGAGGTCGTCGGCGACTATACGCCCGCCGCATTCTTCCAGCAGTTCGGGCACGCGCGCGTCGTCGATGACGCTCCCCGATACCAGCACGGGAACGCCGCCGTCGCGCCGCAGACCGGTTTCAGGCGCGGCCGATGTCTTTTCCAGGAGGTCCAGGAAGCGCTCCGGGGAAACGAGGTGACCGGCCCGCACAATGGTAAGCATCTCGCCTGCCGTCGGACCCTGCCGGCCGCTGAAGCTCCTCTCGTAGAGATCGAGCACACGTAGGCGGATTGTATCGTAGAGCACCAGGGAGGTTTCGCACTTTTCCATGGACCATGAACCACCGGCGGCGTTGAGCTTCCCGGCCAGTTCAATGAGTCCGCTTCTGAGAAAGGCGCGGGAGGCCGGGGTATCGTTGTAGGGGAGGGGCAGGCTGTGGAATATCTTCCCCTTAAGGTTTTCGGCCCAGATGTTCAGCACCCCGCAGGCGGCGTCGCAGGTGTAACCCTGGACGATGCCCGTGAGAAAATCGTATTCGCCCTCCATGCCCTTTTCAACGGCGCGGCGCAGAAAGGGACAGAGGAACGCTGGCGTGAGCAGGTCGCCGCGGCCGGTGGTCGCACCGCCCCCGGTAATGCGTACCGGGATGAACCCCGCCGCGTGGATGAGCTCCAGCGGCGTATAGGTGCAGAACCAGCCTATGAAGCGCCTGCCGGCCGCCGCCTCCTGTGCATAGAGCCGCGGGGCCGCCGACGCCGCTTCTATGTAGGGCCTGATCGTGTCCGATACTGTCGCTGTTTTCCCGGGTGTCATGGTTCCTGCCTTGCCGGGGCTTTCCACCGGAACGGGCGGGTACGCGATAGGGCGGGCGGTCATGGTCGGTGCAGTCGTCCCGGGAAGCGCGGTGTCGGTGTGCAGGCGCTCCCGGGAGATATCGGTACCGTTCGTCCCTATAGTGAGAGGGGCGGCGCGCGCTGATGTCAAGACCTTTTACGGCCATACGGAAAGACGCGTGTCACGCCGCATGAGTGAGAAAAAACCTTCCCCTGCGGAAGCACCGTTCGCGTAAAAGCCACCGGCCCGGTCCGTCGCCGGCCCCTCCGCCCGCACCGGGAACAATATTTTAAGTATAGTACCGAGAGCGCTCCACGAAACACGCGTTGTACGCATGGTCGTTCCGCGCCTCTGTTTTCATGGCACGGGGAGGGTGCGCGAGGGCCTCTTACGCGTGGATCCCTACCGTATCCGCGCGAAGGCAGCCCTGAGCGCAGCGGCGATCTCGTCGACGGCTGCTCCCGCCTGGGAGACCAGCCGGTCCGCCGAGATGAAGCCGTGGATCATGCCCTGGTAACGGCGGGCGCGGGCCTCCACTCCCGCCGAGGAAAGCTTCTTCGCGTAAGCCTCGCCCTCATCGCGCAATACGTCGAACTCCGCCGTGATGATGAGGGCGGGCGGAAGGTTACGGTGGTTGGCGGCCAGCAGCGGCGAGGCATAGGGGTTTTTGCGGTCCCGTGGGTCGGGCAGGTACATTTTGATGAAGAATTCGATGTCCCTTTTGGTAAGCATGTAACCACTGCCGAACTTCCGGTAGGAGCCGGTGTTGAGGTTCAGCGTGTCGACACCGGGATAGATGAGTGCCTGGAAGGCTATGACGGGCCCCCTGCGGTCGCGCGCCATGAGGCATACCGCCGCCGCGAGGTTGCCGCCCGCGCTGTCCCCGGCCAGGGCGATCTTTCGCCCGTCGATACGGTACTTCGCGGCGTGCTCACGCACCCAGAGGAGCGCCGCGTACGCGTCGTCGACCGCGGCGGGGAAGGGGTGCTCGGGAGCGAGTCGGTAATCCACCGACACCACCACTGCCCCCGTCTTCACACAGAGCGTTCTGGTGAGGCCGTCATGGCTGTCGATGCTTCCCTCGGCCCATCCGCCCCCGTGGCAGTAGATGACCGCAGGGAAGGGACCGTCCCCTTTCGGGGTATAGATCCTGACAGGGATGGGTCCCCCCCTGCCGGGTATGGTAAGACCGGTGATGCAGGCCGGCCGTATGCCGGAACGGCTTACCAGTTTTGCCAGGGACGTCAGTTCGGCCCGCGACCTCCTGGTCACCTCCAGGGGATCGCCCGAGCGGTCCTTGTCGCCGGTCAGCTTCAGAAAGACGGCCGCCACGGGATGGAGCTTCCCGTAGGGCGTGACGCGCCATACCTGAATGAGGACGGCGCAGAATATGACGGGCAGCGCGAGGCCGCCGGCAACGTAGAGCAACTTTTTCTTCGCTTTCATGGAATGTTCTCCCCTGTCAGGATGGTGAAACAGCAAGACGGGCCGGCGGCCGGTGTTCCGCTGGTGCCGGCCTACAGGCCTTTTTCGATGCGTGTATCGGTAATGTTGAACTCGTATTTCATCAGCATGCGCCGCATCCAGCCTTCGCGGGCGTCCATCTCTTTGAGGGTACTAAGGGTATGCTCGATTATGCCCTTTACCTCGCCGAAGGGACGCGGTCGTTTCACCTGCCTGCCGTCCACTCTGACGACCGTTGCGTAGCGGCTGTCGCGGTGCGATTCGTATTCCTTTCGCACCTCCGCCGGTGTCACCTTCATCTCCCGTGCGGCGACGTATTCCATGTAATCGCCTGCAAGGTATTCCTGCCGGGTTTTTTCCAGCCGTTTCAGGTATTCAGGGTCTTTGTCCAGCTTCCGTGTACGCGCCTCGTCGCACAGCAGCAGGTCATGGAAGTACTCGAGTGAAACGCGTTTTCTGAAACGGTCGTCCGTGGCGTGGACCTTGTGCCCCATAATGGACTTCATGGCGTGTATGCGGGCGGTAAGGTCTCCCGCGGTGAACCGGGTCCCGCCGAAGGCGAAGATCACCGCGGCGGGATTGTTCCAGACCGCCGCCTGTTCGTGGTAGACCGCGTTTTTCGCGCGCACCAGTTCTTTTACCAGGCGTTCCTTCGCTTTTTCGCGGAAGTACTCGTTGAAAAACGACCTGGCCCTGGGATCTTTCACCGTACGCTCCAGGTTATCGGGGGTGAGCACCGTACGGTCGTCGACCTTGATGATGCCTACCGATTTGAGCTCGGGCAGGTAGAGGGGTTTCTTCGTGTATGCGCCCTTTTTCAAGGCGAATGCCTCGTCGGCGTAGATGGCGGGCAGCATCTCCCTGACGAACCATCCGATGTCGCCTTCCCGGTTCTTGCTCGGGTGCAGGGAATATTTTTTCACCACGTCCGCGAAGGAGGCCCCCCCGTCCAGCTCCGCGACGGCGCGGCGGGCCTTTTCCAGTACGGGCCGCGCGTCTTTTTCCGTACCTCCCTCCACCGGCATGAGTATCTGCCGCAGTTTCACGGCCTCGGCGCTGAAACCGGATTTTTTGAATTCTCCCTCCAGCATAAGGGCGGCAAGCTGCCTGGCCGCGATGTCTTCCATGAGAAAACGGAAGCGCTCCGAATTTTCGTAGTTTTCACTTTTAGCCTCGATCGCGGCGATCTTGTGCAGCGCCAGTATCTGGAGCTCTTTGGTGAGGTTGATCTTTTCGAGTTCGGCGGTCTCGCCTGATTTCTTTCTCTGATCCATCCACGCGCGGAACTCGCCGCGGGTGACGGTGCCTCCCTTATAGACCGCCACGACATCGCGGTCGCTTTTGCACGATACGGCCCCCGTGAGAAAGACCGTAATGATCAGCAGAAATCGTTTCATGGTGCGCTCCCTGCCCGGCGCCGGCGGCCCCGGATATGTGGTTGATTACGGTGTTGAAATTGAGGACTGGTGTGCCGGCAGCGTTATCGATGGTGTGCCGCCGGCGCGTCTGTTGCGTATACTGACGGTCCGTCACGCCGTTCGTCAAATCCTTTTTACGGGATCACGGGTTATGGGGCAGGGAACATCGCAGGATGGCCGAAATGCTTCCGCGGACCCCGGGCGCCGGTTACCCATGAAGGCGTACTATAAAAAATTGTATGATCTATCACCGTTCGGTTATTGAGGATTTTTTTCTTTTTCGGTGACCAGTTTATTAATGAGACATAGTTTTAGCAGTTACTAAAACAGAAATATGTCTACATACAATAAAAACGCTTTACCGGGCCGTTACTCAGCAGTATACTTCAGCCGATTCATATCACACACACAGGAGGAGATATGAAAAGGTCTTCCAAACTGCTCGCGGTATTGTTTATCCTGATATTCGCGAGTTCGGTATACGGTGCGACTTACGTACCCACAAGGATTAATGGTTTAAAGGGAGATATCGTTCTGTCTCCCAGCGGTTCCGGTCCCCTGGCGGGATTGTTCCAGGTGCTCCATTGCTACTGGAGCCACTCGGGAATGCTGGTCAACGACGGCTATAATATCCGGCACAACACCATGTATGATCCTCCCTATGACAAGACCTGGATAGGCTGTCCCAAACAATTCAAGAGTGACCCCTTAAAGAACGGCACACCGGGAATACTCACCGAGGATATCAACACCACCTATAATTCAACCCACAACTTCACCGCATCGGGTGGAGTGATCCTTAAACCGACGGCGGCGCTCGAGACCACGTACCGGCCTTTGCTCAACGTAGTTGCCGACAAGATGGCGTACCTGGATGCCTATTACCGGCCCTATTGCTACACGTATTTTTTCCAGCTTGACGACTCCAATGTGAGGACCAAGGGACGCGGCAACGCCTGTTCGGGCACCTGCTGGTTCGCCAACTATTTTACCGGCAAGGAAATGAACCTGCCCAGTCACAATTCCCAGACCATGTACGACGCGGCGCTGCAGCTCTACAGCGGCGTGCGCGAGGCGGTGCTGGACGAGATGGGATGGTGCGGACAGCTGTTCTGCGGGACCTCGTGCGCCACGAAGATGGCGAACCAGGTCGTCAACACCTTCGGGTTCGACCGGTCGTCCGATACGTCGGATTACTGGCGCACCAGGATCAATGGGCCCAACGGCTATCTGAGCTCGGTCAACCCTGCTCCGGATAACCTTCTGATGAGCGGCTATGTCAATCCCCTGGGCTACAGCATAGGGGTCAATACCGCCGATTCGTCGTATTACGGCGCGGTAGAGACGCTGCAGTTCATCGACGGGTATTACCAGTAAAGGCAGTAACGCGACGTATACCGCGAAAGCACCGGTTACATACGCAATACAATCCGCTGCGACCTTTCACCCGTCAGGGTGAAAGGTCGTCCTTTGTCCGTCTCCTCCGGGGACACCACATATCTGAATAGGGAGAGGGCGCCGTGGAGTTTATAAAAAAATATAAATGGCTGTTGCTGGTCCTTGGATCGGTTCTGCTCATCGTGATCGTGGTTTCGTCCCGCAGGGGAAGCGAGACCGCCGTGAAACCCGAAGGGAAAGACGGATCTTCGGCAATGAATTTTTATCTGAACATGTTTTCGGGCCGCGAGGGAGGCCCCGACCTGGATCCTTCGAAGGTGAAGACCTTTGAAGTGGCGCGCAGGGACTTTATCCGTAAAGTCATGGTAGAAAAGGACCCCGTATGCGTGGGAGAGGATTTTCAGGTAAAGGTGCTGGCGGACGATCCCGAGGGCCGCGGCCAGGACCTCATCTACAAGATAGGGAGCAAGGTGGGAAACCCGGTCATCATGCGTTACCAGGTGGAGGGCGACTACGAAATAATGGTGACCGTGCGTGATTTCAAACGCATCGACACCAAGTCGGTCACCGTGCGGGCGGTGAAATGCCCCGACAAGCCCGTCATCTGGCTCAAGGCACACCTGCATCCCATGCGGCCCGAGGAAGGGGAGTTCGAGGTGGTACGCAAGCAGGGCCTTTCGGGAAAGTGCGCCTATGCCTGGGACTTCGGCGACGGCACCACCAAGACCACCGATATCGGGTACACCACCCACAATTACTTCAACCGCGAGCAGAAGAGGTTCCATTCCACCTTTATCGTACAGGTGACGGTCACCGACGAAAAGGGGAACAGGGGGACCGCCCGCTCATCACTGGATTTTCCCAACACCCAGTGGATAGCTTCCAAAATGGGATCGACCACCATCCCCATCGCCTATAACCGCTTTCCCGTGTATAAGGACGGCAGGTACACCACCGAGTTGGGGATGAAAAACATATTCGACCGTAACCTGACCTTTACCGACGCCGACGTGGACTTCACCCACTGCGACACCTCCCGCCGGCCCCTGTCGCGCACCTACAGCGCCGATGCCTTTCTGTCCCATTCCGTGGTGGCGCACAACAGCGTGGTGAACGGCACATTCTCGTTCACCAAAGAGCTTCTGCCGCCGTCCACCTGCAATCTCACGGTGCGACTCAGGGGCACCCTGCAGGGAGGGGGCGACGTGACGGCGAACCTGTACTTTACCATACCCGCAAGCGGCGAGGATCTGAAATACAAAAAGCACGTGCAGGTCGACGATCCCGAGCTTGACCGTAAAGTCCAGAAGGCGAAAAAGATTCTGGGCAAGGATTTCGTCACCGTCGACGAGCTGCGCACCCTCGAAAAAGAGGGAAAACTCTAGGGAAGCCGACGGGTGAACCTGCTTAAACCGGTGGTGCTGCCGCTCTTTTTCCTTTCGGGGGCCTGCGGCCTGGTCTATGAAGTGGCCTGGGTCCGCCTGTTCGTGCGGGTGTTCGGCAATACCACCTATTCGGTCACCGCGGTGCTGTCGGCCTTTATGGCCGGCCTGGCGCTGGGTAGCTTTCTTCTGGGAAGGCGCGCCGACCGCGCAGGCAGGCCGCTGATACTCTACAGTCTGCTCGAAGGCGGCATCGGCCTGGCCGCCCTGGCGGTCCCCGTTGCGGTGCCGCTGCTGCAGCCCCTCTACGCCTACCTCTTCAACACCCTGGGATTTTCCGACGCGCTCCTCACCCTCGTGCGCTTTGCGCTCTCTTTTCTGCTGATGCTCCTCCCGGCCGTGCTCATGGGCGGAACTCTCCCGGTAATGAGCCGTTTCTATATCCGGCGCCTGGGACACCTGGGCGCGAAGGCCGGACTGCTCTACGGAATCAATACCCTGGGGGCCACCGCCGGGTGCTTTCTCGCGGGATTCTACGGCATCGAGGTATTCGGCGTAAGGGGTACGGTGTATCTCGCCGCGGCGGTGAACCTGGTCATCGGCGCTGTCGCGGTGCTGCTGGACCGTTTCATGGCAGGCCGCGGTGTTGCCGAAACGAAGGAAATCCCTGACGACGGAGAGGCATCCGTCCCCGCGCTGACCGGTACTCCCCGGGCCGTCTTCCTGGTGCTGGTGGGCCTGGCGGGCTTTGCCTCCCTTTCATACGAGGTGCTGTGGACCAGGCTGCTGGTATTCAAGCTCAAGACCACGGTGTATGCCTTTTCCTCAATGCTGACGACCTTCCTTATGGGGATCGGCCTGGGCGGCGTGCTGTTTTCCGCGGCGGAGCGAAGGTTCAGGAACATCAACTATCCGCACCTCTGGGCCGCGCTGCAGGGGGCCGTCGCCGTGTCGGGTTTTGCTTCCATCCTGTTATTCGGGATATTCGAGCGGCTCCCTTTCTCCGCGGCCGTGTCGTCGGGCTGGACGGCGAAGGTGGTCTATACCGGTTTTTTCCCGTCCCTGGTCATTATGCTGCTGCCGACACTGCTCATGGGTGTCGCCTTCCCCGCGGCGGTTGCGGCCTGTACCGGCCGTATCGAGCGCCTGAGCAGTTCCATGGGTACGGTCTATGCCGCCAACACGGCCGGGTCGATATTCGGGTCCCTGGCAACGGGTTTTTTCCTGGTGAGGGCTCTGGGCACCCAGGGTTCCCTCAGCGCGATGGCGGTGCTGGGCGCATGTGCGGCGGCGGCGGTGATGTTTCTGCCCGGGGCCGGCGCTTTTCCACCGGGTAAAAAGAGCGTCCCCTCCGCCGGGAAGCTGCTGAAATACGGCGCCCTTGCCCTGCCGGCCCTGGCTGTTCTGGCGGTCATTATACTGCCGCCGCGTTACCTTTTCGAATATTACAACATCGGCGAGCGGCGGCACGACCGCACCGCGGTCATCGACTACGCGCACGAAGGGATCGAGGGCATCACCACCGTGCATCATTTTGAAAACGGCAGCAGGGTCATTTCCACGGGCTCCATCAACGTTGCGGGCACCGCCTTCACCCTGCGGACCACCCAGAAGCTGCAGGCGCACATCCCCATGCTGCTGCACCCCGGTCCCAAAAGAGTGTGCCAGATCGGTTTCGGCAGCGGGGAGACCTCCCGCATACTGGTCTCGTACGGCATTGACCGCCTGGACCTGGTGGAGATCAGCCGGTCGGTCATCGATACCTCGGACCGTTTCTTTCGTGACATCAACGGCGGGGTGGCGCACCACCCGCGGTTCAACGCGGTCATCATGGACGGGGCCAACTACCTCAGGATGACCGGGGAAAAATATGACGTGATCATGAATGATTCCATCTGGCCCTATTACGCCGGCAACTCGGGCCTCTACACCGCTGAGTACTTCGCCGCGGCGAAGTCACGCCTCAGGGAAGGGGGCATCATGACCTCCTGGGTGCCCGTTGACATGGACCTGGAGAGCCTGGTGTCACTGCTCAAAACCTTCAGGGCGGAGTTCCCGTACGTGGGATTCTGGTACGCCACCAGTCACGAGAACCTGCACGCCCTGGTCGTCGGTTCCTTGAGTCCCATGACGGTGGATACGGAAATTTTCGTGCGCCGCTTCGAGCGGTACGCCCGCAAAGACCTTTCCGGGATAGGATACGCGACGCCCGCGATGATGCTCGACATCTGCAAGTTCGACCATTCGGCCGTCGACGCCATGGACTGGGACGTGCCCCTGCACACTGAGGACCGTCCCTACCTGGAGTACGCCCTCTCGCGCACCACCATGCACGATATGGAAAACTCCCTGAGTCTGGTCAGGCTCTACCGGCAGCCGGCCGATATACTGCTGAGCCGCGGGGCCGGGGGCGTGACGGCCGGCGCGCTGCGGCGCGACATGGCGACCCTCCATGAGGCGACAGGCCATGTGCTCGCCGGCCTGGTGATGAGCGCGCGGCTGGACCCCCGTTATCTCGACGAATACCGCAGGGCACTGCGTATACGGCCCGACTACCCCGGCATATCGCGGCGTGTGGACGGTGACAAAACACCCGGTCCAGGGGCCGTCGCCGATACGCGGCTGCTGCTCTCCCGCGCCCGGGCGCTCCTGGGAGAGGGCAGGGCGGACGAGGCGGCGGCGCACGCGAGGAGGGTGCTGGAGATTGACCCCGGTTCTGGTGAGGCGCTCACGCTCCTGGGAGAAACCTATATCCGAAAGGGGCGTTTGGTCGAGGCCGCGGAACTGCTGCGCAGGGCGTTGAGAGAGGAGCCAGGCCGCTTTGAGGCCTGCTACCACCTGGGATGGATCGCCCTGAGGCGGGGCGACCTGGACGGCGCCGTCATGCGGTTTAAAAAAGGGATTGATATTAATCCCAACGCGGCCGAGCTTCATTACGCACTGGGGAAGACCTACGGTTTTCAAGACCGGTTGGAAAAGGCCCGCCAGAGTTACGGGCGTGCGGTACGGCTCACACCCTTTGACGCGGAGCCGTATTACGAGATGGGACTCATCGACGAGCGGCGGGGACGTTACGGTGAGGCGCGAAGGAATTTCGAAAAGGCTATAAGGTTCAATCCCCGCCACGAGGGAGCCCTACAGAGGCTGGGGCTTCCGCGCCGGTAGTCCTGTTGAGTTTAATGAACCCATAATGTAATGGCGGGGTCTTTATGGTATCCTATTTCATGCTGCAGTACGGCGTCGGCAAAAGCGCCTTCGTGCTGGTAAACAACATCATCTATAATTTCTTTGTGGTACTGGCGGTGGCGCTGGGGCTGGTGCTGGTGTACCGCAGGCTGATCCAGATCGGCTATCCGCGGCCCAGGGTGCGAAGGTTCTTTTTAATAATCGCGCTGTTCATCCTCCCCGCGGGGTATGTCAGCTCGCGGGCCGCCAATTTCTTTTATTATCATGAATCGCTGCGTACGGTCGACCTGCTCTTCGAACTGGTGAGTTCTGAAAGCTACCACACCTTCCACGCCAGCATCATGCTGCCGACCGTACTCATTACCGCCCTGCTGCTGGCGATGAGGTTCCGTTTCAGGGACGTGGCCGACGCGTTCTTCCTCTACATGCCGCTCTCCCACGCCGTAGGGCGGATCGCATGTTTCCTGGTGGGGTGCTGCTGGGGTCGGTACATCGAGTGGGACCTGTTCGGCCGCACCGTCGGGTTCCACAACCCGGTGCCCCTCTACGAGATCGCCTACAACACGGCCATATTCCTGGTGCTTAGGAGGCTCCATCACCGCATATACGCTCCCGGCACGGAACCGGCATCGTTGTATGAGAGGGGTAAGGTGATGGCCCTGTACCTGATACTCTACGGCGACGCGCGTTTCATCACCGAGTTTTTCAGAACCGAAAAGGTCGTACGGTGGGGTCTCACACAGGCGCAGCTGGTGATGGTGTTTTTCGTGCTGGCCGGTTCCCTGACGCTGCTGTACCTGTGGCTGGTGAAACACCTCTCCTCGCTCGACGGCGAGGATCTGCTGAGGAGGGTGCGGCGTTTTTCGGTGATGGGATTCCTCGCGTATTTCCTGGCCTGTTTCGGGATCGCGGCGTTCCTGCTGCGGTACGGGTACGTGGCATGGCCCCTCATGCGGGTGGACGGCGTACTCGAGGCGTACGGCCGCCTGGCGGTGTATCTGCCGGTCTTCATCGCGGAGGTCGCGGCGTTGTGGTTTCTGCGCGTATCGAAACTTTCCGTGCGTGCGGCGTTCACCCTGGACCCGGCGAAACTTACCACACCGTTTTTCTTCATCGGCGCCCTGGGCAGCGGGGTTTACGCGGCGGCGCTGTATTTCCTTACCGATTACGGCATCAGGGGACCGGCGTACTGGCCCCCGGTGGCGATCTTCAGCATAATGAACGCCTTTTCCGAGGAGGTGTTCTTCCGCCTGGTCTGTTACAACCTGCTGCGGGCGGGCGGCCTGGGAACGCTCCCGGCGAACATGGCGCAGGCGGCGCTCTACTCCACCATACACCTGGCGGTGGGAGGGCCGCTCTTCGCACTGTACAGTTTCGTTTACGGCCTGGTGATGGGCGAGATCTACCGTAAGACCGAAAGCATACTCCCCGCGATGGCCTGTCATTTCATTATCGACCTGGGAGTCATAGGGTTTCCCCTGCTGCAGTACTGCGCATCATGTCCGTAGGGTGAAGTGAGGGCTGAATACACAAGCGCATCAAGGATCCTTTATTCCATGGCCCCCGTCATTCCGAATCCCCGAGGGGGTGAGGAATCTTATTCTCACTCCGCATCCCCGGGGCAGTCTTATATCTGATGCGCATTATTTCCTTGCGGATTTACCGTCCTTCCCTCTCTCTGGTAACATGTGACCGGCAGGAGCGACCATGAGCGAGTTTTTCTTCAACCTAACCCCCGATATCATCATCAACACCCTGGAGGACGCCGGGTTCGAGCCGTCTGGTCATTGCCTGGCGCTGAACAGCTACGAAAACCGGGTATATGACCTCAGGCTCGAGGACGGCGCGCACGTGGTGGCCAAGTTCTACCGTCCCGGCCGCTGGAGCCGGGAACAGATACTGGAGGAACACGCCTTTCTGCTCGAATTGCGGGAGGACGAGATTCCCGCATGCGCCCCCCTGTCCTTTCCCGACGGCGGGACCCTGCGCGAGACAGGCGGCATCTATTACGCTCTGTGGCCGCGCACCGGAGGCAGGGTCCCTGACGAACTTTCCGACGATGAGCTGGGGATACTGGGCAGGCTCTGCGCCCGCATCCACAACATGGGGGCCTCAAAACGGGCCGAACACCGCATCGAACTGAACGCTGAGACCTACGGGCTGCGGCCTCTGGCCTTCCTTCTGGAAAAAAAATTCCTGCCGTCGCACCTGGAGTCCCGTTTCGGGTCCGCCGTGCGCGAGGTGGCTGACATCTATGAGACACTGCGCGCCGGTGTTCCCTTCCACCGCATACACGGCGACTGCCATCTGGGGAATCTCTTGCACGGCAGTGAGGGATGGTTTTTCCTGGATTTCGACGACTTCCTGAACGGCCCCGCGGTGCAGGATGTATGGATGCTGGTGCCAGCCCGGGACGCCGAGGGACTGCGCCAGCGTGAGGTGTTTCTCGCCGCGTATAAAACCTTCAGGGATTTTGATACTGCCTGGCTGAAGCTTGTGGAACCCCTGAGGGCGCTCAGGTATATCCACTATGCGGCATGGATTGCCCGGCGATGGGAGGACCCGGCGTTCCCCGCCGCCTTTCCCCATTTCGGCACGCCGGAATACTGGGAGAACGAAACCCGCGACCTGGAAGACCAGCTGGACTGGTTCCACCGTAACGCCGGCGGGCTTCCATACGGCCCTGAACGCCGGGAACCGCAGGAGGAAAAGGAACTCACCAATAAAGACTTCTTCTGGGATTACGAGGAATGAGCGCTCATCGCCGCGGCCTGGTGATCATGAGGTGAAACGCGCCCCGGTCATCGGAGTAACCGTAGCGGAAGGGGAGGGGCCGGTGCGGCTGGGAAAGCCAGAACCTGCGCAGCGATTCGGCCTTTTCACCGCCACGGTTGTCCAGGAAGGCACCGTTGAAGGTGCCGTAGGTTATCTGTTCGAAGCCGGCCGGGGCGGCATGGCGCGGCAGTATCCCGGTGGAGTCCGATACCATAAAGACCATGCGGGAGAGCGTGTAGTCCCTGATCGCCGAGAAGTCATCCATCCAGAGCAGATAGCTGGCCGCCTTGGTCATGCATACGAACCTTTCCCTGTTCTGTAAAAATTTTTCCAGACCCGAACCCCTGAAGTGAGAATTGTCCAGGTTTGCGGCGAAATGGCGGTAAAGAAGCCGTTTGCCGTCTTTTCTGTTTTTCAGCACCAGTTCCATGTTGCGGAAAGCCTCGGAGAAAGAGGTGTCCACCCACCAGCGGTAGAGCCTTTTCCCCCGGGTGTGTTCCAGGGAGGTGATCTCCTTTGAGGAGAGGTAGCGCAGCTCGCCGTTTTTTTCAACGCTGAAAAACCTGAGCGACACCGGCTCGTAACCGAACACCGCCGCACCGGCCAGTGAAAACGCCAGCTGGCTGGTGATCATGCTCTTCTCGAGAGCTTTCACGTTGGTGTTGCTGTTGTCGAACATGGTGAAAAGGTTGCCCAGCACCGCCCTGGACTCTTTCAGTGCCTCTTTCAATTGCGCGGCGGTCGCCCGTGGAAGCCGGCGGGGGTCGCCCGCGCTTTCCAGCGATATGGTGATGATCTCGGCGGCGTCGGGGTAGGTGAGTATCGCCGAAAGCAGGTCACCGCCCCCGAAGGGATAGAATACCGTGGAGGGGAGCTTCGCCGGCTTCAGGGCGGCGATGAACGGTCCCGCCTTCGCCGCGTAATCCCCGCGATACCTTTCCATTGCGCTTTTGATAAAACGGCAGTGCTCGTTCACGATTGTTCGGTCGACCCCCGGCGGCAGTGGTCCCTCCCCGCACGCCACGATGCGGTGGATGAAACGCGCCTCCTCTATGAAGTCGTAACCGCTTTCCGGTTGGGGCGGCGCGCACCATACGGCGGCCGTACCGATTCCCGATAGGATGACAATCGACAACAGAAAAGGGTATATCCTGGCATGCATGGGTTGCTCCGTAGATCGATGAATAAATACCGGGCTATGCCAGCACAACCGCATTAAATAGTAAATCCATAATTCGGTCAGTGATGTTTTTTTCTGGAGTGGTGTCAGATCAAAGCGGGGAGGCGGTGCTGTTTCACAGCCGGTGTTCCCCGGCGCTCATGCGGGGCCGAGGGGACTGTACATCTGTTCCAGGAAGGCTGCGTATCCCATTTTCCGCCAGAAAGAAGTGGATTTAGGGTTTTTCACCGCCGCGAATACTTCTACGCGACGCAGGTCCCGCGACGCGAACCACCTGCACATCTCCCGAACCAGCATCGCGCCGATTCCCTTCCGCTGGTACCCTTCACGTACGGCGATATTGTCGATGTAGCCGTAACGCGGTTCGGGATACACCGGGGGCTTTTCCATGATCTGGCCCAGGCAGTAACCCACCACCGCCTCTCCGCATTCCGCGACGAGCACCAGGGAGTTTTCCCCGTTCATATTGTCTTCGATATACCTGACGAAGAGGTCGCCGTATCCCCGCACCTTGACGAATGAGGGGTCCATGGCGCTGTGGTATTCCACGAACTCGCGGAACAGGTCCTTGACGGCTGCAAGATCACGGGTTTCGCATCTTCGTACGGCCGGGGTCGTTTCGCTCATAACGGGGTCATACTATGGCGGGGAAATCTATTCAAGAATTATTTCGTCAGGCCCTGCGGGTTACCCCGCCCCTGAAGCCCGGACCTGTCTTTGTCAGGGATGCTGTCAGTGTGCACTCACCGAGAACCAGTATACCCTGCGGATACCCTGTGTTCGGACAGGACCCGCACACAGGTAAATTACCCTGTGCATACCGTTAAGTTATTGAAAAAAACCCGTTTCTTTTATGTACTGACACTATACGGTACATTTGTAATAAAATGTCTGAAATGCCATGGGCCCAGTTAAACGGGAAGATATCCTTGAAAGGATAAAGGGATTCAGGGAAAGCTTCTTAACCTATAACAATACCAAACTCGCCATACTGCACTCCTCGATAACCCGCCCCGAGGTGCTGGGCGTACTGGAGGTAATCCCCTTTCTGCTCTGCGTGAACCAGTCGGGCCTGCCGGGCTATATCAACTACGCCGGGATGGCGACCGGCATCTACAATTACACCCCCAGCGGCCGTGCGGTCCAGTTCATACGCGCCCAGTTCCCCATGGCGACCGTCAATATCCCGAAAACGCCCCAGCCCTTTATCCATATGTTCTCTCTTATGGGGAGCGGCGGCACGATCGCGTATACCGATCATTCCGACTTCGATTTCTGGGTCTGTATCGACGAGAAAGAGACGAGCCTGGAAGCACTGCGGCTCTTCAAACTGAAATGCCGTATTCTGGAAAAATGGATAGCCGAGAAATACAACGTTGAAGTCCATTTTTTTCTCAATGACATCACCAAGGTAAAACGGGACGTTTTCGACGAGGAGGGCGACGAAGGGCTGGGCGGTACCTCGCTGGGCAGGCTCCTGAAAGAGGAGTTCTTCCGTTCGTCCATACTGCTTGCCGGCAAGGTCCCCTTCTGGTGGGTGGTGCCCGTGGGCATCGATGACGCGGGATACGAGCGGTGGCTGGAAATCGTAAGGGGTTCCCCCATGGCGCAGGAATTCGTGGACCTGGGCAATCTTTATGCCGTTTCAAGGAACGATTTTCTCGTGGCGGCGCTCTTCCAGCTCCTCAAGTCCCTGGGCAATCCCTTCAAGTCCATTATGAAGCT
Organism: uncultured Leptospirales bacterium; assembly: GCA_964624235.1. Classification (GTDB taxonomy): domain Bacteria; phylum Spirochaetota; class UBA4802; order UBA4802; family UBA5368; genus CAZUXY01. Next base: position 10,875 of record CAZUXY010000026.1, on the reverse strand, counting down.
GGGTCTGCTGGAACGTTACCTCAACAGCAGCGTTGAAAGCCCCTTCATCAGCGATATCGTGAAGCGTAACGTGCACGGCGGGAAGCTTGCGCTCGACGACATCGACTCTTACCTGATAATGTTCAACCACCTGCATGCGTACTACGGGTCGCCGGGTGCCGGCCGTGAGACACTGGACCTGCTGGAGAGCTGTTTTTATCTCAAGGTGGACCCGCGGCTGTCGGCCCACTTTACCAGTGCAGAGGACCATCCGCCGCCTAAGGTCAGAAAAATGCTCGCCTGCGTGAAGGAATGGGGATGGTCGGAATCGACGGTGCGGCAGATGGATGACTTCGAAAACCTCGACATCGACCAGGTGACCCGCCTCATGAACGAGACCAAGAAATTCATTCTGCGCGGGTATAAGAGCATAATAAACAGTGTTGAGGCTTCCCAGCTCTCGTCGGTGCTTGCCCAGAAGGAATTGAAGGGTATCACGCGCAAGATTTATTCCCATTTCTCCATTTCGGCGAACAAGATCGACAATACCCTGAGTTTCAAGAGCTTCCCCAAAGAGAAGCTGCTCTCCATCGAGTTCATAAGGGACAGGGACGGCAAGGAGTACTGGATACTGTCGAAGAGGATCATCATCGACAACCGCCCTTCCAAAATCATACTTCACAAGGAACAAAAACTCATAGGGATAATCATCTGGCTGGGACTCAACCGGCTGTACCAGAAGGACTACACGCGCCTTGAGATCGATCCCGGCATCCACCCAATCGACCCGAACTTCATCAGGGACCTGGTCGCCGATCTGACGCTGCATTTCTCGGTGAAAAAAGTGGGGCTCCACAAACGGTATTTTCTCGCGGAACCCTTCCCGGTTACGGGGTACGTCATCATCAATCCCTACACGAAATATTCCCGTAAGATCGACGATATCATCTTCGTGTACCACAACAGCTGGGGTGAAACACGCATCGAGGAGTATAAAAACGAGATCGACCTGGTCAATGTGTTCGCCGAGGTGATTAAGGGTGGTGTGCGCACCGAACTGGACTTTGACACGGCCCTGCGCATGACCTCATCGCTCCCCTACGGGTCCAGCAAGGATTTCGACCGCCTGTGCGGACTGGCCAGGGAGGCCTATTCCTTCTTCGCCGAGGGAGGAGACCGTGTGCGTAGGCGCTATGTCACCATGCTGGGCAACAAGTTCACGGTGTTCAGTACCAGAACCGTCGCAGAGGGAGAAACCGTAACGGGCGCGGTCCACGATTCGGAGATAAAGATGCTCTACAGCCTGAGCTATAATACCGGCGTTTTGAACCGCAACGGCATCGACCGCTCGATACCGGAACTGAACTATCTTTCCACCGTTCTCGCGGAATCCAGGGAAAACGCCGTGCACATCTATTTTCAGAAAGCCGCAAAGTACTGCTATTTCTTCGTCACCGATGAAAGAAACGCGTTTTTCTTTTTCCGTCAGAACATCGAAGAGTTCCATCGTTATCTCTCCCGCCTTTATTTTTTTACCGAAAACGTGGTCAACCGCGTGACCAGAAGCAATCCGGCGTCCCCTCTGGCCAAGAACGTGAACCGTATCGCGGTATTCCAGCTCGATCGGGATATCAAGCACAACGTGAACATAGTCCCGTTCAATCCCGAACTGGACCGGATGATACTGGACATAAAAAAGAACCTGGTCCCCATGCGGCTGACGCTGCACAGCATCAGGGATGAGGAATTCGGTTACCGGTTCACCCTGCCCGACGGGAGTGAAACCGAACCGTTCGCGCGGAATTCGATCGTCGGGATTCTGCAGCGCTACGGCGGCGCCATGCGTAAGGCTCCGGGCTATTCCCATTACGTCACCGACATAGACGTTTCGTCGGTGGGGAACCGGCAGTGCAGGGATTTCACCTCTTTCTCATTTACTGAAAAGAACGTCTTTGAACTGCTGGTCGAGCAGGGCATGCGCGTCCTGACGCGCCGGTGAGGGATACCTTGGCAGGTCCTGGTGCATATGTGGCCTTGTCCAACGGCGTGTCCATGCCGGTACTGGGACTTGGCACCTATAAAATCCCCGACGGACCCCCGGTGGAAACGGCGGTGCGGGCGGCGCTGGATGAGGGATACCGAAACATCGATACCGCTTCTTTTTACGGAAACGAAAAGGGCATAGGGAACGCCCTGAAACGGAGCGGCATCGCGCGGGGTGAACTGTTCATTACCACCAAGGTATGGATATCTGAAATGGGGTATGTCGCTACCCTGAAGGCCTTTGAAGAGAGCGCGGCTCGGCTGGGGACCGGTTACCTGGACCTGTATCTCATACACTGGGCGGTCAGGGAAAAGTACCTGGACACCTGGAAGGCCCTGGAAGAACTCTATGCCGGGGAAAAGGTGAGGGCCATAGGGGTATGCAACGCGACGATATCCCACCTGGAAGATATAATGATGCACGCCGAAACAGCGCCCATGGTGAACCAGGTCGAGATGCATCCGCTGCTTTACCAGAGGGAACTGGCGGACTACTGCCGCGACCGGAACATTAAAATTGAATCCTGGGCGCCCCTCTCGCGTGGGCGACTCTTCGACCATCCGCTGGTAAAAAGACTCGCGGCCGCATACGACAGGTCTCCGGCGCAGATACTGCTCAGGTGGGGCCTGCAGCACGGTTTTATTGTTATCCCGAAATCGGCCGTCCCGGAAAGGATCGCCCTGAACGCGCGGATTTTCGATTTCACGCTGAGTGACGGGGATATGGCGGCCGTCGACGGCCTGAACGAGGGGCGGCGACTTGGTCCCGACCCCCATGCCTTCGACCGGTAGGGAGCCTAAGGGGCAGAGGCCGCCGTCACGTCACGGAACTTCCCCCCGGTTATTTCGGCGAGCCTGAGGGGGGAAACGGGCACCCCGGAGGCGCTGGTGCCCGCAGCGGGATACACCGTATCGTACACCTTCAGACCTTCGTCCAGTATAATCTCGATACCGTCGAGACCGAAGGGACACACGCCGCCCACGGCAAAACCCATGACCTCCAGGATTTCTTCTGGCGCCGCCATACGCGCCTTCACCCCGATGACCGCTTTCAGTTTCGCGGTGGATATCTTCCGGTCGCCCGGCGCGACGACCAGGCAGAAAGAGCCGTTCTTTCCCCGCATGAGTATGGACTTGGCGATCTGTCCCGTAGCGACACCTATTTTTTGCGCCGCCAGAAGGGCCGTGGGGGTACTGCCCTCTTCGAACTCCAGGGCGGCCAGGCCGTAACGGTCGAGGACTCTACGCACCTTTTCCGGTATCACGGCATCCCTGCACGGTGGTGGTGTGGACCATGCGATAAGCCTTACCCGCGCCGGGAGGGACTTCGTCGATCTCTACGAAGGAAATCCCGGGGATGTCGCTGGCGCGCTCTTTCACCGTCTGGGTCACCAGGGTTTCCCATGCCTCCGCCGTGTCTTCGCCGAGTTTGCTGGCGGCGTTCACCTCGGCGCCGAAGACATCGGCGTCGCCGATGCGCAGCATCTTGCCGTATCCCAGGCCCACACACAGCAGCACTTTTTCCTCGTCGGGACGGTCGGCGTTGTAACGGCGCAGCTCCTTCTGCATGCTGACTGAACACTGCAGCGCTTTGCGCACATTGCGGAAAATCACCAGGAACGAGTCCCCCTCCACCTTCAACAGTATTCCGTCATGGTCTTCGATGATGGGTATGAGCAGGCGCTCCGCCTCGTGGATGGTCTGCAGAAAATGTATAATGCCGAATTTTGCGACGTTGCGGGAAAAACCGGCAAGGTCGGTGAACATGACGCACCACTCCTCGCCGAAGAGGTCCCATATGCGGTTGTCGATGGTTTCCTTGTCCGCACCGGGTTTAAGGCGGTCCTCTATGAGTTTTTCCAGCCTGTCTTCTGACGCGCTGACGACTATTGACCTTCTGGTTGCCATGATATGCTCCTTTATGTGTGTATATGCCTGGTTACCGGCGGCCCTTTCAGGGGGCCGGTGATCTCTTCCTATCATGTCCGGTCGCACCGCTCAAGGACTATTTCGGGCTAAAGACCGCCGGGTAGCGCATTTGACTCCTCCTGCTGACGGGGGTATATTTATATATTTACTACCGAATTTTTTACAAAAAAGGAGATTACCATGAGAATACCGATAATTTTTTATTCCGCCTACGGCCATATCTACCGCATGGCCGAAGCCGTGGCCGAGGGGGTCAGGGAGGTGAAAGGGGCCGTTCCGGTGCTGCTCAGGGTGCCCGAAATACTCCCGGCGGAACTGCTGGAAAAGACGGGTATCGCGGCCGCACAGAAAGCCTTCATCCATATTCCCGAGGCCACGCTCAACGACCTGGAGACCGCCGATGCGGTGATTTTCGGCACGCCGACCCGTTTCGGCAACATGATCGCGCAGATGCGTTCATTCCTGGATTCGACGGGTCCCCTGTGGGAGAAGGGGGCGCTAATCGGGAAGGTGGGGAGCGTGTTCACCTCCAGCGCCACCCAGCACGGCGGTCAGGAATCCACCATACTCAGTTTTCACATTACCCTGCTGCACCACGGCATGGTGATCGCGGGCCTGCCTTACGCCTTCCAGGGGCAGATGCGGATTGATGAAATGTCGGGATGTTCACCTTACGGCGCGTCCACTATCGCCGGCGGGAAGGGGGAACGGCTTCCCAGCGAAAACGAACTTGCCGGGGCCCGCTTCCAGGGGCGCCATGCGGCCGATATCGCGTCACGGCTTATAAGGTGATGCATGCCTGCATGAACGACGACTGACATTGATTATGTCTCTTCTGCGCCCGCCGGGACGGTTCCGTCGGGCGCTTCATTAATAACAGCATTTTGACCCGCCCTTCATTATTTCTTCACAGCCAGGGGTGAATACATCGATACCTTATGTCCAAGAAATCGCGTGCGGAGGCCGAGGGGTCATTCCCGGTTGCAGTAAAACTGAAAATTCTGCGAGTACAGAGAGTATCGTCATGGCGTCGAAGAAGAAAACCAGAATCATCATCAACACTTACAACAAGAAAGCGAAAGAAAATATCCACCAGTTACTGGTCGAATATCTCGAAGAAGCCGGGGCGGTGGAATGCACCGACGCCCTCCTTACCTGCGTCGACGAACTGGTGAAGAACGCCATCAAGGCGAACTATAAATACCTGATTATCAGGAAAGAGCTGGTCCAAAAGATATTCAATACAGAAATGTCGCCGAACGTGAGGCTCCGCATGGGGAGAGACGATTTCGAGAAGTATGCCTCTTCGATCGTCAGTGACGGCCACATATCGGCCGAGGTAAGAGAAATCCTCGACCAGGAATCGGTCTATATCTCCCTGTCGAACCGCGCCTACGATGAAAACCGCGAACTCGCGGAAGACGAAATGAGAAAAATTTCGCGGCTCTACAGTTACCGGAACATCCGCAACGAAATCCGCAGCGGGGCCATCACCACTACGCTTAAAATAGAACGTGCCAACGGCCACCTGGTCATAACCGTCAGCAATACCGCCCCCATCCTGTCCCAGGACCTGCAGCGCATAGAGCAGAAGAGGAACGAATACCTCCACTACCAGGCGGCGGGACGGGAGCACGAGTTCTTCGTCAACAACATCGACACCAGCGAATCGGGATTCGGTCTGGGATACGCGGTCATTATCAGCAGCTTGATCGGTATGGGCCTGGACGTAAATGACGTATTGTCCATAGAGCCTGATGAGCTCACCACGGTGCGTCTTACCCTCCCTGTCGGCAGCATGCAGCGTTCCCTCTCACGGGAAGTCGAACTGATGCCGGCGGTGTAAGTCGCCCAGGTGAACGGTCGGATCATGCGGTGTCACTTCTTCCCGAACAGCGCGCGATACTCCCCGTAGCCTTCCTTTTCCAGGTCGCCGGCGGGAATGAACCTCAACGCCGCCGAATTCATGCAGTACCTGAGCCCCGTGGGCGCCGGGCCGTCGTTGAAGACGTGTCCCAGGTGCGTATTGCCGTGACGGCTTCTCACCTCGGTACGCACCATGAAAAATCCGTGATCGGTCTTCGTTACGATATTGGAAGGCTCCAGGGGCCTGGTGAAACTGGGCCATCCGGTTCCCGATTCGAATTTGTCCAGGGAGCTGAACAGGGGCTCTCCCGATACGATGTCGACATAGATGCCGTCGCGATGGTTGTCCCAGTACGTGTTGTCGAAGGGCGGTTCCGTTCCGTTCTCGCGGGCGACTTTGTATTGTAAAGGACTGAGAGTCTTCCTTAATTCATCATCCGTGGGTTTTCTGTATCGTGTATCACTGTGTATGGTCGTGCTTTTCATTTGCCTGCTCCATGTTTTTTCCAGGAACGCCTCCCTGCCCGATCCGCGTCGGTAGAACCGGTATCTCAGGGGGTTCTTTCTGTGGTAATCCTGGTGGTATTCCTCGGCGGGGTGAAACTCGCCCGCCCTGATGATTTCGGTCACGATGGGTTTACTGAACCGGCCCGACCGCTCGAGGTCCATTTTGCTTTTTTCCGCGAGTTTTTTCTGTGCCTCATCGTGATAAAAAATCGCGGTGCGGTACTGTTTTCCCCGGTCGGCGAACTGTCCTCCCTGGTCGGTGGGGTCTATCTGCCGCCAGTACAACTCCAGCAGACGTTCATAACTGATTTTTCCCGGATCAAAGCTGACCTGTACCACCTCCCGGTGGCCGGTTCTGCCCCTGGAAACATCGTGGTACGAAGGGTTTTTTTCAACACCCCCCATGTATCCGGAAACCACGTTTTTCACTCCCGCGAGTTTTTCAAACGACGCCTCCATGCACCAGAAACATCCGCCGGCGAAGGTGGCCTTTTTCAATTCCGCCCCCGCGGGCGTACCGCATTGGGAAGCGATGACGGCGATCACCGCCGCGATCAGCACAGTTTTGCGCATTGTATTCCTCCTCCGGAGTTGGATTTATCAATATATGCAGGGAGAGGTGCAGAGGCAAGTGCCGGAGGGGAAACCGGCATGTTTTTTACCGCAGGCCGAAACCGGACGATCGTGAAAACGACTGCATGTTGTATAAAGATAATCAGGGATTATGACGGTGTTATTGTACGTAGAGGGACCAAATGCCACGGGAGGAGATTTTTTTCAGCGACTTTTTACTCCTGTGGTATATATACAGGCCGTTATCCGAGGGCGAGTTCGTGATACCCACCGCCAGGTGGTCATCGTCCAGTACGGCGATCTCTATATCGCCGCCCGCCGAAGCGAAGGCGTAGTCGGTGACGAAGGCCGTCCCCTCGAGACGTGAGATGAACAGCGCGCCGCTGAGTCCCGCCGCGTAGCACACGGTCTCACCGTAGGCGGCGTAGCTCTGGATGCCGATACCGGTGAAATAGGCGCCGATTATGCCGTTCAGGTAAATGCCGTTTTCCCGTCCCACGTAAACGTTGCTGCCGTATACCCGCAGAAAAAACCGGGGCGTCGCGGCGAGGGTTAACACCACCAGCTGAAGGGCGGCCGCGTCGGTGACTACATATACAGGGGTATTTCCTCCCTGTTCGCCGGCCACGAACAGTGCCCCCAGAGCGGGTTCATACCGTACCACGCGGGGTGCGTCACCGGCGGTTTTCCCCAGGGAGACGGCCGTTTTCCCATCCTCGTCCCAGCGGTAGAGACAATCGCCGGTGCTGTCGACGGCTATATAGGTATTCGACCCGCACGAATCCAGGGAATATATGGTATAGGGCAGACTGTAAGGGCTCCAACTGGAGTTGTATCGTTCGCCGTCGTGGGTATAGATCTGGTTGGCCCGGGCGATGAATACTCTCGAGCGGCCGTTCACGTGCAGGATCTCCGATGCCGCCGGTATACCGTAGCCGCCGATGGTGAATTCCGCGTAATAGTCGCCGCCGGCGACCACGAGCAGCCCGTCGACCCCGTTGTCAGAAAGGCCGTAGATCATGGGTACACCGTTTTTTGCGGTATCGTAGAGCGGCACCTGTTCGCACGATGACAGGCAGGCCAGCGTCAGCAGGACCGCGGAAAGTATGCTTCGCAGTGTGTGGTTGAAGGTCTTCATTTCAGTTCTTATGCGGCATTTCCGGTGATACAGAAGCCGGGTTCTGCCAAGTCAAAAAGAGCATGATACTATCGTGCCCGGCTTTTCAATCCCGCTGATCCGAGGTCCCCAGCTTGCTCCTGATGCGGTCCCGGTATTCGGCGATTTCATCTTTAAGGATGGCAAGTTCGGTTATCCGGTCGTTGAGGTTATTAAGGTGACCATTCAGCAGTTCCAGCAGGCGGTTGAGCACCTTTTCATTGGACTTGTGGATGGACCAGATGGCCTCCAGTTCTTCCATCTCCGAAAGAGACAGGCCGAGGATCTTGAGCCGCTTGATGAGCCTCAGGCGATGGTAATCGTCTTCGGTGTAGACGCGCTTCCCCCCTTCCATGCGCTTCACCGAATTGAGGAGCCCTATCTCTTCATAGTAGCGTATGGTCCTCTGGCTCATCTCGATCCGTGAGGCTATCTCGCCGATGCTCAGATACCTGTGTTCTTCCTTTATTTCCATTTATTGACAACCTTCCCCTGAGGCGCGGATTCGCAGCCGCGCCTGTTATGTGTCCCCCCTGGCAGGGGGGATTGAGGGGGTCAGTTCTTCAGCGCCGGATCGTACTTGTCAGCATAGTGTTCCCTGAGTTTGAATTTCTGCACCTTCCCGCTGGCGGTCATCGGGTAGCCGTCGACAAACTCCCAGTAGCGCGGAATCTTGTGGCGGGCGATTTTCCCCTGGCAGTATTCAATCATTTCCTCCGCCGTTGCGGTCTCTCCGTCTGCCAGCTTTATCGCGGCCAGCACCTGTTCGCCGTATTTTTGATCGGGAATCCCCACCACGTGCACGTCGTTGATTTTGGGGTGCATGTGCAAAAACTCCTCGATTTCCCTGGGATAGATGTTCTCGCCGCCGCGGATGATCATGTCCTTGATGCGGCCGGTGACCTTGAAGTAACCGTTTTCATCGACGGTGCCCAGGTCGCCGGTATGCAGCCAGCCATCACGGTCGATCGCCGCGGCGGTGGCCTCGGGCATCTTGTAATATCCTTTCATGACGCATTCGCTGCGGGTCACGATCTCGCCCTGCGTATTGACGGGCATCTCCTCGCCGGTTTCGGGGTCGACGATCTTTCCCTCGATGTCGGGCAGCAGCCGGCCCACGGTGGACACCCTGAGGCTTACCGGGTCGTCCCGCCTGGTCATGGTCATGACGGGGGAACACTCGGTCTGGCCGAAGGCGATGACCACCTCTTCGCAGTGCATTTTATCGCGCACCTGGTTCATGGTTTCTATGGGACAGGGGGCCCCGGCCATGATGCCGGTCCTCAGGTTCGACAGGTCGTAACCGGCGAAGTCGGCATGGTTCACTATGGCGATAAACATGGTGGGCACCCCGTTTATCGCGGTGCATTTTTCCGCTTCGATGGTCTTGAGGGCCAAGAGCGGGTCGAAGCTTTCCAGTACCACCATGGCGGACCCGTGGCTGACGCAGTTCATCGTGCTCATTACGCAGCCGAAACAATGGAACAGGGGGACCTGTATGAGCAGCCGGTCCCGTTCGGTCATTCCCATGACGTCGCCCACCATGCGGGCGTTGTTGACGATATTATAATGGGTGAGCATAACGCCCTTGGGAAACCCCGTGGTTCCCGAGGTGTACTGCATGTTGACGGTATCATGCGGGTCCAGGCTATCTTCACGGGCGCGAAGGTCGGCGTCGCGTACGCTCTTTCCCATGGACAGGATGTCCTCGAAACGGTACATGCCCGGGGTGTTGACGCGATCCCCTATGTAAATGACGTTTTTAAGCTTCTGCAGTTCCGGGGAGGAAAGCTTTCCGGGAGCCGAGCGGCCGAGTTCCTTCACCACGGAAGCGGTGATTTCGTAGAAGTTCGTGTCGCGGTGTTTTTCCATGAGCACCAGGGTGGTGGAGTCGGACTGTTTTATGATATACTCCAGCTCGTGCGCCTTGTAGTTCGTATTCACGGTCACCAGCACCCCTCCTATCATGCCGAGGCCGAACTGCAGGTGCACCCACTCGCTGAGATTGGTCGTCCATACCGAAACATGCTCGCCCCTCTCGATACCCAGGGCCATAAACCCCCTGGCGACCGCCTCGCAGGATGCCAGAAATTCACGATAGTTCTGTGTAAGTCCCGTCTGGGGAAATATCAGGGCGTCATTTTCCGGGAATTTCCGCGCCGTTTCCCTGAGGGTCTGACCTATGGTTTTGTACACGAAAGCGGACATTGCGTTCCCCCCGTCTGGTTGAAATGTATGACAACTTCTGTCAGTTTACGTTAACTGGCAAGATATTTTGGTATGCTGTCCTGTCAACGAATTAACAGGTATAAAACCAGCAAAACGGGGTGAAAACGCGCAAAAAATGGGTTGAATATTTAAATAAAAATGATTGATTACCAGGGGTGTATAAAGAACCGGCAACGGGGTTTTCGGCAGGAAGGGCAAAAAAAAACAAGGCCCCGGTTACCTCGCTGTATATGTAGTGGGAGGTAAAAAATAGAGAGCTGGGCCTTGCACACTTGAATGACGGAATTATCAGAGAGCGGTATTTCTGTCAATTGATTATTACGGTGTGAACCGGATTCGGACCTGAATCAGTGGTCCGTCTGGATATACAAAAGATGTAAATAATGTGACAGGAAAAGTCTCCCATGCGGAAAGTACCGAACAGGGGGGAATGCGAATCCCCATACGGGTGCATAAAAAGATGAAAAGGAGAGATAAATGTTCACGAAGAAGAGTGACGACGGATACCGTACCCCGCTTCCGGGAATACGGATGAAAACCACCGTGTACGGTGAAAAAACCCTCATGACGGAATTCAGGCTTGAAAAAGACAG
>CAZUXY010000025.1:34366-61599 GCA_964624235.1 uncultured Leptospirales bacterium | reverse complement strand
ATATTGAGGCCAGTACGGACCGTAAATTATGGACACCGTTGTTCGAAGAAAAGGGTTTTTATGCCGAGGCATCGACGCTCTACCAGTGGGAGGTTGCGCCGACACCGGCCAGGTACGTGCGGATGGAAATGAACAGTGTCGCCCTCAACAACAAGAATTACAGCCTCAGACTATCTGAAATTTCAATCTGCGGGGCGCCGGCAGTGGGTGCACATACCCACAATATAGGAGACCTGACCCCCCAGGCGTCAGTGTTCCTGCCGGGGGTTGTAAAACTCGCAAAGGACGGTGAGGACTCAAGGGGCACCGTCGTACAGGCCAGTGACCGGCGGTTAAGGGACGCGAGCACCATCTTCAAGGGAATAGTGCAGTTGTCTGAGGACAAGGAAGAGACGCCGGGAATGGCGGTTCAGGCCTCGGATTCCAGGATCAAGCCGGCGACCGAGCTCAAGCCGGGCATCGTCCGTCTTGCGTATGACCGTGAAAATACCCCGGGCGCCGTCATCCAGTCGACGGATTCCAGACTGGGAGAAGCCACCGAACAGAGTTTCGGGATAGTGAAGCTATGTCAGGACGGGGTGTATTCCGCCATGACCGTGGTGCAGGGTAACGACCGCCGGCTGCACAGGGCCGATACATCATCACATGGTATTTGCCGACTGGCTGAAAACGGCGAGACCAGTCCCGGTTGCGTGGTACAGGGTGGCGACCGGAGGCTGAAGGACGCGACCACGGTGTCGAAGGGCATCGTGGAACTGGCCGAGGATGGTGAAGACACCGCAGGCGTCGCGGTGCAGGGCCACGACCGGAGGCTGAAGGACGCGACCACGGTGTCGAAGGGCATCGTGGAGCTGGCCGAAAACGGTGAAGACGCCGCAGGCCTTGCGGTGCAGGGCAACGACCGACGGCTGAAGGACGCGACGGAAGAACAGAAGGGAATATTGAGATTCGCGGCCGATTGTGAAGTATCGGCGCTGTCGGCGGTGCAGGGCAACGACCGCCGTCTCAGAAACGCGACTACGGTGTCGAAGGGTATCGTGGAGCTGGCTGAGGACGGTGAAGACGCCGCAGGCGTCGCGGTGCAGGGCAACGACCGCAGGCTGAAGGATGCGACGACGATGTCGAAGGGCATTGTAGAACTTGCCGAGGACGGAGAAGACGCCGCCGGTGTTGTGGTGCAGGGCAACGACCGCAGGCTCAGAAAAGCCGGCACGGATACCTTTGGAATAATCCGGCTGGCCCGTGACGGTGAAGAAAGAAGCGATGTAGTGGTGCAGGGCAGCGACCGCCGGCTGAAGGAAGCGACCATTGTGTCAAAAGGCATCGTGGAGCTTGCCGAGGACGGGGAAGACGCCGCCGGTGTCGCGGTGCAGGGCAGCGACCGCCGTCTCAGGAACGCGACCACGGTGTCGAAGGGCATCGTGGAGCTTGCCGAAGACGGGGAAGACGCCGCCGGTGTCGCGGTGCAGGGTAACGACCGCCGCCTCAGGAACGCGACCATGCAAAACCCCGGCATAATGAGGTTTGCCGGGAACGGAGAGGAAAAAGCGGATGCGGCGGTGCGCGCCGATGATGCGCGTTTGAGCGATCCCCGTGTTCCTCTGCCTCATGCCCATGAATACGCCCCCGTAGTGCACTCATACGACAGCCATACCGGTTGCATCAGCATCAATGCCGACCGTTCCGAAAAATTCAGCGGAATAGTGTCCCCGCCTGATCATGCCGCCGTTATCTACGGGAAAAACAACTCGCAGGACCAGGGCGCCGTCGGTATTGCCGGGGTCGCCGACGGTTCAAAAGACGGATCTGTCGGATACGGCGTGCTGGGATACGGTTCCATGGTCGGTATGCGGGGACAGTCGGCGGGGAGGTCCGAGAATGGTCCTGCCGGTTGCGGGGTGATGGGTATCTCACGTTTCGGTCCCGGTGGGGTCTTCTCCAGCGAGCATTCATATTCACTGGTGGTTGACGGCGACGGATCGGGACTGAGGGATATTGATGATACGTTGAATCTTATCGGGAACGGCGACGCTCTCAGCGTCAGGGGGCGGTCCGTGTTCAGCGGCAGGATTACCCTCGACAACATGGTACAGGGAAATGATTTTCCCGCCAACATGGTTGAACTCTTCGAGGTGGATGAAACAGAATACATCCATGCGGGAGATCTGCTAGTGGCGAGTGAAAAAGGTAAATCCATGCTTGCCAGGGCCGTCAGGGCGTATTCCCGGTCGGTTGTCGGAATCGTGTCGGGAAATCCCGCACTGGTCATGAAGAATTATGCGGGTGAAAAAGCATACCCGGTGGTAACAGGAGGAAGGGCACTCTGCAAGGTGGATGCGCGTTATCGGCCCATACGGCCGGGCGATATGATTGTCACATCAGATACGCCGGGTTGCGGCATGGCGGGGATAATGGATTCGTTTGAAAAGATCGGCACCGTCATCGGAAAGGCCCTTGACGGTCTGGATGACGGCATCGGGGTGATACCGGTATTTGTTGTTCATCTGTGAAAAACGCGAGGTGCCCCTTGTCAGGGGTTCATTTTTTTCAGGATTTCAATCTCAGCGCTGTTGAATATCTCTTTACGGTAATCAACAAGCTCCTTTGCAATTTCCCTGCCCACATAGGTGATTTTCCGGCAGTAGGGCTTTTTTTCGTATCGGTCCACCCACATGATGATGGTGGTTTTATTGGACTCCCACACCAGGGCACCCTGGTTGTTTTTAAGGGATTCCCCCGTGGGGGCACCGTATTTTTCATGCAATTTAGCCCGTACGTCCTCCATGGCAAGATAGGGAAACTGGACCGCTACATAGAAAAGCCTGCCTTCCTGCTGGGTCGGTGTATCGGACTTTTCTGTTTTCGCCGATGCGACCGGTATTTCCTTGTAGAAGAAACCATACAGGTATTCTATATCCCCGTCCCTGGTCTGGATGGTTTTTTTCTCATCGGTGTAAACGATCTTGCCCCTGACCTCGTTTTTAACGCCGGGCAGCGGTGAACCCCATTTAACGTTGTGGTAACCGTCGACAATCCTGTCGGCCGTAGTGGTTTCATTCTTCTTTTCCTTGACAGCGGGGGTTTGTCCCCCTGCATGGGTAAGCACAACGGCAATCAGTATAGTGAAAGTATAAATAAAAAGCCTTTTCATGATTGAAACCCCGTTTTTTATAAAAGAGGATCAGGCCGGATCCCTCTGTTCCAGATCGCCCGGTCGGGCCGATCATGAAATCATCAGGAAAGGATATTGCGGGTGTCCTGGCGTCACAACCCGTTTCTATCATTCCCGCCATCATTATCGGCAGATTTAATGGATTTAAGAAGGGAATAATTGACGATCAAGACGCAATTTGTATTGACACGAACATCTTTCATAGCAAAATTAAGATGGTGTAACCGTCACTGAGACGGCAGGGCCTCTATCAGGGGCCCAGCCCCGGGCACAAGTCTCGAAAACAACGCAGATTATCATAAGTGGAGGAAGCATGTCCGATATTCTTGAGGTCAACGAAAAGAATTTTAAAGCTGAGGTTCTCGATAAGGAAGGCAAGGTGCTCGTTGATTTCTGGGCGCCGTGGTGCGGTCCCTGCAGAATGCAGGCCCCGATACTTGAGAGGGTGCTGAAGACTGAAGGGGTCAAGGCGGGAATCGTGAAACTGAACACGGACGAGAATCCCAAGATAGCCCAGCAGTTTGGTATAAATTCTATTCCGACACTCATCCTTTTCCAGAACGGGAAAGAACTGGAGCGCATGATCGGGGTCCAGCCGGAAACGGCACTGACCGCAAAACTTAAATGATACCGGCATGTCCCGGGAGTATCAACGTCACGTTTACGACCGGCTGACGTGCGAAAGTACGCGTAAATGAGAGCGGTTGTCCAGCGTGTTTCCCGCGCCGGGGTGACGGTAAAAGGAAACACCATCGCCTCCATCGGCCCCGGTCTGGCGGCACTGGTGGGTTTTCATGCCGAAGACGGGGCGCGGGACCTGGAGTATATCGCCCGCAAAATGATGGATCTGAGGATCTTCGATGACGATCGGGGGATGATGAACCGGTCATTGCACGAGGTTGACGGTGAGTTGCTGCTGGTTTCCCAGTTTACACTCTATGGAGACGCCCGGAAAGGGCGACGCCCCTCCTACTCGGATGCAATGGCCCCCGACAAGGCGGTTGAAATTTATAATGATTTTATAGTACTCTGCCGTTCCCTGCATCCCAGGGTGGTTTCGGGAGAGTTCGGTGCCGAGATGAGGGTGGAAATCATCAACGAGGGGCCGGTTACCATTCTGCTGGACAGCGGAAGGCTCTTCTGAGCGGGGAGAACACTGTTCCTTATGCTCCCGATTCATCCTGACCGGCAGCGGTTCAGTTAAGGGGGATTTCCTGGGCTTCAAAGGGCTTATCAGAAGCCTTGAGGTAATTGAGTATGGCCTCCAGGTCCTGGTTCCCGGGACTTTTTTTGTTCATGGATTCGACCTTCTCGATTACCCGGCGTTTCGCGAACCTTGTCGCGGCATACCGGGGATCGGCTTTTTTCGCTTTCTGATAATAACGGTATGCTTCGGGAAACCTGAACAGGCGGAAATACACTATCGCCATGTTCGACAGTGCCTTGCAGTAATTTGGGTCCAGCGCCAGCGCACCTTCCAGGTATTTCTTCGCCCCGTGAAGGTCGTCCTCTCCCATGCAGGCCGCTGACAGGTTGTTGAGATAGTGTTTGCGGTCCGGGCACCTGGCGACGGCCAGGGTGAAATATCTGCGTGCCGTGGTATAGTCCTTCCTGTTGAAATGTGATAACCCTATCGTGTTGAGTTCTTCCGCAGAGAGGTTGTCTGTTTCCGCGGCAAGAATGCGCGCCGGAATGTCCGGGAACCAGTGTAGTCCGGATGAAATAAGTGCCAGTATCATGCTGCACAAAAGATACTTCTTGAGTGATATTCTACCCATATTTATCCACGTACAACAGCGTAAAAGCTTATATATACCGCACGATTGTAATCAAGGAAAATTCTTCAGTTAACCGCTTGCTTGAGCATGTCACGTATGATCGTTTGCAACCTGATATCACGGGTTGATACGCTCTCGTCTCGACGCTCATTCGTGGCCGCGATCGTCTTTCATGTCCCAGGTCAGTTCGGCTGCGGCGCATTCCCCGCGGGTAAGGGTCGCCGCCCATGGCCATCCGGCGGTGGTTATGTACCAGCGCCCGTTGTGGAACACATACTCGGGGGCATGGGCCTGTATCACGGCGGTCAGGGCGGACGGCCTTTTTCTGCCGTGATAGCTTCCGAAAGAATAAGGGTTGGCGCTGGTGAATATCATGGTCGTGTTATAGCTTTCCTTTCCGGGCCATATCTTCAGGCTCAGTAGCAGGGGGTTCCAGAAAAAGGACCCGTTGTTGTACGTGAAGGAGAGGTAATACCTGTTACGGTGTTTCAGCACGAAGGGCGATTCCGTCGAAGCCTGGGCGCCGGCAAGTTCGGCACCGTAGCCCATGGACAGGGCGGAGCGTATGTACTGCCACCGGCGGAGGTCGAAGGACTGGTATATGTCCACCGACGAGTAATATCCGTCACGGGCCGTGCAGTACATCAGCCACTGCCCGTCGGCGACCTTTAGCACCATCGGATCGCGGAACTGGGGATTGTGGGGCAGAAACGAAAGCTCATCGCGGCTTTCCCACCGGCGGCCGTCGCGGCTGTCAGAGATATAACAGCGGTGAGGTGAATACCACAGGTAGTAGCGGTCCTCCCTGATGACATGGGGCGCCCAGGCCAGGCGGCCGTGATCGGCCACCGGGTCTAGCTCGGCCATCATTTTACCGGGCGGAGGCGGGAACGTGTCGGAAACCCCGTGGGCGAAATAAAACTCCCTGGAATAGTCCCCCTCCCCGAAGGCGGTAATCCCCAGCAGGTGCCATTTCCCGTCATGGGACCGGTAGATCGTATGATCGTTTATATAATCCCCTGATTTGCAGGGGCGGAAAAGCGGTCGCCATGGACCCGCTATGCGGGGAACGAACACTGGTGGGATCTTTTCATCAGGCGTACGCACCCGCACCGTATGATCGAACGCGCCGCTGGACGCTTTCACCCTGTAGATGTACTCTTCCCCGGCGCCAAGACCCGCAGAGAGATAACTCCCGTACTCGCTGGTTCCCGCCTCGTGTTCCTTTCCCTTTTCTATCCGGTATACCCGGTAGTTTTCACGCTCGGGATGCGCAATCCAACCCAGGTGGATCCATCCGGGTCCGCTCGTAACGCGTATACCGGTCGTTTTCTGGTACTCTACAACCTCTGTCCTTTTGATCGAACTGTAAAAATCCGTTTTCACCGGCAGATCGATGATTATCCGGATTACAATTTCCAGCAACAGCGCTGTTATAACCGCCGCCCCTGTGATGATGAGTAACGCCCTGGTGAAGTTTTTTCTTTTTTTCAAGATGATCGCCTTACGGTGCTTTTATGGTTACCTTTACCGCATCACCGCGTACGGTCTTTTCACAATTTCCTTCGCGGTAGAGGTATAAAGGCGCTGGTCTTTCGAATGTAGTCTGCGTATCCCGGTTTGGTCCGGCTGAGGTTCTTTTCCAGCAGGGTGATACCCGATACCCTCAGGAGAAGGAAGGTAATAAGTATGGGGCTTATGATCGTCCATGGCCCCAGCGGTGCGGACAGGGCGATAATGTAGATACCCCACCAGACCAGGGTTTCGCCGAAATAGTTTGGATGCCGTGAATAGGTCCATAATCCCCTGTCCATGACCCTGCCCCTGTTGGCCGGATCCGATTTGAATCCGGCCATCTGGCAGTCCGATACCGACTCGATTGAAAAACCGGCGGCCCAGATCAGGGTGCCGATCACGTCAGTGAGTAGAGATGACGCCTGCGTTTCTCCCGACTGTGCCAGCTGCAGCGGCAGTGAAATGATGAACATCAGCGCTCCCTGCAGGCCGAATATGACAAAAAGGCTCACCACACCGAATTTATCCCCGTATTTATTTCGTATAGCCCGGTAACGGGGGTCCTCCGGTTTTCCCCGGTTCCTGAAGTAAAGATACACCGCCAGTCGCAGACCCCACAGGGTGGCCAGCAGGGGTAAAAGCAGACCGCGGACGGTGTGTCCGTTGCCGGCGGCATACGATAACCACGCAACCAGCACGAACCCCGGCCCCCAGGCGATATCCACCACGCTTACGTCTTTCAGCATGAGGCTGATTATCCAGACTGAAAACATCACACAGGCGATGACCGCCAGACCGGCCGGCAACAGACTCCAGGCGGATGCAGGTATATCCATGATCACATGTTCCCCGGCATGGAGTCCGGAGTCCCTGCCTGATTGTCGGGAATCACCTTCATTTGCCGCTTCCTTTGTCTCTGCTTTCAAGAATGTCCTTTATAATTTGGCGTACTCCGTCGGCCAGGGCCTGGTAGTCCCCCCTGTCGGGGTATATCGGTTTACAGAAAGTGAACTTGACCCTGCCGGGGACGGGAACGAGTTTCCCCACGGAATAAAGATTAAAGGCGCCGTCGATTGCCAGGGGCACCACCGGGATGTTCATTTCCTTGCTCAGTATCGCAAAGGTTTTTTTGAACATGCCCAGTTTCCCGTCGCGGCTCCGGTGTCCCTCGGGAAATATAACGAGGTTCCTGCCCTTCTGGAGTACCGCCGCGGATTTCTGCAGAGCGCCCTTTAAATCTTTTTCTATGTTGATGAAAATCACATTGGCGTTTTTTGAAAGGTATCTGATGATCTTCGAATTCAGGAGGGATTCCCTGGCCAGGAAAAAGGTCTGGTTGAGCACCTGTTTGGGCAGGATGATTGAAAGCAGCAGGGAGTCCATAAAACTCTGGTGGTTCGGTGCAAGGATGAAGGGCGATTCCGGCAGGTTTTCCAGACCTTCGTGAGTGATGGAAAAATATGCCCGCATAAGAGGCCGGGAAAGGGCCTGGAGAAACCTCACCCTGAGTCCTGTTTCGGGAAGGGTAAAAGGCGTTCTTTCGCCGAGTATCTTTTTCCAGTTGATGTCTTCCCGGTGTGTAATGGTTTTTTCCCTGCTCAGATACTCTGCCAGGTCGTTTACCGTGGGACATGCGGCCAGTATCTGTTCGTTTATCGGAGTGCCGAAACTGGTTTCGAGAAACACCATCAGTTCCACTTTGTTGAGGGAGTCCAGTCCCAGATCCAGTTCCAGGTGGTCGCCGGGCATGACTTCCCGGCCGGTCAGCAGGCCCAGGTATTCTTTAAGCGAGCGGTATTCCGCGCTTTGGGGCACGGCAGGATTCCGCACGGCCGTCTTCTCTTCCCCTCCTGATTCCACCATCATAAAGCGCCTGAGCTTTCCCAGCCTGGTGCGCGGCAGGTCTTCCCTCACGACATTGAAACGGGTAATCCTTTGATGGGGAGGGGCCCCGGCGTTATAACGGTCCAGCACTTTCCACTTCAGGGTCTCCTGTATGTTGATGATGCCGTTGTTTTTCAGCGCGGCGAAATCGGGAAGGATAAAGGCGGTCAGATGCCCGTCCCTGTGCGCGACACCCGCATCCTTGATGAACGGTGACAGCGTCAGCAGTTTTCTTTCGATCTCTTCCGGGTTGATGTTTTTGCCGCTTGAGAGTACGATCATTTCATCGACACGGCCCGTAATCGAAAGATATCCCTCGCTGTCGAAATAACCGGTGTCGCCGGTATGGAGCCATCCGTCCCTGAGGACTCGTGAGGTCTCGTCGGGCATGTTGTAGTATCCTTTCATCACGTTTCTTCCCTGCACGACGATCTCGCCGTCCCTGACCTCGACCCGGGTGCCGCTGAGGGGCTGTCCAACGGTCCCAAGTTTTATTTTGCGGTAAGGATTGAACGCCACGAGAGGGGCCGTTTCGGTAAGGCCGTAACCCTCCACCATTCTGAATCCCAGCGACCAGAGGTCCCATGCTATTTTCTCGTCGAGGCGGGCGCCACCCGACAGGAAGGCATGGACATAACCCCCGAATGCACGGTGTACCTTCCCGAAGACAACACGTCCCAGTTTTCTGTTTTTCAGGGTACGCGCGATGCGAAAAAGAATTTTAGCCGCAATACTGGCGTTGATCTTGTTCATTATGCTGCCGTGAAAAAGCTCATAAAGCCGGGGTACCCCCAGAAACATGGTAACACGGTGTTTTTGCAGTGTGGATAGAATCTCATCGGAAGTCAGGTTTTTCACATACGCCACCGTGGCGCCTACAAAAAATGGGAGCAGAACGGTCCCCTGAAAGGGGGTGATATGGAAAAAAGGCAGCAGGCCGACGATGATATCATCTTTCGTCATCATCCCGAGGTCGACGATGCCTTCAATGCTGGCCAGCAGGTTATCATAACTGAGCATCACACCCTTTGATCGGCCGGTGGTACCGGAGGTATACATGATTACCGCCGTATCATGTATGTGTACAGGTTCAATGCGAAGCTCCTTTTCTTCGAGAGGAAAGGGAATGTCCTCGAACACCATGAGATCCGGAGTGTTTATCAAAAGCGGGCGGGCGTTTTGTATCAGTTTTTTGCCCTCCCGCGAGCAGAACACCACCCTGGGCATGCAGTCGTTTATCACATATGCTATTTCTTCGGGCTTGGCGGTAATGTCCATGGGGACGCTTATCCCGCCCTTGTGCCATGTCGAATAAAACGCGTATATCCATTCGGGACGGTTTTCCGAAAGGAGCCCGACCCGGTCCCCGGGTGACAACTCATACAGCCCGGCATAGGACCCCGCGCGTCCGATCATCTCCCTGTAAGAGACAGGCCGGTCTTCATAGATAAAAGCCGTCTTATTGTGGTCTTTAAGGAACAAGGTATACCTCTCGATACAGTATTTATTTGAAAACACACAGAAATAGATTATGCGTGATTTCTTACCGGGTGCATCATGCGCATGATGACCGTATAACCGTATCCTGCTTCAGTATAATAAACGGGATTGAGGTGTGTCAAGCTGGTGACTGTAAAATTAACGGTTTTACGTCAATGAATTGACAATTTTTGATAGTGGTGTTTATGACAGTTCTAAAGGTTCCTGGTGTGAAGTGCAAGAGTCCGGCTCCCCTGCCGGGGAAAGGCCGGGCCGCGGGAGTAACAATGGATTATACGGACGGGAGCGGATACGAGTCAATGCTGAACATAACGGGCGGATCCCCCTGGAAGAGGAAAAGACATCCTGTCTCAACGGGTGCTGTCGCTCTGATGTTTAAGCCGAACTCCAGTAAATTGCCGGCGTTAGAGGCGACCCGGTGTATCGGCTTCCTGATCGCCGTGGTAATGTCGGCGGTGGTGTCACTCGAGGGTTGCGATCCTGATGTGGAACGGGAAGCGGAGCTCTATGATAAAAACGTCGCGACGGTGCGGCTTTTTGTACAAAATTATCCGGCGTTCGGACGTTACCTGAACATGGAACTGGGTAAAGCGAAAAACCTCAGGTACGGTTCCCTGAAAGCGGCCGACAGGAAGAAGCAGAAACAAATGCTGTCACAGGCCAATGAGGTCATCTACAGCAGTACGCTGGTCGGGCATCTTTACTCCTATGATGGCAGACTGAACCGTATCAGGCGCAATATGGGGGTACTGGCCGCTTTTCGCGACAATGTTAAATATCGCCTCAAGGTACGCAGGGTTCTGGCGAACGCTGATGCGGAAATAAAGAAAGCTGAATTACTCATGAAATGGGCGAGGCCCGTTTCCATGGGAAGAGCCATAGAAATCATACGACGTGCCGAAGACATGCTGATAAAACCGGAAACCAGGGTACTCCGTCTGAAGAAAGCAATAAAGGAAGACAAGCTACGAAAGGACGCCGTACCCTGAAAAAGGGTCCGGCAGGCGTGTCTGTTCGTTACGGATTAAAGAGCGTGGAGGGAGGGACGATAAATGGAAGATACATACACCTGCGCGCACGGGAGGGATGAGGTTATAACATGCCTTTATTGCGGCGCCCCGGCACATATCATCGGCAGATGAAGCACCGCCCGGGTGGTGTGCAGTCTGTGCACCGGAGAAATGGCTCTTGCGGACTATTACACGGAGATCCGTAACATAAACGAGGGTAAACTGCCGTAATGAAGATAATAATTTCTGGACCGAAGGCATCGGGCAAAAGCACCATAGGCCGCCGGTTGGCCGACCTCATCGGTATCCCGTTCGTTGAAACCGATGCGCATCTGGAGGAACTCTTTCAACGTGAGACCGGTGTGGGGCGGACCTGCCGGGAGATCTGCGCGGCCGACGGGGAATGCGCTTTCCGCGGATGGGAGTCCCGTGCGGTAAACGATCTGGCAGGGAGGGACTGGTGTGTAATAGCCACCGGCGGCGGCACCATGATGAATCCCTCTTCCCGCGGCATCCTCCTGGAAGGGTCCATCGTCGTGCTGTTAAAGGCGCCGCTCCACTTGCTCTGGGAGCGCATACAGCGGGACGGCCTTCCGCCTTTTCTCTCATGTAATGACGGATATCGTGAATACCAGGAACGCACCGAACGGCTTTACGAGATAATGGAAAGCCGCAGCGATATCGTTCTCTCTCTGAACGCCGACAACGAGGATCAGGCCCATGTATTGCTGCTTGAGGAAATCTCCGCGGTAATGCTGAGGCGCATGCATTCACCCAGCACCTTCGGCGAGATAATCCGCGTGAGCACTTTCGGTGAGAGCCACGGTCCCGCGGTCGGGGCCGTGATCGACGGACTGCCTCCGCGGCTGCCCCTTACCGCCGAAGAAATCCAGAATGAACTTGATCGCCGCAGGCCGGGACAGAGTGCGATAACAACGCCTCGGGACGAGGAAGACCGTGTCCATATACTGTCGGGCGTTTTAGAAGGGAAAACCACCGGGGCGCCCGTCTGTCTGATGATTTACAACCGTGATCAGGACCCCTCGAAGTACGAAGCGTTTAAAACACTGTTCAGGCCGGGCCATGCCGACTTTGCCTTCTGGAAAAAATACGGGATCAGGGACCACCGCGGAGGGGGAAGGTCATCAGGGCGGGAAACCGCCGCGCGGGTGGCCGCCGGGGCGGTGGCTAAACAATTGCTGAAAAATGACGGTATAGAGATAATCGCCTATGCCGAGGAAATAGCGGGCATCAGGGGAACGCAGGTAGTGTACGGAGAGATCGAAAAAAATGCTGTCAGGTCCGCCGATCCCCTGGCCGCTCCCGCCATGGAGGAGGCCATCATGGCCGCGCGCAAGGAAAAGGATTCCGTGGGCGGTATAGTGAGGCTGGTGATCAGAAACGTACCTCCCGGCCTGGGGGATCCCGTCTTTTACAAGCTGGATGCGCGGCTGGGCATGGCCTTCTTTTCCATAGGTGCGGTCAAGGGGGTGGAATTCGGCGCCGGGTTCGCCGCCGCGGGGATGAGCGGCAGTCGCAACAATGATCCCATGGAGGACGGGAAGTTCCTGACCAATAACGCGGGAGGCATATTGGGAGGGATATCCACCGGGGAGGACATTGTCGCCAGGATCGCGGTAAAACCCACACCTTCCGTCGCAAGCGAACAGAAAACCATGGATGTCGACGGCCGCAATGCGGTCGTCACGGTCGAGGGACGGCACGATCCCTGCATAGTACCCCGTATCGTTCCGGTTGTGGAATCGATGGCTGCGCTGGTTGTTCTGGACGCGCTGGAAATCCAGAAAAGGATCGAACGATGACGCTGTATCGAGGGATTCCTGACCGGCGGCTTTTTAAAAACGCCGTGTTGACCCTGGGGAGCTTTGACGGGGTCCACCTGGGACATAGAAGAATATTCACCTCGGTAGTGAATGTCGCCCGCCAGAAAGGGGGAGATCCTGTCGTAGTGACCTTCAACGCCCATCCCCGCAAGGTACTGACCCCCTCGACCCCGCCGAGAATACTTACCACCGCGGCTGAGAAAGTGAGGGCGATAAAGGAATGCGGCATTGAAAACATCATCATGCTGGATTTTACGCCCCGCATGGCCGGAATGACCGCATCGGAGTTTTTCAACGAAATAGTTCTGGGCAGGCTCGGCGTCATCGACGTGGTGGTGGGATACGACCATGCTTTCGGCCGGGACCGTGAAGGCACCATAGATTTTCTGAGGGAGCTTTCCAAAACCCGAGGATTCGCCGTAACCAGGGTGGAACCCAGAAACCACCAGGCAAGACCGATCTCATCGACCTGGATCAGGACAGAGATAGAAGACGGCAACATGATGCTGGCTTCGGAACTGCTGGGGAGAAGATACAGCCTGAGCGGAAGGGTGGAACACGGTGCGGGCAGGGGTGGGAAGAGGCTCGGTTTTCCAACGGCCAATACGGTCCCCGATGATCCCGACAAGGTAATACCGCGGGACGGTGTTTACGCGGTATACGTCACCATAGAACATACCGAAAAATACCAGGGGATGCTGAACATCGGAACCAACCCGACCTTTGCGTCCACCGAAAGGACCATTGAGGTCAATATATTCGACTTCGAAAGGGACATTTACGGTAATAAGATAGAAATAGAATTTGTCGACCGGATCAGGGACGAGATAAAATTCGATTCTGTAGACCGGTTGATCGTGCAGATAAAAGAAGACCGCCGCCGCGTACTGGAGATTCTTAATCCCGGTGATCAGTATTGATGAAAGCAATGAAACGTACACAACCGGCCGAACCGTTGTTTTTCCGCATATACCGTTTCCCCATGGGCGTTATATATCTGGTAGGAGACAAGTGTAAGCTGAAAGAGGTGTGCTTTGAACTCCCCGGGGAACACACCGCGTTGCCGGATGCGGTTCTGAAAGGCTCTACCCCCCCACTCGAGGCGGCGGTGGATTTTTTAAGGTGTTATTTTAAAGGCGTGGAAGGACCCATGCCGCGTCTCGATCTCACCGGGTGTACTGAGAAGCAGAAAAGGGTTTACCGGGAGTTGATGAAGATCGGTTTCGGAAAAACCGTGAGTTATATAAAGCTGGCCGAACTGGCGGGAATTCCACGGGGGGCCCGTTTCGTCGGAAACGCAATGGCAAAAAATCCTCTGCCCGTTTTCATCCCCTGCCATCGCGTAATAAAGGCTGACGGCTCTACGGGAAATTTTTCCGGAGGAGTCGGACTGAAAGAGTACCTGCTGGCCCATGAAAAGGCCCTCACCTCTGATCGTTGAAATAACGAACTGTTATCGCCCGCAGATGCCCATAATACTGCCTTCGTTGAGCACGTGCCCTTTGATCCTTTTCATGAATTCATAATAAGAAAGTCCAGCATCGGGAATTATTGTGTCCAGTGCATACACGGTGAAAAAATACCGGTGCGGTTTTCCCCTGGGCGGACAGGGCCCGTTGTATCCTGCATTGCCGAAATCGTTTTTCCCCTGAATGGCGATGCCGTACTTTGCCTTGCGTGGAAAACCCTCCTTAAGGGCGCTGACGTTGGGCGTGATATTGTAGATAACCCAGTGTATAAAGGTGCCGCCGGGGGCGTCGGGATCGGTGCAGGTGACCGCGTATGCTTTCGCCCCTTTCTCCTGCCGCCACTGCAGGTAAGGTGACAGGTCAGCCCCATCACAGGTGTGCTTCCGTGGAATGGGGTTGCCGTGTTTAAAAGCCCCTGACCATACGCGGAGCGGCTTCGCTTCGGCTGAACACGGCGCGTACATCATTAACATGATGATAAAAGAAATGAAGCAGTTTTTTGTCATGATCGTTCCTCCCTCCTTTATTGACGATGCCGGGACGTTCTTCAGGCCGGGTACACCCTTTCCAGCGGCTGGTCTGGTTCAACGCGGGTTTCCGGAGGTTACAGTATATGCCCGTGGTTGATAATCCAACAGAGAACATGGTGGCAGTCCCTATCATGATTTTATTCGCACCGTGCAGTTAATGAAATAAAAAATTCCGGGCATAGAGTGCTTTATCATCAGGCATTTACACTGTAAAAATCCGTTAAGTCGGGGCGGTGGTGTCACCGCAGTGGTAATATCCGTATGCCGGCTTCATGTAGTCCGGGTTGTGCTGTGTGCAGGGGAAGCAAGCGGAACGCCGCGGGATTGATCACGCTCCGCTTCGGCATGGACCATTCCTTTTCGTATGAGCTTTTATGGTGATTTCCGGCGTGATGGTTTACCCTTCCCCAGGAAACGAACGACCCGGTTGACGATGTGTTCCGCGGTGAAGCCGTACTGTTCCGCCAGCACCTGCGCCGGCGCTGAGGCGCCGAAATTCTCTATGGTGATGAACAACGCGCCGTTTCCGGCATATCTTTCCCAACCCATGGAACGCCCGGCCTCGATGACTGCGCATTTTACTTTCGATTCGGGGAATACTTTCTTTTTGTACCTCTCGTCCTGACGTTCAAACAGTTCCCATGAGGGAAATGATATCACCCGTGCATGTATACCCCAGGTTTCCAGCGCCTCTGCTGCGGCAAGAGTGATATGGACCTCGGAACCGCTTGCGATCAGAATGATCGAGGGATTTTCGGCTTCACGTATCACGTACGCCCCCCGGTGCAGATCATGAGCCGAACAATTACCGCGCTCCAGAACCGGCAGATCCTGCCTGCTGAGTATCAGCGCGGTCGGACCGCCGTTTGCAGCCAGTGCGGCAAGCCACGCTTCCCGCGTCTCATCCGCGTCGGCGGGCCGTATGACCGTAAGATTGGGTATGGACCGCGCGGCAGCCAGGTGCTCCACCGGCTGGTGGGTGGGGCCGTCTTCTCCGACGAAGAAAGAATCGTGAGTGAACACGTAAATCGACGGCAGCTTCGCGAGAGCCGCGAGTCTAATCGCCGGCCGCATGTAATCCATAAAGGTGAAGAAGGTGGCAGTATACGGGATAAATCCCCCGTAGTAGACGATACCGTTCTGGATAGCAGCCATGGCGTGTTCGCGTATGCCGAAATGGATGTTACGGCCTACAGTGCCCTTCCCCGATTCGTTATATCCTTTAACGAAAGACTTGTTGCTCGGACCAAGATCGGCCGAGCCGCCGATCAGATGCGGAATAACAGGGAACAGGGACTCCAAAATCTTCCCGGAAGCGCTGCGGGTTGCAATTTTTTTACCTTTTTCGAATACCGGCACATGCGCACGCAGTGTCTCGATATCGGGTCTTGCGAAACAGCTCCGCCAGCGCTTTTCCGCTTCTCCTCCTTCTGATGAACTGAAGGATTCTTTCCACTTTTTGTATTCCGCTTCCAGTTGCTTGTTTCTTTCCGCAAAGAATTCGTAAACAACGTCGGGTACGCAGAAAAGATCGTTTTCGCCGCATCCGAGCAGTGCTTTGGTCTTTTTCACCTCTTCCTCGCCCAGAGGCGCGCCGTGGGACTCCTCGCTGCCTTCCTTGCCGGGGCTCCCCTTGGCGATATGAGTGCGGGCGATAATGAGCGTGGGCCGGGCCGTTTCTTTTCTTGCGGCTTCCAGCGCATTCTCGATGGCAATGAAATCGTGACCGTCGATTCCCATCACCTGCCATCCCATCGCCTCGAAACGCAGGCTGGTGTTCTCTGAATGGGTCAAATCGGTGGAGCCCTCAATGCTTATGCTGTTGGAGTCGTATATCACTATGAGTCTTCCAAGTTTCCAGTGGCCGGCGAGTGACGCCGCCTCATAGCTGATCCCTTCCATAAGGTCGCCGTCACCGGCCAGTACATAAGTGTAGTGGTTGAATATTTCCTCACCGTTTTCAAATTCCGCCGTCAGCATACGACGGGCGTATGCCATACCCACGGCGTTTGCAACACCCTGTCCCAGGGGACCTGTAGTGGTTTCGACACCTGGTGTATGACCGAATTCGGGATGGCCCGGAGTGGCGCTCCCCCATTGCCTGAAGTTTTTCAAGTCGTCCAGCGAAATCCCGTAACCCGAGAGGTGGAGCATGGTGTAGAGCAGCATTGAACCGTGTCCCGCCGACAGTATGAAGCGGTCCCTGTTGGGCCAGGACGGGTCGACCGGGTAATGTGAAAGTATACGTCCCCATAAAACAGTGGCGATCTCGGCACAGCCCATGGGCATGCCGGGATGGCCTGAATTCGCTTTTTGTACACCGTCCATAGACAGTGTACGGATGGTCGTTGAAATGAGTTTCAGAATCCCGGTATTTTTTTCATCCATTGGAACCTCTTGTGGAAATGCGTTCAGTTTTGGGTCGATGGTATTTAGCTGCAAAAACCTGTACCCGTGACGTTCCGTTTATTCCTGTGTTCGGTTTTTTCGCTTACCGGGCCGTATTACGCGAGGCCGGTTTTATTTCGGAATATTAGAATATGACGTATCGAAAGGTAAAGAATAATTTAATCTGTGGAAATTCACACACAAGACGATAAACCGGTAGCTGACGGGGCCACATTCAACCACCGGTTTTCTTGAAAAGGGAAACCAGTTTTTTCAGCAAAGGAGTCTTCGTTACGGGTGATTGAACAGCAGGCGTCTTTCTCTTTTTGGTTACAGAAGCAAGTTCCTCATTGATGTTGGTGTAGACAAAGTCCTCGCCATATTTTTTGCGGTAATACTCCAGACGTTCTTCCAGTGTGGCGTCGTTTGCCGGTTTTTGTTTTGCCTGTATCTGCGGGGATGCCGGTTTTTCTTTTACCGGGAGATCCTGCTGTGGGGATGTAGGTGCACCCTGCCGGTAGTGTTTTTCACCCTTTCTCTTTTTTTCTTTTTTCTTTCCCGTATTGCCGGGAAACCCTGTTTGCTTTTCGTGTTGTCTAGTTTCCCGGCTTTTTGCAGCGTACTTCTTCGGACGTTCCTCATTCCTTTCCTTGGTTCTGCGGCGCGGAGATTCGTCTTTGAGAAGTATGTCCTCATAAGCCCATGCTACCGGGATTTTTATTCCTATGAAATTTTCGATTGCCTCAAGATTATAGACGAACCGTTCACATGCCAGTGAAACAGCCCGCCCGGATTTTCCCGCCCTGGCTGTCCTGCCTATGCGATGCACATAGTTCTGGTAATCATCGGGCAGGTCGTAATTTATTACCATATCCAGTTCTTCTATATGCAGCCCCCGGGCGGCCACATCGGTAGCCACCAGCATTTCAGTTTTTCCGGACTTGATGGAATCGATTATCTGCAGCCGTTTCTTCTGCGGCAGGTCACCCGATATGTAGTCATTTTTTATGCCGTTGCCTGAAAGCCGCCGTGAAACCTCCTCGGCCATTCTCCTGGTATTCGTAAAGATGAGCGCACTTCTGGGTTTTTCTTTCCTTAAAATTCCCAGCAGAAGACTGAATTTTTCCTCTGATGACACATGATAGAGCTGTTGTTCTATTGTATCGACTGTGACATGTTCGGGATTGATTTCTATCTCTACGGGTTCGTTCATATGTTCCCATGAAAGCTGTTTTACCCTTGAGCTCAATGTCGCGCTGTATAACATCGTCAGCCTTTCCGATGGAGGAACCATCCTCTTGAGCATGTAGCGGATATCGGGTATGAAACCCATATCGAAAAGCCTGTCGGCTTCATCTATAACGAGTATATCGAACTTGCTTAAATCAAGAAGGTGCTGCTTGTAAAAGTCGATGAGTCTCCCAGGCGTCCCTATGTATAGACTAAGTCCCTCTTTTATCAGCTTCTCCTGTTTGACGTAGCCCATCCCGCCGAAAAAAGAACCGGTTTTCAGATTACAGTATTTCCCCAGCTGTTTGGCGTCTTTTTCTACCTGAAGCGCCAGTTCGCGGGTGGGTACTATGATCAGGGCCTTTTTACTCTTCGTCTTGGATTCAAGGTACAGGTTGAATATAGTGATGAGAAAAGCGGCTGTTTTACCCGTTCCGGTCTGCGACTGAACAAGCACATCCCGTTTCTTGAGACTGTGATCAAGAGTGCGTTCCTGAACCGGCGTGCAGGTGATAAAACCGGCCTCCTTCAACCCCCGCAACAGGTCCTGATGCAGATTCAACTCTGTAAACTTCATGATATTTCAACTCGTTGGTATTTTTTATTTTCGGGTCTTGTCAGGTACTTAAACAATAAGCATTTCCCGCAGTATCCGGCAGAACATGCATTATATGAACATCAGAATGAAGGGACCATATTTGTAAAGTATTTATTGTATCGCAACCGCCCTAAGAAGCACGTGTAAAACCGACAATCTATAAATATCCGCAGAGCCTGTTTATCCATACCGCCATACAGGCACCCCTTGATAAGACTGTCTGGAGGTTTTGTGTTCCCGGCGGCTCCGGGATAATACGGCGGATATACCACATGAATATTTGTTGAATTGATTGCGGGGTGGCCGCTTTATGGTATTCATGGAAGATTCTGCGTATAAATGGTTATTTAAGGATGATACAGGAAATTACAATTCGGGCAACAGCCACGCGCTGCCGTATCATGTTGGTGTATTTCTTTTCAGGAGATGTAATTTATGGTAGAGGTTGAGCCGGGAATTTTCATGTACAGGGAGAAGGGAGGCCTCAGTGCAATAAAGCCTGAGGTAAACCTGTATGTGATTGCCGGCAGTGAGGGACTGATATTCGATGCCGGGTATGGTACTGCTAAAGTCGTCAGGGGTATGGTTAGGGATGTCGCGGCTCTGAGGGAAAAATATAATCGCGCGGGCAGGCATTTTAAAATTACCAGAGTGATGCCCAGTCATTCACACCCCGATCATTTTTCGGGATTGAAGCGTCTGAGCAGGCACCTGGGATGCAGGATTGTGCTGACACGGAAAATGGCGGAAACATTACGCACTAAAGAGGCTTATTACCTTAATTATAAAACGGATCCTGTTACGGATTATTTCATTGCGGCAAACTCGTTTGGAATGTTCCGGGAACGGTTGCGAAACAGGTTCTTCAGGTTAATAAACGATAAGATATACGGTCTGGAGTTTGTCGATAACGCTGATGAAATCATACCCGACGAATCAAACATCATGATCAACGGCGAAAACTGGAAAGTGTTTTCGTCACCCGGCCACGCCGCCGATCATATTTCGTTATACAATGAAAGGAAGGGGATTCTCTTCGCCGGTGACAATATACTCAGAACCGTCACCACGTGGCTGGGGCCTCCGGACTCTGACCTTGAAGCATATATGAACTCGCTGCGTCATATTGCCTGCCTGCCCCGGCTGCGGATAATTCTGAGTGCTCATGGGAGCCCGATTCGCAATCCCCGTGAAAGGATAGCTGAGATACTCAAGTATCGTGAAAAAAGAACCTCTGAGGTGTACAACCTTGTAAAGGACAGAGATGGCCGCGGCATATCGGCAGGTGAAATCGTAAGCAGACTCTATGCCGACGATGGCAGATTTAAAAAGGAGATTGCCCGGGGATGGGTGGTGCTTACCTTGAAGTATCTTGAAAGTAAGGGTCTGGTCGGGCATTTCGCACGGGGGTCTGCCACTTTGTTTATGTCGACTGAAAGGAACTGCCGGAACCTGCAAGACAAGATTCAGAACGGGTGAAAAGAACAGGCTTTCGTAAATATGGACACAGCGGGGGTGTGCATTATCATGTCGACAACAGTGAGAGTGATAATACGTCCGGGCATGTCCAGTCGGAAGCACCGGGAATGGACCCGGCATGATGAAAACAGGTGTTGCCTGGTGTGATGGAATATTAATAGTGAACGACCGGGATTGCGTAAAAAATCAGATCGTATTATCATGACCACAAACGAATACAAACCGCACAGAGACTGTTATTATTGCGGAGACGATGGATTTCTTTTTTCGGATTATCACAAGGGTTCCGGATTCGCCGGCACGCACGCAGTAATAAAAAAAGACCACGAAGGCTGGCCGGGGATACCTCATGGCGGTGTCGGAATGGCTTCCCTGGTGGAATTGACCCATCTTGCGGGGGTCGACATGAACATGCTGCCATGGTGCATGACATTCAGGTTCGGCGGTGATCAGCTGGTCATCGGTGACGAAGTTATGCTGTCGGCACAACGCAGTGGTAATATCCTTAAAGGGCAAATAGTCAAGAGTGAAGGACGAAGCCCATACCTGGTTTCACGGTTTTCAAAGAATATTGTCGGCACCCCTGACGAGGATGCGGGGATTTTGAGCGGGGTACTGAATGCTCCGCTGAAAAGCAGCGGCACATTCGCCATACCCATGTTTTCCGGGAAGCTCATATTCAGAAAAGAATACCATTCGTTTTACACTCACCGGTTTTTTGAAATAAGGGAGACGGAAGGAGGCAATATGTATCTGGTCACCCATCACGGTGATCCCGCCGGTAAGCTCATCTGCGATAAAATGAATTTATTCCCCGGTGGTTCGATCCACCCGGGCCCTCTGATTGCCATACTTGATGAAACCATGGGATGGACAGCTTTCCTGACAGTGTGGCAGGGCGGAGTTACCGTTGAGCTTGATGTCAGTTTTATGCGGGAGATACGCCCGGACAGCATTGTAGTTGTTGCCGCTCAATGCCTCGGTGTTAAGGGACCATACAGAAAAAAAATAGTACACTGTCATGGAGGGGTCTTTCTGCAATCGAACGGGAGATTGGTTCCTGCTGTTTACTGCCGTGGACGATGGCTTACCGATCCGGGTTTCAAGGAAAAAATGCTCCGTTATATCATTCCTGACTACGATATGCAGGGGAATGGGAAGTGATAATGCAGCCACAAACGTTCAGGACTTTTTTTCCTTTTTATCTCTTTCTTTTTTCCAGCGTGCCTTGTCCAGCTTTGTCCAGCTTTCCACAACATGCCGTGACAGTTCCGACGCCGCATCTTTCCCGGCCCTTGCGGTCTTTTTTATACGCGGGTCGGTGTGTCGTATGTGCGCCCTGTAATCTTGTATCTCTTTTCTGGTAAGCCGCATTTCACCATCGATGAAACCGGTTATCATTTTTTCCGGCAGATGATTACCTGTTAAAGCGTCGGTTATGGTAATAATATTTCTCCGGTTGACAAGGTTCTGGACCAGGGTATCAGGAAGTGATTCCACTCCATGAGCTGCCCCGGCAATCATACCCGTAATGCTCGCCAGCGCCGCAGTAGATCCTCCAAGCGCAGCCGCGGCGAACAGGGCTTCGCCCGGATGATCCCAGTACAGTTTCGAAAGGCCGATTCCCATGGGCAGTATACAGAGAGGGTGGTTTACCGTCGCCCTCGTTGCCGGTGTTTTGAAGTGCCTGTTGGCACGGGACATTATCGCCTGTTCGATTGCCTCAACCGAGGTATGCGTGTTGATGGCGGTGAAAACTTCATTAAAATCCCCCGCCGCCGCTACAAGGTAATCAGGATTGATTCCGTATTCAAAGACTTCAGCGGAGGTCTGATCCAGCTCTTTCATTATACGGCGTGATATCACTTCGGCTGAATCTCCGATAGAAACCGAACCGGCAGAGCCCTCATTGATAATATAAAAAGAGAGCAGCCCGGACAACACCAGGACTCCCGCCAGCGTATGGTAATCCCCTGTGTATGGAAGAGTTCTTTCAATCAACAGTGTCAATAATGAATCCGCTGCGGTTCTCAAAGCGCCGCCTGGCGCTATGGCAGAAACCACCCGTGCGTCCGGGACCATAAGGGGAGCTGTTTGGGGGGCTTCCTGCCGGATACCGCGTTGTATAAAATACCGTTCGGCCGCGCCCGGATGCCTGAAAATGCTGAAATCGCTTCCTTCTACGGCCGGCATCGCGGCATTGGGGATACAGAAAAGCTTTCCTCTTCCCCGATAGTGTGATTCACTCATGAGGGATAATATAATCAACTGTGATATGGAAGAATAAAGACCGGGTTTTTTCCAGTGATCCATGTTGTGTTTCAATCCGGGTCCGGGATCAAGATATGAATGGATTTCACCGAAAACCGAGCGGATATGCCCCCTGCTCATCCCTTCCAGCGGCGTGCCCAGGGCATCTCCGGTTATTGCGCCCAGAATGAGTCCTTTTTTTTTGCTTTTATTCACGGTGTTTTTCCTGGCTATAGAGATGAACATTTACATGGATTATGTATTTAGTAAAAAGGGATATCCGCTGGTATTAATCAAGAATTTATTACCTGATTTTATTTTGCCTTTTTCAAACAGATTGTTGTATTATTTATGTTTGTAGAGGGACATTAATCCCCAAAGGGTTGGAGAAACACGGGATGGATTCAAAAAGAATAACCAGTGCCGTACTGGCCAGTGTTTTGATTATAGTTGCGGGATGCTCCAGGGCCAGCGAGGAGTATGCTGTAGTAAGTTTTTTTATAGGCGATGTGAAAAAAAACGAGAGAGTGGTCGAAATTGGTGAAGTTATAAAGCAGAATGACCGGATTGTTACCGGGAACCAGTCCTCATGTGACGTGAGAATCGGAAATTCCATAATAAGAATAAAAGAAAAATCCAGTGTGATAATGGCGCAGATTATTAATAAGGAAGGGGTTGAAAACACCACCCTAGGTCTGGATGTAGGGAAGATGCTGTGCAAGCCTAAAAAGCTTATGAAGTCGGAAAGTTTTCTGGTAAAAACCCCCACCGCCGTTGCCGGTGTCAGGGGGACCAAGTTCACCGTGGAAACGGACCGGAAAAAAACTACCCGCATCAAGGTCTATGACGGGAAGGTACAGGTAGTCAAAAGGGTCACGGCGCTGGAGAGAGAAATAGAGAAAATGCTTACGGCCGCCACACCGATCGAAGAGAAAGAAAAAGTAGTCATCACCGAAAAGGACGTGCAGCAGGTTTCCAGGAAAATAGAGAAAATGGTTGCGGGCAAAGAGGGTAAGAACCTTGAACTGGTCGTCGTAAAAGTCATGGAAAAAATGAAGAACGAAGTGGTGGTGACTAAAAAGGATATCCTTCCTTTTAAGTTTGAGGACTTTAGAGAGGAAAAAACCGAAATAATCGCGGTTAAAGAAAAACCGAAAGAAGTAATTAAGCAGATTGCGGAAATCATGGAGCTTGAAAAAGACAAACCCAAACCGGACGGCCGGTTGCTGGTGACCCGGTATGAAATATATTTCATTAAAAACGGCAAGGTGCTCTGGGAAGGTAAAGTGATAAATCCTCCGGTAAAAACTGAAGGGAAAATATACATCGCTTCGGGCGACTACGTCTATTGTGCCTCGGTGGAGGGGCCGGTTTTATGGCGCAGAAACATTGAAAATGACGGAAGACTGACCATTAAGGATAACCGTCTGATGGTTTACACAAAGGGCGTTACTAAATCCCTGGATCTGGATACCGGTCAGGAATAAAAAAGTAATTGCCAAATCCTCGTTCCTGAAGTTACAAATAACCTCATACACCGGACTTTATACCGTCAGGACAGAATTAACTGCCCGGTGAATTTTAAGCCTTAGGACGGATTTTCATAAGCCGGTCGGCCAGAAAAGACGGATTCATTGAAAACATTGTTTCATTGAACAAAAATAATCCGTGTAGAGGTAGTTATGAAGAAAAAAACAGCAGTATACACAGTCGCGGTTTCAACAATAATTACGGTCAGTGTTCTGGCTGCTGGAGCAGGCCGGAAACCGCTGCAGTCGAATATCGGCAAAGGTGTATACATCCATAATGATCTCATAACGAAAGAAAACATTAAAAGTCTGCCCATTCCCCTGACACTGGAGGATTATTCTTTTTACCAGTCGATAGGAAAAGTCAGCAATGTTGTAATGGGCCGTTTCAAGAAAGGACTGAAAAAAGTCACTCTTGTAACCGACAGGGATGCAGACGGCAAAGTGGACTTAATCTGCACATGGATGGTCGATAATAATACCGTTGATGTGGAGCCAAAACCGGGAGAAGCGATCAGCCCTGAGAAATTCAAGGAAATGAAAAGCGATATAGTAAACGGGAAAAGGGATGAACTGAGCCCCAATCCGGAAGGAATTAACTATCTCAAGGTGCTGTTGAAAACGCCATCAACGATAATCAGAATGCGAAACGGATATCGGGTTGCAATGAAAGATCCTGATGCCATGTTCATTGAAAGAGTAAGTTATTACTATTCCGATAACGGGGTACATGGCGTTGATATGGCTTTCGAGGTGAAATATCAGCATGTAGGACATGTGCGGATGCAGCCTCTTATTCCAATATGGGTTTATTGTAAAGACAGCTATGATCCTTTTGCGGTTGATCTGGTTAAAACCCTCATCATGGAAACCAGGAACCATAAATTTGAGAAGTGAAAACGGGTAAAAGCGTAGTGGTTTCCCTACACATGTATTGTTTTACGGACACTTTTTAAGTAAAAACCCTTAATGCTGTATCATTATAAAGGTCTGATAGAATTAAGGTATTACCTTAAGCCTGAAGAAATGGATGATAACAGCCAGCACAGTGGGTAATTCTGACCGAAATTAGTTTTTTTCTAACTATTCTGGAGAAAAAAGTCCTTTAAAAACAGATTGGAATGAATTTTGCATTATTAATAGAGTGAGCTGGGAAAATCCTGGTACACTTTAATTTCCTTCCAAATATTCCGCTAAATTTGCGCGAGGTATTCACCTTGAATACCTCTTTTTTTTATTCAGGCAGGTCAAAGTGTTGCAATATTATATTCATTATTTTATTTACACTTTATATATGAAATGGAATCTGAATTATAGTGTAACATCAGGGAACTTTGTGGCTGGAACAGAAGTAATGGAAAAAGCATAACGCGGTGTGCTTTGCTTCGATAAATGGAATAATTTTTCTTAATTTCAGAAGTGTCCTGAATGTCGGACACTCCGGGATCCCTGATAATGCTATCTCCTGAAACCTTTTCGAGTAGCCGGTTTGGTGAAGTGTCGGTTCACACTGAGAACCCTTTTACTTGACTTTACCACACTGTACCCTATACTGAACAGAGGCTCACCAGAATACATACTATTACATAATTCCCCGATGGTTGCCCTATTCTTTATTATAGTTCTGGAGATATCATTTTTTTTTCATTTTTATTTTATCATCTCATTTATAATTAAAAAGGAAGATCGGTCCTTCCGGGGATTTCTTTACACTGCCATAACTAATATAGCTCTCGGTATTTTCCTGGCCGTTTTTATACTGATCAACCCACAGGAGGTGAGAGCACTCAAGCTGGACCGGATCCTTTTTGTGGAATCCGGGCTTATTTTCTGGATGATGCTTTTTATCAAATTCCGGATTGGGATCAGGATCTACCGGCGTACAAAGGACCCGTTACATTATCATTATTCATATTTCGGTAAAAAGGTTATTCATGCTTCCGCCGTTACTTCAACAGAGATGTTGACCTATTTTTTGACCCTGCCGCTCACCCTGATCTGCGGTGCATACTTCATTGTAAAACTGGGATGTTTTTAAAAATCAGTGTTGTTAACGAACCGTTTCTATCAGTGAAAGCATAAGGCGGGTTCCGTCGATCAGATCGCTGATCTGAATATATTCATTTTTTGTATGTACATTCCGCATGCCTATGGACATGTTCACGGCTTTTATCCCCGATCGGTTGATGATGTTTGTATCGCTTCCTCCCCCGGAGGTGGTAAATCGGGGGGTCTTGCTGATGCCGCGAACCGCCTTTGCGGCAATTACGGCGATATTGCTATGCGGGTCGATAGTAAAGCTTTCATACTCCAGATTCCGTGTTACTGATATCTTTGCTTTACTGCTTTTCTCTTTTTCCCTGCATATTTTTTTAAGGGATGTTTCGACGCTTTTAAGACGTTCACGGTAAAGCGACCTGATTTCGAGCCTGCACATGGCTTCTTCGGCCACTATATTCGTCGCCTTTCCTCCTGACATCACTCCCACATTAACGGTTGTCGATTCATCGATTCTGCCGTGAGGGATCGAGGCGATTATTTCGGCAAGCACCCTTATGGCGCTTATGCCCTTTTCGGGTTCCATACCCGCATGGGCGGCCCTGCCCCTAATTTTAATTTCCATAGTAATCTGGGTGGGTGCGTTAATAACTACAGTTCCGATATCGCCGCCGCTGTCGAAAACGAAGGCGTATCTGGATTTCAGTAGGGAAAAGTCGAATTCCTTGATGCCTTTAAGACCGATTTCCTCGGCGGATGAAAAAAGAAATTCCAGTGGGCCGTGTGGAAGCTTTTTTTCTTTCAGAATTCTCAATGTTTCAAGGATTGCGGCGATGGCGGCTTTGTCGTCCCCCCCGAGTATGCTTTCCCCGTCGGAACTGATTCGGTTTCCTTCAATTACCGGATTGATTCTGTCGCAGGGAATCACCGTATCCATGTGGCAGGAAAAGAGGATAGGCTTCACGGAACGATCCCCCTCCAGCTTTGCGAGCAGATTGTGTGTGGGTCCGCAGGGGAGCAGCCTGTAGGGAACATCCAGTTTTTTTAATATACGCGTGA
>CAZUXY010000025.1:245-34356 GCA_964624235.1 uncultured Leptospirales bacterium | reverse complement strand
ATATACCTGATGACTCCACTTTCTTTCCAGGACGGGGACGGTATTCTGACCAGATCAATAAAAGTGTCCACCAGTCGGTCCTTGTTGACAAATTGCATATATGGCACCCCGGATTCATCTTCCTTTCTGGAATTTTTTAATCATAACGGTAAATTCATCGATAATGCCGTCGCGGTCTGCGTTATTCCTCCCTTCGGCGTAGAGATGTATATACGGTTGTGTGGCATCGGGCATTATCAGTATCCATGCATCGTTTCTTATTATTCTGACGCCGTCGATCATTTCCAGATCAGTCCCTTCCTTTATGGGCAGTGACGTGAGGTATCGCATTATTGACGCTTTCTCGTCAATGGTACAGGGAATGGAGGTACTATACAGATTGGTACCGGGGATATTCTTCCGCAGTTCATACAGTGGCATGTTCTCAAGGGTGGCGAATTCCAGTATCAGAAGAAATACGATCATCGGATCGTACTCCTTTTCGATGTGGGGATACATGCCCTGGGAGCGGAACAGAAAGATATCTTCGGTATCCTGGGGAGCGCGGATTTTGGTACTGGTCCTGACGACGGTTGCGCCGTATTCCACCGCTATCTTCTCGATTATAGAGGAGGATGTAACCGGTATATTGATGATCTTTTCACCCTTATGCTTCAGGTAATACATGCATAACATTGCACTCACGTCTTCAGGGGAAAATGTATTGCCCATTTCATCGATTATGGTGACACTTTCGCCGTGCGGCCCGATGATGACTCCTACCTCCCCGTTGGCCCTGCACATGCGGGTAATGTTATCAAAAGCAATCCGTGTATCTTCCTTAAGCTCTTTTTCACTGACAAACTCCTTGATCTGTCCCCTGAGCACAGTTGTGGTACAGCCGAATGCGGTGAGCAGATCAGGGAAAACATATGAGGTTGATCCGTTGAAACAGTCGATGATTATCTGCCATTTGCGGTCGGATAAAAGTTTATAGTTCACGTATTTCCGGGTATTGCTTATATATGACTCGAGGTGGTGCATGGGATACTCAAGTTTGCCGACCTCGAAGGCGTCTTTCCTGGGGTAATCGCCCCGGTAGAAGATATTCTCTATCTTTTTTTCGGCCGCAACCGGTATCGGAAAGCCGAACCTGTCAAAGATCTGAATCTGAATAAACTGCAGCCCCGTCATGGGCGACATCTGAACATAAATACCCATATCGGCGTTATTGAATTTCACTGAATGCCGGTTGATCGGGATTGACTGGATTTCCATGTCAAACACCTGAACCCCCATCGAGAGAAGCCCGGCCGACATGGCTCTTTTAATCAACCGTGCGGAGGGAGAGGTGTCGCGGCTGATGACTATCAACGAATTGCTGCCCAGAAAGGCCCCGAGTGCTGAACCGAGTTTTGCGGCGAATTCCGGTGTGATTTTAACATTAAAGGAGCCGACTATACCGTCGGCGGTGAACAGGGTCTTTTTTTCGGTCTGGCCCCAGATCAGGTCGGTGGTGAGCCTGGTCCCCTGCTCGATTATTTTTTCAGGCCAGATGCGTATCCCGGGAGGGATTTCTGAATTGCTTCCGATTTCGCAATCGTCGCTCACTACTGCGCCTTCATAGATGGATACGCCCTCCTCGATCACGCACCGCTTCCCGATAATGGCCCCGCGCAGTTCGCTTTTAGGGCCCACAATGGTATTGTGCAGGATTATGGAACGGCGGACTGATACATCCTCTTCGATAACGCAACCGTCGCCGATTACTGAAAACTCGGAAACCTCGGCCCCCCCTTTTATCCTGACAAAATTGCCCAGAATCACGGGACCCCGAATCACCGCATCCGGAGAAATCTCCACATTTTTACCGATCCAGATTTTTTCTCCGATTTTCTTTCCAGGAAAATCGATTTTAACCATCCCGTCCAGTATCGCCTGGTGAACCTCACGGTAGGCATCCAGGTTGCCGACATCACACCAGTATCCGTCCGCGATATATCCGTATAAAGGTATCTTTTTTTTCCTCAGAAGGGGGAACAGATCAAGGGAGAAGTCGTATTTGCGGTTCGCCGGTATGTAGTTCCTGATGATTTCCGGTTCTATAAGGTACATACCGGTATTCACGGTGTCGCTGAATACTTCACTCCACGCCGGTTTTTCCAGAAATTTCTCAATGACACCGTCTTCCCTGGTAATGACGATTCCATATTCCGTGGGCTGGTTTACTCGGGTAAGAACTATAGTGAAAAGTGATTTTTTATCATGGTGAAACTGCTGTATTTTTTGAATGTCAAAATCGATGATGCCGTCGCCGCTCAGTACTATAATGGTGTCTGAGGCGGAACCGGCGGCTTTTTTCACACCGCCTGCGGTCCCCAGCGGTGTTTCTTCAACAGAATAAGAGATATTGACTTCCAGATCAGAACCGTCGCCGAAATAGTTCTGCACGTTTTCCGGTCTGTAGAAGAGGCTTATAGTGATATCCCTGACACCCTGTTTCTTCAGTAAATTGACGGCATGTTCAAGCACGGGTTTATTGATGATCGGGATCATAGGTTTGGGACGTATGCTGGTGAGAGGCCGCAACCTTGTGCCCTCACCGCCCGCCATAATAATGGCTTTCATTATCAAACCCTCCTATACCGGTTAGATGCAATAGTTCACAGACGGTAACCGTGCGATCATATCAACATGAACCGGTGAATCATTACTGACATTTGGTTCAGTGATTATCCAGGTTGCGGATTTTAAATCTTTTCGGGCTACATTGCCGGGTGCACCTTCATTGGACGGCGTGAACGAAACGGTGATCAGTATATTCAGTGTTTAATCGCGATATTCAATCTAAAGGTGTTTTCAGCAGGCCGTTCCCCCGGCGCCGATAGTATGCTTTCAGTATGGTTTGTTAAATAATGGTTCGAAAAAAGAGCTTGTCAATCAAAAAGTACCGCATATAGTCTATGAAGTACAATTCAACTGCTGCAGACAGAGTGACGCGAATGGAAGGTTGAACCGGCATGAAAATAACATTGATAAGCCGTAAAATCGTCATTACCGTCGTATGCTTTGTTACGGGTTCCATGCTTTTTCTTAGGGATGGTAAGCTTATGGCCAATCCCTACATGGAAATATTAAAAGCAGGTACCCATGAACAGAAGATAGAGGCCATGCTGCATCTGGGATACGCGGGCAATAAAAAAGCATTCTGGTATCTGGTGAAAAACCTCAACGCCGAGGCTGAAGTGGGCCGGGGGTCGGAACGTATGGAATTCCTCCGCTGCGCCGCGGCCGAAGCGCTCGGCCGATTGAGAGATGAACGGGCGGTCAGATTTCTCGTCGAGCGCTATAATAAAGAAAAGTCATTACAGGTCAAGGCGGCGGTGGTTTTCGCGCTCGGCCTTTTAAAGCATGGCGAAGGTGTTCCCGTAATTGAAAATGCGCTCGGATCGGGAATAGACAGGCTTGTTATTCAGTCGCTGCAAGCCGCCGCGCGTTCAGGGAATTCCGGGTTTGTCCCCAGGATAAAAGAGATAGTAAGGAACAGTGATGATAAGCGCATAAAGCTTGCGGGAATTTACGCACTGATTATGCTCAACGACAGTGTCGCGGAAAATATGAAACTGCTCAACCAGGGTCTTCTGGACCGGGACCCCGTTACCAGGTTCTGGACCGCAAGCTATATCGCCGAGGCAGGGAAGGTGGAAGGTCTGCAGCCTCTTGTAAAAGCACGCGAGATTGAAGGCATCGACTGGGTACGCCGTGAAATAGATTCAGGCATATACCGGCTGGTGGTCGCACGCAAAAAGCATCTTGATGACAGATCCGTGGGCCATTTAAAGGATATTAAAATCGAGGTCCCTGGAGAGGACGGTAAAAAAAACAATAAAGGCGGGGAAGGCCAGAAGGAAAAAAATAAACCCTGACTTTCCAGCCTCTGGTCCAGTTCCGGCGGAGATGCTAACGTTTGAAAATATATATCACTT
This sequence comes from uncultured Leptospirales bacterium, assembly GCA_964624235.1. Taxonomy (GTDB): domain Bacteria; phylum Spirochaetota; class UBA4802; order UBA4802; family UBA5368; genus CAZUXY01. The sequence continues at coordinate 30,391 of CAZUXY010000025.1, read as the reverse complement.
TTCCTATTACGTTCTCTTTTCTTATCATACCGAATGAGCGGCTGTCATAGCTGTAATCCGGGTTGTCTCCCAGCAGAAAAAAACTGTTTTCATTAAGCTTCACGCCGGGCATGTTGTCCCTCGCCGTGACACTCATGGGAAAAATCCTTGCATCCCTTGAGGTCGTTTTCCACGGAAAACGCGCCTTTTCGTTGTTTTTATACACGACCTTGTTGCGGACTTCCACGGTGTCGCCTTCTGCCGCGATCACCCGTTGTAAAAGCACTTTCCCCGGTTCGGAGGGACTGTAAAAAAGGATTATATCGCCGTATCCTGGGGTGATATGCTTTAGGATGTAGACCAGACTTCCTTTTTTAAGGGTTGGACTCATCGATTCATCGATGACAGTGAAAGAGATTATAAACATCCGTGCAATCAGGAATCCGATAATAATGCCGGCAAAAGCCATGGTAAGATGTGCAAGCCTGGGAAATCGAAAACCTGATTGAGGATGACGGTCGAGCATGCTGCACCTCGGCATATAATTGTTTTCCTGATAACTACACAGCAACCCACCGCAGGCGGGCTTTTTCAAGCAGAAAAATACTTGATTATATTTATTGTACTTAGTTCACTGCGTTAATCAGGTTTTGTGGTTTAAACCGTTTTTTCGACCATGATGACGGTGGTTTAGGCCGGTTATCCGGTTACGTGCGGCCCGGTACCCGGACCGAAGGGATAAAAGGTTTATCCACAGGGGAATTATCAGCAGATTACGAGGTGAGGAATGCCCGTAGCATCAAAGATAGACACTTCCATGGAAAAATCCTCATGGATCAGGAAGATGTTCGAGCAGGGCCTGGTTCTGAAATCCCAGCACGGGGAGGAAAATGTTTTTGATTTCAGCCTCGGCAACCCGGATCTTGATCCTCCCGGGGAATTTTTTGATGTTCTGAAAGAACTCGTCACCGGTGCAGAGAAGGGAGTTCACGGGTATATGCCTAACGCGGGTTTCACCGATGCACGGAAGTCCATCTCGGAGAAGGTTTCCAGGGAACAGGGGGTGAAGGTCCCCTGGGGAATGATCGTTACCAGCTGCGGCGCCGCGGGCGGTCTTAATGTGGTGTTGAAGACCATATTGGATCCGGGCGACCAGGTGCTGGTTCCCAGACCCTATTTCGTTGAGTACGGTTCATACGTAGACAACCATCAGGGGGTACTGGTACTGGCGGACACCAATAAAGATTTTACCCTTAACATCGATTCAATAAAAAAATCTTTGAGCACAAAAACAAGGGCGGTGCTGATAAACACCCCGAATAATCCCACCGGAAGGGTTTATACCGAAGCGGAGATAAAGTCACTGTCAGAACTGCTCGGGGAACACATGCGTACAACCGGGAGGATAATATATCTTATTTCCGATGAGCCCTATCGGGAGATAGTCTATGACGGTGTCAGGGTCCCCAGTATACTCAAGCACTATACACAGGCGATTGTGGTGACCTCGTATTCGAAAACCCTTTCCATACCCGGTGAAAGGATCGGATATATCGCCGTCCATCCAGAGGCGCGGGAGGTGGAAAAGCTGGTATCCGGTCTGATACTCTGCACCCGTATACTCGGATTCGTCAATTCACCCGCGTTGATGCAGAGGACGGTATCCAAGCTGCTCGATGTTTCGGTCAATGTCGAGATGTACAAGAAAAGAAGGGATCTTCTGATGGAAGGTTTGCGGCAGGCCGGGTATTCATTTATAAAACCCGAAGGTGCGTTTTATATTTTCTGTAAATCACCGGTACCGGATGACGTTGAGTTCGTAAAGCACCTGCAGAAATTCAACGTGCTGGTGGTTCCCGGTTCGGGTTTCGGCGGACCCGGCTATTTCAGGATTGCGTACTGTGTGTCCGAGAACGTCATCAACAGGGCCATCCCGCGCTTTAAAGAAGCCCTGGATTCAATAAAACGGTAAACCACCAGAGTTAAATTTACCCGTACACTAATCCCAACAAGCGGTATGCTTTTTTTCAAATTCAGGAAACTTAACCAAAGTTCATAACAGGATCAGACAAGGAGAAGTAAAATGGCAGAAGAGACAAACACCACGCAGGAAACCCAGGGCGCACCACAGCCGCAGGAAGCGGCCCCTTCCTCCCCCGCCAAAAAAAAGAAGGTCAATAAACTGGGCCCCGAACAGCTGAATAAAAAGATCATCGAACTCGATAAGAGCGGTCAGGTGAAATCAAAATACTATAAGGCACTCGTGCTCAGAAGAAGAGAGATCGAGCAGGCCGCTTCACGGTAACCACGCAGGTACGCCTCTGCGTCAGGCATTCCTGAGGAGGATGAGGTATTCATATTTATAAAGATCCCCGATGAACTGACGCAGGATTTCATGATCGTCCCTGGCCGATACACCGGAGCTGAGTATAAACCGTACCTCCCCGTCCATGAGGGGTGTGAGGAAATCCGCCATTGGTCCCCTGAGTGTTGTGTACCCGTGCTTGCGTGCGGTCCGCTCAAGATATGAAAACTTCACCGTGTATTCATCATGACCCCGCAGGCGGATACGCTCCGGGTTACCCGATGACTGCGGACCGATCAGACCGGAGAGACGGGAGGGTGCCTCGGCTTCACAACTGTGCTCGCTTATGAACGCGAACCTTACACCTGAAACACAGATCAGTTCAACCGCCTGGACCGCCCCGAGGTTGAAGGTGCAGGGGAAATCCTCCGGATCGGGCAAATTGCATTTACCATGGATATGCCTGACGGCACGCATGGTTTCATCGTTTGAGCTGTTTGCTCCGTAATAATCGTCCCTGGATATGTTTACCACGACCGGGAAATCGCCAAGGTTCTCGTTCAATATGACCAGATCGTAATTTCTCAGCATAACCGGCTCGGACCGAAGAAAATCGGCCTCCAGATATAGAACATCATGCCCCGCCAGAGTTTCCATCTGCGTTTTCAGCATCATCGGCGAGATATCCAGCATTGTGGTGCGGAGAGTGGGCCTGATGTCCAGAAAATCTTTCATCAGATAACCGTACCCTCCACCTCCTTCCAGAACGGAGGTTACCGTCTCCATTGGAAGCAGTTTTTCAAGAAAACGGTAGAGCATGGCGCCGTAAGAGTTTCCGTTCCGCAAAACTCTTCTGCAGGGGCTGTGCTCGGGCCACAGGGAGTTGCAGACGGTGAGCTCCCACCCGAGGCCGTCTATTTTTTCCCGGTGATAGGATTCCGTGGTATTGATATGATAGCTCACAAAATGATCCCGTTCTGGTGAGCCCTGCCGCCGCTCAATGATATAAGCAGGCATATCGTAAGGATGAGAGCGGCGGCACAGATAACCATTATAATGATCACTTTCCGTTGACGTTCCACCGGCAGGAGGCGGAAATTCTGGAGAGTGTATTTTATCATGAGGAGTCGTTCCATCAGGAAGCCGAAGATTTTTTTAAGGTTCGTTCGGAGCGAAAAACCTGTTCCTGATGTCCGTTTAATCTTTCGGCGGCTTCCCGGCGTTTTTAAGTCAAAAACAGCATTTTCATATAACGAGGGATTATCGGGATCGGCGGTGAAGCTGAACCCGCAGAGGCATTTCACCCTGATAACACCCCTGTCCAGGGGGAAACGGAGTTTTCTTCCGCATTCGGGACAGGGTTTGATAAGAAACATCGTGTTTCCCGGTCAGAGTATATCTTTCGCTTCGTTAAGCGCCCTGGGTATATCGGAATAGAGTGTTTCCAGCTCCTTGTTTCCCATCCCCACCGTCTTCAGGGCCTGGTCGTTCAGTTCATGGAAAAGGCCGTCGCTCCCGATCCCTATGCCGGCCATAAGACAGACGGTGTTGGCTATATGCACTATCGAGGTGATGGGCATGTGTTCCCGGGGACACTTGTCCGGCTGGTGATGATACCTGACAATGGACTTCAATACATCGGGGAATTTCCACTTGGCAAGTATGCGTTCTCCGATCTCCTGGTGGTCGTAACCCATGATTTCCTTTTCGGCCGCACTGAAGGGCAACTGTTTCGCCTGTGTCAACGCCATTATGTCTTTAAACGTATTCTGCACAAAGAGCGCCAGTACGGTTTTACCCACGTCGTGTATAATGCCGCCGGTGAACGCGATATCCGCCACCGATTTCATGCTTTTCTGCATCGCGATTTTTTTAGAAAGTATCGCCACGGCGATACCATGCCGCCACAGGTCGCCCCTGGCAAGGTCATACCCGATGATGGTTTTATTGAGGACCTCCCGGGTTGCCACAACGATGACTATGTCTTTTACTTCCTTTATTCCCAGTGTAACAATCGCCCGGTCGATCGAAGAGATTTCCTTCCCCTTGCTGAAGTACGCGGAGTTACATAATTTGAGTATGTTGGTGGTTATAGCCTGGTCCTTGGATATCTCATCCGCGATGGCCTTGAAAGACACATCCGGGTCATTTACCATGGTGAGCACGCGGCTTGCCACTTCGGGAATGGACGGTAACTGCTCCAGGTTTTCTATTATGGATTGAATTCTCTGCTGTATATGTGCGTGCATCTTTTTATCTCCGGTATTAATGATTAAACTTTGTAATAGATTTTTTCCTCGCCCGCCGCTTTTACCTTCAGCCTTCCGTCATCAAGGAAAAAATCTATTACACGCCCCGCGTTCCCTCCCGTATCTTCCACCACTACCGGAATACCGTTTTTTTCCAGGACCTGTTTGCATACCTCTATATTTCTGTCGCCGATTTGCCCAAGGGTGACATTCGCATTGAATTTGAACATGGAGGCGCCGCCCGCGAGTTTTGCCGAAAGAAATTCCTTTTTGCATCCGTCTTTCAGCATCTGTTCTATTAGTTTCGGAATCGCTGAATCAGCGTACTTTTCATGGTTTCCGTCCCCAGGGTTGTTCGGGAGCAGCACGTGGGCCATTCCCCCGGTTTTTTTCATACGGTCGTACACGCACACCCCGACGCAGCTCCCCAGGATGGTTCTTAAGACCGTCGGGGTCTCAGCTATCCGCAGCTGTGAAACCCCAATATTCATTAATGTGCTCATGATAATAACTCTTCAATTGTTAAATTAGTATTGAATTCGTATATCCCGGGAAACAGTATGAGATTGCTTCCCGCATTATCCTTTAATGATACAACTGTCTCGATGTCATCCTTCCGATGTCGGTTCTAAATGGATGTATTTATCGTATAGCCACCAATAACCGCTTGTCAAGACAATTAGGTATGTGGCATCATTGCCGCAGTCGGCATATGGTTTCGAACACACGAAAAACCCGTCTTACCGCTCTTCACCCTGCGGGGAGAAAACGGGCAGGCGGTGAATCCGGGGAAACACGGTTAAATATAATGACACCCGCTGAAAAGATTACGGCCATGCTTAAGAGTATCGATACCGGAAACCTTAACGCGGCCGGCCACACGTATATCAATATAATGAAAAACGAGTTTATCGTCACCGGTGAAGAATTTTTCGTTCCCCATATTCCGGTAAAGGAGCTTGATTACGGTTCGGCCGTACCGGTGGTTGAATATCTTACCCGTTATATTCCGGAATATCTGCTCCATCATGAGCTTATGGTGAATCGTCAGCCGGTTTCTGATCAACACAGCCTGCAGTTCGCCATGAAGGTGCCGGGCAAACTCATCGACTTTCTGCACTTTTTCAAGGTAAATTTAAAATACGGAGGAGGGGCAGGACGGGTGGTGAGCCAGGGGGGAACGGACCGTTACCCATCGTATTATACCGACCATGTATACTTCAAGTCCCGCCTTATACCGCAGCATCCGGGATCCCGTACGGATAATGGTGTCTTCTTCTCTCCCCTGAGGGTCTTTGCGTCTACCTATACCGAGTCCGACCAGTACTTCCATTCATTCGCCGTCTTCGAAGACATCAAGGCCGGCGATATTACCCGCGAGATGCATGAGCGTCTCGGTTATGGTGATATCTTCCCGATATCCCTGAAACTGTACCCATTCATAGAATATGATTTTTTTACTTTCGCTTTAAATGTTCTTTATCCCGAAAGAAGCGAGATAGAAACGGCCGCAGGGATATTTGAGCCTCTTTTTATTCTGATCTACAGCCGGTACAACGACATCACGGGACTTTTCCCTCAAGGCCTGTTGCCTGAAACCTTCAGTGATTCGCTCGTCAGTGAGGGGGGCTCCCTGTCCTTTACAGACGGATTTCTGGAACGCCTGAGGGATTATTTCAGTCGGTTTTCAATCTTCAGGGATGATGACCTCGCGCTAAAAGGATGGTGGAGAATTGATCGTAAGAGGTCCTGAACATCCCGCACGTGCCCGTGCATGGCGGCTGCTATTCTGTATGATGATGGCGGCGGGGTCGTGCGATAAAGTCGGTAATTCCAGGGATGAAGTGCTGCTGGGATCCAGACTCTCGGCATCGGGAATGATCAGCGATACATCGCTCAAGTTCCACTTTTCACCCCGGACGCTGAAAGGAACGGAGAAAGACTTCTTTAATTTCATATATTTCGAGGGTGATACCGTTTGTTTCAGTTTTTCACGTAGAGAAGGGGAACACGTATCCGTGGAAGGTGTTGAGTTCATCAGATCAGACCGCCGGTATTCCTGCCGGGTTGAACGACTTGAAATCAGGGAAAGCAGGATTTACGGATTTTCACTGGTGGGGAGCCTGCTGGAGTGTTTTTATCGTGAACGTCTGCGGGAAGCATTTGAACCCGGAGACTGGAAGAACAGGGATATCCCATTCATACTCGAAATCTCTATCAAAAAAAACGGGGTACCGATGAGACGTGTTCTCTACAGCAGCTTCAGGATTTCATTATGAAGACCAGAAACCGTTATTATCTGTTGCGCCATGCGCAGAGCGAGGCGAACCGCGACGGTGTAATCTGCAGCCATCCCTCGAACGGACTTAACCGGTGCGGCCTCACTGAAGAAGGTGTCGCCCAGGTACGGGAAGCGCTGAACACACACCCGTTCACTCAAGGCGAACCGGTGATCTACGCTTCCGACTTCATGAGGGCGAGGCAGACCGCCGAGATCGCGGCAGAAATCATCGGGACCGGCCACGTTCATTTCACCGCTCTGCTGCGCGAGAGGTTTTTCGGCGATTACGAGGGCCGGTCCCAGGATCATTACCATGCGGTCTGGAATCATGATCAGGGGAACCCGTCGAACCGCGACCATAATGTGGAATCTCCTCTTGAGGTCAGAGCGAGAGTGTTAAAGCTCATCGAACACTGTGAAGAGGTACATGAAAATAAAACCATACTGCTGGTGTCCCACGGTGATACCCTGCAGATCCTGGTAACCGCGTTTATGGGGCTTTCACCCGACCGGCACCGGGATATTCCACCGATAGGGAATTGCGACATTCGCCTTCTGTCTGAGAATATATCCCGTTGAGAGGGGAGGAAATACGTGAAACTGTTTCCATGGATATGCAACAACAGGAAAACGACGGGAGTTGTACTGCTGGTGTTTGCGCTGTCTCTTGCCGCAGTATTCCTGAGCAGGGCCCCGTCGGAAAGCGACAGGGTTAAAAACGTCATACTTGTCATAGGGGACGGTATGGGCCCCCAGGAGATCGGTCTGTTAATGGCCTATGCCCATCAGACCCCTGACCTGCGGTCTTCCCAACGGAAGCTGCACATTGAACGGTTCATGAATGAAGGTGATATGGGCCTGATGCGTACCAGTTCATACGGCGTACTGGTGACCGACTCCGCGGCTGCAGGTACCCAGATGGCCACCGGCAGGTACTCACGTTCAGGGATGCTGGGCCTGGATTATCAGGGTAATCCTGTCGAGACCATTCTGGAAAAAGCACGGAGAGCGGGAAAACTCACCGCCCTTATATCGGATACCCGGATCACCCATGCCACACCGGCGTCGTTTGCGTCCCATGTACCCCTTCGTTCAATGGAAAACCGCATTGCTCTGGAGCTTGCCCGTGAGGGCGCCGATATCATGCTTTCGGGAGGCCTGCGTCACTGGCTCCCCGCGGCCGTGAACCGTAAGGGTACTGCCGAGTATAACACCTATCGTTCAATGATCCCTCCCCATATGCCGTTGAAATCAAATCGAAAGGATGAAGCGGATCCTCTGGCGATCGTCTCACGGCGTGGATATGAAATGGTTTTTGACCGCCGGCAGCTGGAGAGGGCAAAATCGGTGAAAATACTGGGGCTGTTCTCAAATTCCGAGATGCCCGACGGGATTACCGTAAACCGTACAAGGAAATCCCGGGATCGGCATGTACCCACCCTCCGTGAGATGACCGAAAAGGCCCTTGATATACTGTCATCTCACCGGGACGGGTTTTTTCTGATGGTTGAGGCTGGACTCATCGACTGGGCAGGACATCAGAATGACGCGGGACGTCTGCTGCATGAAATGCTGGTGCTGGATGAAACTATCGGGGCCGTCATGAAATGGGCGTCGGGCAGAAACGATACGCTGATAATCGTCACCGCCGATCACGAAACCGGGGGTTTTGCTTTCAGTTATTCACGACACAAAATCCCCCAGGGCAGGCCGCTCACCGGCAAAGCATTCGGGAACAGGCAGTGGGAGCCGTCGTGGAATTACGGCGATCCCGGTGTGCTGGAAAAAATTTATGCTCAGCGTAAGTCTTTCGAACAGATTTTACGTGAATTCGATGCCCTTCCCGCACACGAAAGGACCCCCGACTCGTTCCGCCGTCTGTTCAACGACGCAGTCGGATTCCCTATTGCACACCTCCAGGCGGAGGAGATACTCCGAACCGTGGAAAATCCTTCTTATGACCCGAAGAAACGTCACCTCGCCGACCGCCGTATTCCTTTGATCCGCGATTTCAGTGAGTTCAATGTTGCCGGTAGTGAGAACAGGACCAATCTAATGGCCAGAGCCATCGCCCGGGACCAGGGGGTGGTATGGGCCACCGGCACTCATACTTCGACCCCGGTGCTGGTCATTGCATGGGGACCTGAAAAGTGGAAAAAGTCTTTCCGCGGCACCTATCACAGCACACGCCTGGGCGGGCTTATGATAGAAGTGATGGGTCTTTGAACGGGTTATATCTTTTCCTGAGGCAAATCGGGAAGGTGGAGCAGCCCGGGAACGGCATCGTTCCTGTAAGGATTGTCGAGATTTTTAAGGGTGTCGGTGGTTTTCTCATCCTGTTCGTTGAGTTCGTTGGATTCGATGGAGTACCCGATCACGTATTTTTTTTCGGGAAGGAGCTCCATCTCTTCCTTGGAATTAAGCGCCGTTACCTGCAGGGGACCGTTCTTGGTAATCACGGTGGTTCCCTCTTCCGACACATTCAGTATAAATTCGTTTCGGTTCTGCCTGATTCTCGCATCGGGAGTGAGGTAACAGAAATAGGGTGTTTTCCCTTTGACGTCGATCCTCGCAAACAGGCTTCCTTTCATTATTTCAAAGGTGTAACCCATCAGACTGTTTTTCTTTTTGCCGTTGGATCTGCGGATTTTGAATATGCTTTCTCCCCGGATCTTGACTACAAGCGAATTCTGGAATGAGAGTACCAGGGCCGCGTTTCCAGGGACCCGGATCATGCTGTTTTCTTTTATTCTGGAATCAGGCCCCATTACACGGTTGTCGATGTAGATGCGTCCTTTTAAATAGCTGATTGAAACGGGGAGTGTGCTGCGCTGGTCGCTGATCACGGCCAGACCGATTACCAGCGACACTACCAGGAATATGCAGGCGAAGGCGACATAAGGCCGGGGATATGAATTGATATTCCGAAGGGGTAAGAACGATCGCTTCTTTTCCCCGTTCCCGGTATGTTTCTGAGTATTCAGAATTTCGAGTAGTTTACTTTCCAGCCTGGGTTTGGGTTTCAAAACCGTATTGAGAGACGGGGTGAGTATGTGTAAAAGTCGCTCATACCTGCGTCCGCACCCTGGGCAAAAGGATATATGGGTCCGCAGCAGTTCCGCCTTTCGGCCGGCGATCATGCCCGAAACTAGTCTGATTATACTCCTGTCGCTCGGATGATCCATCAGTGCATAATCCTCTACTACATAAAACAACCTTGAATTGAAATAATGCCATTAATCAGAAAAAAAACCGACAAATAACCGGATTTTTTTAATGATTCCATTAAGTACTCCAGTACTTTCGCAATTTTTCTTCGAACGGTACGCTCTGAAATATTCAGGTTTCTGGCAATGTCAGAGGGATCCATATCAAGTTCCTTCCTCATTATGAAGATTGAGCGCGATACCTCATCCACCTTCTGTAATAGTGCATACACCGTATTATTCAATTCCTCAAATTCCAGGTTGCCGGTGACGACACTGTCGTTTGTAACCTTACTGTCTTCCTCAACCGGAACCTGGTGCAGAAAACTGTTTCTTTTAAGGGCGTTTATGCAGAGATTGTGGGCGGTTTTATATAAAAACGACCGGATGTTGATGTCTTTCAGGTCATATTTTCTTGAATACTGTATCAGATTGACGAAACAATCGTGTAAAATGTCCTCGGCCAGTTCATTTGACCGGGAAAGCCTTACAAGATAAATATAAAGCTCTTTTTTATATAGACCGTATAGTTCTAAAAGGCGTTTATCGTCGAGCATAAGACCAGAATCCTGACCTCACGGGGTGAGTTATGCGGTCGGTAACCGTTTCCTGGATTTTTCAAGGTACCGTGAATAAGGGTTAGCAAAAGGAAATCTTTAAAAAAAATAAATACGAAAAAACACCGCATTGTGACCGTAAAAATACCCTTGTTTGTTCTATAGGTTATAGAAGTTACTATTCTATTTATTAACAATCAAAAAACGAGGTGTTTATGAAAAAAATACTCAGCCTTATGTTTGCTTTCCTTTTTGTTGCCAGCGTCGCGGTGATGGCTCAGGAAAAAGCAGCTGCTCCTAAAGAAGACAAGAAGATCGAAAAGAAAGCTCCCGCAAAGAAGAAAGTCGTGAAGAAAGCTGCGAAGAAAGCCGCAAAGAAAGAAGAAGCGAAGAAAGAAGAAGTAAAGAAGTAAATCCCGATAAGATTTATGTCGTATGTACTCATTAAAATAGAATGGAAGGTCTTAATCGACCTTCCATTCGGATTATCTTAAAGTAAAGAGGAGAATTACATGAAAAAGTTAGCTCTTATTTTTGCACTGGTTTTTGCGGTAAGCTTTGGTTACATCGGCTGCAAGAAAGAAGCCCCCAAGGCTCCTGAAGTAAAGACCGAAGAGAAGAAAGACGAAGCGGCAAAACCTGCTGAAGAAAAGAAAGAAGAAAAGAAAGCCGCGAAACCCGCAGCGAAAAAGTAAGTAATTTATCTATAACTCAAATCACTTACAAAATCAGTACTACACACCACAAGGGAGTCATACTCCCTTGTTTTTTTTCGTCGTATACCTTGTCCCAATCCAGCCGATACGTTGCGGGATAAAGGGCATGACTTACTACAGAACCCTGGATATTTTGATTCCATGGTGTTCAACCGCCGGCAACCGTATAATATCGGTTTGTGCTGATTATAGTTGTTGAAATGATATGTAAAAGATTAAATCATAAAAAGATACTGAACCGTCCCTGAAGCGGCTGAGAATCGCTTCTGGTGCCCGGGGGGTAGTTTTTTAAAAGCACTGAGGGCGGGTTGTACGGGAAGTTGCCGACTGCATCTTCGGAGAAAACGCAATGCGATTTCACAATGAAAATGTCGCCTGCCGGTACGAAAACCGACTATCGAAGTCCGGATATCCGGGAAAACTCTGGGACGCGGTCGTTTTCGAACTGCAGGGTGGAAAAACGCTGATTGACGTGGGTGCAGGAACCGGTTTTTTCGCCGTTCCCCTCGCTCTTGCGGGATACCATGTGGTCGCCGTAGAACCCTCGGCAAAGATGCTGGAAATATTGAAGGGCAAACTCGAACCTTCCGTCAGTGACCGTATTTCCCTGCATCAATGCACCTGGGAATCGTGGGAGGGCACACCCTCCGATATTCTCATCTGCATCCATGCGATATACCCCATGAAAGAGCCGTTACGGGCGCTTCAAAAAATGTCCCGGCATGCAAAACGTTCCATCGTGGTGGTAAGAGCGGACGAGGGTATACATACCCTGTCGCAGGTTTTAAGGAACCATTTTAAAGGCGGCCGGTGTGGAGTCACCGGTTTCAAGGATATAAAGGCCATACTGACGGAACTTTCCCTCCCGTACAGGATCAGGGAGGTCGCCGAGAGCAGGGAAACGGTGATTGAAGATATCGAGGCCGAAGCCGCTTACTACTGCGAACACCTTGGATTGGATAAGCGGTTGCGCACAGAGGTCGTGGAAATGATTTTCGCCCATACGGTTCCTGACGGTGCCCGTCGGCTCTTCAGGGAGCGGCATCGGGATATGGTAATGATATTTTAATTTTTTAAAAGCCGTTTTTACAGAGAACCGGGGTTATTTTTTTCTTCCCTCTTCGGCGGTGGGACCTTGAACAGTTCCGGTAATTCGCTGTTAAGGGTAGTGAGCTTCAAAAGAAGGTCAGCCATGTTGAGTACGTAACGTCTTCCACGATGCTGGATGAGCACCCTCCCGAGACATTGACCGGCCAGTTCCGCCTGGAATGGAACCCTGATTTTAGTCATCGATGAGTATTCCGAAATGAATAGACCTTCTCCGTCTTCAAATGCCAGGCCTTCTGGCAGCAGTACAATGTCGATGAGACCGGCAAAGGAGAGCAGATCAGAGGTTTTAGCGTCGGCGGGAGTATATGCGACAAGCTTCCAGTTTCCCGTTAAACCGGTAAGGTAATAGACCCTGCCCTGGTGTGCGAGTATCCTGGATGATGAACAGGCCCTTCTTGCATACAGCGGACGCTTCGCGGCGAGATCGATTCCATAAAGATAATAAACCCCGGCTATTCCGGCGGCAAGTGCGAGTGTGTCCCTGTCGAGCGAGAAAGAAACCGTGTACCGCGATCCGGTAAAGGGAGGTCCAAACCGCTGTTCGGGAAGCAGTTCATCGATAACACCGCTTTCGACGTTTATGCGGAATATTTCTCCTTCCCGGTAATAAAGAAGATCCCTGTTGTGCCATACGCACGCCATTACCGGTGCTTTCCCCTTTTTTAACACAGGGTGGCGGGAAATAACGGTCCCCCCGGTATTTAATATGACTGCTTCCGTGCTGTCGATGACAGCGATAAGATCGTGTTTTTCGCTGTAACATAACAAGGCTGAGGGATTTTGGCCGGGGAGATCGAAGGTTACCGGAAACCGCACGCGCCGGTTGTTTTTAGCGGCTGAAACCAGCAGATTGCCGCGGCATTCAGGGAACGGGGGCTTGAAGGTTTTGACGGACGCGGAAAGAAGGACTCCCCGTGTCAGCAGATCCCGTCCCTTTTCCTCATCGCCCTTTGTATATCGGGATATGCCTTCATTCAGGAGCCTTTCAGGGTTGCCGCCGCAGCCGGTGAAGACTATCAGTAAAACCGATGCAAGGGACGTGATCAGGCAATTAGGGCGGAGGTCCATTTTTCGGTTCAGGTCGCCGGTTTGGATCTTCTCTGCATAATACGCTCTACCGCCTTCGCCACAAGGTTCGCGTCATAAAGCTGGATCATCATATTCGCGGCGGCGTTTTTCGCCTTGAGGCTGAACCTGGAGGTAGTCATGTAAATGCCGCTCTTGCAGTTCTCGTCACGCATTTTTCTGTCGAAATCGATTATATGGGCCTCGGTAATCTCGCGCGTGGTACGGTTGAAATAGATGGATATCTGCGGCTCGTTGATGCGTTTGATGTTGTATGCCTTGTACATGCATTCGCTGGGGTTGATCATTTTTTTTGAGACGATGTTGAAGTTCAGCCTGGAAATCAGTTCTGTAATAAGGGGTTGCAGGTCGTCCATGGAAGAAGTGAAAAGAACACGCTGGTTATCATTGTCCATAATCTGGCTATAGTCGTCGATCTTGGACTTGGTGTTTCGGTAATTGCCGTTTACTTCCATGATTTTCTGCCAGTGAAAAATGGCTTCGGAGATTTTGTTTGACTTTTCGTAGCATTCGGCCAGCAGATAACGGTACATGAGTGTTTCTTCGCCGCCCCCCTGGAGCTTTTTCAAACCTTCTTCAAGGGTTTTGATGGCTTCCTCATACTGCTCTTCGGCCTGCTGCATCTCCGCGACATTATAGAGGCTTTTGATGAAAAACCTCTTGTCCCGTTTTGCGTTGGTGAACATGCGGATGGCGTTCTCGTTGTCTTTCATGTGCCGGTATATCAGGCCCAGATAAAATTGCGCTTCGGTGTTGTCGGGAAAATTCTCCAGGGTCTTAAGCAGGTAAGGCTCCGCGTCCTCGTAGTTGCCCAGATTGAAGTAGGAAATTCCCAGCGGGGCGAGGCAGTCGGACAGAGAAGGATTTTGCGTATAGGCTTTCTCTAGGTGGTCTTTACATTCAGCGTAACGTTTCTGTGCGTAGAGCACATGCCCCACCCTGTGATTCGCGTTGTTGTCGTCAGGGTTGAATTTTAAAATAATCTTGAATTCGTCGATCTCCCGCTGCCATTGCTGGGTCTCGTGATAGAGGTCGGCAAGCAGACAATGCAGTTCCGCTTCACTCACGAAATGAGTGTAATTGGTAAGGGCCTGTATGCCGTTCAGCTCTGCTATCGCCAATAGGTACTGCTTCTGGTTGGTGAGGATTTTCGCCCTGAGATACCGGGCGGGTACGTAGTCTTCTTTTTTCTTTAACACGCTGCGGACGATTTCGCTTGCTTTCTGTTGATCGCCGGCTTCGAGGTACTCTTCGGCTCTACGGATCTTTGCGGGCAGCCTCATTTTGCTGATAAAAAGAACAACCCCTCCAATGAACAGGAGCCCAAGTGCGGGTAGAATAAGCTTGAACAACGTGATCAAGGACCTTACACCCCATTCACGGCAGATGAGACTGCCGTATGATCGTTAATAACGTGTAAATTTATTGAAAAAGCGCATTATCGGATATAATATGTTTGGCGTACGGGACATTCCTGTCGCCTGTATATACTTTCGCAATTATTGTTTAATAAGGAGAGATTCCGATCACGTCAAGCACAATACCCCGGTTACATTTAAAATACGGCACCACTGAGGAATGTACTTTACTTTTTTATTTCCGGTTCTTTAGCTGGTACTTCGGCCCTTAACCGATGTCGCCGGGCCGGGGAAAAAGCCGGGAATATGATGATACTCGTCTGAAGTTGGAGGGAGTAAATGCCGGAAGTTGCAATAATCACAGGGAGCGATTCAGACCTTCCGAAGGTAAAAGAATGCTTCAAGCTGCTCGAGGAATTCGAGGTTCCTTTCGAGGTAGTGATTTCGAGCGCTCACCGAACACCTGACAGGACAAAGGAATGGGCGAAGTCCCTGTATGGCCGGGGAGTAAAGGTGGTAATTGCGGCGGCGGGCGGTGCGGCCCATCTTCCCGGTGTGGTGGCGTCTTATACCACGCTGCCGGTAATCGGGATTCCTATCGAAACCTCCATTGCGGGGGGCCTTGATTCGATGTTGTCGATTCTACAGATGCCGAAGGGTATTCCGGTGGCCGCGATGGCGGCGGGCAAGGCCGGGGGAACCAATGCCGCGCTTTATGCGGTCCAGATACTCGCGCTGAACAATGCCTCGTACAGTGAAAAATTGAGAGAATACCGTGTCAGGCTGGCCCGCGATGTGGACGAGAAAAATGAGTTACTTCAGCGCCGCGGTTATGAGGATTACTTGAAGGCATTACAGGTAAAATGATGATGGAGCACCTTCCCGGGAGTATTCCCGATGAAAAAGTGATCGTTCTGGATTTCGGTTCGCAGTACACCCAGCTCATCGCCAGGAGAATCCGCGAGCAGAAGGTATACGCCGAAATACTCCCCTTTTACACCTCAATTGAAGATCTCAGAAATGAGAAACCTTCCGCCCTGGTGCTGTCGGGAGGTCCTTCCTCTTTATATGAAAAGGACGCGCCCGGGGTGAGTCCGGATATTTTCGATCTCGGCGTACCGGTACTGGGTATCTGTTACGGGCTCTATATCGTGGTGGACGCATTCAAGGGTGAAATCCAGGGATCTTCCCGCAAGGAGTACGGCCGTGCCGTTATAAACATAATAGAGGAATCACCCCTGTTTGCGGGACTGGACAAGGAACAAACGGTGTGGATGAGCCATGGCGATAAAGTCATAAGCCCGCCGCCCGACTTCACCGTGGTCGCCGGTTCCCGCAACGCAGAAACCGCCGCGATTCAGAACGTCGGGAAGCGGATTTACGGTGTGCAGTTTCACCCTGAAGTTTACCATACCGTCCACGGCACCGAGATACTGAGAAATTTCCTTTTCGGGATCTGCGGGTTGAATCCCCGATGGACCATGAAGTCCTTTATCAGTACCTCGATCGAGGCCATCCGCAGTGAAGTGGGCGACGGCACTGTATTGCTGGGTCTTTCCGGAGGGGTGGACTCGTCGGTGACCGCCATGCTGCTGCAGCAGGCTGTAGGTAAGCGGCTTTACTGTGTATTTGTGAACAACGGTGTGTTGAGAAAAAACGAACATGAAAAGGTCATACAACGCTTCAAGGAACACCTGAAACTCAATCTTATCTATGTCGATGCATCGGACCGTTTCCTGAAAAAACTGAAAGGAATCGACAATCCCGAACAGAAACGCAAAATCATAGGAAGGGAATTCGTGAAGGTCTTCCGTGACGAAGCCAGAAAGATCGGAAAATTCGATTTCCTCGCCCAGGGGACCCTCTATCCTGATGTAATAGAGTCCGTTTCAACCAGGGGTCCATCCGACACCATTAAAAGCCATCATAACCGCGTTCCTGAAATTTTAGAGCTCATAAAATCCGGCAAAGTGATCGAACCCCTCAAAGAGCTCTTCAAGGATGAGGTGCGCGAACTGGGGATAGAGCTTGGAATGCCCGAAGAACTGATCTATCGTCACCCTTTCCCAGGCCCCGGGCTTGCCATCCGGATAATCGGCAAGGTGACGCGCAAACGGATCGGGATGCTTCAGGAAGCCGACGATATACTGCTGGAGGAAATCAAGAAAGCGGGATTATACCGGAAACTGTGGCAGATCTTTGCGGTATTTCTACCGGTGAAATCGGTGGGAGTTA
This sequence comes from uncultured Leptospirales bacterium, assembly GCA_964624235.1. GTDB lineage: Bacteria > Spirochaetota > UBA4802 > UBA4802 > UBA5368 > CAZUXY01. Next base: position 13,309 of record CAZUXY010000025.1, on the reverse strand, counting down.
TGGGGGACGCCAGGACCTATGAAAACGTAATCGCCATCAGGGGCGTGACGTCGGTGGATGCCATGACGGCGGACTGGGCATACCTCCCCGAGGAGGTCCTGAGAACCATATCCAACCGCATTATCAATGAGGTGCGGGGGATAAACAGGGTAGTGTACGATATCTCGTCCAAACCGCCGAGCACTATAGAATGGGAATAGTAGTCTACCGATGATGCTTGATAATCCTTCTCAGATCCCTGTCTGACTCCCGCTTTTGAATGGCCTTTCGTTTGTCGTACTTGGCCTTCCCCTTCCCCAGACCCAGGAGCACCTTCACTTTTCCATTTTTAAAGTACAATTTCAGAGGCACCATGGTGAAACCACGCTCTTTTAGTTTTCCGGTGAGGCGTTTTATCTCCTGCCGGTGCAGCAGCAGTTTTCTTTCCCGCTGCGGGTCATGATTGAAACGGTTTCCCATTTCATAGACAGAGATATTAAGTCCCACGATAAAAGCCTCACCGTTTCTGATTCTGGCATAAGACTCATTGATACTCACTTTTTTCTGTCGTACCGACTTGACCTCGGTGCCTACCAGTACGATACCGGCCTCAAAGGTCTCCATTATCTCGTATTCGAAACGGGCCTTTTTATTCTGAACAATGTCGGTTATGCGGTCATTCACTTTGGTATCCGTATTCATCAAATGGGTGGACTATCCAGATGCGCATTTTCCGTTGTGCCGAAGGTTCAGGTCAAACACTTTTCATCGGGCACGGATAGCGGGGCCCTTTATCAGGAGTTCGCAAAGGGGGAATGTCGCTCGACCTTATCGCAAACCCATCATATAGGTACAGGCAGGACCCAAACAGTTATTTTAAAATTTGTTTATCCATTATATTAGGGGGATTTTACAGATTGTAAGGAATATTCTTATAGTAAATTAAGCAAAAACCCTTACAATTTGATATTGAATAATGGTGGAATAAAAAAACTGCTGATAGTTATATAGTGTTAGAAAAGCGATCGGTATACCGTATGGATGAAGCAGTCCGGTTACGATTATTCCAGAGCCGCACCGGCACCGCCTTTAAAATGAACCTGAAGAATAAATTGCGTACAAGCGTATGAGAAAAACCAGAATCCTTCTGATCGAGAGCGACCCCGCCGCCGCGGAGAACGCTACAAAGATACTTGAGTCCCGCGGATACACCGTCGTTGCATCGGTCGGGCCGGGCATGAAAGCGATAGAACTTGCACTGAGCCTTCCTTTTGATCTCATGATCGTGAATGTAATGCCAGGCGGTAATGTCGACGGCATCGGTGCGGTGATGCGCATACAGGAACGCCGGAATATCCCCGTTATCTATACCGTATCCGCTGATGATGAGAAGCTGTTGTCCAATGCCGGGAAAACCGATTATTATGGTCTGCTGCATAAACCCTTCAACGACACGGAACTTCACCATGCAGTCGAGACCGCCCTGCACCTGCGCCAGAAACACCAGGGATATAAAAGGGACGCGCAACGTTATGCGAACCTGAGTAAATATTTCCCGGTGGGCCTCGCGACTGTTTCCCTGAAAGATTATACCGTACAGAGCGCAAATCAGTATTTTGCGGCGCTCCTCGGTTACACGTCCCCCGGCCAGGTTGTGGGATTTGTTCCCGGGGATTTCTGTTCAAGCGATGAGGGGTATGAGCGGTCCCTGAAAGCCATTATGCGTGGAGAACGGACCTTTTCCCGAGATTTGAAAATAAAGAGAAAAAACGGGGATACCTGCCGGGTGGAAGTTTCGGCATGGCCTGTCCCTGATGTTGACGCCGTGGATTGCTGTTTTGTCGATAAGAGCGGATTCACACGAATGGGGGGAAACCCGCAGGAAAGCGAGAAACTTTACCGGCTGGTGGCCGAGAACGCTACTGATGTGATCTGGATCAGGAACATGGACCTCCAACTTACCTTTGTGAGCCCCTCGGTGCAGCGGATACAGGGTACGGCCCACGGGGACGCAACCACACAAAATGCCGAAAGGAGTCTTATGTCACACTCCCTTGCCCGGGCATTGGAAATTCTGGACGAGGAGCTGAAGGCGGAAAAAACAGGAAAAGCGGAACCGGGCAGAAGCAGGACCTTCGAGGTTGAGACATTAATGGAAGACGGCTCCACGCGCTGGTTCGAGGTGAATGCGTCTTTTCTGAGGGATGATAAAGGCAGACCTTCGGGGATTCTGGGCGTGGACCGTGACATTACGCGGAGAAAGTACGTCGAGAAAGCGCTTCTTGAGAGTGAGGAACGGTATCGCCGACTGGTGGAGAATATCAATGAGGTCATCTATGAACTTGATCCGGATGGTATCATCACCTATATCAGCCCGGTCATAGAATCAAGGTATAAAGTCAGAGTGGATGAACTTACAGGCAGGCATTATCGGGAATTTGTCCATCCCGATGATCTGGGGATCGCTTCGCGCGGACATTCCAGCCGGCAGGAAGATTATGCCCACCCGGTGGAATACCGTATCCGTGACGGCGCCGGGAAGGTGTATCATATGCGGTCTTCCAGCAAATTGCTGTTTGATGGAGGAAAGGTAATCGGTGAAACCGGTGTGCTTACTGATATAACCGAAGAAAAACTCGCGGAAACAGTCATCCTGATTCAGCGGGACCTTGCCGTGAAACTCAGCACTTCGGTCGACCTGAAAGACACCCTTGATGCCGTGCTATCCGCGGTACTCCTCCTTCCCGGAATCGAACATGGTACTGTGTACGTAATGAATGAGTCGTCGGGCATGCTGGATTTACAGGCATCCAGGGGGCGGGCCCTTTCTGATATAACGCTCCCCGCCAGCGTTCCGGTCGACAGGCTGGGAAGTGCCGGCGCGGCCGGGCAGGCGTCCCAGGTGTTCATAAGCCTCTTGCCGGCAAGGATACGAAAAAGGTTTCAAAAGACCTGTGGAGAATTGTTATCAACACCGGTATACTATGAGGGCAGGATTGTAGCCATGATACTGGCGGTTTCAGGTACAGGGTCTGTCATTCCGCCCAAAACCGTCAACGGTCTGGGCACCATCGCCGCAATGACGGGTGATGTGCTCGTACGGCTCAGGGTGGAACGGGAGCTGAGGGAGAACGAAAAATTTCTTTCGCTCGTGCTCGACAATATGCGCGATCTGGTGGATATATATAATTTGACTACCAAAACTTATATGTATGCAAACGCCTGTACGCGTACCTTCTACGGAATGGAGCCGTGGGAGTATTGTAAAAAACCTTTCGGACATTATATTTCGGCGAATGATATGAGGCGGATCAGGCGTATCCTGAAAGAAGAACTGCTTCATGATAAGGAACGTGATCCACACAGGTTTGTGGAGTTTCAACTCCATGAAACGACAGGAGGAGATCATCCAATATGGACGGAACTCCGGTCGACCTTTCTGCGCGATGACCGGGGACTTCCGGTTTCCATACTCTCAATCCTCAGGGATATCACCGAACGAAAGGAGGGAGAGCAGGCACTGCGGTTCCGCCACGAGTTTGATGAAATGCTTGCCAGGATCTCAACCAGGTTCATCAACCTTCCTCTGGAAAAAATACATCGCGGTATCGACGAAGCGATCAAAAGCATAGGGAAATTCGCGGGCGTGGACCGGAGTTATATTTATACCATGAGCGATGACGGCTGTTTTGCGAACAATATCCATGAATGGTGCGCAGACGGCGTGGAAGCGGTACGGCATCGTCGTCAGAATGTCCCGGTCGACGAGTTTCCATGGTGCATAGAAACCCTGTCAAAATTCAGGGATCTGTATATCCCGCTGGTTGAGGAATTGCCCGCCAGATTTAAAAAAGAGAAAGCGTTTCTGAAATCACAGGGTGCCAGGTCGCTGCTGGCGGTGCCCATGGTTTCGGATAAAAAATTCATCGGGTTTCTCGGTTTTGATTCAGTCAGGAACGATAAAACATGGACCGCGGATATGATTTCCCTGTTGCGGATCGTCGCGGAAATTTTTGTTAACCTGATGAACCGTTATAATTCAGAGCGTTCCCTCAGGATTTACAAGGGGATCGTATCGAGCAGCCGCGATATGATATGCTTCGTCGATGTGGAGCACCGCGTAAGGGCGGCCAACAGGGAGTTTCTCGCCATCTTGGGAGGCAACCGGGAAGATGTAATCGGTAACCATGTGGAGTTTTTTTTCGGCAGGGACACCTATGTCACAAATCTTACGGACCAGTTGCGACACTGCAGGGGTGGAAGGAAGATCGGATTTGAACTATGGCATGAACTGCCCGGGAAGGGCGAGAGGTGTCTCGATCTGACGCTGTCGCCGCTCGGGGAGAAAAACACCGCCGTTTCCGGCACGATTATACACTGCAGGGACATTACGGACCGCATCCAGACCGAAGCCAAGATACTGGGTGTCATTGAAAGCGAAAGGCGGAAAATAGGTATGGAACTGCACGATGGTCTCAGTCACCGTTTGCTTGGTATTGCGGTACAGAGTAAAATGCTGTCGGAAAAACTAAAAGAGGCGCTGCCCGAAACGGCGCGGGAAGCGTCTGATATTGAAGACCATATAAATTACTGCATCAGCAATGTACGCGGACTGGCCAGGGGCCTGAATCCTTTCCGACATGAACACGTGAGCCTGGGCGAAAGGATCGAGGAAATGTGCTCCATGCTTACGGGCAAGTACAGGATAAAATGCAGCGTCGATCATGATCCGGAGGTGCAGATTCCCAATATCAACAGGGCTGAACAGATTTATTATATAATACACGAAGCATTGATGAACGCGGTCAAGCATTCATACGCGAGAAACATCAAGGTTACCCTGAACACTTGCAATGATACGATAACCTTCTCGGTAAAGGACGACGGCAGAGGGATGCCCCAGCGGGACAGGCGTGTTAAGGGGATGGGGCTTGATATTATGCGGTACAGGGCTAGGATGATAGGTGCGACGTTGAAGATCAAGTCAGGCCAGAAAAGCGGTACACAGATAGTCTGTACTTTGAAAAAGTAGCGAACGGCAGTGTTGGCTGTCTTACAATAATTCAGGCAATTCCTGAGGGAGGAGGAACCATGGGTAGCGCATCTAGTTTAACTACCGGGATCATGATTGTGGACGACCATCCCATTGTATGTGACGGCGTCGAGCAGTTGATTTCCAGGGAAAAAGATATGAAACTGGTGGGGAAGGCACACAGCGCGAATACGGCGATTCGTGCGATCGAGAAGGCGCGACCGGACATCGTGATAGTGGATATATCCCTTTCCGGCGGCGGTTCGGGGCTGGACCTTATTAAGGCCATCAGGTCCAGGTTTATGGACGTTAGGGTGCTTGTTCTTTCCATGCATGATGAAGCGATGTATGCTGAACGGGCCATAAGGGCGGGGGCCAGGGGATACATTATGAAGAATGAAATGACATCGAGAATAGTGGATGCTATACGACAGGTGAGGGAGGGGAGGATATTCCTTAGCGGTGAAGTGACCTCCAATCTGATAGAGAAGGTGATGAACGGAGGAACCGTCCAGCGTCCTACATCACCGGATGCACTCACCGACAGAGAGTTGGAAATTCTTGACCTGTTAGGCGAAGGGTACAAAACAGGTGAAATCGCGCGTATACTCAATCTCAGCAGCAAGACCGTTGAAACGCATCGCCTCAGGATAAAGAGAAAGCTGGATCTGAAAAACAGCAACGACCTTATCCGATACGCCGTACAGTGGGTGCATAAGAAATGAACAGGGCACTCAGTCCGCGAAATGCACTCCCGAGAACATGAACCGTAACACTTTATTGACATGGCACTTTCAGAAACTACAATATCTCTGGTTGCCGGTGAAATGCGGGAGAAGGTGAGCGTGGTCCATCTTCGGGAAATCCCTTAATTATGGATACAGGATGTGCTTAAACCGGGCATATTAATCGTTGAGGACGAGCCTATTGTCGCGCGGGATATTCGGGCCATACTCGAAGAGATGGAGTATGGGATAACCGGAGTCGTCACCAGCGGGGAACAGGCAATTATTCATATACGGGAACGACGGCCGGATATTGTTCTGATGGACTTGATGCTGGCGGGGGAGATCGACGGCATCGCCACCGCGAATGAGATAAGAAAAAGCCATAATTTACCCGTGGTTTTTCTGACCGCCCTGGCCGATGAAGAAACTATACAGAAAGCGAAACTTACCGAGCCCTATGGTTATGTGCTCAAGCCTTTCAACGAACGCGACCTGAGAATAGCGCTGGAGATCGCGCTCTACAAACATGAAATGGAATGCCGCCTGAAGGAGAGTGAGCGGTGGTTCGCGACCACACTGAAAAGCATAGCTGAAGCCGTAATCGCCACCGATATGGACGGCAGAATTAAATACCTGAATACCGCCGCAGAAAGGCTTACCGGCTGGTCGTTTGACGAGGCACTGAACAGGGCGCTGGTGGATGTACTGAAAATCAACGTGGAAAACGACGGTTCAGTATTCTACAAAAACAAACGAGTTTCCGGTAAACACAATCTTCACAGCAGAGAGGATTTCTTTTTTATAGACCGCGCGGGTGTCAGAAAATACATAGAGTTCACCGCTTCGATAATTCCGGATGAACACAGGAGCGCGATCGGCGGTGTGCTCGCGGTTCAGGACATATCAGCAAGGATCAGAGCCGAGCATGAATTACGCAATTACCAGATACACCTCGAAGAAATGGTGGATGAACGGACGTTTGAACTGGCACTGGCGAACCGTCATCTCCAGAAAGCCAAGGAAATGGCCGAGTCTGCCAACAGGGCCAAGAGCGAATTTCTGGCGAACATGAGCCATGAGTTGAAAACTCCGCTTAATTCAATTATAGGGCTGTCCAAACTCATGAGAATGCAGGCAGAGAATGATGATTTCCGCATGTATCTGGATAATGTGATATCATCCGGTGTCCATCTGCTGGACATAATCAACGATATACTGGACCTTTCAAAAATTGAAGCCGGAAGGCTGGAGATGAACGCGGCACCGCAGAATATCTTAAAGGTCATGGAATCCTGTATAGGTATCGTTGCTGTCCTTTCGAAAGAGAAAAACATCCGTCTTGCGCTGGACTGGAAGGCTCCTGAAACACTCGAGGTGATGGGGGAAGATAAACGGCTTCAGCAGATATTCTTGAACCTCCTGTCAAATGCGGTAAAGTTTACCGACCAGGGCGGTTCAATAACGGTGATGTCCAGCGAGATCGGAGGATTTGTGGAGATAGATGTAAGGGACACCGGCGTCGGGATACATGAGAATCATCTGGATTTGATTTTCGATAAGTTTACCCAGGTGAACGCGGAGCTTAACCGGAACACCGCCGGCACAGGTCTGGGGCTTACTATTGCCAAAAAGCTGGTCGAGGCGCATGGCGGTACTATCAGGGTGAGCAGTAGTATCGGAAAGGGCAGTACTTTCACCGTATCGCTGCCTGTTGCTGACGCAGAAGAGAAAGTATAAAATACAGGTTAAAACCATACTTGGGGGATAATGACATGGCACCTCTTAAAAAAATCACCTACGCCGCCCAGCATCCCATACTGATTGTTGAAGACACTAAAGAGACGCAGGTTCTTCTGCAGGGGATCTGCAAAAGCATGGATCTGCCTTCGGCTGTGGCGGAGAACGGCGAGGTCGCGCTGAAACTGCTTGATGAAAAGCAGTTTTCGATTTATATCGTGGATATAATGATGCCGGTTATGGACGGAAAAACCCTTATTTCACACCTGAAGAAGAAAATACCCGATGCGGTCATACTTGTAGAGAGCGCACTGGATTCATCAAAAAACGTGATTGATATCATGAAAATGGGAGTGTTCGATTATATCATTAAGCCTATTGATCCCGAGATGTTTCAGAACTCGCTCTATAAAGCACTGGAATATTATAAACTCAAGGAAAACGAAAAGAACACCAGCCTGCACGCCGGATTGAAGATACGGAACCAGATTGAGTGGCTTAACTACAAGGAAAGCCGAAGGGTGGTCGACCGTGACTACTCGGGCACGAAATCGATATACAACCTGAAAACCTCTCTCTCACAGGGAGCCGGTTTCGGAACACTGGTTTCGCTGATAGACCTTCTGCAGAATATGCTGGTAGATCAGGGTGATACGTATTCTGTGAGTAAGGACATCATGGGAATGCTGCTAGAGAACAACCTCTATTGCCGTAATCAGCTCGACGGGCTGCGGGCGGTTACCGGCATTATGGAACATGATTTTACACTCACGAAAACCACCGCCGCCGATCTCGTTGTACAGCTGCCCGGAATGTTTTCCATTGTGGAACCCTATTTTAAAAGCAAGGACCTGAGAATCACCCTGCCAGAGATGAAGGTCAATTGCCGTCTCGAGCTGAACATGGAAAAGGTAGGATTGATGATTGAGGAGCTTGCCATCAATGCCTATAAATATTCAATACCCGGGAGCACCATTAATATCTTTACCCATATCAGTGAGGGTTACCTGTGGCTGTCGGTTAAAAACGACGTACCTGAGGAACCTTACGGAGGAATCCCCCGGGACTATGAAAAACTGGTTATGGAGCCTTTTTTTCGGCTGCTCCCACCTGACGAATCGGCGGCAAAAATAGAGAAGTTCGGATTCGGACTGGGGCTGACGGTGGTGGATAACATAATCAGAAAACACAATGGCGTGTTTCTGATTCATGACGTAAAAGACCATACGGGAAAGAATGTAAAAAGCTGCGTTATGGCCGAGGCGCTGTTCCCACTGATGATAGACGAGATGGAATGATGTTACGCGGAAGACGGTGCCCGAATGCGTGGGAGTGCATGGACGGCACCTTGCCGGCCTGCGCGTACTCTTGGGACGGGTCCCGGCTGTTATGCCTTTGATCAATAAGGAGAAGACCTATGGAAGGTGAGAGTATTTATAAAGAGCTTTCCCGAAAGCTCTTTATGGAGAATTCCATGATCCTGCCGAAAATCTGGAAACTCCTGTGTGGCGAGGATGAAGCACGCCTGCTCGATGCGATGCCCGCAACAGCGGAAGAACTGGCCGGTCGTTTCAATATGAGCGATGAACAGGTGGCATCTGTACTGGACGCGCTTTTTAATCGCGGGGTGGTTTTCGAACAGATGAAAGACGGTGTATTGTATTACCGTATGCCCCGCCATGTGGTCCAGTTTCATGACGCGACCCTGCTCTGGAAGGAGGCGCCCGATGAGATGGTCGCCCTGTGGGTGGAATTCATGGAGACCGAGTATCCCTCCCTGCTTGAGCTTATCACCACCGCGAAGATGCCAGCCTTTATGCGGGTGATACCGGTGAACTATACGCTCCAGTCGAAAGACCAGGTGCTCGCATATGAGGACGCCGCACGGCTTGTCACCGACGCGAACTCCATAGCGGTGGTGGATTGCGTATGCCGTAAATCCCAGAAAAAATGTAATGCTCCGGTGAACGTATGCATGCAGCTGAACAGGGGCGCCGATTACGCCATTAAGAGGGGAACCGGCAGGAAGATAGACGCGGCGGAAGCCATGGAAATACTCAGGAAAGCGGAAAAAGCCGGCCTGGTACATCTTACTGAAAACCGTGCGGGACAGAGCAACGTAATTTGCAACTGCTGCACCTGCTGTTGCGAGATGCTCAGGTTCGCAACCAGCGTCAAGACCGGCGGCGTGCTCTCGCCAAGCCGCTTTATGGCCCTTGTGGACGATGCCTTGTGCACCTCGTGCGGTACCTGCACGGAGATATGTCCGGTAGGTGCGATAAGACTGGACGAGGAGGGAGGCGCGGGAGTTTGGGATACCTGTATCGGATGCGGTCTGTGCGCCACCGTGTGTCCCGCCGGGGCAATTTCCATGGATCCGGTAAGGGACAGGGATTTTATACCGAAGTGAGCTTCAGCATGGAGGTATTCCCCTGTTGATACTGCATTGGGTTTCGGTTCCATGAAGTGAGATCAGTACGATTCCGGTTGTTTTAAGGAATATTATTACCTCTTTAAGGTGCTGCTTCAGTAGTATTATGTGATTTACGTGCGATTTGTATTTATGTATGCAGTTTCGTATAACACCTCGTGGAGGGTATCGTCATGACCAAATACGTTTCAATAAAAATTTTAAGGGTGGCACTGGGGATTTTTTTCCTGCTGCTGGGCATAATGGGCGTTATACCGGGCGTACAGGAAAGTGTTTTTTCACTGAATGACCGGCGTGTGGGTATCGAAGTGATATTCGGAATTGTCGAGATTGTGTGCGGGATTCTCCTTATCGGCGGACTCTTTACCGTTATGAAAAAAAAGACCATTTCCAAAGCGGTTCTGGTGGTGCTGATTTTCTGGGCCTTGAGGATCGCCGCCACCAAGTTTATATGGGGCATTAATCTCAGCAGCAGGGGGGTGGTTTTTGAACCGAGCTTCGCCGCATGGATACTGGTGCTGAGTTGCGAGATGGTAATTGCCGCCGCACTGTATGTTGTATACCTTGTGTATGAGTAAGGCGGCATTGAGGCGTATCGGATATCTGTTCCCTGTCGCGTCTTTGCTGTTTGCGGGCGTCGAGGGTTTTCGCGTGCCCGCGGTCGCCAGACGCATGCCGGCGGGGACCGATATAGTTAATACCGCAATGAAGTACCTGGGGGTGCGATATAATTACGGAGGTACCGGCAGCGCGGGCTTCGACTGCTCCGGTTTTGTGCGTTTTGTGTATATGCGGCACGGGATACATATTCCCCGTACCTCGGAAGCACAATACTGCGCCGGGTATCCCGTGACCATGGACAAAGCGAAGCCGGGGGACCTTCTTTTTTTTACGGTCTCGGGCAGGAGGATCTCCCATGTGGGTATTTACCTTGGTGAAAGAAAATTCATCCATGCGCCAAGTTCGGGCAAGAGCGTGTCCATCGGCAGCCTGGACGCTTCATACTGGAGCAGAAGATTCAGCGGGGCAGCAACCTATTTGAATGTGCAGGGAGAGAAAAGAAAATGCGAAAAACAAAAACGGTAAGTAAGAAAACAAAAAAGAGCGGCGTGAAAACGAAGACGATAAAGACGCCGAAAGCAGGTTCGCCGGGGAACCAGACGGCAAAGAAACTGAACGCGGTGGTTAAAAAGCTGGATGAAGCCGGGGTGCAATTCCTTCTGGAACAGGCGGAAGTGCTTTTGCACAATATGAAGGTCCGTAGGTTGAATGAAGAAAGGATAAAAATCTCTTCCCAGAAAAAGACATCCGCCCCCGCACCGGTCTTCGATAAAAGAACCATTGAAGTCGTTGAGGCCGATGACCTGCGGCATTTTATACTGGTGATAAACAACGCGAGGAATTTTTTTACCCGGGAAGAGATGCGTAAACTTGCGGCGCTGTGTCAGGCGGCGGGCAGCGCTGATGAGGGAGCAAGGAACCTTTACGGATGGTTTTCCCGGTTTCGAAAGGATGTCCTGATAGATACGGGAATAAGCGACTCAGCGGATCTGGCCCTCAGGAGCATGTTCAGGGCCATTTCCGAGCGTTACCTTCCCGGTAAAGGCTGATGTGTCTACCGGGTGCCTGCCAAAGAAAGCAGCCGCATGACGTTAAAGAAATACCGTAATGGTATGGCAGGCGTGTCGATATTATGGATTTTTCTGATTCGAGGTGCAGCGGACCGGCACCTGCAGTATCATCGGGACAGGCAGTACTGCATGAACAATAACGGGGGCCCCAGGATGCATGGGACGTATTGACCGTGTTTTCCCGATTATGCTTTGACATTTGTTTCCTCCTTATAGTATAAAGAATACAATTTTCCCTGAATACCTGTAGTCCATCCAGGGAGAGGATGGCGGGTTGTTCCATTGGCGCGGGTTATAACCTTAACAGACAATGTCCACATAGTGGGTTCCGGTAAAGGCGGCGTTGTACACACCGAAGGGGTATGAGCGTGATGATGTTCGAACGGGGACATGATTCCCGGGAACAGTTATTGTGACGGGATGTGTTCCTGTGTGGTCACCGTTACCAGACCGTAAAGCGATAAGCAGATCATCTGCTCATGCAGAAGAAAGGAGGCAGGATAATATGAAGAGGGGAAACGCATTGCACCATACTCCGAAGGCATGCGACTGGGTATCCAGTATGTCGGCAACAGACTGCTGTAAGGGAAACAGGTATATCTGAGCCATGGCGATAAACGGTTTGAAAAGGGTTCTGGGGCTTCCCGAAGTGTCCTTTATCGCCATCGGGTTTACGATCGGCGGCGGAATTTTCGTTTTCACCGGCATTGTGCTGAAGATAACCGGGCCCGCACTCCCTCTGGCATTCGCGCTGGCGGTGATCCCTGTATTCATTATGATGCTGCCGCTGGCCATGCTGGGTTCGGCGGTACCTTCCACGGGAGGAAATTATAAATATCCCAGCCGTATGGTATCACCCGGATTGGCCTTTGTGGGCATATGGGTATACGTGCTGGCCACGTTTCTGGGACAGATCCCGCTGTACAGTCTCGCCTGTGCCCGTTATATGCAGTACTTTTTTCCCCGGATGTCGCCTGAACTCTTCGCGATAGCACTGGTGAGCTTTTTTCTTATCATAAACATTCTGGGTATCAAACTGGCGGCCCAGGTGCAGGGCCTGATGGTGGTCGTGCTGCTGGCGGCGCTGTTCTACTTCGGAGGCAGCGGTATTACCCATCTCGACACAGCGCATTTCGAGGGATTTTTGCAAAAGGGGACAGGGAGCGTGTTGCTGGGAACCGCGCTGCTAACTTTCACGTATTTCGGCTCAAATGGTATCATTGAACTGGGCGGTGAGATTAAAAATCCCGGGAAAGTGATTCCCCGTGCGCTCTTCATAGCGTTCCCCATCATTACCGTGGTCTACCTGCTGGTGGCCTTCACCGTGGTGGGATGTTTTCCCTGGACGGCGCTGGAAGGAAAACAAGAACCCCTTATCGAAGTGTGCACCTCCATACTGCCGGCCGGCGGGACGGCTTTTTTCATGATCGGGGGGGCCATCCTGGCCCTTACTACCACCCTGAACGCTCTTTTTATCGTAGGTACCAAGTCGCTGTTGATTATCATCAACGACGGTATTTTACCAC
>CAZUXY010000025.1:0-235 GCA_964624235.1 uncultured Leptospirales bacterium | reverse complement strand
GGTTCGGTACGGCCCATGTCCTCCTCCTGTGTATATGGATCGTCTCAATAGCGGGGATACTCTCGGGCTTTTCCCTGGAGACTTTCGCGTCGTATGCGGCACTCGGCGGAATAATTATATTCTTTCCGGTGCTCATCGCTTCAATCCATCTGCCCAGACAGTACCCCGGGCACTACGCGCGTTCGACATTCAAGCTGAAAGGTGTCTGGCTCTGGTTTTGCCCGATCGTGGGATT
>CAZUXY010000024.1:0-64722 GCA_964624235.1 uncultured Leptospirales bacterium | reverse complement strand
GGGTACATATCCGCCGCTTCAGTATTAAATGAATATAAAAAGCACCGCACGGTTTTTTATTTCAATCTTCTGTACAATAAAGCCTTGGCATACGCATGAGTTCTCTATACGTTCAAGCTAGACAGTCTAGCCTGAATGAGGTATCAATAAAAACACAAAAATGGCAGCTTCAAAACGTCAAGAACCGTTTTTCAGAACTGGTCAATAAGGCCGCCGGCGGCGAACCCCAGCTGGTGACGAAAAACGGCAAGCCGGTAATATATGTCATCGATGTCGACACTTACAATCGCAAAATAGGTTTCTCCTCAACATCGAAAAAAAAGGTGCTGCTCGCCAGACCCCACAAGGACATTGAACTTGAGATACTGTGTGATACTGATGACGGCAGGGAGATAGGACTGTGAACTATATCCTTGACGCCTGCGTCGTCTCAGAGCTTACGAAATTGAAACCCGACAAGAGAGTGAAAGACTGGTTCTCTCAATGCGATGAGGAGCAATTATACATCAGCTGTCTGACCCTGGGAGAGTTGAGCTTCGGCATTGAAATGGTCCAAGATCAAAAGAAGAAGAACGACCTGATTGCCTGGTATCACAGGTTCGTTGAAGCATATGGAACGTCAACGCTGCCGGTTACCGACAGCATCTGCGTTCGCTGGGGCAGGGAACACGCGCTGCACAGGAAAAAAGGGCTGCAAGTCCCCGTCATCGATGGGCTGATCGCCTGTACGGCAATAGAATATAATTACACCCTCGCGACCAGAAAGATACCGGATTTTGAAATTATGAACGTTCAGCTGTTCAATCCGTGGGAATAATGAAACATTTCCCGGCCATATTCGATCAGGCGGATTAAAAAGCCGATTACCGGCTGAAACCGCGAATCTTTGTACCATTGAGTATGGACGACCATAACGCCTTTGTGCGGCGTTATTTCAGCCTGAACGGCCAATCCCCTGCGACCGCCTCACCTAACCGTCCGGGTGGTCTTCACCGCTCCCGAGACACTGCCTGTATTTTTTTAACCATCATCCCGTCCAGCATCAGGCGTACCGGCGTTACAGTAACGTCCTCGTGTGCTTCACCGTGCCGCCGGTAATGGTGATAATACCTCCGGGTGTGTGGATGCGGTACCTGCCGCCCCTGGAGAGAATCACCCCGGTATAGTGTATGCCGTGGTAATCGGTCACGATATCGACACGGCCGTACTTTCTGCGCAGCTGGGCCGGGATCATATAGTACCCGCCCAGCGCCGCCAGCTCTCTTTTCAGTTTTTCGATTTTCTGCATACCCTCCTTCGTCAATGCTTCCAGCCCCTCGCGTTCGTTCAGTTTACCACCAGGAAGAAACATTACCGCCGCCAGCAGCGCGAGCTCCCTGGTCTCGATCATGGTGATGGCGCGCACGCGGACGGTTTTGTTCACATCGACGGCCTTCCCCTCCTTCAGCACGGTCTTATCGCCGTTATTCGCCGGGGTCACTTCGACCGTTCCGCGATCAAGGGCGACCGCGCTGTTCAGCACATCGTACGAGACACTGAACCTGGCGCCGCGCGCGTCGGCGGTAAGCAGGTTCGTTCTAACGACCACCCGGTGCTCCGTACCGGTTTTCCCATTGAGTACAAGGACCCGCCCTTTACCGAGGTAAAGCTCACTGCGGTTGCCGTTGAATAAGGTCTTCACCGTTACCGATGAACCGGCCCTGATCTGGACCATGCATGTATCGGCAAGCTGTAAAGAAACGAACATACCGGCCCCGGTTTCTATGACCTGGCCTTCACGCAGCAGTAGACCTGTCGCCGCCGGTTTCTTCGTTCCGTCCGGTTCCGTCACCCGCACGTCGCCGAGCACAACGACCGCCACCGCGGAAGGCGCCACGCAACCGCCGCAGGAACAAAGAAACGCGAGGGCAGCCGCACACGCGAAAATTCTCAACCTTGTATTACGCGCGGGTACCCATGCGTCGCCGCCGGACCGATATATCGACTTCATTTCTGTTCCCTCCTTTAAACATAAACAAAACATTCGACGTCACTTTTCCCAACCGCGCCCGGCCCATACGGAACCCCCCGGGTCCTTCCAGGCCGTATGCTAGAACGTCATCGTGATACCCGCGCCTATGGAGATAAAACTCATAAGGCTGCTCTCGACAATGCCGTAGTAATCGGCCGAAACATGAAACCGCAACGCCTTCCCGGCCGTAAAGACCAGCGCTACGCCGCCGGCGCACATCAGCTCCAGTTTCGTTTCATCGGTGTACCCCGTACCGGCGCCTGTTACGACGCCGTTTTTATCCCTGCGAACAGTGTTATATGTCCCACCGACCGACAGACCTGGCTCTATGGAAAACCAGGATACGATGTTAAACCGGTAACGCGCGGAGCCCATAAGGGGTATCATCGTGGAATACTGCACGTTGTCCGCCTTTCCGTTGAAATAGAAAAAGCCGACCTCGGCGCCTATACCGACGTCCCGCGCAAGCCTGCCGAACTCCATACACGACACCATGCCGCCGTATCCCCTGTCGAAGAGCGTACCGAAATCTCCCACTGGATGGAGGTAACGGGCACCGGCCAGTACCGCGTAATTCCGCATGCCCCCCAGTACCGCGTCCTCCGATTCGGCGCCCCGGTCGTCCAGCGCCCTGACGGCAATATCTTTCGTGTCGATACCGACCGGTATCCCGAAGAACGACATGCCGGTCTTGCCCAGCAGCACCGGTTTGCTGCCGCCGTTCCGGTATACACGGTACTCTTTTACCGTGCCGTCGGGATCTTTCGACGGTTCCCATTTCAGCACGGGTACGGGCCCCCTGCCTCCCTTGAGCGCCTTTTCAGTCACCGCGAGTTTCAGGGGCCGCCCGGGCGGAATGTTCTTTGTCGCCACCGTAAGTTCATTCGAGGGGAGAGACTCGTCACCCGCATCGTCCACCGCCGTCACCCTGAAGACATACCCGGTATTGCTTTTCAATTTTTTCAGCACATGGGACACGCTCGTTACTTTTACCGGCGGTCGAAAGTTTTTTTCATTTTTGGCCTTCGCATAGAGCAGGTAGTGTTGTATCGGGTTGTAGGGAGGATACCATGAAAGCGCCATCCTGTCGGTGCCCGGCTCCCCTTTCAGGCCGGAGGGGTTCCGCTCGGCGATGAAAAGTACATCGACCCTTTTGACCTTCATCTCGGCGGGGCTGTAGAGCGCCTTGCGGAATACATAGTGCTGCTGGTCCTCGTCCACCATATAGGCCTCGAAATTACTGCCGTCCCGCATCTGCACGTGGATCTTCCCCAGGGAAAGCCGGGAATACTGGATGCGCCTGATGGTATTCCGGGTAATTACTTTCAGATTACCGTCCGCCGTCCTCACGGTGATGGACCTGGCGGCGTCATTGACTATGCTGCCGGTTACGATTCCGCCGTCGTGAAGGAAAACATGTTCGGCGTAGGCGACTCTGAAAAACGAAAGTGTCGAAATAATCATTGCTATCGTTATGGTCTTAAAACACGGGTTCTGCATTACCGTATGTCCTCCTTCTTCTTAAACATACACTCCGAATCACATCAATCTAAACGGCAAATAGTCTGACGGAGGTTGACCGCCGTTCCGCGTTATCCCTCTCTGAACACCCTGCGCCGCCCTCCGCACAGGGAACCATTCCTTCCATTCTTTTAAAATGCCCTGACCGCCCTGACCCGGCAGACAGTGCTGTTGTTCTTGGGCGCGGTGATCGTCGTGGAAGGGTCGCGCATCTGCATACCCAATGAGTGAGTTGTGGTGATCTCATATGAACCCCAGTAATAGGAATTTGCCGGAAACCCGCCTACCCCGCTGAAGTACAAATTTAACCTGATTTGGTTAAGCTCGTCTGTCGACGGCAGAAACCAGTCGCTATACCCACCATAGCTCAGGTTGTCGCATACCTGCGCTACGCGATCAGACTCACCATTGTTATTCAGCCAGGTGACGATAATCGCCGTGTTGGCCTTACCATAGCCCATACTGTTTGATGTCCCCCCGATCAGGGTCCCATAGGCCCCCCACTGTTTATCCGTCCATTCGGTCGATACCGGCGCCGCTTCCAGGTATCTCCAGCCGTCGGTGTAAGAACCCTTGTCATAGAATATCAAACCGCCCGCGGGGCCGGTATCCCTCAGGGCATACGGGGCCGTATCAGTCCATTTCACGTATAAAACCATATCAGTGCTGTTTATTGAAAAATCCCGTCCCGGTATGTAGGTTACACCCGTTCCATCGGAGGCGGTGTTCCAGCCGGCGAAATGCTTGCCGGTCAATTCCAGGTTCCCCGTATTGCCCAGCACCGTGACGGTCTGTCCAGGGCTGTAGGCGGTGCCGTCGGTCGGGACCGTTCCCACGGTCGCCTCGTTGTCGTCATAGGTGATATAGACCTTTTTGCCGCCGGCATCGCTCAACAGATCACCGTAAAAATCCTCGAAACAGCCGATACACAGCGCCGCCAGCACGCACATTACCGCCGCACACACTTTTCTCTTACGCATCATGCTATTCTTCATGACAGCCTCCTTTTGCCATACCGTGGGTATAAAAATCACCGGTTCACGCATTCTTACCATCCCTGAACCTGCCCGGGCTCACTCCCATGATCCGGCGGAATACCCGGAAAAAGGTGCGGACACTCTTAAACCCGACCGTACGGGCCACTTCCGCGACATCGCGCCGGGTCCGCTTCAACATGACCGCCGACCGCCCGACCCTGACCCGGTTCAGATACTCGGCCATGGTAACACCCGTGCTTTCCCTGAAGAGTTTTCCCAGGTAATCGGGGGAGAGCCCCGTCTGGGTGGCCGTCTCTTCCCGGCCTATGGCGCGCCCGTAGTGCTCGTTGAGAAACCGTATCACCTTATCGATATGGACATTATCACCCGTGCCTAGTGTTCGTTCTTTACCTCTCTTCAGTCGCCGGCGCAACAGTATGTTTTCCATGGCCAGCGCCGCATGGTCCATAAGGGTGGTAAGCAGTAACGGCACAGACCAGTCGGCGGGCCATCGGTCGTATTCCTTCTGTATAATCAGCACACCCGCGACCTGACGGCCGGTGCCGAAGGGCAAGGCGATGAAGGCGGAATTACCAGAAGGACGGGATTTTTCTAAGGGATTCCCGTCGGCATGAACTCCGCTCTCTGTCTTCCCCAGCAGTTTCTGGACTAGAGTGCGCACCGCGCGTTCGTCCCTGTACCCGGCGCTAGTCGCGGCGGGGACCGGTTTACCGCCCATTTCTCCTTCGAGGAAAAGGGCCCCCTCACCCCCTCCGACCGCTTCAAGTGCCGTGGCAAGGGACGCCCGGCATACCTCTTCCGGTGTATCGCAGCGTGAGAACGCGCCGGTCCATTCCAGGACCCTGGTGACTCCCTTGCCACGAGAAATTACTGTGCCGTTTCTATTTCCGTATTTCATCGGTCTTCCCATAATCCGGGAAACGACAGGTGATTTTTTGCCGTCCCACCCTTCACCTGCTGAAACAGCTACCTTCCCTCCGCTTTTGTTACAGTTAACACAAGACCGCCGCCTGCGGGCAAAGGATGCACCCGCGATGATATACCGACCACATGTCGGTGCCACCGGAAGCATAACTCCGAATGGCACACCGTTTCACCATGATCATAATGAAGAAAGGCCCGTCCGTATTGGAAAAAATCGACATCCGCTGTTTACATACAAAAAATTGACACGGGCAGGAGAAGGAAGGTACGGCGGAGCGCCGGCTTAAATCTTCACCACCTCGCGGAAGGAACGTTCAACGCTTTCCTTCCGCTTGTTGATGAAGGCGGAGGGGGTAAGAGAGGTGAAGCGCTTGAATTCATTGATGAAATGTGCCTGGTCGTAGTACCCGCATTCGAAGACCAGGTCATGGAGGTCGCGGTACTCGCCGGAGTTTATCGCGTTGAACGCCCTGTTGAAGCGCAGGATGCGGGAGAGTTCCTTCGGCATTATCCCCACGATACGCCGAAAGTCCCTTTCGAGGGTCTTGATATTGACGTTAAGACAATCACAGATACCGCCGAGGCTGATATCGCCCTGAAAGCGGTCGATGAAAGAGGACGCCCGCGCGATACAGGGCGACCTGACGGGTTTCTTCATCAGGAGGGCGCGGAAGAAGCGATCGGCCAGGGCGACCTTACCGTTCCGCGAGGGCTCGTCGCACAGTCGGTCTATCAACTCCCTGCCTTCATGTCCCATGATCAACCCCAGGTCTATCCTTCTGCCGTTGAATTCCATCTGGGGAATGTCCAGGAAACGATAGATGCCGTAAGGCCTGAAGATAATGGAAAGGATGTATAATTTTCCCAGACTGCGGTAATTCACCGGTTCGAGGATCTGGCCCTGCAGGTAACCGGCGGCGCTTTTCAGGAGATAGTTGTCCGATGTGAAGATGACCCTGTCACCGAATGAGATGATCATTTCGAGGTGGCCGCTGGGGTAGACGTTCATGGTCTGGTCCCGTAAGGCGCCTTCCTCGTCCTCGATGAGGATGAAGGATTTAATATAAGGAGAGAGCGGCGGTGACGGATTGTATTCCCGGCAGAACACGGTTATCCCCTTTTAATATGGTAAGATCATCGCTGTTCAGTACGTATACATACGGTTCAGACAGATCACATGACCGTCGGTTTTCTTCCAGAGCATCTCGGGTGTAAAACAGGTAAGCTGCCGGAAATCGTTTATCAGATGGGCCTGGTCATAGTATCCGCACTCGAACACGATGTCCTGAATGTCCCCGCGGGACCCTGTTTTCATGAGGCGATAGGCATGGTTGACGCGTACAATCGCCGCGAATTCCTTCGGCGTGAGCCCCAGGGAGTTCTTGAACCGCCGCTCCAGCGTCTTTATGTTCACTTCCAGCCGGTTGCAGACCTCCCTGATCTTTATTGAGCCCTTTGATTCAAGAATAAGTTCCAGTGCACCGTCGATATAAACCGGCCGTTCCTTCGCCTTTTTGTGCTGACGAAGAAGGAAGGAATCCATAACCGCCGCTTTCTCCTCAGGAGTCCCCGCCAGCGTTATCCGCTCTGTTATATCACCCCCGTCCCGCCCGCATAAATCATCAAGATTCACCGCATGGTTCCGCATTTCGACCTGGGGATGCCCGAAAACCCGGAATGCCCCGTACGGCTTGAACAAAACGCACATGCATTTTATCATGCCCCGTGCCATGAAATAACCGGGCCTGTTATGGGGGCCGTAAATGTAGCCCCTTTTAACCTCGCCGGGATAATTAAGGTGGCTGTCACAGGGATCACCGTAGTGGACCGCGATCTCGGGCACCCCGCTGGGAACGATATTCATCGGCAGATTTTTCAGTCCGCCGTCGTCCTCGAACACCAGGTACGACGCGACATGGGGCGCGAGCAAACCCGAAGGACTGAACATTTTCAGCAGCATTCAAACCTCGATGTATTAAAAGATGACCTGAGTGTTCCTTACGGCCCGGCGGCTGATGCCGGAGGGGGTTCCGCGATAAAGGAAAAGCCCGGTGTACGCATCAATCTATTCCACGGGGGATCCAGCCCCCGCCCCTTCTGATTCCGCCATGTAAACATACCCGCCTGGAGATAAAAAAACGCAAATAAAAAAAGTTCATGACCGCCGCCAGATGATATGCGCCGTCCGGGACGCGCCGGCTGCATCAAAAGGCGGCAGGGGGAATGCGGCGTCAAGGCAGCCTACTCGAAGAAATCCGCATATTCCGCCGGTATCTTAGATTTGTCGACCTCGAAGTACTCCACCAGTATATCATCCGGCGCGGGAACCATGATATATTTCCAGAACCCCCCGTCAGTGATCCCCCTGGTGAAATGGACGCCCATATCCGTGAGGCGCTTTACCCCTCCTTCGAGGTCATGGGTCTGAATACCGAAATGGTGGATGCTCCCGCGCCCTGAATACTTCGGGGGCTGATCGTAGAAATGCATGCGGCCGCTGCCGATGCGCATGAAAACATTCCGCGCGCCTGCCACTTCTACATCAAGGACAATCCTGCCGCCGAAGGCATCCTGGTAGAAACTGATACTTCGTTTAATGTCCGATGCGAAGATGTGTACATGATGGATATGGTCCATGGCATCCCCTCCTCCCCGGACCCTTTGGTCACGGGTAATGCTTCCCTTATAATGTTTACAATGTTAACATTAATGCCAGGGTAAGGGAAATGTTTACATTGTCAACATTAATTTGCTCATCGGATTTAATGGAGAAAGACCGACTCACGCGGTCCCGAACCTGCAGGCACAATGCGGACACCGCGGCGTCACATCGCTCCGCGTAATAAAGAAAGGGTTACACGGATACCGTCATCAACCCGCGGAAAATGCGATTCTCACGGTATTTGCCGGTAACACGGAACGGGTGATTGATATCACAAAACCGGCCCTGGTGGTCATCGGTTCCGGCGTACAGGCTGTCGCAGGGGGATTTTCCGCGGGTTGATCCCGGCATTTTTCAGTAAGGGAATATTTCAGCGGGCACGTCGGGATACTTTATTCTGAGCTTCCTGAAATAACTACGGGGATCCGTGCAGTCCGGGTTATCCGCGCATTCGCCCGGAGCTGTTTCCACCAGTTCCCACAGGCCGTTCAGTTTCCGCAGCAGCCCCGAAAGGTCCTCGTATCTGCTCAGGCCGTCACGCGTTTGCGGCAATACATGGACCCATGCCCATCCCTTATGCACCTTCAGGCAGCTGACCACGAACACCACATCCATACCTTTCCATCCCCTGCGCAGCACGTCCATTATGGCCTTTCGTTCCGGGTCCCCCTGGGGTGGCGTATCCGCGACGTGCTCAGGCCCGGCGTATATCCTCCCGGTTTTTTCTGATCTTTTCATCTGGGCGTAAGTCTGAAAGATCAGCACCATGCATACCGCCACCGTCAATAATGCTATCGATATGGATCGCATCAGGGCTGCCTGAAACAGAATCTTCTACACAAGCCGCTGAGAAAATCAGCGGGGCCGGCAGTAACCACCGGCCCGACAGCGGATGAACCTGGAACGTCCTTCATGACTTTTCTATGTCCTCTTCTTCAACCTCATCCCAGCCGGTGATCATGGCCCTGATGTGACTAAAAACCGAATGTCCCGTCGTGGTCATGTACACATGGATAATAGTGAAGGCGATGAGGGCGAACGCGCCCAGGGTATGGAGTACGGCAATGTTCCGTACCGTATGCAGGTGCATGTCGCCGTGTGCGACAAAATAATACACGAGGCCGGTAAGCACCATGACCGGAACGATCACTACCTTGTACCCGGTGTAGGTGAGCCTCTGCAGGGGATTGAGCTTTACCTTTTCGGATTTACCCACGGGTTTTCTCTCGTTACGAAAAATCCCCGAGATGT
Organism: uncultured Leptospirales bacterium; assembly: GCA_964624235.1. Lineage (GTDB taxonomy): Bacteria > Spirochaetota > UBA4802 > UBA4802 > UBA5368 > CAZUXY01. The sequence continues at coordinate 55,355 of CAZUXY010000024.1, read as the reverse complement.
AATATACCATCATCTCCCTGAGTTTATCCGTGGTCGGCACGTACTGGCGCCACTCCCCGGTAGTGAAGTGCCAGAATATGGCGAAGGCGATGAGGATGATAAGACTCCACGCGGCATGGTTATGCAGCACCACCGCCCACTTGTAACCGAACAGACGATAGGAGCCGTGAACCTCGAAGCCTGTAAGCGCCAGGAAGAAGATCAGCAGGGCCTGGGCCCAGTGCCAGAACCGCTCGAACCTTTTATACATATAAACTTTCCGTATCATGACAGGTCCTCCTTTTTCCCGGCGGCCCTATAGCGCATCACCCCGTGGACCGCCACCCCGGCGAAACACCCTGCCACCATAAGCCAGCCCAGTATATCCAGGAGCAGACTGCGGTCCCTGCCCGGGATCCAGCACGCCGTAAGCCCGGTCAGCCTGCTTTTTCTGGAATGGCAGTCGTCACAGCCCATCGCTTTTTCTTTGGGCGTGACCAGATGGGTCAGGGGCCAGAACATTTCGGTCTCTATCCATTCATACTTACCGCTGTAAGCGATCCCCGCCGCTTTCATCCCGGCGTCCGCCGCTTTTCCCCAGTCCCAGTCGCTCCAGTACGCACCGCTTCCCTTCGGGCCGAAAAGCTTGGGAATTATCATGGTTTTATTCGCGGGATCATACAGCTGCCTGCCCCGCATGATCTTGAAGGGCCATATCTTCGCGTCGGGAGCGCCGCATTCGCCGGATATCCAGTTCAGTTTCACCGGCTTTTTATCAGGGTCGATTTTATCCCCCGCCAGCACATGCCCCACGGTGCCGTCGAACCAGAAATAATCAGGGGCCGCGTTTTTCACCATTTTAAACTCACCCTTTTTGCCATCGTATGTCGGGTCACCCTCGCTGTCCTTTATCACCCTGGGCTTGCCCGTCTCATTCTTCTGCCCCGCTTTGGACCAGTCCCACCACACCTTGGTCTTGTACTGCGTGGAGTAAAATTTTATATGGCAGGTCTGGCAGGCTATCCTTTCTGTATGTTTGTCCAGCATCCGGTGTATAAAATCATCCCTGGGCTTTTCCCTCTTATAGAGCCTGTTCTGGAATATATCATAGGTGCGGTCGGGATGATTTTCCACAAAAAGGTTCTGGGTATGGGGCCACCGGGTGTGACAGCGCTCGCAGCTCAGGCGGTCTTTATTCTCGACCGATACCGAGAAGAGCTGGCCTTTGATGTCGTGCCGGTCGGTTACGTGGCAGTCGATACACACCATGTTGCCGCCGTCTTTCGACATATGGACATCCAGGTTTTTGCCGGGATTCATAAGGGACTTGTCCAGTGCCCCGTGCTTCACCGCGTTACCGCCGCCGCCGTAAAAATGGCAGCTCCCGCAGTTTTTTCTTGAAGGCCTGCCCACTTTTTGCGCCACCATGGAGTAATCCGGCCGCTTATACAGTTTTTTGTTTTCGGGGAACACCTTGTCGACCTCGGCGGGGTATCCCGCTCCCGTAGGAAATTTCTCGTAGGTGCCGGTGGTATCATGACAGACCAGACAGTCTATTTTGGTCTGGTTTTTGAAATCGAATGAGCCGTCCTTCCAGCCGTAGCCGATATGACAGCTGGTACACCTGGGCTCATTGGATACCAGGGCAATACAGAAATTGTTTATGATGTTTTTCTTTCCCACCTCCACCATGACGCCCTTTTTGCCCGGCATCCTGTCGGTTTTACGGGCCCACAGCCAGTGGTTGGTGCGCATTATTTCCACACCGGCGTTGTTATGGCATCTGAGACAGGTAATTGTCACTTCTTCCGGCGTCTGGAAAAAACGCACGAGTTCGGGAAACTTCGAATGATCGGCGGTACTCTTCGCTAAAATCGCACCTGCCGCCAGGACGGCAGGCAGCAGGGCCGCCCACAGCCATTTCGATCTGTGCATATCTACCTCCGGAATATCATATACATTCTTTCCGGATGGATTCAGCGGTTCACTTCACCACCGGCAGCCCAGCTTTTTCCCAACCGACGAACCCGTCCGTCAGTATACGTAAATTTTTATAACCCCGCCTCGACAACTCTCCGGCGGCATTGCCGGTCTTGAGACCGGTACCGCAGTATAGGATTATTTCTCTTTCCTTTTCAAAACGCGCCATTTCCCTGAGGAACGTGGCGGGGTGATAGTCAATATTAATGGAACCTTTTATATGTCCGTCGGCGTATTTGTCGGGCGAGCGGATATCCACCAGCACGGCTTTTCCCCCCTCCATTGCCGTTTTCAATTCCCCGGGCGATATATGTACCGCCCCCGAGCAGGCGGTGATGATCAACAGGGGAACAAATGCCGGTATCCTCTTCATTCGCCCCCGCCCCGCTCCCGGAGCGTCGGTTACATATTGTTTCTTCATGTACGCAACCTCAAACCCGCGGCTGATGTATAAGCGCCATGACCAAGTCTGATGACCTGCCCACTTTTCACGGCGGTATGAACGTTCCCCGGTCCCTGGAGTATCACGACGTATCCGGTATCGGCGTACATATTGTTTTTACCGTTCAATCCATGATTTTCCGCCGGCAATAATACGTGCGGTTTTTTCTCACGGCAGCACTCTCCATTCGATTCAGTTTTCTGTATAACCGCCGTATCTGTGATATACTAAGCACTGGATTCAATTGCAGTCAAGCATACTATCACCCTCGGTGAGGCAGGGGGTGATATACTCTGCAGCATGAACCAGGATGCCGGTTGCCGGTAAAGCGGAAGCGGGCCGGGAAAAACCTTTCGTTTTCGGGCAATTGTAAGGTCCCCGTTTCCGACAGTGATTCCCCCGCTTCACCGTATGAACCCAATTTACAGATGACAAAAATTCCCCGGTTTTATATTCCGGTTGCATGTTGTGCATTAAGACACTGAACGATCCATTCCACTCCGTGTATAATACGGGAACCTGACGATGCTCGCGATTTTCAACATTCTCTTCCCGATCATTTCGATCATCCTGTTGGGGGTAGTGGTGCGGCAACTCCGCCTGTTCCCCGATAATTTTTTCCCCGCGGTCAACCGGCTGGTATTCATTTTCGGCATAACCCCGCTCTTGTTCATTAAGACGGCATCCATGAGTGTTTCGTACAGGGAAGTGCTGCCTTCGGTACTGGTGCTCATGGCGCACGTGCTGGTGCTGGCACTGCTGGCATGGGGCGCGGCGGGGGTCTTTGCGCTGCGCCGCGAATCCATCGCCTCCTTCGTCCACGCCTCCATCAGGGGAAATTACGCCTATGTGGGCCTGCCGGTCATTTATTACGCCTTCGCCCATACCCCGGCCGAAGGTTCAAGCGCCGGGATCGCGATCCTCATCTTCACGCCCACCATTATATTCCACAACATCCTGGCGGTGCTGTTTCTTCGTCATTACAACGGCAGGGACGGCAAGGAGGGGTACGCCCACCTCGCGCGGTCGATACTGACCGATCCCCTGGTGATGGCCTGCGCGCTGGGACTGGCGGTAAATATAATGGGAGTTCACGTGCCCCTGGCTTTCGCGCGCACCTGTGAGTCCCTGGGCGGCATGGCCCTGCCGCTGGCGCTCATGGGTATAGGCGCCACCATGGATCCCGCGCTGCTGCGCGGCGCGCTCTTCCCTCCCCTGGGAGCCGCATTCATCAAGACCTTCATCGGACCCATCATTGTCTGCGGCCTCATTACGGCGGCGGGAATCGGCATGAACACGGTCCATGCGCAAATACTGCTGTTGCTTTCGGCGTGTTCGATCGGAGTGAGCACCTACGTGGTTACCGAGCATTACGGCGGTGACGGCAGGCTGGTGGGAAGCGCCATTTTCATCTCAGCTATAATGAGCATGGTATCGCTGAGCGGGATCCTGATCATCATCAGTCCATGAAGCCGACAGGGTCCTTTACGGCCGCACGCCGTGGACTCTGCTCAATAGCCCCATGGTAATGTCCCCCATCGAATCCACCGTACAGTTGGCCTGCGCCAGAAGCTGGCTTCCCGAATGCGGATTCCTGAATCCTATCACCTTCATGCCGGCGGCGACAGCGGCCCTGACCCCGTGGTCGGAGTCCTCGATAACGACACAGTCACCCGGTTGGACATCCAGCAGTTCGGCGGTTTTGACAAAAATGTCGGGCATCGGTTTCCCGCGCGGGACCTGCTCGCCGCTGACCACTGTATCAAAATAACCGGCGATATGCAGCTTATCGATCACCGCCCTGATGTATTCCGGGTTCGACGACGATGCTATGGCGGTTTTCAGGCGGTGCTTTCTGATATCACGAAGCAGTTCGCCGGTTCCCGGTATCATCAGATCGTCATGTTCGTCCAATGCCCTGATGTTCATCTCATGCTGGGCACGGCTCAACCCGGCGGCTGTTGCATCGAGCCGGAATTCCGCGATCAGCGCGGTCCACATTTCCGTGTTGGACACGCCTATGAATCTCTTGAGATGATCGAATGAAATATCCACACCGCGGTTTTTCAGGATGTCCATGACAACCCTGATATGCAACGGTTCGCTGTCAATAATGACGCCATCCATGTCGAAAAGGACCGCTTCCAGCACAGGAACACCCTCTAACAATAAAATCGCCCCGGTTAAAGACCGGCGACGGCCTGATCAGCAGACATTAATTCCCATGTGAAACTGAATATTAGGCAAGAACTATATGAAATACCTTTGCCGCATCCCGGGGATACGGCGGTCCATGTAATAATACGGGATACATCAGGTGACAGTTGCGGGTATAACCGCGGCAAAGCATGTCCTTTCCGAACATGTACTCCAAACGCGATAGTGATGCGTGCCCGCGAATACTCCACCGTGAGTTGTCGGTGGCAACTCCGGATACCGCACATGGAATATGACTCCGCCTGAGATGCAGTGAGTCGGCTATGACGTATACTACCCACGCAGCGCCGTGACGAATACCGGTCATGATGAGTTAGTGATTTAATAAACAAAGTCTATACTCATGTAATGAAATCACCCCGGTCCCGGGCCCGTTGATCCGTTTACTATATCGCTTGATCTTTTTCGGGTTTCATATATAATAGAAAACCAGAGGGAAATCCGCGTTTCGGTGCTGAAAATATACTACTGCATTAATCCTGTTGAATAGAAAATGAGCAGCATATACAATTACCGGCGTCGGTTTACATTGAAAAGGCGGCAGGACCGGATTATCGATCTGGGGAACGCCGGCAGCTTTGCCGAAATCCCTTATATCAACTGTACGCCGGCTGACGAGATATCCATCGACGGCCGCGTTTTTCGCAGCTTTCATGTCATCACGTTCCATAAAAACACCAGGATATTCACCGCGTACCGCAGCGATGACGAGCCCGCGGTGTTGCTCATCGTATGGGAGGAGATACCGTTTTACCTGCAGATCGAACAGGGCGGTGACGTGATGCTGCAGGTGATGCATGATGATCCCAGGGTTAAGCACCTCATCATCGACAATACCTTTGTCAAATCGCCGTGGATGGGTGAACAGAGGACCCTGGATTACATGAAAGACGGCTGGCTTCCCGGGTTGATACAGCTTGAGCTGAAGGGCTTCTGCCACCTGCAGGCCGAGCGGTCGCTGGGAAAAATGTCTTTTGACCAGTTCGGCGTGTTCATGAAAAGCGCCGTGGGGGAGATCTCCGTAAAAATCGGCAGGAAACCGTTCAGTTATTACCCTGTAAGGTCATCGGGAATGAGCCGTGAAGGGAGCATAGACAACGATGCAAGGAACGCCGCTCTGGTGAAAGCGCTCCGTCTTGTAAGATCGTCGGAGTGATCTTCATGCCTTTTATCGATCATAGCCCGACATTGAGTAATGCTGTTCCGGAAATAATTGCGGCTGTCGCAATATAATTTTCCGCCCTCCCCTTCTCCTTTTAAAAACACAATTCCGAAAAGGATTACGAAAACCTTCGGAACCTGCCGAAGAGGAACGGCAATACTGACGGCTGTTTTCTGCAACGCCGGCCGAAAAAAAGGATGGGAGTGCCTCAAAAGCGGTCGTTGAGTAAATTCCGTGAGCAATTCATCTATGATTTCGCTTATTTCGATACATTTTTTAATGCGAAACGCATCTAAATCACTCAATACGCGCAGCGGAATTTGTATCGAAAAGGCTTTTGAGACACCCCTGCATCCTTTACCGTGTAAACCATTGTATCGCATGACCGACCGCCGCCGTTGTATAGGGTTCCCGGTCATAGAAGTCAAACTGGTCGGCCTTGTCGATCCAGATGATTTGCTTTTCGCCTTTCAGTCCCTTGAAAAATTTTTCGGTCCCCTCGGGGATCGCGGCTTTTCTGCTGTGAATGATCAGAAGGGGGGTGCGTATGCTCCCCGCCAGCGAAACAGGATCGAATTCCAGCCACCCCCTCCACGCCATGAGGGCGAACCGGTTTCCCCATTGAGGGACGGCGCCCCTTTGGGGATTAAGATAATAATCGTAAGGACCGTACATGACCGCGTTTTTGTCGGTACGGCTCGCCGCCGGTACATACTTTACCATGTTATGTTCACGGTACTCCTTCATCGCCCGGTCTCCCATGGCCTTCAGTCCGGCGACGCCTTTTTCTCCGCCATATACTTTCACCACAATCTCAGGATTATGGAGCCAGGGCGCCACAAAAACCGCCCTTCTCACCGGAGCGCCCCGTCTCAGGGCCTCTGCCAGGTACCCCGCGCTTGCGCAGACGGCAAGGGCGCTGATGTTGTCCCTTTCAATGAACGAAAGGGTACCCAGGTACTTTACCGCACTTACGATGTCCTCCGCCTTCATCGACGGGACCTCATAATCCCGGGGCACTCCCCTGCTCTCCCCGAAATTCCTGAAATCGAAGCTCATGGTCACAAATCCGCCGGCAGTGAGTTTCCCCGCATAGAATCCGGCCATCTGCTCCTTTACCGTCGTCCAGCTTCCGGTTACGACGACGCCGCGGTATTTCTTTTTCTCTGAAAAGTTTTCCGGCAGATGGAGCCTTCCCGCCAGTTTCACTCCTCCGCTGTAAAACTCAACCTTCCTTTCCGCCGGTCTCCCGCCTGCTGAACCGAATTTTTTTCCGGGTTCGCCCCCGAAAGTCTTCAGTAAAATATCCGGATCGAAATACTCGGTGAGTTGTCGTATCTTACCGTTCCTGACATCGAACACACCCACATAGATATTGTTATACTCGCCGCCGGCCCTGAGCTGTATAACGCCGTCATACTGGACGATCATCCTGTTCGGATCGTCGGTGGCATACACTTTTCGCGGAAACTTCATGGAGGAAAAGTTTACCGGCAGCCCCCGGTACTGCCGGTGGACGGCATCCTTCCCGCGCAACAGGACCGGAAATCCTTTGGGGGAAAGGGGCATGACCTGACGGGCCTCGCCGGCCCACGTTTTCATGAACCGTTCGATGTCCATGCTTTCAAGGGAGGTGAAAAATTCATCCACCGCCGCAAGTGTTTCCCTGCCCGTCGCAACGGGGAGGAAGGTAACGCCGCCTTTCACATTCCGCACCGCCAGTTTCGGAAGATTGATGTTGCCGCACTGCCGCAGCAGATTGAATTTTATTTTATCCACAACCCATCCTTTTACAGGATGCTTCAGCAGGCGGTAATCGTACGTGCCCGAGACCACCCACGAATCGCCTCCCTCACGGTTCGGAAGGTAATGCAGGGCAAGACCGTGGAAAAACGCTGCGGCCTCCCTTCCTTTGACCCTGACTGAAAACCGGCCGATTTGATGGTGAGTGCTCCTGAAGCCGGGCAACAGCCCCTTCCAGGAAGCGGTGATTTCACGCGGTGTTACGATGGAGGGTATCCCGCCGCCCATTGAGGTGTAATCGAGAAGCACCTTATTGGCCAGGAGAGACTCGATCTTTTCCCAGTCCCTTTCATCCGCTCCTTTAAAAGCGGACCGTATGATACTAATGATCCGTTCCTCATCGGTTTTCTGCGCCCACGCGGGCGTCGATGAGAAAAATAAAACCGCCGTCAACAGCAGCACGAGTGGCCGTCCCATGACTATACCCCCGGTAAGATTTGAGTTATGCTGTTTTCAATAAAACCTGCCGGGAAGGGCCGCGTCTTGCATAATGTTGCTCTGTTATGGAAGAATAATGCTTTTTCGGAACATCGCGGGAGAGATCCCTTTCCATCTGCGGAAGACGTTGGTAAAGTGGCTTTGATCGCTGAAACCGAGGGCATAGGCGATGTCAACGAGCTTCATTTCCCTGTTGCGCAGGAGGTCCTCGGCCCGGTACATCTTCGCACGTAGGATATACTGATAGGGGGTTTCCCCCGTGACTTTCTTGAATTCACGAAGGAAATGGAACTTGCTCATCCGCAGGCCCGAGGCCAGTTCGTCGATTGATATGCGTTCCCCGATATTTTCCTTTACGATCTCCTCCACGAGCGTCAGGTCCTTACCGGTTATCCTGGACTTAACGGGCACGGCAGACGCAAGCTCCGACCAGTTCGAATAATTGAGTGCGTAGTAACCCGAAAAAGCCACCAGCAGGGACTCCAGATAATCGGGACCGTTTCTCCCCTTCGCTTTCACTTCAAGGTAAAAAAGATCGATAAAATGCTTCAGGTGATCGTCTTCCACGTTGTACGTGTTCAGGAACCTGAGATCGGGGGTGCGGATACCTTTGGGCTGCATAACGGGTTTCACGGCGTCCAGCAGACGCGCCTCTTCCACCGCCAGAATAACGAAACGGCATTCCTCGACAACCGAATGGGTAAACGGTTCCCACGGCGGGTTGATCCATATCTGTCCGGATGAACTGTGTATGTCGGCGAACTCCCCGTTTCGCTTCGCACGCCAGTTCAACCCGGAGGAGGTATCCAGGGCGAAATAAAAACAGGGTGTGCAGACGTTATCGGGATGAAATTCCGGGCTGGAACCGGCCTCAATGATTATGCCCTGCCAGCCCAGATCGCGTGAGGACTCCCTGATCACCAGCTTATCCCCGCAATCTGATTTTTCCCTTGTGGCGGCATCCAGATAATTGAGTATGGTTTTCATCTTATTTTGCCTGTTCGATCCGACATCGCGTCAGGTGGGCACCACCGTGCCTGCGGCCTTTCACCCGGCGTTTTTCGGCCGTCTCTTCACCGACAGGAGCAGTTCCGCATCGGCAAGCGCTGATTCATTGTCTATATTCAGCAGCAGCCACTTCCCGTCGTGATAGGTCGTCGCATCGTCATAGGTTTTACGGGTCCGTGCGGACAACTGTTTCCGTACCGCCTCCATCTTTAAACGTTCTTCCGCGCCGAAGACGATCAGCAGCATGCAGCGGCCTTTCTCCGGTATCAGCGTGCAGAACGACCTGCTCTTTTTATACCGCAGCGTCCATCCGTGCTTCTTCCCTCCGTACAGCCATTCAGGAGCAAAGACGCCGGGGTAGTTGCGTTCGATCATGCCGGTTATCCGTTTCCAGCAGCCGAAGCCCTTTCCCCCGATCCATGACTCAACGGCTTCGAGGGCAGGCGGATTACCCGGTGAGGTGATGCAGAGCGCCGTTTCGTTCATAGCTGTCCCCCGGTCTGGATTCGCCGCGGCCGGTATAATACACGCCGGCCGCATACAGGTACACATGATCCTCATAAACCTTCGGGGAAAATTACGCTAATGAACATATAAGATGTCAATAAGTTATTCCACGGCGGTCCGGCAGGGGGATGTGGGATGCCGCAGACTGAAATCGGTCACCTGGAGAATATTCCTGAATGCAACCGGGTCCATTGCCTGCGAAAACAATGAACAGGAGAATCCGCGGCGCAGTAATTACTCTCCCACGACGATCAAGATCGATTCTGCGGGAAAGAGAACTGGCCCGGCGGTAGTAAGGCTGCACATTTCCCTGCTTTTATTTCACCGGCACACAGGTGCAGACACGGTTGCATGTGCAGTAACCGCTGCCGCCGGGACCTCCCCCCGATGACTTGCGCATACCCGACACCGTATCGCAGGCGCAGACCGCCCCCGCGGGCAGCGCCCCTTTCTCGGGAATGACCCGGTAGATGGTCTCATTTCTTTCGTTTTTAAACTCGGCCACACGCACCTTCCTGTCTTCAGACAGCTCTTCATGGTCGAAGAAACACTCGACAAAGTTCATTTCGGGCAGGCTGAACAGGGCCAGCCGACCGTCGGCCCCGGCGACAACGAAAGTCCTGTCGGGGGAAACGGCGAAGTTGTCGCCGTAGTTCGCGATGCTGTACAGCTTGCGGACCCACCCGGTATCACCACGGGAAACCAGCCCCGCCGGAGGATCAATCTTCCAGAGGGTCAGTTCACCACGGTAGCCGGCGCGGGCCGTAACGATATGGTTGCCGTCAGGAAGGAATGCCATCCGCACCGCATGATCGCTCTTGCTTTCACTGGTAAAGACGGCGAGCACCGCGCCGCCAGGGTATTCCCGCACCATCGCCTCACCGCCGGCGCGGGCGCTGTTATATAAAAGTATGCGCCTTCCGTCACTGCTGAATACGACCGCGTTCCCGCGGTCGGCCTGCCGCCAGCGATCGGCGTACAGGCGTGGAAGGGGAAGCACCCTGTGTGTCTCTTCCCCGGTTGAAAGCTTCCAGATAACCCGTTTCCCACCGCCCATCAGGAACATGAGGTGCTCACCGTCCGGGGCGGGCACAAACCCGGACTCGAAATTGATACCGTAGGGATCGGGAATCTTTATCGAGACTGCCGACTGCCCGCCGGGCATACTCCATACCCGGACTGTCCGGTCAAGGCCGGTCGAGACCAGTCGTTTTCCGTCGGGGGTGAAGTCGAGCCAGTATACCTTTTTCGTATGGCCGGCAAGCACCCCCCGGGGTTTCCCGTCCGGGAGCGACCAGAGCCGAACCGTCATCTCCTGGCTCGAAGCCGAGGCCAGAAGGGTACCGTCGGGCGAGACCGCGAGTCTTACTATCGCCTGTTTATGGCCTCTCAACGCCGCGGTCTCGATTCCATCGGCGGTATTCACCAGGTGGATCGATCCGTCAACCGCCGGGTATGCGAGCACTTTCCCGTCAGGGCTGAGTACGGACAACCCCTCGCCCTTGAACCTGCCCATAAGCCTTCCGCCGGGGAGCTCCCACAGCCTGGTCATGGAACCGTCGGACCATCTGCTTGTCGCCACGCAACGCTTCCCGTCGGGGCTGATAATGATTCCGCTCAGACGCCCGTGGTATGCCAACGCGTACTGGTGGCACATCCTTGCCGGCGCGTTCGTCTCCTTCTGCTGGGCGCGGGCTTTTTTCCCCGCAAGCCCCAGTGACGCCAGGGCCGCGGCGGCCGCACCGAGAAAACCTCTCCGGTCGGTCTTCCAGCTCACAGCGGCCTTTTCGATGCCGACCACCTCAGGCCCGCCTGAATCCCCGTCGGACATGACCCTTCTTAATATGAAGTCGGTGGTTAATAATTCTTTTTTGTTTTCCATGTTACTTTCCTTCGTACGTAACAGCTTTCCTTCTGTTTTAAAGTTCAGTTTCCTACCCTCACTTCACCGGCACGCAGGTGCAGATGCGGTACGTCCTCCTTCCCGTTCCGCCGCGTGAATAGATCTTCTTCCCCGCCACGGTGTTGCAGGTACATACGGATCCCGCGGGAAGGGTCTCTTTTTCGGTGATCGCCCTGACGAGGGAACGGCCTTCCCTGTCTTTCTCCTCAATCACCCTGAACTTACGGTCATAATAGAGTTCGTTTATATCAAAGAAACAGTATTGCAGTTCGCCGCCGGGAACGCTCAGCATCGTGAGATGCTGGTTCCGTCCCGCCACCATGAAACTCCCGTCAGGCGCGAGAGCATAGCGCTCTGCCGACGCTTCAGTCACCCCCGTCCGCCGGAACCATCCCAGCCCTCCCATGGAACCGTAACCGCCGGAAGGATTCAGCTTCCAGTAGCTGATCCTTCCCGGGTACACGTCTTCAAGCACCATGAAGGTGGAACCGGGCAGAAAACTGATCCGCTTCACGGACGCGTCCTTCGTCTCGAGTACCCCCAGCACTTCACCACCGGGGTAGCCGCGCAGTACCGCGTGCCCTCCCCGCACGGTACTGTACACCAGCAGGGTCTTCCCGTCGGGACCGAAGGCGAACGCGGAGCCCGCCTGTTCGAAAACACAGCGTTCGGCGTGCCTCTTCGGTGTTTTCAGCACTTCGGATGCGCGCTTCCCCGTACTGAGACTCCAGGCCAGGGTGCGGCCCCGTGCGTCGATCGAGACCAGGTGTTCGTTGTCGGGAGCGGTCCCCAGGTTCATTCCGGGGAAGATCCCGCGAATAACCGCGCCGGGTTCGCCGCCCGGCATGTTCCAGACGCGGGCGGTGTCCCCGAGTCCCGCCGAAACGAGGCGCCTGCCGTCGGGGGTGAAGATCAGCCTGCGCAGTTCGCCCGGATGCCCGGTGAGCACTTTCACCGGTTTTCCTTCGGGTAGGGACCAGAGGCGCACCGTTTTCTCCGAACCCGAGGCCGATGCGAGCATCTTCCCGTCGGATGAAACGGCCAGGTAAAGCGGTTTTTTCGCGTGCCCCTTCAGCGCGGCCAGCTCCTTCCCTGAAGCGACATCCACCAGCCTGACCGAAGCGTCCCTGGCCGGGTAGATAAAGAGCCTGCCGTCGGGGCTGAAGAGGGCGTCACCCTCTCCCTCGTAGCGGCCGAGCAACCTTCCTCCCGGAAGTTCCCACAGTTTATAGAAATGCCCCTCGCTCTTCGCGGTCGTCAGCGCCAGACGCCCGCCGTCGGGACTTATTGCCATATCGACAAGGTCGCCGTGGTAGGCGATGATCTCGTCGGGACAGCGCTGCGGGGTGTGCGCGTCTGTTTCACCGGCACGTGCTTCCCTTCCCGCAAGTCCCAGCGCGGCAAGGCCCGCGGCGGCAAGACCGAGAAAACCCCGCCGTCCCATGGTCCAGTCCTCAGCCGCCCGGTCGATACCCATAAGCTCGTGCTCTCCGAGGCTCCCGTCAGCCCGAACCTCTCGCAGCAGAAAATCGGTTTTTATCATGTTCTTCATGTATCCTCCCTACAGGCGCGAATCTACCCGCATTCACGGTATGCGGGTACGATCGTGCCGGCCTCTTCGTCCCCGTGCCAGATCGAGCCTCCGGCGCGGGCTATCTTTTCGAGCAGCAGAAATTTTGTTATATCCTGGTTGATTATGCAGCGTTCGGTGGTGCGGTATGCCGTACCGCCGCCGTCGGTAAGGCTCTTTATGGCGCAGTCGCCCGCGCAGTGCCACTTGCAGAAACACGCCGCGCAGTGTTCGTTGTGATCCACCGTGTGCGCGTAGCTTTCGGCGAGCTTTCGTTCATCCACGGCGAACCTCCGTCCGTCAAAACCTCCGACGATGAAACGCCCCGACAGCGGGTGCTCGCGCCCGTAGCTCTCGAAGCAGGTGGTGACATCGCCGTCCGCCGTCACCACCAGCGCCCGGCAGGCGGCAAGACAGAAACGCCGTGTCAGCGCATCGGGCCGCGCTCCCGAATAGAAAAGTTCTATCCCCCGTTCGACTGCCTCGGCGTAACCCGCGATGAATCCATCTATGAAGAGCGAAAGGTCACCGACCATTGAACCGCTCTCCACCGCCCTGCCCTGTGCGAAGGATGGCTCCACCTGGACCTTCCGGGGACGGTACCGTCGGCAGATGAACCCGATGCTCTCGGCCAGGCGGGCGACCGAACTATTCGTGACGGTCATGCGTATGCCGTAGGGAAACCCCGCGTCATCCAGTTCCCGGAGGGTACGGTCCACCAGTTCGAAGGAACCCCCTCCGTCAGCCGACGGCCGTCCCTCGTTCTGGATTTCGGGCGTGCCGTCCAGCGATATGCTCGCCTCGGTGAAATTTTCCAGTATAAAGCGCCGCGCATCCGGGCTCCAGCATCCGTTGGAAGCTCCTGCGATCGATACCTCCACCGTCGAATCCCGGGTAATCCTCTTAACATACTCAACCGATTGCCTGAGGACGGGGAAATTCATGGTGGGCTCGCCCCCGCCGTGAAAACCCAGCGTGAAGGAGGGAAGTTTATGCCGCCGCACCTCGTTCCATACGAAATCAATCGCCGCCTTCGCGGTATCGTAACCCATAATTTTTTTCGGATATTCACCCGAATGGGCGTAGCAGTACCGGCAGCGCAGGTTACAGACGTTGGTGAGGAATAGAACGGCCGTGTCGTAACGTACGCCCGCCTCCGCGTATTCATCGGGCGGCTCAGGCTCGGGAGCAAAGAAGCCCCGGCGCAGCAGTTCGTCCACGACGCCTGTTACGGCGGGAACGGCCGGCGGGTCACCGGCGTCGACCGTCGCGCATACTTCGTACACCCGGTTTACCAGCGCGGCGTTGGCGATGAAAGCGGTCTTTTTCAGGGGCGCGTATACAAGGAACCAGTCCCCGCCGAGGGGAATGGAGAAAACCTGTGAAAGCAGTTTCGGCGTATTCATGGGCAGCGGACTATGAGTTTACGGGGATGGTATAGGGGCGTACAGCAAATCACGCAAGAAGTTTTTCTCTGTGAATCTGATGGGATATTTATGCCTCCTTTCCAGTAAGGACCCTCCGTAACACGGATACCCGCATTTAAAAAGTTGCATTTGACAGCTCTTCCGCCTATACTCCCGGGATGCCCTTCAGGCAATTATTGCCATTAATACCCCGCGGCCGGAGGTCCCCATGAAGGCACTCTATTTCGACAACAATTTGCCGAAGATCCTCGCGCTGAATGTCGTCTCGAAGTTTTATAAAAACGCGGCCCTTAGCTTCATCTCGCCGACGCGCTACGCCGAGGTGCCCGAACCGGTGATCCCCAACGGCCGCTGGCTCAAGGTGAAAAACCGCGCCTGCGGGCTCTGCGGTTCGGACATCCATTTCATTTACATGGAGATGGACCCCAAGGTTTTTCCCGCGGCGACGCCGGGCATCGCGCGCAAGTTTCTCGGCCACGAACTGGTGGGCGAGGTGGTCGAGACCGGCGACGAGGTGAAGGGATTCAGGAAGGGCGACCGCGTGGCCCTGAGGATCGACTGGCCGTCGTGCTTCCAGATGGAGATAGAGCCGAAGTGCCCCGAGTGCGCGAAAGGGAACTACATGTTGTGCCAGAACCCCGGTGTGCGGGATCTCCCCATGCGGGACGTCGGGGGCGGGTTCTCTCCCTTTATGGTGCTCCACCGCTCCCAGCCCTATAAAATACCGGCTGCGCTTTCCGACGACGAGGCGGTCCTGCTGGAGCCGCTGGCATGCGCCGTCCACGGCGTGATGAAGCGCCTCCCGGCGAAGGGCGAACGGGTGCTGGTGCTCGGCTGCGGGACCATAGGGCTTCTGGTCACGGCCGTTGTGAGGGCTCTCGCACCCGGCGCGCGGATCACGGCGCTGGCGCGCTATCCCTTTCAGGCGGAAATGGCCCTGCGCCTGGGCGCCGACGAGGTGATTGGCGGGAAGGAGGATGCTTACCGCCGCGCCGCCGCCATAACCGGCGCGCGATACCTCCAGGGCTTCTTCGGCAACAGGATTACGCTGGGAGGATTCGACGCGGTATACGATACGGTGGGAAACGACATGAGCGTAAAAGACGCCCTGCGGTGGACCAGGGGCGGCGGCGATGTGGTGATCCTGGGCATCAACTTCAGGCCCGGTGCGATCGACTACACTCCAATCTGGCACCAGGAAATAAAGGTCACCGGCATCAACTGCCACGCCGGGGAAGCGGACGGTCGCTCCTCGTTCGACATTGCCGCCGACCTGCTGCGCGCAAAGAAGGTGAACCTGGACGGCATCATCACCCACCGTTTCCCCATGTCTCGGTACAGTGACGCCATTAAGACCTTTTTCTCCAAGGGCCGGGAGGGGGCCATCAAAATAGTACTGGAACACGAATGAAAACGGGGGACAGTCCTCCATTGATATCCCGGCGTAAATAATGTTTTATTATTGCGGTTATTATCACGATACTATATCGAAAGTAGTACTTTAAGACGATGAACTATAGATACTGCCCGGTTATTATAGAATACATCGGAAATAAAAGGAGACTTGTATGAAAAAAGCACTGTTATCCATTGCGGTTATCATTACCCTGGCCGTCTCCGCCCCTGCCGCGGCCGTCGATATGAGCGTCGGCGCCGCTACATGGTTCACCTGGTGGAGCATGGATTCTTCGCACAGCACGGATGATTATGATCCCACTTTCATGTATGGACCGGTCCTGTCCTTCGGCTTTTCAAAAAAATGGAGCCTGTCCAGTATTTTTCTTTACGGGCGGTTTAGCGGTGAATCATCTTCCTCTGATATTGAACGTTTCGATTCGGACACCACACTGAATTACAGCATCAATCGCTTCATTAAAATCTTCGGCGGCGCCAAGGTAATGGGATTCACGCAGCCGGATTTCAGCCATATCTCGGCAGGTCCCGCCCTGGGGGTGGGGCTAACACTTCCCCTGGGAGGAAACTTTTTCGTTCTGGCCAACGTTTCGGGCATGTATAACTACGCCTGGCAGCATGAAAACAGCGTGAACCTCAACGCCGTGGTGCCGGGTGTCAACACCACTCTGTCGCTGGCCTATTACATCGAAAAAGCCTCCACCACCATCACCCTGGGGGGACGCTTCCAGTATTTTCACATCAGTTATGATGATCTGCCTTCTGATTATGACATGGACCACTACTTCTACGGCGCGACCCTATCGGCGGTATATTCTTTCGGCCTGTAACGGGCCTTCGTATACGGCGGCCGGCGTGACCGCGGCCGCCGGGCTTTCAGCGTTCTACAGCCTCTTGATATATCCCGGCAGGATATAATCGTAGCGCCCGCGGAAAATCCTGTTCCTCACGAAGCGCGCGTACCGTCGCACCTGGAACATCAGCTCGAGCAGGGCCGCGTCCTTGCCGTAATATCTCTTCACCTCCGTCATGGTAACGGGTTTCACCTCTCCGCTCTCTGGCTGCCGCGCCAGCCAGCCGTTCACGATCTCTATGCAGGGGGCGATGCGCGCCGCCGCCTGTTCCTTGTAGAAGTTCCCCAGCATGTCCAGTATGGCCAGCCGCAGGTCGAAGTACTCGTTGAAATAGGACTCCACCGCGCCCATGAGCTTCACGATGGTGCTGAGGGGCCAGGGGAAAGACCGGTAGAAGAGCTGCGTGTAGGCATAGACCTTTCCCCTGACGCGGGTGATGGGCGAACCCACATCGATGAGGAAGGGAGGGCCGCCGTTTTCAGGGAAGTACCAGTTGGAGAGCTGGGAATCCGCCGCGGCCTCCAGTCCGCCGGCCACCCCGCGGTTGTAGCGCACGCACCCGGCGATACGGTCCAGTGCCGCCTCAATACACCCGGCGACGGTCTCCATGGGCTCGTTGCGGATGATTGAATTGCCCAGCCGTTCCTTCTTCACCAGGTCCTGTACCAGGTATACCACCGGTGTCCTTCCGTTCACGGCGACGCATTCGGTGGGGAGCGGCGTGATGCCCCGCTCGACGAGGAGGGTAAAATAACGTTTCTCCTCTTCCACGTATTCAAGGGCCTCCGCATCGGAGTCGAAGCCCGACATGCGCTTGAGGGCCTTACCCGGGACGGCGTCCAGTGCGATGACGACGGTGACCTCTCCGTAATCCAGGATGCTGCAGCCGTAAGCCCCCCCCTCCGGCCTGTAGAGGTCTACCTGCTTCTCGAAGGCGGTGAGGATTTCGCCGACACTATTGTGGTTTTTCACCGGTACCTCCCAGGAATTTTTTTTCGCAGAGCTCGATGGACCTCTCCAGCAGTGAAAGCGCCTCCTCCGCGGCGGGCCGGTCCACCAGCAGGTTCGGCTTGAACTGCAGCACCGAACGGTCGAAACCGGCGGGGAAGGCCCACAGCCCCGTTTCAAAGGCGCAGGCCGTCACCAGGGCCCCTCCCAGTGGATGGTCGAACCTGAGGCCGATCACCAGCCCGTTCTGCCTGATCTCGACCAGGAAAGGATGGCGCGACTTTATCCCCGCCAGGCCTTCGGCGAGAAACGAGGAAACGGCCCGCACGTTCTTCACCGTCTCAGGGCGCTGCACGATCTCAAGCACCTTCAGCGCCACCACACAGCCCAGTTCCGAGCCGCCGAAGGTCGAGGAGTGTCCCCACCCGTCCTCGGGAAGCCAGGCGCCCGCTTCCTTCGATAGTACCGCGGCGGCGATTGGATACACGCCGCCCGACAGGCCCTTGCCGGTCACCAGGATATCGGGCTCTATGCCGTACCCGCGGCAGGCCCACATCTCGCCCGTCCGCATGAGGCCGGTCTGCACCTCGTCGGCGACGAGGAGCGCGCCCCACTCGCTGCAGAGCTTCCGCACTTTCGGGTAAAAATCAGGCGAGGGCATCAGGAAGCCGCTGGTGGCGGGGATCATCTCGCAGAGCACCGCGGCTATATCGTGTTTCCTCAGCGCCTTCTCCATGGCGGCGGCGTCGTTGAAGGGGACCCTGATGAACTCCCCCCGGGTTCCTTCAGAAAGGAAAAACCGGGATTGCTGTTCGTCCGCCGCCCTGAGACCCAGTCCGCCGTGTCCGTGGTAGGCTCCCTTAAAAGAGATGACCTTCTTTCGCTTCGTCGCGCGGCGCGCCGAGCGTATGGCCACATCGACGGCCTCGGCGCCGCTGGGGGTGAACACGCAGTACCGCATACGTTCCCATGTCGCGGCGATCAGGGCCTCCGCCAGCCGAGTGCGCGCGGTCGACACGAAATGGTGGTTCCCCATATCGTAATGGTCCAGGGCCTCTTTCAGAGTCCGCAGTATTTCAGGATTACGGTGCCCAAGGTTATAGGTGCCGCCGTTGATGTGGACGTCGAAAAGCTTTTTTCCGTCCAGGTCCCAGAAATAATTGCCCTCGCGCCTTCCCATGACCGGGATCGTCCCCAGCTGTGTGAAGACGGCCACCCTGCCCGGACAGACGTAACGCGCGGCAAGCTCGATTACACTTTTCTTGTCCCTTTCCCCGGTATCCATTTGATCACCTTTATTGATGTTGTTTTTGTGACGCGCACGATCCTCTCCCCGGCGGGGAGGGCCGTGAAATATGTATATATGAATAACTGTGTTGTATAACATAAACCAGACTTCCGGTCAACCGTATTTTACGGGACCGCATGAACGGGGACAAAAGAATGCGGTTTTTTCTTTACACATTATTTTAGGGTGTCATAGTGACGTCAACCGGGAGAGAAGGTCCAGCCTATGGGAACAAAAAGCGGCCGTAAAGCCGGTTCGTCAATCGAGTACAACGCCGTAACCCTCAGGATCGACGGCAGTGAGCTTATTTCCCCCCTGAGCGCCGATGACGAAATGGCGGCCCTGTACCGTCCCGCGACCGGTTTTCTCGTACATGCGAACATGACCTTTTGCGGCCGCTTCGGCCTCGACGAACAGGCGGTGTATGGCACGCCGTTGCCGCCGTCCCTCAGCGACATCCTGTGCCACCCGCTTTCCGAAATAACCCTCGACCGGCCGACCGCGCGGACGGTGCACCGCTGCGAACTGCCCGACGGCGAAGCCCGGCGGCACGAATGGACCGTACGCGGGTTTTTCGGTTCAGGAGACGTCCCCGAGATCGTGATGATCACCGGGAGGGAAATCTCCGGGTACGGCGCGGCCATGGAGCGGGTGAGTGAATTCGACGCGTACTACCAGCACTTCATCGAGCGCCTCAGCGATGTCGTCTATTTCACCGACACGAACGGGATCATCCGCTACATCAGCGGCGTGGTTGAGCAGGTGTCGCAATGGAAGCCCGACGAAGTGACAGGTATACACTACATGACCTTCATCCATCCGGACGACGTGATGTCCCATATCGAGTACATGAAGGCCACGTTGAACGGCGAGCCCCGCCGCCCTTTCATCTCGCGGATACGGAAAAAGGACGGCACCTATCAATACGCCACGATGGTCAGCCGCCGCCTGATCAGGGAGGGGTCGGTCGAAGGGGTCGTGGGCATCATTTCACATGCGGCCAGCACCGTCAGCAACGAGTTCAGCATACTGAAAATGCTGCTGTACCTCCTCTCCAAAAATGAACGCACCGTGCTTATGCTCCTGGCTGGCAACGAACCGCGGAGGAACATCGCCCGGACCATGAACACCGTCCCCGAGGCCGTCGACACCTATATACGCCGCATAAAAAAGAAACTCAACGCCGAGAGCATTGAACCCATCGTCGAAATGATCCGCATGTTCCCGCGGAACTACTTTCTCTCTGAATAAACCTTCAATACAGATCTGTCTTGCGGGGCAATACGCATATGTGTTCTAATTTATTTATCATATTTTATATAAATGTTGATATTTACTCGAACCCCGGCGACCCTTTGCACGACAACGGCGACGGCCCCTGGATATGCGGCGCATAACGGTCATACCGGCCGGCGCCGTCGCCTGCCAATCACTCCGGAGGTGACGATCATGGCCGATTATGACGCGATAATTATCGGAGCGGGAATGGGGGGGCTTTCATCCTCCGCCCTGCTCGCCAATCACGGGCTGAAGGTGCTGGTCCTTGAACAGAGCGGAAGGATAGGAGGGTGCTGTTCCACCTTCGAGAGGAACGGCTACCGCCACGACGTGGGCGCATCGATCGTGGAGATCATCCAGCCTATCGAGAAGGTGTTTTCGATGATGGGGACCACCTTTCAGAAAGAGGTGGACCTGATCCCCTGCGATCCCCTGTTCTCGGTGATGTACCGCAACGGCGAGCGCATTACCATCGAGAAATCGCTGGAGGCGACCGGCGAGGTGATATCCTCGCTCTCCAGGGAGGACGGTAAACGATGGAAGGACTTCTGCGCCTATTACCACGAAATGATGACCGTCCTCATCGACGCGCTGTTTTTCGACCCTGCCGACACCTTCGGCGACATGGGACGGATGATCAAAAAGAACCCGAAACTGTTGAAATTCCTGCCCAACTTCCTGGTGACCTACCAGGACATGTTCCAGCGCTACTTCAAGAGCGAGAAGGTGCTCGATACCATGGCCTACCAGTCGCTCTACATGGGGATGCCACCGGCGCTTACGCCCGGACCCTTCTCGATGATTCCCTACACCGAGCACGCGGGCATCTGGTATCCCCGCGGCGGCATGATAAGAATACCCGAGGCCCTGCTGCGGTGCGGGAAGAAGAAAGGCCTGGAAATAAGAATGAACGCCGCCGTAAAAAAGGTGATAATACGAAAGGGACGCGCCTGCGGGGTGGAGTTGGAGGACGGCAGCACCATCAGCGCAAAGATCATCGTCTCGGACGTCAACCCGAAGATGCTCTACCTCAATATGATCGGCGAAGAACACATTCCCTGGCTGCCGCGGCGCGGTGTGAAAAGCCTGGAACTGGGCAAAAGCCTCTGCATGATCTACGTGGGACTCAAAAGCAAACCGAAACTCGACGCCCACCACAGCTATACCGCCGTTTCGATGCAGGAGGTAAACGACTTCTGGACCAAACATGTGGAGACGGGTGTGATGCTCCCGGCCGAGAAAAACTACGGCCTCATCTGCTGGACCTCCCATTCCGACGACAGCCTCGCGCCGAAGGGACATCACGTACTCAACGTCATTCCCGAATCATTCTACCGGCTCAAGGGAACCGACTGGGACTCGTTCAAGGATCAGTTCGTCGAGGAATACCTCGACTACGTATCGCGCGCCCTGGTTCCCGGCCTGAAAGACCAGGTGACACAGGTGATCGCCTCGTCACCCATGGACTACGAACGGGCGCTGCGCCTTCCGGAGGGAGCCCTTTACTGCTTCCACCAGGACGCGACGCACCAGGCGATCTTCAGGCCGTCGGCGAAATCGAAGATCATTCAGGGACTGTACCTGTGCGGCTCGGGGACCCATCCCGGCGGAGGGGTTCCTACGACGACGGCATCAGGGATGATCGCGTACAACAAGATCGTTGAAAACGAAAAAATCTAGGCGGGGAGGACAACAATGATTATTCGAAGCATACTGGGTTTTTTGATATATGTGATAATCATGGCCGTGACACTGGTCGTGGTGCTCGCCGGCGGGGTTGTGTTTCTGCTGCTCACCCCCTTTATCGGGTTCCCGGCCCACCGGCGGATGCAGCTCAAGGCCCTGCTGGTGAGACTGCACACCCTGCCGGGGCGTTACACGGTATAGATATAACCCGGCTGTATTGAACGCCATGCCGGTCGGAGCGGCGGCATGGCGTTGCGAATTCGCGGGACCTGTTTTGCGGAAACAGCCGGGATATAACCGGGTTTACCGGCACTGTCGGCCTTACCCTTCACAACGGGAAAAAGGGGATGTCCCGGCGGCAGAGGACCCCGAATACCCGGTTTCGTGCCGGAACAGCCCGCTGTTTTTCGGATTACGGTCAGATCATCTTCATTATCTGCAGAAGTCTCAGTACGCCGAACACCGCCGTGATTACTACCAGAATAACCGTTACCCGTCCCAGGTTGCGGTGTACGGCGCGCATGCCCCTCTTCCCCGCGGCTGTCAGGGTGCCGAATACGGGAGACGCCAGTATCGCGAACATGGTGACCAGTCCGCCGATGGCGTGGGGTGACTTGAAGTGCGGATAGTTCATCGAAAACTTGAGATAGGCGATTGACAGCACCCCCGCGACCGCCGCCGCAACCCCGGTGAATGCCAGCCTGCGGTGCCTGAAAAACCAGCCGGCACCTTTCTTCCCGCGCGCCGTCATCATGGCCGCGATAAACAGCACCGCGGCGGCCCCCATGAGGGTAAAATGCATTGTGGTATATATGTTCACAGCAGCCTCCTTGATTAAACGAGCAGATTCACCCCTGGAACAGCTTATACGAATCCGGGGAGCATAACCGTAATTACCAAATCCAGTTAATTTCATACTGCCGCATGGGAAAAACCTCAAATAGCGGCTATAATAATCGTATTGTATATTTCGATGTCTGCCGATGAAAACACGCTCAGCCGATCTGTACCTGAAGGCGTGTGCGCCGGCATTGGTTAGCGGTTCGTTGGTGTGTATACACTTTCAAATGGTTCCAGGTCAGCATAAACAACAATCGCTGTATCCATATTTGAATTCCGGCCTTTATCGGGTGCGGAAGTACGCAGAGCCCAAAAAGCCCCTCTCACTAAGCGAGGGCCACTGCACAGAAGCAGCATATCTCAGGGTACGCGATAAAAAAGCGTATTTTCAACGGTTGATTATGCCGGGTCTTGCAGTATTCCGATTCTTCTTACTCGACGGAATAGACGCTGTTGGCCCAGGTGCCTCCGCACTTCTGACGATTGTCCCCGCCGCACTTCATGTTACAATTATCCGCTTTGCCCGATTTCCCGTAGGTATTTCCGCAGAAACACCATGTACCGTATTGCGTTCCGGCATATTTAAAGCCCTTCTCGCGACAGATCGAGACGCATTTTTCAGTAGTCATTTTAGGGTCACTGATCGCAAATCCCGACAAATCGCGGCCTTTCGTACCCTGCGGCTCACCCTGGTCCTTGAAGCAGCCGATATACTTAAAGGCGGCGTTCGTTGTTTTCGTTTTTTGCGCAGCACAGCTCATCAACAGAAAAAAAGACGCCATCACAACCAATATATTTCGCATAACCCCTCCTCATTATGTGTGTAATAAATTGATCAATAATTATGGCAGATGCGGATTTTCGATTACGGGCACCTTTTAAAATAAATATTTTCGAAATACCACTGTTGAAAATTCTGATTTTTCAATTTTGATATGTGCCCACAGGAAAACATCCTGAATACAATACCTGGATGTCCCCTTATACAAAGATATTAAAGGAATTTTTTCGTCTGTCAAGTAATTATTCAAATCATTACATCTGCCTGCCCGACAATCGAAAACGCGATGTGAAAACCGGCCGCGATTACCTCTTGCCCGGTTCTCGTTGAATGCCGTTCAGTGAGCCGACCTTAAACGTTAAACGAAATAAATGTCCAACTCACCATGTTCCCACGCTATGCCCGATCGCTCACCGGTGCCCGGCTTATTTTACCCTGACGCATGCTCATCCACATTCCATACTTCGCCGTATTGAGCCGTTATTTTTTCGAGGCACCACCATGATCGATCTGCGTAGCGACACCATAACCAAACCCACGGCGGCCGCCGTAAAAGTCATGGCCGGTCAAACGGCGTCCCTCCCCCGCATTATCACCCGGTTAAATTCGTTCTTCACCCGAGTCCCAGCAGCCGAGCTGCGTTCCCTCCCAGGATACCCTGAATTTCCTCCTCGGTAAAACTGATCCCCCCGGGGGCGTTCGCAGGCAGGTCTTTTATCAGCTGTACATAGTCCTTATCGGACATGACGGTCCTGAGATAGGGACCGTCGGTGCCGAACATAACCCGATCGGGGCCGAAGTTGTCGAGCGCGCCCCTGACCGCTTCGCGAAAAGCGGTGTACTCGTGAGCGGCCCGGCGCTGGTTGTCCGAAAGGTCGGTCCACAGGTTGGTTTTGCATGCCCCCATGTGAAAAAGCTGGTTGCGAAAGCCATGCCCCATGTGGGCGGCAATGATCACCTGGTCGGGAAAGTCGGCGCAGAGTTCGTCCAGCCACATGGGATCGCAGTACTTGCTGTAGAGCGGCTGAAGAATATGTCCGGTGTGAAAGACCACCGGCACCTTCCGGTCACCGATGATCTTCATGAGCGCGCGGGTTTCCTTATCGTTGGGATAAAACCCGGACCCCTGGTGGAACTTGACGCCTTTCATACCCCACTCGTCCAGTGCTTTCTTGATAAGATCGGCGGCTTCAGGCCTGCGCGGGTCCACGGTTGCATAGGTGATGAACCTGTCGGGGTACCTGTTCTGCAGACCGGCGAAATGCCGGTTTATGCTTTCAATGCCCTCCTCGGGTTCGCCGAGCAGCACCCCGTAATCGATGGGAAAGATCACCGCCATGTCGATGCCGGCCTCGTCCATGGCAGCGAGCTGTTTCTCGCCCGTGGGATCAAAGATGACCCCCGGCAGCACTCCCTCAATAATGCCGTCGACGGTTGCGTCCGCCATGCCCATCTTCTTCAGCACGGGGACGGCCACCTTTGCAAGGCCTTCCCACCATCCGCGCGATATCCATTTACCGTCGGCCAGATGGCAATGCGCGTCTATAATCATAACAGTACCCCCTGTTGTTGGAATAAAGCATGGAACCCCAAGATATTATGCGTCGGAGCGGGCGCGGAGAACGGAGATTTTTACCGTAAGGGGAGCTTCTGATTTTCGCAAGGCATTTATGTGCGGCGGTTTATACCCGCCCCTCCGCGGAGTACGGGAAGTCCGACGAGCATGCGTCAGGAAGCAGGCCTGAACTGCGCCGTCTGGCGCGAAAGGGCAACCAGTTCGCCTTCCCCGTCCCATATCTCGCCGTCCTCTTCGATGAGGCCGCAGTTGATGAACCTGGTGCTGAAGCGGCACCTTAGCCATGGAGTCGATGCCCGTTCCCTTACGCTCACGTTAAACTCGATGGTGGGGACCCATGCGAGCGGCCCCTGGCTGGCGAAGACCGCCGGGGGAAACGAGTCGGCGATGAGCAGGAGCGCAAGAGGATCGAAAGGCCGGCTGTCCATGAACCGGATCCATCCGCGCTGTTCCGATTTTTCGGCGTTCGTTCCCGACATCCAGCCCGCGGTGGCCGGATCGAGCCTGATGTCCATTCGTTCGATAAGGGTGTAACCGGGAAGGGCCGGCACCCGCACGCAGTTTTCGGGTGGTGCCGTTGCGGGAGGAACGGATTCGTATTTTTTAAGAAAGCATTCGAGTTTTTCATCGGCGAAGGTGCCGAAGGCCCTCAGCTTTACCTTGCCCTCCTGGGAAAGCCGCGCCTCCAGCCGGTCGAACTGCCTTGACGAAGCGATCTTTTCCACCGAAACGGTAATGCTCCCCGGTACGCAGCGCGCGAGGTAGTTTACCGTAACGATGGGGGTCGCGGTTTTCTCGGCGACCCGCATCATGGCGCCGGTCATGAGGGCCATCAGGTACCCTCCGTTGGGAATCCCGTTTATGGACCAGTTGGGGCTAATGGTTCCCTCGAAGAGGGAAGGTCCGGTGGGCGTGAGGGCAATATCCTGATCGAACTGGTGCATGCCGTATTTCTCAGAACCTGTATTTGCCTGCTGTTATGTCACGGTACAACGCATCATCCATAGGCGTGTAGGCGTCGCTGCCCGGCAGGAGCACGTACAGTGGACCCCCTACCCGTGCCGGATCGAAACCCTCATTCTTCAACCTGAGCTTCTTTATTTTGTGTGTCGCCGTCCACTCAAAGTCTTCAACGAAACGTATACAGAGGGGTACCGCGTATTTGGGCAGCGATGACCTCAGGTGCGCCGCAAGGGCCGCAAGGTTTATTTCCTTCCCCTCTTCCTTAATAATGGCGGCCATTCCCGCCCTGCCGTCGCCGGTGGGCATGGCGATACCGTACACCGCCGATGAGTTCACCCCTGGAAACGAATCGATGGCCTTCTCGACCTCCATCGTGGAAACATTCTCGCCCTTCCATCGGAAGGTGTCTCCCAGGCGGTCGACGAACTGTGCGTGCCTGAAGCCCATGTTCCTGAGGAGATCACCGGTATTGAACCACAGGTCGCCCTTCCTGAAGGCGTCCCTGATAATTTTCTCCTCGGTTTTCTTTTTATCCGAATAACCGGGAAAGGGCGTTTTCTCCGATATCTCCATGATGAGCAGGCCGGCCTCACCCTTCCCGACCTTCACGAGGAATCCTTTTTCATTCCGTACGGGCGCGTCGTTTTCCACGTCGTACTTCACGATGGCGTAAGGGGTCAGGCTGGTGCCCACGCTGTAGTCGATGCTGAGCAGGTTGGTGAAGACCCCCACCCCCTCGGCGGCACCGTAAAATTCGAACACCTTCCTGATGCCGTAACGTTTCTTGAAGGCGCGCCATATATCGGGCCTCAGTCCGTTCCCGAAGACGTACCTGAGCGTGGTTCGGTCCTCGCCGGTGACCGGCGGCCGGGACATGAGGTACCTGCACACCTCGCCCACGTAGACAAAATGGGTCACTCCGAACCGTTTCACGTCATCGAGGAAACCGCCGGCACTGAATTTTCTTCGCAGCGCGACCGCCGCGCCGCTGTACAGGGCGGCCGGCCAGCCGACGGTCAGGGCGTTGGTATGAAAAAACGGCAGCGGGACATACACCGTGTGGGACGGCCTGATGCGGGTGACCAGCCTGCCGAACCAGAACATGGCGGACAGCGTGCGTTTGTGGAGTATCACCGCGGCCCTGGGAAGTCCGCCGGTGGTGCCCGAGGTGTAGACGTAAGCGATGGGGTTTTTCATCATCACGTCGCGGGTGGTGGGCGGATTGTCCGCGGGCATGGTCTGCAGCAGATCGGTAATATCACCGGGCGCCTTCAGCCTGTTCAGTGCGGGATCCCTGATAAGGCAGATGTCCGGGTCCCTGTACTCGATGGCGCGACGCGCTTCATTGAAAAATTCCAGACATTCCTCGCCGATGATTACGATCTTTCCACGGTTGAGGTTGAAGCTGTGCACCAGGGATTCCCCCCGCTGGTTGACATTGATGAGCGAACATACGGCGCCCACCTTGGCGCACCCGCAGTACGCGACCAGGAGTTCCGGCCTGTTCTCCATGCACACGGTGACCGTGTCACCCTTGGCCACCTTCCGTGATAGCAGAAAGTGGGCGAAGCGGTTTGCCTTCGCGTTGAGTTCACGATAGGTCAGCGTGCCGTCGGGTGACTTGACCGCCGTGTGCTCAGGATACCTGGCGGCTATGTCTTCCAGTATTGATCCCCATGAAACGTTCCTGTCGCTTCCGAGGGATTTCAAACCCTTTATCAGATGATAAGTCATGGAAGGAAAGCGCCATGCCGTCAGCAGCAGTTTCCACATAAACTCCGCGAAGCTTACCGTCTGTCTGAATTGAACCCCTGAACCCCCCCTCATGATGGTCCTCCCTCCACACCGTCCTGTTGCCGCGCCGTGGAAACGGTACTGTTTTCACCAAAAACATTACCGATGATTTCACACAACCTGTAATACTACAACTTTAACCTCTGTCAATAGTTTAATCATGGGAATACTGAGCTTAAAGGTCCTTGATCAAGGTCGGGAACATATGTAAAAAAAACTGGCCCCTGTTTTTTTTATTTACCTTTTGGCGTTAACACCCCTATGCTGATCCCCGGTCATTATTCATGTGCGGACCGGCATAAAAACACAGAAAGGAAGATTGATCCATGAAAAAAACGAACCTGATCGCGATTCTGACGGCGGTACTGTTGCCTGCCTCGCTCGCCGCCCAGACCATCGCCGAATACTACAACCAGATCAAAAACGACAAGATAGTCAGAAAGGGCGCCGCATGGGAATTCGCGGTACAGCCCGAATACGGGTCCAGCGAGGTCAAGGTGGTCGACCTGCGTAACGGGTACATCCAGACCGTGCATCACGGAGGGGACGGCGATGTTGAGGCGGTCTACGTACTGTATCTGGACGCCGCCAAAAACCCCTATGTAGGCATCACCACCTATTACAACGGCATCGGCGGCGATTATACCGCCCTCTTTATGGCCCGTGAGAAGGGCAAATGGGTCGATATCACGGCGAAGGTGCTGCCGAAAATCGATCACCGCATGTTTCTTGATCCGGCCTTCGATCCCTCGAAGATGGAACGCTTCATGGGAAGCACGGATTACAAAACCCGGGGAATGAAACTGGTCCAGTACGCCTACACCCTTCCACGCTACGGCACCACGGCTTTTGTTTCGCTGCACGTCAAGGACCCCGAGATGTACGCCGGGGTGGAAGACCGGGCGATCGTCAAGGAGTTTAAAAGCCGGATCGTATACAAAAAGATCGAGCTGACCTGGGACGGGAAGAACGGCAGGTTCACGACAGGGAAAAAGCTGCGCTGAGAAAGCCTGAAACCTGTTAATCAATCAGATCCGGGAGAAGGTCAGACCTTCGCCGGGGGTGAATCCTCAGTCCCGTATCCGAACCGTACGGTTACCGTGGTGCCTTTGCCCCTGTTGATGTCGAGGACACCCTGCAGCTGGTCGACCAGCAGGGGAACCAGGGCCAGCCCCAGCGTCGTGGCTTTCTGGGGGTTATACCCCTCAGGCATGCCCACGCCGTTGTCGCTCACCGCTATCATTAACGTGTGATCCTCCTCTTTCTTCAACGAAACACGTATCGTCCGGTCATCGGCCTTCCATCCTTCGGGAAACGCGTATTTAAGCGCGTTGGTCACCAGTTCGTTGACCACCAGGCCCGCCGGGATAGCACGGTCTATGCCTAACCGCACCTCGTCCATGTCCATGCTGAGGTTGATGCCGCGGGCGGGACCGGAATAACCCGCATGAAGTTCGTAAATGATGTCCATAAGATACGCGTCGAAATTAAGGTGGGAGAGGTCATCGGACCGATAGAGTTTCTCGTGGATCATGGCCATGGAATATATGCGGTTCCGTGAATCCAGGAGTCCCTCCCTGGCTTCGGGATTTTCGGTGTTCATCAGTTTCAGGCTGAGCAGGCTTGTGGTCATCTGGAAATTATTTTTCACCCTGTGGTGTATTTCTTTCAGCAGCAGTTCTTTTTCATGCAGCGATTCTTTTATCTTCTGGTCCGCGCGTTTCCTTTCGGTAATATCGCGCGCCACCGCGACGATATAGTCCTTGTTCCCGTGGGTTACGTAACGAATGCTGGTTTCCACCGGAAAGGTGCCGCCGTCCCGACGCTTCACCACGCTCTCCACGATTCTTGATCCTGTCCGCCGTATTTCATCATAGACCGCGTCGGTGTTTTCCATGTCGCGTACGAACACGTCGATATCACCCACCGTCAGTGTCGGGATTTCGTCACGGCCGTACCCCAGTCCTTCCCATCCCCTGCGGCTGGCCTCGAGGATTTTTCCGGTATAAGGTTCAATAAGGAAAACGGCGTCATTGGAATAGTCAACCAGGTCCCTGAAGAGCATAAGCTCATCCTGGGCCCGTTTTCTTTCATCCACCTCCCGCACCAATGTTCTATTGCGCCGAGAGATTTCCCTCAGCGAGATCAGCACCGACAAAACCAGGAGCGCGACAAACACGGCGGACCAGAACACCGCCCTGCGGAGGATGGAACGCTGCTCCATATACGCATCGTGCATGTACATGCCCGTGCCGATGTAACATTGAAGTTCGGGTATGCCCACCACATATGCCAGTTTCTCCTGGGGGGCCTTGATGCCGGGAATATAATAGTAATAGCTCACGAAACCCGATCCTGAAGCG
Organism: uncultured Leptospirales bacterium; assembly: GCA_964624235.1. GTDB lineage: Bacteria > Spirochaetota > UBA4802 > UBA4802 > UBA5368 > CAZUXY01. The sequence continues at coordinate 25,135 of CAZUXY010000024.1, read as the reverse complement.
CCGCGCGCCGACTTCACCAGCTCCCTGATTATGTATGTTCCCTTCTCGTCCCGAAGGTCCCACTGGTCGGTCATCTCCTTGTGGGGCTCGAAGGGCTGCACCAGCATGGTGCCGTCATACGCGCTCATGAAGATATAGTTCTTTCCGTACTGATCGTCATAGACCATTTTACGCACCATGTCCCTGATGCGTGTCATCGCCGTACTACGCGGCAGCAGTCCGTTCCGCACCCCGGCCACCAGGGGTTCAATCGCGTTTCGCGCCACCATCACCAGTTGCACCAGGCTCACCCTGCGCTGTTTCTCTATCCTCTGGACGTAATGGCGGATCTGGTACCCGAACATCAGGCTGAACGCGGCAATCACCACGACTCCGCTTATCAGCACCCTCGCATAAGGCCGCCGTTCAACCGGCATCTGCCGCTCATGGTCTTTTTCCTTCATAAAGAACAATCCTGTTTGAGTGCCTGTACCGACATTACGACGATACAATCCGCCCGCACACAGATTTAATTACACCAACCGGCCCATTGCAAGCAGGAATTTTCCGTCCCGGCCGCCGGAGGAAAAACGCTTGCCTGTAAAGAGAACCTCGGGCTAGACTCCAGACTCACTCCTGATGAATCATTCAGACAATGGAGAAGGGAAAGCGAAAGAGGAAAACAGAAAATGAATAATTGCGTCATATACCTTTCATTCCGCTTTCACGGCAACTTCTACCACTCGTACCGCGGCGACACCCCCGACGAGATGGGCTTCGGCAAGGACATCAGGATAATCCGTCACATCATCAGAGTGCTCGATGCATACAACCGGCGCGGTATTCCTGTGAAGGGTACCTGGGACTTTGAAAACTATTTTTCCCTCGAAACCATTATGCCCGCCCACTGCCCCGACATCATCGAGGACATGAAACGCAGGGTGCGCGAAAACGGCGATGAGATACAGATTATGTCGTACAACAACGGTATGGTGAGCACCCACACCGCGGCCGAGTTCGAAGCGGCGATCGGGAGAGCGGTCACGAACAACGCCAGATCGGGGGTGAAAGACCTCTTCGGCGTCGATCCTTTCATGGTGCGCCCCCAGGAGATGATGTTTACCCCGGGTCATGTGTCCCTGTACCGCCGCTGCGGCATCAGGGCGTTGAGCCTCTTTTACAGTGCGGTCCCCTTCAACAGTTTCAGTAACTTTGTGCCCCCGCTCGGCCTGAAAGAACGTTTCAATCCCCTTACCCTGCGCTATCCCGGCGTCGAAGACACCATGACCCTGATGCCCGCCTATAACACCGGCGATCTCATCGACAACCTGACGCTCCGCAGATGGCTGAAGCGCCTGCGCCGCCTGCAATTGAAGGAAAAGGACCCCTGCGACCTGCTACTGACAGTCGATATGGACGCCGACGACGACTTCTGGTACGGCATCAAGGCGCCGCCGCTGGACCTGCTGTGGTCCTCGCTGCGGGGGCTGGAGGGGCTGCTGAAAAACATCGACGGCCTCGATTTTCTGAGATTCACCACCCCCCGCGCCTACCTCGAAAGCCATCCACCCGTCGGGGAGGTCTGTTTCGGCCAGGACACCGCGGACGGATCTTTCGACGGGTATTCGAGCTGGGCCGAGAAATGGGAAAACCAGCAGCTGTGGACGGGGATTGAACGCTCGCGGCTTATGGAGGCGCAGACCCGACGGCTCATGGAGACTACCGGCCGCCTTCCCCGCGCGGAGGAAATCGAAGCGCTGCTCTCACGGTCTTTCGAGGAACGTCTCAGGTCGCTTTCAACCACCCACTTCGGTATGGCCTCGCCGGTAATGAACCTGACCAGGCTGCGGACCGCCGCGACGATGATCGGCGCATCGGTCGATGCGGCCGCCGGGGCCTTCGACATCGCCTCACAGGGGTTCGCAAGCAAAGACGGGCAGAGGGATTCCCTCGTCCTGATGGACTGCCGCAACGCGATGGGCGGCGCATCGGCGGGAAACACCCCTCGTGCCGCTCTGTACCTGGTAAGGCTGCCCCTCGCACATGAAGCCTTCCCGGATTCCCCCGTAGCGCTGCGTGAACGAGCCGGCGCCGTTACACCGTGCGTTGTATCGGAAACCGCCGGCCGCAGGGAACTTATGTTCACCGAACGTCTGGGGCCCGGGGAACGTAAAAACTATGAACTGTTCTTGCCGGCAGACCCGCCCGGTATTCCTCTTTCCGGACAGGCGGTAACAATCACCGCTGACCGCATTAGCAACGGCCTGTTGACCATTACGCTGAACGAACACAATGAAATCGCGGAACTCGTTTCGGGATCTGCGCGTTACGGCGAGGACCTGTTCTGCAGAAGCGGCATCACCTACGGAAGGACCGTACGTCGCTGCACCCGGTGGCGGCTCGTGGAAACCGCAACGCCGGCGGGCGGGTTTGCGGGCATCGTGCGCACCGAGGGAGAGATCCGCATCGGAGGCAGGGAGGACCATGTTGTCGTCTTCGAGCGTGAGCTTATGCTCTTCGCGGGCGTTCCCTATCTCTATGCCTTCGTAAGCGTGCGCTATCCCGAAACCAGGCATAAAAAATACAACCGGGCGCGTTCGCGCCGTCTGCAGCAGACCTGGGACGGACGATGGAGGGAAGTGATGCCCTGCGAGATCGTCCCCGGGATCGCGGGCTCGGCGCAGAACCCCCTTCGGGTATGGAAGCACAACCACTGCGGCGAAACCAACTTTTACGATCTCGATTACGGCGCGTTTTCACGGAACCGCGAGCTGGATTCGGTCAACAATCACGTTACCAACGGATGGGTCGCCGTTACGAACGGCGCCAGGGGGATCCTCCTGGCCCAGTCGGCCGAAGCCGCGGCCTCCCCGGCGTTCTGTCCTCTACGCACGCGTCTCAGGGGGGAACAGACCCCGGTCTATTTGAATCCTTTCGGCACCTACTACGGGAAGCAGCTGAAGTACGATACGGCCCGCAGCGGACTCGGAAGGACTCTGGCACTGCTTGCCGCCGACCACCTGAATTCCTACGCCCCGTCGTATAACGGCAGAGCGCAGTGCTTTTCCCTGATGATCGCCCCCTACGAAGGCGACTGCCCTCCCGCACAGATCACCGCAGACGCCGGTGCCTATGCGCATCCCTGCATCACGATAACGGGAGACCGGCGCCTGTCGGCGCCGCGGCACCGGGAGTGGACATGGCAGGCATAGCGCGGGAACACAAAGGCTTTTACACGTAAAGACCGGTGTCAGAGACTCCGGCCTTCGGTTTCGATCAGTTATAGGTTGCCGAGAAACAGAGTCCTATCACCCAGTTGCGCGTATCGTACGTTCCGTTCAAGGTTTTTTCCTTAACCTTATCATGGCCGTACATCACATACCAGGCCAACCCGAGGCCCCAGTTGGCCGAGACCCACCATTCCTTGCCCACCCAGAACGAAAGATACAATCCTCCATTGGAAGAGCCGTCGAGGAGATCCCCGTCGAATTGTGTTTCCCCATAGGAAAGAGACGACGCGATATAGAAATTATAGGGCATAAAATACCAGTTTACCCCTATTCCCATAGTGGTAAAAACCATATCATTCTCTTTTTGAGAGCCGATGAGGGCATAATCGCCCCATTCAACCTCAGCATCCACGAATGCGGAGGATCCGTTCTCCCAGAAAATTACCAGGTTCTCCAGTACGGCATAGCCCAGCTGCACATTAAGTGAGGCCCCTCCTCCCTTGACGGTAAGGTTTTCACCCTGGAAATTCCGGATCTCTGAGGATCCATAGCTGGGTCCAAAAAGAAAACGGACGTAGAATCCATCGTGCTGATGAAACCCCTTCAGGGGCGACGTATAGGAAGCCACTACTTTTTCTTCTTTCTTTTCAACCGGTTTTTTCTCTTCCACGTCCTTCTGCTCCGTCGGCGGTTTCTTCCCTTCATTGAGCATCACCACCCTGCCGTTTTCGTACACGATCTTTTCAATCTGACCCCTGGGAAACACATCGAAGGGAACGTCTCCCTCGGGATCGTATTCTATCCTGTCCGGCGTTATGCGGATAATGGCGCCCTTGATGACACGACCATCGTTGAGGTGTATCTCGTCGGCGTACAGGGGCAAAGCGAGAGCGAGCATAAGGAGTACAATCGTTGTCTTTTTCATATTAATTTCCTTGTATATGTTTCAGGTATGAGGAAAACCCCGCTTTTATTAACAAAAAAGAACCTGATCTGTCAATTTTTTTTCGGGGCCGAAGGGCACCGTTTTTCAGGGTGCGGGATTATGTAGCGGTACACACGGCATTATACGCCCTTTATAACCGGCTGCCGCACTTGCCGTAATCGTACGATGATTCGTGCGGTTTCGGGGCGGCCGGTAAGGAAGGCAGAAACCTCCTGCCATCACCGGTGTGCGAAGAATATTTTTATCTTAATGATCGGATGTACGGAAAAACTAAACCCTCAGCGCCGGTAGGGTTTCCCACGGCTCTCTCCCTTCGGGCGGGCTTCATCAACCCTGAGATTTCTCCCTTCGAGGTTGTAGCCGTTGAGTGACTTTTTCGCCTCTTCGGCTTCTGCCTGGCTGGACATTTCGACAAAGCCGAAACCCTTGTCGCTGATTATCTTGGCTTCAACAACGGTGCCGTATCCCGCAAAGAGCTCCTGCAGGCGATCCCGTGACACGGAATGGCTGAGGTTGCCGACGAACAGTTTGCTGCCACGCATAATTATCTCCTTAAAAAAATGATGGTTGAAATTTGTTCAATAATATCAACACACACAGGAGACAGACGCAGCGTGAAAACCGGCAACAACGCCTGTGGGATATCCTTAAACAAATCGCGACTACACTACTGTAGAGAGGTAAATAATTCAATTACTTAATTTTCTTATTCACCGTATCACCGGTTCATGACAGCACGGCGCCCGGCCGGTGTGCGGTTACGGCGCCGTTTTCGTTATATGCCGGTAATCCGTTGATGTAGACGGCGGTGATGCCCGTGCAACAGGCGCCGGTGTGCTTGACGGTGGTGTTGTCGCTGATCGCGTCCTGATCGAAAACCGTGATGTCGGCGGCCATCCCCGGCTTCAGCAGACCGCGGTCCTTTATATTAAAACGCCGGGCCGAGTCACCGGTCATCTTTCTCACCGCCTCCTCCAGGGTGAGCAGGCGCCGCTCCCGTGAGATTTGCAGAATCCGCGGGAAGCACCCGAAGGCCGCGGGGTTCTGGACGCCGCCGGTCTCGATCCACGCATCGGTCATAAAGAGCGAGGCCCGGTGTCGTATCAGGTCTTCGATGATCCTGTCGTTACTGTACCGGTACATGAGCACCCTGGCCGCGGCGGCGCTTTTTTCGATGAAGTCGATGAAGTTCTCGAAGTCTGAGAGTTTTCTTTCGCGGGCGATATCATAGAGGAACATTCCGTTGAACCGGTTAAGCTCGTCATGGTTGGCCCAGGTGATCTGGATGTCCCGGTAATCGAAACCCACCAGCTTGAACGCCAGGAACATTTCAATTCTGAGCCTGCGGAGCATGCTCCTGTTTTTCAGGTTTTCCCACAGACCCGCCATGAACCAGGGAGGCATGAATCCGGTCAGCACCGAGGCTCCGCAGTGATAGGCATAGGTGTCGAACCTGACGTCGATCCCGTCATCGATCGCGCGGTCGATGATCTCCAGCACCCTTTCATGATTTTTCCAGGTACGGGCACCTACGAAGATAAGGTGCGAGATCTGGAGTCGCACCCCGGTGCGCCGCGCCAGCTCTATGAATTCCCTGACCGCCATCACGTTGTGGTCCTCGCCGAAGGGGTTCATCGGATAGGCGCCTGATATTTTCGAGAAAGCCCGCATATGGACCGTAATGATTTTGTCCTTTTTCCGCACCAGCTTCGCGACCATCTCCAGTTCTTCAGTCGGGGTGAACACACCGGGTTCATAGCCCAGGCCGAACGAAACACCCCGCGCGCCTTCGTCCATCGCTTTTTCCAGCTGGTAACTCAAGTCCGATATCTCGGATTCTTTCATATCGGAAGAATCGAATCCGCGTATCGACGCCCGCGTGGTGCCGTGCCCGGTCAGCATCGCCAGGTTATGGCTGATACCTCGGCTCTTCAGGAACCCGAAATACTCCGCAAACGACTTCCACCGGATACCGCCATGACCCGCTTTGAAGATGTTGTTCTCCAGTTCATTGCGATACCGGTCCACATCCTTGAATCCGGCCGCGCTGTAGCCGCAGTTTCCGCCGACAAAGGTGGTGATCCCCTGTGAGGTGAACGGCGCGGTGAAAACGGTCTGGTCGGACGACGGCATGAACCAGTCGTTATGGGAATGCATATCGATGAAACCGGGCGCGACCGCCCTGCCCCCGCAATCGATCACGGCGCCCTCGAACGTTATTTCCCGCTCGGACACCGCCGCTATGCGCCCCTCCTTTACCAGCACGTTTCCCGGGAAGGGTGTGCTGCCCGTTCCGTCCACGATTAGACCGTTTCGAAGTAAAAAATCCCTGCGTGCTTCGTGTGCCGGCTGTGTATTCATATCCTGATCGTCTCCCCTGACGGACAGTTTCGGTTCTATTGAACTGTTAATTCACCACGAATGTCAAGCATTCCTCTGAAAAATCCGGAACGGGATACAGAGAAACATGAGCGATCCCAGGAAGACTGTTGACAGCGGTATGAAAGGGGTGTAGGCTTACGTGAGGTCTTACCGGTAATAGCTGCTTTTGTTCCTTTTGTGATCAACAGACAGCGAAAGCCTTACGACGTCTAAATGAGCAGAGGCATTGCATGCTGAGTCCCACCGAACGCGTCATCATGGCCATCGACGGCAGGGAGCCCGACAGGGTCCCGCTTTTCAGCTACTATCTCGATTTCGGCCCCGTACAGCAGATCCTGGGCAGGTCCGTACTCGGTTCGTCCGCCCTGCTGCTTAATCCCGTAAGCGGTTTTTTCCTGGACCGGTGGGGTAAACGGCTGAAACGCCTCCTCACCGATCCAATCTCGACCATCATGTGGGAGAAGAGCATCGAGGCGGCGGCCGTGCTGGGCTTCGACTGCGTCAACGGCCTGTACGACCAGACCTTCATGATATGGGACGCCGGAACCTTCGCCAGGATCACCGGTTCCTTCTACACCATTGTGGATGACGGCCACGGGAACACCTGGTACATGTACAGGGGACCGGCCATAACCTCGCCGAAGGCGTTCGACGAGTGGCCCTATTTCCCCGACCCCGACGACCTCGCCCGGGATGCCTACAAATTCTACCGGCGCATGATCTCCCGTTTCGGTGAAAAAATATGCATCATGGCCCAGGCGGCATTCGGCATACACGAGACCATGCTCTGGTCCCTCGGCTTCGAGAAACTGCCCCTGTATATACGGCGGGAACCTGCCCTCATCAAAAGGTTCGTCGCTTATCTCGAGGATCTTATCATGAAAACCAACATGGCGGCCATGGACGCCGGCGTCAGGGTCATCTTCAACGGGGACGATTTCGCCTTCAAGACCGGCCCCATGATGAACCCTAAGACCTGTGACGAGCTCTTCGGTCCTTCCTACCGGAGGATCACAAAGGCGGTCCACGACCGCGGGGGAAGGGTGCTGCTGCACTCGTGCGGCGACAACACGAAGATGTTCGATTACTTCATCGACTGGGGATTCGACGGGGGCCACGCTTACGAGAACACCTCCAACGTGGACATCGTGTATGAAAAGCGCGTACACGGCGACCGCTTTACCATCGTCGGGGGCGTGGGCGTGGACTACATACTGACTTCCCGTTCAGCCGATGCGGAGGTGGCGGATGAGGTAAAGCGGCTCATCCGCATCTGCGCGCCCGGGGCGCGTTTCCTCCTGGGGCCTGTGCACGACCACCCCGATATGGACATGGGGAAACTTCGTCTCATGATCAGCGCTGCAAGGGAGTACGGACGATATCCTCTGGACCCCTCACTCCTCATCTGACCGGGAGCATGAGTAAGATTACGACGGCCGCTGATTTATTACGATGCGTGCCATATTTTAATATACAACATCGTTTCTCCATGGTATAATTATCATCGTGTCTTCCTGATTTCCCTTTAAAAGGTCAGTATATGAAAGAATTCACTTCTCCCCTTCTGCTTTCCCATGTCCTGGTGCCCTTCGCCTGCGCCGGATCGCTCATTCTCAGCACCTTTATACTTACGTACCTGGCGGCCCAGACCAGGAAAATGCTTGATATCTCAATGGCGACCCTCTCCCTGACGGCCCTGGTTTTTGTGGGCAGCGAGGCGGGGATACTGGGTTACGGGGCATGGCTCCTCGACGCGGCGACTGGAATGCAGTTTCACCGGCTGGAGCAGATCGCGGGCGCCTTTTTTATATTCGGCCTCCCCTTTTTCCTGGAATACCTGCTGACGATGAACCGGGGCTGGCACCGCGTTAACCGTATCATCGCCTGCCTGGGTCTTGGTGTCGCCCTGTTCTATGCCGTGGTCTCCTTCGTGAAACCGGACCTGTACGTATCGATGACCGTGCACCGTCCCGACTGGCTCCAGGACCAGAGCAACCACGGCCGCGGGCTGGAAGGCCCCCTCTACCCGCTGCGGGACCTTATCCTCGCCCTGACGATCCTTTACGGACTCGTCTGCATCGTTGTCGACCTTATAAGCAAACGGCGTTTCAGGGAGTTGACCCCATCCTTGCTGGGAATCCTGCTGGCGGTGTACGGGGCCGTCGTGGACAGCCTCTATATATATACCCACGTGTACTATGATCCCACGCCGAACATACTGTACTCCCGGTTTTCCCTGGGCATCACCCTGTTCATTCTTTTCTCCATGTACGGCGTGGTGAGGCAATTCATCACCGTCAGCAAAGAGGTCGACGAGGCGCGCAGGAGGGCCGACCTTGAATCTGAAAAGAACCTGAGCCGGAACAATTTCATTCAAAACGTGCTGAAGAGCAATGCCGACACGCTGGCAGGTTCCACCGAGGAACTCTCGACGAGCATTTCCGACTTCACCTCGAACACCCAGGACCAGGCGTCCGCGACGGAAGAGGTAAGCGCCTCTATCGAGGAGATCACCGCCGGCATCGACACCGTCGCCGCGAGCGCCGGCGACCAGAATAACAGGCTCTCGTCTTTATCAGAGACCATCAACAACCTCACCAGGGCGATCAGCGCCATGGGCGACGCGGTCGCCGGGACCATGTCGCTCATCAGCCGCATCTCGGAGAACGCCCGTACCGGCGAGGGATCGCTGAAAGTCATGCAGGAGAGCATGCGGAAAATACGCGCGAGTTCAGGAGAGATGACCGAGATAATCAGCATCATCAACGACATCTCCGACAGGGTGAACCTGCTCTCCCTGAACGCCGCCATCGAAGCCGCCCGTGCGGGGGAACACGGCCGCGGTTTTGCCGTGGTCGCCGACGAGATATCTAAACTTGCCGACCAGACATCGGCAAGCATCAAGAACATCGACACGCTGATAAACACCAGCGAGAGCGAAACGGAAACAGGTACGGAGAAGGTCAGCGAGACCGCGCTCGTCATGGGGCGCATCATCGAAGGCATCGGCGACATCGCGGGGAAGATAAGCGGCATATCAGAGCTCATGAAGCGCCAGGTGGAGGTCAACCGGATAGTTACCGACGGCACGCTCGAGGTGATGAACATCTCGGACAGTATCATGACGGCCATGAACGAGCAGAAGAACGCCATGAACGAGATATCGCGGTCGGTGGCGATGATAAACGAAACCTCCCAGAATAACTCGCTCCGCATAACTGAAATCACCGAATTCGCACGCGGTCTGGTCGGCCGGGTTTCCGCACTCAACGGAGAAATAGAGCGTTTCGGCAGGGAGTAGGACGAAGAGCCCGCGACACCTTTTCCACGATTCAGGCGGTACTCCTCCCGGCGGGGACGGTTATGATCATGGCCGGTGATATCGAATTCGCCCTGCACACCTTCAGGAAACCGCTCAGGTTCTCCCTGGGCCCCATACTCTACGCGGGCGGACATCTGCTGATCAGCCTCAGCCCGGCGTATTTCTCCTGAACGGAACGACTTTACGGGAACATCATAACGCCGGGCCGCACCTCATTATATGAGGGTTTTCTGGTATCTCCCCAGCAGTGCGGCGATTTTCGGGCGCAGTACCTCGTTGGCCACCCGTCCCTCCTCCTCCCGGGAAAGGTTCCTGCCGTAATACTCCGACAGCTCGAAAGACCGACCTATGACGACGCGGAGTTTCACCGGAACGGTCAGGGGAAAGACCACCGGCAGCGGAATATCATAACCTTTAGTAATCTCCGCGAGGATGGGGCTTGCCTTATGGAACCCCGCCATCGCGACCGGCACTATCGGCACCCGGTAACGCAGTGCCAGGCGCACCACCCCGGGGAAAAAGGTCCCCAACCGGTGCCGTCGGAAGAAGGTGCCCGAGTTCCCCTCGGGGAATATGGCCACCAACCCCGGGTAGCGGTCGCCCCCCGCTTTCAGGTAAGGATCAATGTAGTCCCAGCGGATGCCGCCCTTCAGCCAGAGCGGTATGCCGCCGCCGACAAAGTAACGTCCCCATGACGAGCTGATGAAGTGCCAGTCCGCGGCGATCAGCACGTGCACCGGCCGGTCGGGAAGGGTACACCAGCCGAGCGCCATGATGTCCAGGTCATAGCCCCCGCCGTGGTTCGCCGCGATGAGCGCCGGTCCGTCGGGAACATGCTCCAGACCCGACACCTCAAGCCGGTGATACCAGCGGAAGTACTTTTTCAACATCGACAGCTTCCGCCGGTTATAGCGCCGGAACCGTTCATGATAGTCTTTCTCCAGCGCCCGGTATTCTTCGTAGTCCATAGTCTTCATCCTCAGGGGAACCGCTGTACCCCGGTCTCCGGTGATCTTTCGCTATTGCCGTATTGTCGCGTTTTGTCCCAGGCGGCGACCGGATCTACACTTTCTACCGTGCTGCGCCTTTTGTGGCCCGCAATCGCCGTTACGAAGGGAAACCTTAACTTCAGCCCAACCCCTGTTTTTCCAGCTCGCCCTCGTCGAAACCGAAAAAATGCCCCAGTTCATGCAGTATGGTGATACGTATCTCCCTGCGCAGTTCCCGTTCGCCGGCGCACATGGCGCACAGCGGAAGCCTGTAGAGAATTATGCGGTCAGGTCCTGAGAAGGGCTGATCGATATGGCGCTCGGGCAGTGGAACACCGTCGTACACCCCCAAAAGATCGTCTTCCATTTCGCCGCCGGCGCCGGCCGTCGGCATGTTCTCCACGTCGAAGATGATGTCGCGCGCCTTCTCCCTTAGGTCGGGATCGAGGGATTGCATGATGTCCCTCCCGACCGAATGGACCATCTGTTCGAACCTTGTTCTGGAGACACGCATAGTCTATCCGCCGGACGGGGGCCGCCGCGCACTTCAGGAGACGGTCCGGTCCCCCAGCAGCGCCCTGATATCGTCATGGCCCAGCGTTTCCTTTTCGAGGAGCGCGGCGGCCATGCTGTCCAGAAGCGCGCGCTTTCCGGAAAGCAGGTCCTTTGTTTCCTGATAGCAGCGGTTGATGATCTCCATCACCTCGTCGTCAACCGCCTGTTCGATCTTCTCCGAGCGGCGCTCGGCAGGCATGCCTCCCCAGATGAAGCCCTGCCGCGACTGGGCGGCCAGGGACAGGTTGGGCATCCGTGAGCTCATGCCGTACACCGTGACCATGGAACGTGCGATCTGCGCCACCTTCTCGAGGTCGTTGGAGGCCCCGGTGGATATCTCGCCGAAGGCGATGTCCTCGGCGGCGCGGCCCGCCAGCAGCCCCTTTATCTTGCCGAGTAGCTCGGACCGGCTCATGAGGTACCGGTCCTCCAGCGGCATCTGCATGGTATAGCCCAGGGCACCCAGTCCCCGCGGCACGATGGAAACCTTCTGCACCACGTCGGCACCAGGGGTGAAATAGCCGGTTATGGCATGGCCCGCCTCATGGTAGGCCACGATGCGCCGCTCCTTTTCGTTGATGAGCTTGTTCTTCTTCTCGAGCCCGGCGATGATGCGTTCTATCGCCTCTTCGAACTCCCTCATGCCTATCCGCTCGACCCCGCGCCGCGCCCCCAGCAGCGCGGCCTCGTTGCACACGTTGGCGATCTCGGCCCCCGCAAACCCCGGCGTCTGCGACGCCAGGCGCTTCAGATCCACGTCCCGCGCAAGGGCAAGGGTGCGCGTATGAACGGCGAAGATCGCGGCGCGTCCCTTCATGTCGGGCCGGTCCACCAGCACCTGCCGGTCGAACCTGCCCGGCCGCAGAAGCGCGTGGTCCAGCACTTCAGGCCGGTTGGTGGCCCCCATGATGATGACGCCGGCGCCCGGGTCGAACCCGTCCATCTCCACCAGGAGCTGGTTCAGCGTGTTCTCGCGCTCGTCGTAACCCCCGCTGATGGAGGCGGTCTGGGCGCGGCTTTTGCCTATCGCGTCGATCTCGTCGATGAAGATTATGCAGGGTGATTTCTGTTTCGCCTGGTTGAACAGATCGCGCACCCGGGCGGCGCCCACGCCCACGAACATCTCGACGAACTCAGAGCCGCTCATGCTGAAAAAAGGCACCCCCGCCTCGCCGGCGACGGCCCTGGCCAGGAGCGTTTTTCCCGTACCGGGAGGCCCTACCAGCAGCACCCCCTTGGGGAGTTTGCCTCCCAGCACCGTGAACTTTTTCGGGTTTTTGAGAAAGTCCACCAGTTCGCCGACCTCCTCCACCGCCTCGTCGACCCCGGCCACATCGCTGAAGCCTACCCGCTTGGCGGGGTCATCGGCCACCAGTACCGGGCGGTTTTTCCCGAAGGCCATCATCCCCCTGCCGGCCGATCCCATACGGCGGAAGAGGAACCCCCAGAGGATAATGATGAACACTATGGGAAAGATCCAGTTAAGCAGAAAGTTGCGGAAAAAATTGTTTTCGATCCTGCCGCTGTAGGTCACGCCGGCGGCGTCCAGTTCCCTGAACAGGGAGGCTTCGTCGACATTGGGGAGGCGGACCACCGTGAACTGGCGGGCCGTCTTTTCTTCCACCTCCTTCAGTTTGAGCCGCCATGGCGCCGTGGGAGCGCTCTCGATGGAACACTGGGCCGGGGCTTTTCCGTCTTTCATCGCGCATTCGCCCAGAATCCTGTCGGCAAGCACCACCGCATGGGCCACCTGTTTGTTTCTCACCATATCGCGGAAAGCGGTATAGGTGAGCTCGCGCCGTGAACCCGTTCCCGGGAAGAACAGGGACTGGAGCAGCATGATCAAGAAGAAGATGCTTACAAAATACCAGAGGGAGAACCTGGTCTGTTTTTTCATGACGTTTTCCTTTTAATATCCGGGGACGGTTCCGGAACAGATTTACACCACTCTGGTTCGACCCTATCACGGCGCCGTCCGGAGGCAATAAAAAAACCATGGCGGAGGGAAAAGCCCGCGTCCCGACACGGCAAAAATCCATATGTTTCAGCAGGCTTTTTTCAGGCCGGACTCTTCATGCCCGGTCGGATTCACGAAGATAACCGGCGAACCCCCTGATGGAATTGGCGATGAAGATGCGTTCGCGCGACCGGTCGGCCGGCGACAGGAGGGGAAAACCCGCGAGGAGAGGGTCCCGCTCCAGGAGTACGCCGGTAACCCGGTCGATGAATCCCTCTTTACCGTATCCGTCCATCTCAGCGGCGATAAGGTCGCGCCACCGCTCCAGCTGCGCGCCGGCGTTCGACAGCATGTCTTCGGTCTCTTCTGAAACATCCCAGTGGGCGAACACCATCAGGTTTTCCCCTCCTCCCTTTACCTTTTCGATACTCCCCAGGCTCGTTTCCAGAAAGAAACGCGGGGGTGTCGCGGGACGCAGGTACCGTATCCCGCCGGGCAGGGAACGGTACACCCCGGCGACCTCCCCGGCGAAGAGCAGGTCTTTCACACGATAGCTCATGTGGTGCGGGGCATGTCCCGGCGTGGGTACAGACATGACGTCGAATTCACTGAAGGTCGAGGCGGCAACCATGTGTTCCCGGGGGACCTTTCCGATGGGGCCATACGCCTCGGCGACCCTGCCCAGGGTCTTTACGCTCCCTTCCTGCAGCTTTCGGGGATCGGCCAGATGCGTGATACCTTCGTCATGCACCACCACCGGTGTCCCTGGGAACAGGTCCAGGAAGGCGCCCACCCCTCCGGCATGATCGATATGTATATGGCTCAGCAGCACTGCGTCCAGGGAAGAGATTCCCATGCTCCGAAGCCCCTCCGCCAGCAGCCGCACCGATGAAGCGGGCCCGATATCGATGAGCAGGGTATGCCCGCCGCGATAAAGCCATGACGATATGAAATCATCGAAGCCCTCCAGCGCAGGCTGGGGAAGGACGATACGAAAAAGATCATCGCGTATTTTTTGAATGTTCATAACTCCGATCCGTTTTTTGTCGTATGGAAACAGCAACACGCATCATGCTGTATTAATATACTATAGCAAATTCGCCGGCCGGAATCAAAAATGTTGCCGCCCGCATACCTCCCGGCGGTGCGCGATACCCGTCTTGACATCAATCCAAACTGGTCATATATTAGGTGCATACTCTGCAGTACTAAGAGCACCGGCAGAACGACAACGCGAATATCGGCTGAAAGCGCATGCCCGGACCGTCCGCCGGTGCATATACCCGCTGCCGGGTTACGCACGTATCAAAAACCATGTATTTTTAAGGAAGGAGGAGAACGTTGTTATGAAAAAAATCCTTTTATCGGCAGTGGCCCTTTCCATGATCGCCTGCGCGGGAAAGACCGGACTGAAAAGCAGGCTGTACTCGTACGAGGGCGTCGTAAAGATCAACGGTACCGCCGTGTCGGAACAGAACCGGGTGATCAACTACGGCGACCTCATCGAAACAGGGGACAAGTCGTTCTGCACCATCATGATCGAGGACAAGAACATTCTGAAAATCGGCGCCGGTTCCCGGCTGGTCTACAAGCTGTCCAGGACCGATAATATACTGGCGCTGGAACAGGGATGGATGGCCGGCGTGACACGGAAGGTGTTCACCTCAAAGGGAAAATTCACGATACACTCCCCCACGGTGGCGGCCGGCATCAGGGGAACTTCTTTCTGTACCAGGGTGGAAAATCCCGGCAGCACCTACTTCTGTGTCTGTAACGGCGAGATAGAATTGATAAAAGCGGGCGACGCAAGCGGCGACAGGGTGGCTTCCGCCCATCACGCGGCACGGCGATACGTGAAAAAAGACGGGAAGATCATCATCGAAAAAAACCCGGGGCTTCTGTATCACAACGACGACGGGATTGTGGAACTGGCCAAACTCATTAACGAGACCATAGACTGGAGTAAACCCGATCCCCGCTGAACCGTGGTCTGCTGAAATTTCAGGGATACCGGTGAGCAGCGTTCGGTTCATTCGCCCTGATCGCCGGAAATTCATTACAGCTCCGGAGTCCTCAAATTTCCGAGAAAAAGTATTGCCAAAAGTACCGGCATGGATATCCGTTGACCGGGAATTGACGCTATTCTTTCTTTGCGAGGTTCCGCACCAATGTCCGCGTCTGACTGGTCTGATCTGCTGGGGATGACCGCGGGGGCCCTGACCACCGCGGCGTTTATTCCCCAGGTGTTTAAAACCTGGAAAACCAGGTCCACCCGCGATATTTCCCTGCTGATGTACGTTATTTTCTGCACGGGCCTGCTGCTCTGGCTTGCCTACGGAATAATCCTCAACTCACTGCCTATCATTATCGCCAATGTCGCCGTCCTGATACTGGCATTAATCATTCTGGTTCTCAAATTCCTTTATCCCTGATACAGACCGGTGACGGTGAACCATCACCGCACGGTATAACCTCAACGGCCGCCGTGTCTCCATGGCCGGAGAATCTGTGTGCGGCGGGGATAATAAATATCTTGAGTTTCTTTTCACGGGTATGTGATACTACACATTATCGTTCATACGGGACCTCGGGGCCCCGTGTAATTATACACTGTCGAGGTTATCATGAAAAAAATATTCCTGGTGCTGGCGGCATTGTCGCTGGTTTCATACGCGTTCCTCATGTATCCCCTGTCGGCGGGCAAGATTGGTTCCGACTGCACCTTCAAGGGCAAAAAACTTTACGGAAAGGTACAGGTAGTGGACAGTTTCCCCGACTTCAAGGTTAAGATCACTACTTCCTTCCCCGACCTTAAAGTCCAGAAGGTAAGCTCATTCCCCAACTCCTGCGGGAAATGGCAGTTCGTCACCTCCTTTCCCGACTTCAAGGTCCAGTTCGTCGGTTCCTTCGAGGATTTCAGCATAGAATACGTGAACTCGTTCCCGGGAGTGCAGTAAGCGGACGATCGGCCGCGGGACATTAGTTTAAACGCCCCCCGTGACAGGGGAAATAATAAACATTGCGGCGGCCTGCGGCAATGTCCGTTCAAAATGTCCCGAAACCGCCGGAATGTTTTTTGTGATTGACATAACGATTAAAATGTACAAACGTTATGTGATGTGTAATATTACTATCCTCTTGCTTCAGCCCCCATCATGCACCGTCATTGCATCGATCTCCACAGGGCGAACAGGGAACGCTTTTCACGTTCCCGGCTTTTTCTTCTTACAGCCGTTCGCCGCTGCCCTCCCTACGGCGCACGCACGAGGACTGTACTGAGCGGTTTTTTTATTCTGTAATAAACCGGCCTCGAGAGGGTGGTCAAACCCTGGAGTGTCCTATGGAAACCACATTTACCACCTACCGCTACCGCTGGATCGTTCTGCTGGTCTTCGCGCTGCTTAACGGCGTTATTCAACTGGACTGGATCACGTTCGCCCCCATTACCGTCGATTCCATGGCCCTGTACGGGGTCTCGGCGTTCTGGATCGTACTGCTTTCAATGTCGTTCATGCTGGTGTACATATTCGTGAGTTTCCCGGCGTCGTATATCATCGATCGTTACGGTATCCGTACAGGCGTGGGTATAGGCGCCCTCCTTACGGGGATATTCGGATACGTGCGGGGCGCTTACGGAGACAGCTACACCATGGTGTGCGTCTCCCAGTTCGCCCTGGCAGTTGCGCAGCCCTTTATTATGAACGCCATAACCAAGGTGGCGGCCGAATGGTTCCCCGTAAACGAGCGAGCCACCGCTTCGGGCATCACCGCGCTGGCGCAGTTTATGGGCATAATCATCGCCATGGCCCTTACCCGTCCCCTGGCGGCAATGTTCCTTCGTCCCGGAGAAACGGGGCTGACCATGGAATCGGTACGTTCAATGCTCATGGTGTACGGTATCGTGTCGGCGCTGTCGGCGGCCTTTTTCATCGCGCTGGCCAGGGACCGCCCCCCCACACCACCCTGCAGTGATGAGGACGCGCGGCGGTACGGCATCTTCGACGGGATGCGGCACCTCTTCCGTCAGAAGGACATGCTGATACTCCTGGGCCTTTTCTTCATAGGCCTGGGCATGTTCAACGCCATCACCACCTATGTCGACCTGATCCTCTACGGCAAGGGGTTCATTCCCGGGGGCAACGAGGCGGGCGACGTGGGGGCCGTCATGATGGTGGCGGGTATACTCGGGGCGGTTACTATCCCTCCCCTGTCCGACCGTTTCAGGAAAAGAAAACTGTTCCTGGTCCTCTGCATGGCGGGGCTGGTGCCGGGTCTTGCCGGCCTGACCTTTTTCACGACCTACGTACCGCTGGTGGTTTCCAGCGGTGTTTTCGGGTACTTCTTCATGGCCGCCGCCCCTATAGGGTACCAATACGCGGCCGAGGTGAGCCATCCCGCCCCGGAATCGACGTCCCAGGGACTTATTGTGCTCTCGGGGCAGATATCGGGCACCATCTTCATTACGCTGATGGCGCTTATGGGAAACGTGAGCATGGACGTATTCGCCGACGCATCAAGGGCATCAGGGGCGGTTTCGCTTACACCCTTTATGATCGGGTTCATTGTGCTGGCACTACTCAACCTGGTCCTGAGCTCCATGATGAAGGAGTCCACGCTGATCAGAAAATAGGGGCGGCCCGGTGTAGATACCGTTTTCCTCTTGATTCCGTCTCGCGGTATGGTAGTCTGCCGCCGCAGAGGGACTATCCATGGAAAACGGCCGGAGCCCATTATCCCTGTTCGATCCCCTGATCGCCCGCTGGTTCGCCGGGCGGATGGGAGAGCCCACCTCCGTACAGCGCCGGGCCTGGCCGCTCATCGCGGGCGGCAGTCATGTGCTTGCCGTCGCCCCCACCGGCAGCGGCAAAACCCTGACCGCTTTCCTCTGGGCGCTGGACCGGCTCATTACCGGGAAATGGCCGGGAGGCCTGCCCCGCGTGCTGTACCTCTCGCCGCTGAAGGCGTTGAACAACGACGTACGGAAAAACCTGCTGCTCCCCCTGGCGGAACTGAAGGAGTGTTTTTCCATGGAGGGCAGACCCTTTCCGGAAATCGGCGTCCTCACGCGCAGCGGCGATACCCCCGGCGGGGAACGCTGCCGTATGCAGCGTCGTCCCCCGGAGATACTCATCACCACCCCTGAAAGCCTGAACATACTTCTCACCTCCCGGAGCGGCCGCACGCTGCTCACCGGTCTCTGTTGCGTCATCATGGACGAGATCCACGCCGTCGCGGGCACCAAGCGCGGCACGCACCTCATCACCGCCGTCGAGCGCCTCACCCTGCTCTCGGGGGAATTCCAGCGCGTCGCGCTTTCGGCGACGGTGCGCCCCCTGCGCACCGTGGCTGACTTCGTCGGCGGGTTCCTTGGGAAAGGGGCCGGGCCGCGCCATGTGGAGATCGTCTCTTCGAATGATACCCGGCGCTACGACCTCACCGTAAGTTTCCCGCCTGACGCCAGGGAGACCATGGAAGACGGTTCATGGTGGCCTTCCCTGATACGATCATTCATACACATAGTGCGGGAACACCGGTCCACACTGTTCTTCGCCAACAGCCGCCGCACGGTGGAGCGGACGGCCAGACTCATCAATGAACAGGAAGGAGGGGAAACGGCTTACGCGCACCACGGCTCCCTTTCACGGGAGTTGCGCCTGTCGGTTGAGGAACGGCTCAAGTCGGGACGCTTGCGCGCCATCGTCGCCACCTCCTCGCTGGAACTGGGCATCGATATCGGCGAGCTCGACCGGGTGGTGCTGGTGCAGACTCCCTTCTCGCTGACCTCGGCGGTACAGCGCATCGGCCGTTCGGGCCATGGGGTGGGCGGGACCAGCGCCGCGACGATATTCCCCACGCACGGGAGGGACTTCATCGATGCGGCCGTCGCCGCACGGTGCGTCGCCGTCGGCGAGATCGAGGAGGTGCGCCCGCCCGAGGCACCGCTGGACGTACTGGCCCAGGTGCTGCTGTCCATGACCGCGGCGGAAACCTGGGACATCGACAGGCTCTATGCCTTCATCACGACCACCTATTCCTATCGAAGTCTTTCCCGCCGCAGGTTCGACTCGGTGCTCGAGATGCTCTCGGGGCGCTACGCCGACACGCGCATCAGGGAACTCCGGCCCAGGGTGGCGGTCGACCGCATCGACAATACCGTAAGGGCGCGTGAAGGCGTCGACAGGATCGTCTACCTGTCGGGAGGCACCATCCCTGACCGGGGGTATTTCGACCTGAGGGCGCAGGGCAGCCGGGAAAAGATCGGCGAACTGGACGAGGAGTTCGTGTGGGAGCGCCGCGTGGGGGAAAGTTTCGCTCTCGGCACACGGGTGTGGAAGATCACTAAGATCGGCCACAACGACGTGGAGGCGGTGCCGGTCGACCGCGCCCCCGGGATTATACCCTTCTGGAAGGCCGGTGAAGGCTACCGGGATTTTTATTTTTCTGAAAAAATAGGACTTTTCCTCGAAGAGCTCGAAAACCGCCTGGATGATCCCTCGCCGGCCGTGGAACTTGTACGAAAACATTACCTGGACGGACCGGCGGCGGAGGAACTCGTTTCATTTCTGAAACTTCAGAAACAGGCCACCGGGGTCGGGTTACCGCACCGTCACCACCTGGTTATCGAACACTTCAGCGACCCTAACAACCGTCTCGACAAAAAACAGGTGATTCTTCATACCCTATGGGGAGGGAAAATCAACCAGCCTTACGCACTCGCCCTGGGGGCGGCATGGCAGGAGCGGTACGGCTACCGGCTGGAGACCTTTGCCGACAACGACTGCATTGTGCTCATGCTGCCCCACGACTTCACGACGGGGGACCTTCTGACCATGGTGGAGCCCGGCACGTGCGAAGGGCTGCTGCGCCGCGTACTGGAGCAGACCGGGCTTTTCGGCGCCCGGTTCAGGGAAAACGCCGGCAGGGCCCTCCTCCTGCCCGGAACGGGCTTCGGCCGCCGCGTTCCCCTGTGGCTCAACCGCCTGCGCGCGGCGAAGATACTGGACGCGGTGCTCCCCCTGACGGACTTCCCCATCCTTCTGGAAACCTGGCGGGAATGCCTGAACGATGACTTCGACCTCGCAACGCTGGAAACACTCCTCGCGGAAATCCAGGCCGGCGCCATTAAAGTAAGCGAGTGCGTAACGTCGGCGGCCTCTCCCTTCGCCGGGGGCCTGGTATGGAAACAGGTGAATTACTACATGTACACCGACGACACACCCGCGGGAGGGAAGCGCTCGGCCCTGAGCGACGAGCTCTTGCGCGAGGTGCTCTCCTCACCCCTGCGTCCCCGGATACCCCGGGGAACGGCCCGCCGGCTTGAGGACAAGCTGCAGCGCACCGCCCTGGGTTACGCACCCGCTCCCGCGGAAATTCTGGAGTGGCTGAAGGAAAGGGGCTTCATTCCGCTTACAGAATGGGACCGCCTCCTTAACGCGATGGAACGTGACCACGGCGCGGAACAGCGGCAATGCATACACGCCCTTTCCGCGAAAGCCGCGGTCGTGGCCCTTCCCGGCGCCTCTGAGGGGGCCGTTATCGCGCTGGAAAACCTGCCCGCGGTATGCCGGACTTTCTTCCCCGCGGGGGAAAGGCCGCGATGGGAACCGCTCGAACACGATACCGGGCTTCGCGATAAGATCAAGAAATCGCTGGAAAAACTTTACAGCGTGAAGCCCCGCCCGAACGGTTCCGAAGAGGAGGGGAACGGCGGCGCGGCACTGCTGCTCGGCCGCTGGATCAGTTTCTACGGCCCCATGGAGAAGAACCGTGTCGCGGAATTGACCGGTCTGGAACCGTCATACGCCGATACCCTGCTGGGTGACCTTAAAGACGCCGGACATCTGATTATCGACTACCTGCTCGAAGGATCGGAGGTCCTGGAAGTCTGCGACCGGGAAAACCTGGAGGTGCTGCTGAGGATGCTGCGCAGGGAGCGCCGGCCTTCCTTCGCACCCCTGGACATCGAAAGCCTGCCGCTTTACATGGCCGCCTGGCAGGGCCTGACCGGAAGGGGGGACTCCCGGCGCGACCTGCAGGAGGTGCTGGACCGGCTCTTCGGCTGTCCGGCACCGGCTCATGCATGGGAGGAGTACATCTTACCGGCACGCCTCTCGCCCTGCAGCGGTGCATGGCTTGACGATCTTATGCAGCAAAGCGAGCTCATGTGGCTGGGGTGCGGAAAAAAAAAGATCACCTTCTGTTTCAATAATGAACAGGACCTGTTCATGGAGGGAGCCCGGGCGCCGGGCGCGGCCCTCGAAGTGATCCCTTCGGAAATGGGACGTTTTTCCTTTATGGAATGCGCACGGCATTCAGGTATACCCACCGGCCCGCTGGCCGACCGCCTGTGGGAACTGGCCTGGAAGGGGCTGGTATCTAACGACACCTTTCACGCCGTCCGCAGGGGGGCGCTGCACTCGTTCACGCCATACTCCTCCGAACGGAACGATCCTGCCGGCACCCGTACGGCGTTCCGCCGATGGGAATCGACGCGGCCCATGGCGGGAAACTGGTTCATCGTTGCCAAACCGGAAGACGTGCGCGATCCCGTTGACGAAGAGGAACTGCACCGTGAACGGGCGCGGCAGCTTTTGCGTCGCTACGGCGTTCTCTTTCGCGAACTGACGGCGCGGGAGCTCCCCTTCCTGCGGTGGGAAAACCTGTTTAAAACACTGCGGCGCATGGAACTCTCGGGGGAAATACTGTCGGGCCCCTTCTTCAAAGGGATACCCGGCATCCAGTTCGTTTCCCATGAGGCGTTCCGCCTTCTTAAAGAACCCCTGCCCGAGGACGCGGTGTACTGGATGAACGCAGCCGACCCCGCCTCGATGTGCGGCGTGAGACTCGCGGGACTGAAGTCCATACTGCCGCCGCGCAGAGACTCCACGGTTATCGTGTACCGGGGGACGCGGCCCGTGTTGTTCGCGTTCAAGAACGCCGCGAACCTGGATTTCCGCGTCCAGCCGGACGATCCGAAGATTACAGAATACCTGGCGTTCCTGGGGGAGTACATGGACCGTGACTACAATCCCCGTTTCGATATCAGGGTGGACCGCGTAAACGGGGAATACGCCGCCGCCGGTCCTTACGCGGACGCGCTCCGATCGTACGGTTTCGTACGGCAGTATCGCTCCCTCGTGCTGATGAAAAAATACCGGTAACATCTGTGACCGTCCCCCGGCCCACGGGATTCGGGAATCCATGTATTTGAAAAAAATTCAGCATGCTTGATTTTAGAAACAATCATGTTTATATTACAGTATGTATTAAAATACTGTAATATCTATGTTCAGAATCCTGTTACATTCTGAAGAGGAGAGATACCATGGCGGAAAAAAGAATTAAAATATCACCGGATGTATGTTCCTACACTGATGAGGACCACACAAAGCTGACACTGGAAATATCCCTGCCGGGCGTCAGGAAAGAAGACATCGATCTGAAAATGCACGACGACAGTTTCGCCCTTTCCGCGCCGCGGGACGATGTGGAATATGTCACCACCCTGGCGTTCTGCTGTCCCGTCAGGTTTCAGGCAGCGGAGGCCAGATACGAAAACGGTCTGCTCAGGGTTACGGTCCCCTTCAAGGACCCCATGGATGACGCGGTGAAGATAACCGTCAGCTGACGGCGGAACAAAACCCTGATATAATCCCCGCATTCATGCAGTGGATTATGTTTTTCCCGTCCCGCACAATGCAACCCCGCACTGTGCGGGAGAAAATTACTTCCATATCACAATAAATCCTTTTCTCATCTTGACTCACATCATCCGCGCACATATACTTATGGGGCCGGGGCGGCATGCCGCACGGGTACACGAAACCGGGAGGAAACAATGAGCGCGAAGATGAAAAGTCATAATCCGGCAGAAACGGAAACCTTTCAAAAGCGACTCCCTTTCGGCATCAAACTGGGTTACGGCATCGGCGACATCGCCAGCAATTTTTTCATCGTCACCACGGGCATGTACCTGCTTTTTTTCCTCACCAACGTCGTCGGGGTGAACCCGGCGCTGGCGGGGACCGTCCTGCTCTTCCCCAAGCTGTGGGACGTGATCACCGATCCCATGATGGGCATTATATCGGATCGTACCGAGTCCCGGATGGGCCGCAGGCGGCCCTACCTTCTGTACGGCGCATTGCCCTTCGGGCTCACCTTCCTGCTCGTCTTTATCGCCCCGCATTACGGTTCCGAGGTGATGCGGGCGGCACATGTATCTCTCATGTTCGCCCTGGGCTGCACCGCGTTTACCGTCATCAATGTTCCCTATTCCAGCATGGTGGCCGAGATGACCGATGACTACAACGAACGAATGTCCCTGACCTCGTTCCGTATGATTTTCGCATCTATAGGGGCGCTGATGGCCGGGGGGCTGGCAATACCGCTGGTGGAGGCGGGAGGCGGCGGCGAGGAGGGATTTCGTTTCATGGGACTGGTATTCGGCCTGGTGATCACGGCAAGCTGCCTCATCTGCTTCAGGGGCACCAGCCGGGCAAAATCACTCCCCGCACAGGGGCAGGCCCCTCCCGTCAGGGATCAGATAAGGATCGCCTTGCGCAACTTCCCGTTCCTGATGCTGATGAGCAGTTATTTCTTCCAGGCCCTTGCCGTCGGCGTAATGATGGCGGGGTTCATCTATTACGTGAAATACGTGATGAACCTCCCCGAGACCGCCATGCAGACGGCCTTCCCCCTGTTCCTGGTTACCGCCATAGTGTTCATTCCCCTGTGGGTGCGTGCGGGTAGGCGCATGGGAAAGATCAGGGCCTATATGATCGGGCTGGCCCTCTTCAGCATCATGATGGGGACGCTGTATTTCACCACATCGTCGCAGATCGCGCTTTTTTACGCGCAGATTTTCCTGGCGGGGATCGGCTTTTCCAGCTTTCAGCTCTTCCCCTTTTCCATGCTGCCCGATACCATCGAATACGATGAACTGCGGTCGGGCATGCGGCGCGAGGGGGTCTTCAGCGGCATGTGGTCGGCCGGCCAGAAGACGGCGTATTCCATCAGCCCTCCCATCGTCGGTGTCGCTCTCGCGCTTTCGGGATTCACGCCCGTCGGCGTACAGCCGGAGGGGCTGGAAAGGGGCATACGTCTGGTATTCTGCCTGTTCCCGGCGCTGGTGACAGCCCTGAGTTTCATCCCTTTCCTGAAATACGAACTGACCGCCGATCGTTTCTCCCAGATAAAGAAGGAGATTGCCGACAGAAAAAAGGACACCTGACGGCCGCCCGACGTCATCCCACTTCCACACCCCTTCCCGTCGGAAAGCTTCCCCCTTTCGGACCGTAGGTTACAGAGCCGCCGCCATACCTTCTTGACACGAAAAACGGTATGTGGTGATAATAGCCGGACACTGAAAGGCAGGGACCTGAAATGAAGGAATTCAAATCAAAGGCGGAACAAGATCCGTTCGCTATGTTTCTCGGCATCACCATCGAGGAGGTCGAACAGGGACGCGCGCGCTGCTCGATAAGGATCACACCCGATATGCTCAACTTCCTGGGGCTGGTCCACGGAGGACTGGTCTTCAGCCTTGCCGATGTGGCCTTTTCACTCGCGTCGAACAGCGACCACACGCCGTCATACGCCCTCGATGTGAGCGGCACCTTTCTCAAGTCTGCAGAGGTAGGCGACAGGATCACCGCCGAGGCGAATATGCTGAGCACGACGAAGAGGACCGGCCTCTACCGTATGGAGGTGCGGAAAAACGAAGAGCTCATCGCCACCTTTAACGGTACGGTATTCAGGAAAGTCTAAAAGGTCCAC
>CAZUXY010000023.1:0-67475 GCA_964624235.1 uncultured Leptospirales bacterium | reverse complement strand
GCGACGGGAGTCAGAAGGTCAAGCATCAGTTCGCCGCGTTCTTTCTCTTCCCCTTCGCCGGCCAGGGCCAGGTCGGCATAGCAGGCCAGCTGCAGAATCAGGGCCAGGGACCCCTCGTTCACCGCGCGCTGGTAGAGCAGCATGCGTTTCACATCGGCGTGTTCGACAATCGGAATCTGCGGTCTGGTTGGGTCTTTTTCATAGATCTTTCTCCCCTGCGGCCGCTCACGGGAGTATTCCAGTGAGGCATAATAGGCGGCCGTGGAAATCGCCGCTGCGCCCAACCCAACGTCGAGGCGGGCTTCGTTCATCATCTGGAACATGCACCTGAGCCCCTTGTGGGCCTCGCCCACCAGCCAGCCCCTGCAATCACCGTTGTCACCCAGTGAAAGCTGTGTTATGGGCGCACCCTTGTAACCCAGTTTGTGATAAATACCGGTGCAGGTAACGTCGTTTGACACCAGCCTCCCCTTTTCGTCTGCGCGCATTTTCGGCACCACGAACAAAGAAATCCCCTTCACTCCGGGCGCGGCTCCCCTGATCCTGGCCAGCATGAGGTGCACCACGTTTTCAATGGAGTCATACTCACCGCACGATATGAATATCTTCTGGCCCTTTATCCGGTAATAACCTCCGTCGGCAGGTTCGGCCTGGGTCGTGATGTCCGATAGTGAACTTCCCGCGTCGGGTTCGGTCAGGGCCATGGTGCCCTGCCACTGTCCCGCGTACATCTTCGGGAGGAAACGCTCCTTGAGTTCCGGGCTCCCGAAAGACTCAATGAGGTGCGCGGCGCCGGCGGTGAGGAAAGGATACACGCTCAGCGAATAGTTTGCGGCGTAGAATATAAATGTCGCCGCGGTGAAGACCGAAAAGGGCAGCTGCTGCCCGCCGTGTTCATAGGGCAGGAGGGAGTTTATCCACCCGCCCGATCCCATTTCTTCCATATACCGTTTTACCGACGGATGTACCCGCACAACACCGTTCTTGAATTCCGGCTGCTTCTTGTCCATCTCCTGCAACACGGGATACATCATGTTTTCGGCTATGTGCGCGGCGGTATTGAGAATCAGCTCGGTGGATTCCCTGCTGCAGTCCTGAAAATAGGGATACCGCGAGAGAGCGGTGACATCAAGCAGTTCGTGCAGAACGAAGTCCAGGTTCCGCCTGCTGAAGAATTTCAACGCCATGGTTTCCCTCCTCCGTAAACGCGGTATACGGCATGCCAAGAAACGGCAATAGTATTTATAGTGTTGTATAACAATCAATTTCCCCGCATGTCAAGGACTTATTACCCGGAGGCCTCCCGGGCGGGGAAGCGCTTCAGGATTCCACACGGTTCCTTCCACGCTGCTTGGCCCTGTACAGCGCCGCGTCGGCCCTTTTGAACAGCGTGTCCGGGTTATCATTCTGCACCATCTCGGCCACACCAAAACTTACGGTCACTCCTCCCGCGCTGTCGAAAGAATGCAGGCTAATTTCACGGCGCAGTTTTTCGGCAAGTCCCAGCGCGTTTGCCAGATGCGTTTCAACGGTTATGACCGTGAATTCCTCGCCCCCTATGCGGCAGAGCACGTCGCTGTTTCTTATGCGGTTCTGCACCACCAGCGAGATCTCCCTGAGTACGGAGTCGCCCACCTTGTGTCCCAGGGTGTCGTTTATTTTCTTGAAATGGTCTATGTCGAAAATGATCAGGGAGAGGGGCGAGTTGTAACGACGGCTTCGCTGCATTTCGCGTTCAAGGATTATATTGTAGGCGTAACGGTTGTGTACGTGGGTGAGGGCGTCGTAGTTGGCGATAATCTCAAGCTGGTCTTTGACATAGCTTCTTACCAGATCGATGATCAGAAGCAGTCCTATGATATTAAAACCTATGATGACGAAGATATAGCCGAAATACTGCTGTTTCGATTCCGAGGCGAACTGTGTGGTGAATACAATACGGTTGGCGATCACCCAGCATTTCTCACTGAATTCAACGACCAGTTTCAGGTACATTTCGGAAGGTGTCTTCCGGTACATATCGATGGCGGATTTGGTCTTGCCCCACTCCTCTTTCAGCAGCCCCAGGTCCCTGGCGAACTTCATTTCATACTTCTGCAGGTTGAGGGCCTTAACCCTGGCCTCGAAACTGTTGATGAGCTGGTCCACCTGGTCTATCGCCGTGTCCGACGAGTGCCGCGAAAATTCCAGTTTGGCCACACGCTGAATCGATCCTCTCAGTATGCCGGTATAGTTTATTATCGCCGCGTCTTCCTCAAGCCTCGTACTTAACAAGTAAACCGATCCTGCGTTGATTACACTCAGTATAAGCACAATGACGGTGACAAACAGCAGATAATTGGATTTAGAGAAGACGTTCTTCATGGTTCCATCATATTACGGTATAGGCCGCGCCGGCGGCGAATCTCGTTTATTCGCGGTTGTCGAACCAGCCGCAGATCCGGTACGTATCCTTGCCGTATACGGGAAATATTACAAGTGTATATTTCCTTACGGGCACAGGAAAGCGTTGAGCGGCAGTTTACCTGAATCGGGATTACGCGCCTCCGTCGACATCAGCGAGCACATAGGGTCCCTTGGGGATAACGACTGTCCGCATGGTATCTCTGCGTGCCGATTCCTCCGAAAGCGCCTCTTCCACACTGGGCGCCCATTGCACATGCATGGCGTCTTTTTGATCCCCGGAGAGGCCTTCCGTGACCAATACAATCCTGGCCTTTTTCGCCGCCCGCACGTACTCATGGAACTGCCACTGGTCGATAATGAAGAACCCGGGGCGATACACATCGGTGATAAACCGGTCCAGGTCTTTGTACTCGCGCACCATCCTCGTGAACTCCCCGCTTCCGACACCCTCCGAACAGGAAGACGCGATGATAATGGTGCCCCCCTCTTTCACCACGGGCATGGCCGCCGTCAGGCCTTTAATCGACTGATACCACGTTGCATCCAGGGGATGACCTCCCCCGGTGGTAACCACCACATCGGCGGGCTCCGGTACAGTGTCGCGCACCATTCCACCCACAAACGCCGCTCCCTCAAGATGCGCCGCCTCCAGGTCGCCGGCGAAAATGCCCGCCACCTCACGGTGCTCGTTCAACGCGACGTTCACGATGAAGTCCGTGCGTGCCATCCTCGCCACCTCCACGGCTTCCTCATGAAAAGGGTTGCCCTCGAGCACCCCTTCACGGGCGCACGGATGGTCGAGTATCCCGGGGCGGTGCATCCGCTTGACAGTCTCGATCCCCGCAATCCCCGGGATAACGAGCTTGCGCCCTCCCGAGTATCCCGCCATGAGATGGGGTTCTATAAAACCCGTGGCGATTTTAAGATCGGCATCCAGAAAACGGCTGTCCAGCCATACCTCGGTCCCGCGGCTGGTGGAGCCTATACAGCGGTGGACCGCGGAGTCGAGGGCGTAATGGTTCTGTACGTTGTAGCGGGCGGCGATATATTCACCGACCAGCGAGACCATCTCGTCCCCCAGGTTGGGACGGTGTATACCCGTAGCGATAAGGATGAGGATCTTTTCAGGTCCCATCCCGGCGCGGTGGAGGGTTTCCAGTATGGGCGGGAGCAGCAGCGCGTTGGGCACCGGCCGTGTAATGTCGCAGATAAGGATGCAGGCCGAGCCGCGCCCCCGGGCCATTTCCAGCAGGCTTTGATCGAGTCCGGTGGGGCGCAGAAGTTTTATTTCCAGAAGTGCGGAGGGATCACCGCAACGCGGCATCTCTTTCATGGACAGTACTTTCACAAGATTCCGGCGCGACACCTTGACCGGAAGGGTACCCTTCCCGTAAGCAAGCGGTATGATCATGGCTCTGCATACCGCAGGGGCTTTCTGTTGTCAATTAACAATACGGACCGTTTCAGACAGCGACCCGCACACAAAAAGGATCCGCAGGGGAATACACGTGTCGCCCGTACGCCTTTGTCCACCGACGCTGCCGACCGGTCACTTCGAAAACCCCTTGATCAGGTTGAAAAAATCCCTGGAAAATACCAGGATGGTCTGGTTACGGTTTTCCAGATTAATGGCGGCCTCCAGCGACTGGGCCGTAAGGTTCTGGTCGAGCACCCGTTTTGTGAACTTGAGCCCGCCTACGCTCTTGGAGGTCATCTGCCGCGCGTAGCCCAGTGCCGTCTCGAGCAGTTCTTCCCTGGGGACTACTCCGCTCAGCAGGCCGATTCGCTCCGCCTCATCTGCCCGCAGTTTTCTCCCTGTGAAAAGCACATCGGCTGCCCGCGAGAGACCCACCAGCCGCGGCAACAGATACGAGGTGCCCAGCTCGCCTCCTGAGAGTCCGATATTGGCGAAGGATGCGACGAAGTATGCCTCAGGAGCGGCGACACGGATATCACAGGCCAGGGCCATGGAGAATCCTCCTCCGGCGGCCGCGCCGTTTACGGCGGCTATGAGCGGCTGGGGCAGACGCCGCATCTTGATGATCAGGTCCCCGAACCGCTCCTGCACCAGTTTCAAAAAGTGCTCGGGGTCGGCGAAAGGCTCCTTCTCCTGGTGGGTCAGGGCGGCGCTGAGGTCGGCACCCGAACAAAAACCGCGGCCGCTGCCGGTAAGGACCAGAACTCGTACCGATTCTTCACGGGTGAGGGCCGTAAAGAGCGTGTCGAACTCTTCGAGCATCTCTACCGATATGGAATTCAGTGACTCAGGGCGGTTCAGCGTGATTAGGCCTATGCCGGCCTCCACCTCTTCGAACAGCATCGTCGAAAATTTCATCTCCGCAAGCTTCATGGCGACCTCCCGCATTAAATATTGTATTGACAGCGGCCCACTATAGGGCCTATAATTTATATGGCAACATTATTATTATCTTGTTATATGCTGATAATTCCGGGGTGCGCCGCGGGGACGGCCGTTTCTAGATGGAAACCGTTATGAAAACCAGGGATTTTATTCATCCCGATATGGACGAGGAGATCAAAACCATATCCGGGAGGTACGCGTTCAACAGGGAGGAACGTATCCCCTTCAAGGACGGGGAGGTGCTCTATCTTGCCGGGTACTCGGTCACGGACTCTTCCTGCTGCGGAACCGGCGGGTGCTTTTTCTGTCTGGTAACCGGATTTGTTTCACGATGGCGTTACAAGGTTACTGCCGACGGGAAAGCGGTAAGCGAAGTTCAATCCATACATGATGATGCGTATAAAAACGAACTGAAGGGTATCATCACAGACCGAGAGCGATGCACCCAGGTAAACTTTCTTTGAATAGTATCGGCATGTCGAAGCATCAAAAGGTCCACATCACCTTGGGAGTGTAACACAGCAACGGCGGCAATACGGCTTCAGTTATACCGTTTTCCGCTTTCACAACCGGCATCATCCCGGGAACACCCCGTATCATCCTGACCGACCGACCCCGGGCAACCGTTATCAATACTATAGTTAATCCTCACTATACTTATTCACGGAACAGGAGGTATCATCATGATGGATTATCCCTTACTGCTCACAACGTTCATGCAAAGGGCCGCGAAGTATTTCACCAGCAAGGAACTGGTGTCAGTGTATCCCAACGAGGTTTTCAAGTATAATTACGGCGAATGGTATACAAGGTCGTGCCGGCTTGCCAACGCGCTGAAATCGCTGGGCATAAAGAAAGGCGACCGTGTGGCGTCGTTTGCACTGAACAACCATCGCCATCTGGAACTCTACTTCGGCGTCCCTGCCATGGGAGCGGTGCTCCATACCACGAATATCCGTCTGTCACAGGAACACCTGGTCTACATCATAAACCACGCGCAGGACCGGGTGCTGTTTATCGACGAGGACGTTTATTTTCTCGTCGAGCCGGTCAAGGACCAGCTAAAAACCGTGGAGCATTACGTTATCATGTCCCAGAGCGGTAAAATGCCCCAGACCACACTCGCACCCGTGGTGCTCTATGACGATCTCATTAAGGATTTTCCGGGGGACTATGATTTCCCCTTCAACCGCGATGAAAACGATCCCGCCCTCATCTGTTATACGTCGGCGACCACCGGCGACCCAAAGGGCGTGGTCTACAGCCACCGCGCGCTGGTGCTGCATTCATACGCCGCCGGGATCACCCTCGGAGCGATGGAGAGCGACTGCGTGATGCACGTGGTGCCGATGTTCCATGCCAATGCATGGGGGGCACCGTTTCTCAGCACGGGCCTGGGCTGCAAACAGGTACTCCCCGGCCGCCAGATACTGGACATGAAAGCGTTGTGCAAGATCATATCAGACGAAAAGGTGACGTTCACCTGCGGCGTACCCACCATCTGGATGATGCTTCACAAGTACCTGGAAGACGGAGGCGAGCACGATTTTTCCACGTTACGCGCGGTATTTTCAGGCGGATCCGCCATGCCGCGCCACCTGATGGAAACCATGGCGAAGAAATACAATTTCACCATCGTACAGGCCTACGGAATGACCGAGACCTCGCCCCTGGCCACCGCGGCCATTCCGAAGAGCTACATGCTGGACCTTCCGGAAAACAAAATCTATGATATCAAAACCACCGCCGGCCTGCTCGCCATAGGGCTCGAGATGAAGGTCGAGAACCTGGACACGGGGAAGGAAGTAAAGCGCGACGGCGCCGAGATGGGCGAGGTGTGCCTGCGCGGCCCCTGGATCGCGAATGAATACTACAGAGACCCCGAACGGAGCAAGCAGACTTTCCGTGACGGATGGCTGCACACCGGTGATATCGCCACCATGGACGCGGAAGGGTATATCTCGCTGGTGGACCGCACCAAGGACCTCATCAAGAGCGCCGGGGAGTGGATATCCTCCGTCGACCTGGAAAACGAGATTATGGCCCACCCGAAGGTAATGGAAGCGGCGGTCATCGGCATGCCCCATGCGAAATGGCAGGAGCGGCCCCTGGCCTGTGTGGTACCCCTCCCCGACCACGCCGGAAAGATCACCAGGGAAGAAATACTCGACTTCCTCAAAGAACGCGTTGCCAAGTGGTGGGTTCCCGATGAAGTGGTGTTCGTCAAGGAGATCCCGAAGACCAGCGTGGGCAAGTTCGACAAAAAAGTGCTCAGAAAAACCGTGCTGCCCGAAGTGATGAAGGGAACGGCCTGAAATACGAAGGCGGGTATTTGATAAAATAGGCGACGATCATGATCGTCGCCTATTTATTGCTCCCGAGAGGACTCGAACCTCTGACACATAGTTTAGGAAACTACTGCTCTATCCGCCTGAGCTACGGGAGCGGATATTTATGAGAACATGCTCTTTCGGCGGGAATTGACGATTCGCTGAAAGTCCCTGATATTGCGGACGACGATCTTGTCCGCGAAGAGTTCAATCTTGCCAAGCTGGTTGAAATGTGTCAATATTTTTTGAACGTCGTTGATCTGCATGCCTGCCCAGTTTGCCACTTCCTGCATGGTTACCTTCAGCGTGATGGCCTCCTGCAAATCCAGGTGGGGATCGACCTCTGCGAGCATGTTCATCACATCCATGACCTTGAGCTGGGGTTCTTCAAGCAGAAGTATCATGAGGCGCCTCTTGGCGTCATAGATCCTCTTTGAAAAAATGATGAGCAGTTTATATGCCAGCTGAGGGTTCCCTTTCAGGAGGGTGTCGAAATTTTCCCTGCGGAATTTCAGAAGTTTTACGTGGTCCAGTGCGATCGCGGACGCCGAACGCGGCTGCTCTTCCAGAATCGCCATCTCACCGAAAACGTCTCCCGTTTCCATGATGTCGAGGGTCTTTTCGGTATTGTTTATGATTTTTACGATCTTTATCCTTCCCTGCTGGATAAAGTAAAACTCGTTGCCCGGCTCGAATTCACAGAAAATAATATCATTCGGCGAATACTCCACGCCGAACTTGTCGAAGAGCTGCATGTCCAGTAACATCCCTATTTCCTCTGATCATTCTGAAGCTGATTGAGTCGCTTCGCTGCCATTTTGTTTATTGGATCCTTGGGTTCCATCGAGGCGACCTTGGTATAATAGGTCATCGCCTTGTCCATTTTTTTCACCGATTCATAGACCACGCCGATATGGAAGAGCGCGTTCTTCACATTTTCGGACTGGGGGAACTTTTTTATCATTTCCGAGAGTGAGTTCAGCGCCTCCTGGAACTTGCCCAGCTTGATGTAACAACGTCCAATTTCAAAGGACGCCTTCTCGTATATTTTCCTTTCCGACTCGTTTTTCAGGTTCTTGAAGGACAGTATTTCGTTGTACAGCTTCAGGGCCTCAGCATGGCTGTCCTGCGAAAACTTGCTCATGGCGTCATAGAACATCTCGGCGATGTCTTTTTTCTCTCCTCCACCGGGCTGATCAAAAGAAAAATCATCCAGATCGGTTTTACCATTCGAGAAAAAATTGTCCATCTCGCTGGTCAGGGGAGAACTTGCGGATGCGTCCAGACCGAAATCGCTTACGGGACTTCCCTTTGCCGCCGGTTTTTCCTCTTCAATGGTGAAATCGGTGAAATCCATGCTCTCATCGCGCGCGACGGGCGCTGACCGGGTTTCTTCCACAACGCCGGTGGTCAAATCGCCTCCGGTGCTTCCGGCCTCGATGGCCCTGATCCGCTGCATCGACGTGGACGCGTACTTCCCGTCGGGATAATACTCCATGTAACGTTTATAGGCGTATTGCGCCTGCTGCACCCGGCCGATTTTGTAATAATATTCACCGATTTTAAAAAGCTCGTCAGCCGGATTGATGCTCTCGCTCTCACCCAGCACTTCCCGCTGGCTGCGTCCGATGCGGCGCAACTGGTTGCTGAAAATCCTGAGCATCTTGCGCACCACGTTGACGTTCTGCAGAACCAGTCGCTCGAAGTCGGCAAGCGGGAGCACCAGGAGCACCGTCTCCCCCGCGGTCTGGGCGGTCTCTTCCCGCGGATATTTACCCAATGCCGATTTTACACCGAAAAATTCACCCGGCTTGATCTCCTCTTTGACCTCCTCCCCCGTATCGACCCGGGTGGAAGTCAGTACCACCTTGCCGGCTTTAAGGATATAGACGTATTCGCTCTTGTCATTTTCAAAATACACCACCGAGCCGTGCTTGTACCTTCTCGTGACCGTTCCGGCGGATTGAATCCCGTTCGACATCGACTATCTCCTCGCAGGCGCGTATTCATATTTTACGGGCATAAAAGGAAATTCCTTTTTAAACCCAACAGCCCGGTTAATCCTCATCAGGAGTCCCAAAAGGTCGCCGATGATGATTTTATCGACACCGTCCAGATTGACTTTCTGATATTTGATCTTCAGGGCATCGAACAGCCCGGCATATTCGGCTCCGCCATACACGGGTTTCCCGTCGATTACCACCAGGAGTACATCTTTTAATTCGGCCGATACGACCGATTCATAGGGGTCTTTTTGGGTTCTGGCAAAAACCGCCAGATCCGCGACGAAACCCGGTTTAACCTGTCCGGTCTTTTTAAGCCGGAAAGCCCTGGCCGGGTTAACGGTGACCATTTTCAGGATTTGCCTGTCCGCCAGGTCTTTCCCGTACTGTTTCTTGAAATAGTTTTTATCGAATTTAATCTCGTAGAGCAGGTTCAGTCCGCCCGACATTGGGGAGTCCGTGCCGATACAGACGTTTACTCCCTCATCGAGCATTGCTTTGACGTTTGCGGTTTTGTTATACATGAAGATATTGGAATCGCCGCACCATACCACCGATGCGCCTTTCTGTTTTATCTTTTTGATGTCGTCCACCGTGAAAGCAATACTGTGCACCAGTACTGAAAGCTCACCCAGCCCGCCGTTTTTTTCCAGGGTCGCCAGATCACGACGGGTTTCCTCATCAAAGCCTTCGGCGATATGGGTCACAAACGGCATCCCCTTTTTCAAAGCTTTCTGGTATTCCACCCCTATGCCATCGCCCCATGCCAACGCGAAAGACGCGATCGAATGGGAAAGCGCATAATCCCTGATGACCCTGGTAGGCAGCATTTCGATAAACGGGTCGTTGACGAAGTGGGGAATATGGTCGGACACTGTCGTAACGGCCGAAACAAGGTTACGGTATGCCCCCAGCAGGTACAAGTCGCGGTTTTCCACCTGCTGCCGTTCCTCGTAGACCGCGGCGCTTTTTAGGTCGTTGTCCCAGGGCAGCCAGTTTTCATAGGGGCCGTTGCCCACCTTCGGATAATAGTTCCCCAGCAGGTGGTCATGGGAATTGATTAAACCCGGAGTCAGAACAGCGTTCTCTATGGTGATGCTCAACTCGGCAGCCGGTCTGTCCTTTGCGATCTTTTCGATAGTACCGTTGCGAATTTCAAGGGATGCATTGTTTACCACATCCTCTGGTGTCAGCACCGTTACCCCGGAAATTCCCCACTGTTTCATTACATCTACCTTTTCAGATTGTGTTTGCTTTTGAAACGCAAAGTGATTTATCAGTGATCATGCTACCGGGTATTCCTCAAGGTCCGGCATCCCCTCCTGAAATAAAACCCGTGGATAAAACACCAACCCGGTCCATGAAAAAACCTATGACCGCGGTAAATATTATAATATTTTATTAATTTACCAAAAAATTCAGATAATTTCTCGCATAAATACTAGTAAAGTAACAGGAAAGCGTCAAGTAAAAATAACCCGGGAACGTTTCTCCCGATATGAAACTGGAATAGTTATCCTCAATCCCGGCCATCTGAATCCTCTCTGTTTTTTTATCGGACGATATTCCCTGCGGGTACACCATTTTTGACGCGGGACGCCCTCAGCACAATCTTTTATTCATGATGCCTGTTGTTGTTTGTTCAATACGTTTGCCCGGAGGATCGGGAATTCCTCATGAAAACCGACAGAAGAAGACCACATCGAACGGAAAAAAACCTTCCGTATCGAAAAAGGAAAACAGCCTGAAACGCGTTACTTCATTGAAAGTGTACTGGAAATCGACCACCGGTTGTGCGGCCATTATACAGGCGGAGCGGATATTTTCCAAAGTGAGAAATGAAGCACCGAAGCGGGCTATCACTGCCGGCCGGGGGTTATGCTCAAGGACCCGGACCCGGCATTACCCTGGAGATATTATCCTCTGATATAACTGAACCGGCGGCAACCACGGCGACGAAAACCATTAATGAAGTCGTTATTGCCCATCCGGGCAACACTCTTTTTCCCCTGTGATGTAGTACCGTGAACCCATACTCCTTCTTTACGTCATCTCGTATCAACCGTTGATGATCAGCCGGAGTGTTATGCGCGCAGGGATCTCACAGGGAAAGTATCTCGTCTTCGGTCAGGTCTTCCACCTTTACGGGATCGATCCCCTTTAACCTGGCTACCAGTTCTTTCGAGGACATCTGGTCCTGGGTCAGCAGTATTCTCCAGTTCCGTTCCTTCAGCCATGAAAGGAACATCCAGGCGTAGCAGTCCTTGCAATGGACCGCTTTCCGTCTCAGGTACTCCTCGCCGCTGTATGCTTCCAGGGGTTTGTGCTGTTCGCATTTTATATCAATACAAAAGGTTCCCGACTGATATTTCTTCGACATCCATGACCTCCAGAAAACAGGGATTAAGGTTACAGGTACTGCCTCGTTATTCCTAAAAACCAACCGTGTGCGGTTTATGTGTCGCCGTATTCCGGTAATTAAGGATGTGTTCATTCAAAAAACAACGGAAGGACGGCATCGTACTACACGCGGCCACCGTCCACCCTGCGTCACGGGTTTCCCGCTGTGTCCGGGACGGTCCCCGTTATCTTTGATACTATGCGATTTCCGATAGTGTCAATTCATAATTTAGCCGCCGCATTCACATCATCCAGTATACCTTCGGCATCAGGTTTTTCATGAAAATCTTAAAACAACCGGTTCAATTGAAACCTCCCGTCCGGTGAGATTTCCCCATAATTTAATTGACTGAATTCCGTGGAGACATAAAATCCTTGATTAAATACTCAGGGAACCACCATCATTCCCGATGGAGAACCATGCACATGATACGATCGGTAACCATTATCATACGTCCGGACGACAGCGGTTCTCTGGAACTCATGGCCCGCATGATATCCCTGCTGGAATCTAAGAACATCAGGGCCTGCCTGCCCGATATCGACATCCACAGGAACCATGACCACGCCCGCTGTATCTGCACAGACGTAGTCGCGGCGGCCGACCTGGCAGTGGTAATCGGAGGCGACGGCACCTTCCTCAGGGCCGCGCGCCTTTTCGCAGGCACCGGGACCCCGCTGTTCGGAATCAACCGGGGCAGACTGGGTTTCCTCACGGAATTTTATCCAGGCGAGTCCATGGACTATCTGGAGCGTTATATCGCCGACCCGTTCCCCGCCAGCCCGCGCAGCCTGCTGGAAACCTCACATTTCCGCGGAAACCGGAACCTGAACACGGCACTCTGCGTAAACGACGCGGTGATATCGAAAGGGGCCTTTTCGCGTCCCATCAGGCTTCGGATAGAGCTCAATGAGCGGTTTCTCAACTGTTACGCGGGTGACGGCCTTATCATTTCCACGCCTACCGGTTCGACCGCCTATGCGCTTTCCGCCGGTGGGCCCATCATCAGCCCCACCATCGAGAACGTGTATCTGCTGAACCCTATATGCCCGCACACCCTGGCGATACGGCCCATGATCGTTCCCTTTTCCAGCGTGCTCAGGGCGCGGATCGTTTCCGAGGTCGAGAATTTATTATTGACAATCGACGGACAGGAAGCTATCCCGATCGAGGGCAACGACGAGATCCGCTTCCGGGGTTCCGATAAAAAGATTCTGCTTATCCCCCACCCGGACAGAGACTACAATGAAATCCTGCGACTGAAGCTCGGCTGGGGCAAAAACCTTAACGATCAGGGAATCGGGCATGCTTAAAGAATTACGCATAAAGAACTTCGTTATCATAGACGACCTGAAGATCCAGTTCGGCGCGGGGCTCAACATCCTTACCGGGGAGACAGGGGCGGGTAAATCCATACTCATCGACGCCATGTCGGGCGTGCTGGGCGATAAGATGACCACCGACCTGATACGTTCCGGTTTTGAGCGCGCCATCCTGGAGGGGGAATTCGACATCACCCCGCTGCCCCAGGTACGGCAGATGCTGGAGGAGTCCGGCATAGACTGTGACGACAACACGCTGGTGCTGCGCCGGGAGATATACGCCAACGGCCGCGGCCGGTGCTTCGCGAACAGCACGCAGATTCCCATCAACAGGCTCCAGGAAATATCAGAAAACCTGGTGGACATCCACGGGCAGAACGAACACCAGACCATCGTGAAGATCGCCCGCCACCGCGAGCTGCTCGACGGGTTTGCGGGCCACCACGGCCTGGTTTCACGCATAAACGATATATACAACCAGCTGCACGACCTCAAGGAGCGCATCAACTCCTTCGAGACGGATGAGAAGGAGAAAGCGCGTAAAATCGACTACCTCGGATTCGCGATCCGCGAGATCGAGGCGGCGCGGCTGGTTCCCGACGAGGAAGAAGCACTCAAAAACGAGTCCACCCTTTTACAGAACGCCGAGAAGCTTTTCACCGAGATCAGCACCACCATGGGCCTGCTCAAGGGCGATGGAGGAGGCATCCTCCAGGGACTGAAAAAAGCCGACACGAGCCTCTCGACAATATCGGACTACGATCCCCGCATATCCTCCATTCTCGAATCGCTGAAGGAATCCCTCTACTCGCTTGAGGACGCCGCGGCGAACCTGAGGGACTTTGAAAAAACGATACAGTTCTCGCCCCAGCGCGTTAACGAGGTGGAAGAACGGCTTTCGCTGATCTCGGGGCTCAGGAAGAAGTACGGCGGTTCGATCAAAGAAATACTGGAGTACGCCGAGCGGTCACGGCGCGAACTGGAAGCCATCTCGTCATCGGAAGAACAGATGGAAAAGCTCAAAACCGAACACCGGGCGGCGGTGAAGATCGCCAAGGAAACGGCGCTTGAGCTTTCCGACCGCCGCGTAAGGGCCGCCAAGGAGCTTGAGGTCAGGGTGATGAAAGAGCTGGCCGACCTGGGGATGAAAGGGACCGTGTTCAGGGTTTCGATAAAGCGCGAGATCAGCGCGGAAGGGGAAATTGAAACGGAGAACAAACGCTACATGCTTTACCCCCACGGTCTGGACCGCATCGAATTCCTGCTCTCGGCGAACCAGGGGGAAGACCTGCGCCAGTTGAAAAAGGTGGCCTCGGGCGGCGAAATGTCCCGAATCATGCTCGCCCTCAAGAAAGTAATACTTTCATCAGATATCGTCGACAGCCTGGTTTTCGACGAGGTGGACGCGGGGATCGGAGGAAAAATCGCCGAGGTTGTGGGACGCAAGCTAAAAACACTGGCAAGGGAACGTCAGGTGCTGGTAATCACGCACCTCCCGCAGATCGCCGCCATGTCTGATACGCACTTTTACGTGCAGAAGGAAACCGTCAACGGCCGTATCACCACCCTGGTGAAAAACCTCAACCGGAACGAAAAGATCCGGGAGGTCGCCCGTATGCTGGCCGGTGAAAAAATCACCGATCTCTCGGTGAGGCACGCCGAAGAGATGATCACTCTGGCCGAAACGGGCTCCTGACCGATGGGCGAGGAACGGTTCCCCGCCGGCGGGAAACTGGAGCAAATCAACCTTACCGATGTTTTGACCGCCCTGATACAGGAAGTCATTGCCCGTACGACGATCTTCACTCACTGCGTTCCATCGCAGATGACGGTCTGCATGGGTTCCAACCGGTCGGGAAAAGGCGCCGTTTACGGGAAACTGGTTCCCCTGCGCTTCCGGGACGGCGCCGAGGCATTGACCTACCGCGGCACCACGTATGCAATGCCCCGGGTGATTTCACGGGGAATCCCGCAGCTCTACCTTATCTATTTCTATTATCCCCGTTTCTTCGACCTGCCGCCCGGGGAGAAACTGCGCGTGGTGTTCCATGAACTTTACCACATAAGCCCCCGCTTCAACGGGGACATAAGAAGGATGGCGAAGGTCAAGGCGTCCCACGGCGGATCGAGAAAGCTCTTCGACCGGCGTTTCGAGCATGAGATGAAATTATTTCATGAATACATCGCGGGGACGGCGTACATGAATTTCCTGGACCTGAACACCCGCCGGTTGCACGAAGTTTTCGGTAAAATAACCGGTCGAAGGATGAAAATTCCCCGGCCGATGCCCGCAAAACTTCATCAGAAGGTATAATCGCCGGCGACCGGACCGCTGTACTCATTCACCTCGATGCCGGTAATGGACCCCCAGAACTGCACGTCCAGGGGATTGCTCCTGAGGGCCCTTATGTAGTTACGCACCTTTTCCTCGTCATCGGTATCGAGAATCACCCTGACGCTCCCGTCACGAAGGTTCGACGCCGATCCCCTGAGCCCCAGTTTTTTCCCATACTGGCTGCAGTAATAACGGCAGGCTACCCCCTGGACCCGCCCGCGCAGTATCAGTTCCCTGGGCATTACTGATCGTTCCCTCCCCCTCTGAGTATAACCGACCCGTCTTTAATACCGTATCTTTCACTATTGAACAAGCGAATACATCCCGACATGCGTTCTCATTACCACTCCACGATTATACCGACCGACAGGGTCATATTCCATGCCTCAAAGCTTGCCGCGGCCCCGTTGCTTGAAACGGCGGATTTTATGCCGGTGGAAGTATCGACGGAATAAGTTTCACCGCGGAATTCACCTATACGGCCGTAG
Source organism: uncultured Leptospirales bacterium (assembly GCA_964624235.1). Classification (GTDB taxonomy): domain Bacteria; phylum Spirochaetota; class UBA4802; order UBA4802; family UBA5368; genus CAZUXY01. Next base: position 51,828 of record CAZUXY010000023.1, on the reverse strand, counting down.
AGTCCCTGGAGGGACAGGCACAGGCTGTACAGGTTCAGCGAGACAGTCCCCATCACGGCATGGTAATTGCCGTTTTTCAATGAATCATGAAAATCCAGCGGCGGCGTTCTCTTATGATGATTGTCGATCGCTTCACAGGAAACAAGCGGGCTGTAGTACCCGTAAACGGAAACCACAAGCAGCCTTCCCCGGTATCCCGTACCGATAGCGGCGTAAGGGAAACGAAAACGCTGCCGGTAGGTAATGGCCGGGCCGTACACGGGCACCCGGGGTGATCCGGGCGGGTATTCCAGGTAACCGTCTTCCGCGCGCATCTTGACGACCCGTTCGGTGCAACCGAACATAAACACGATCTGAAGATGTTCAAAAAGCTCCAGGGTATAACCGGCGTTCACATCCATGAAGAGCGCCCTCTGCAGAAGATTGTCATGGCGCGAGTAATTGGTTTTCTGACCGTCATAGTTCAACCAGTCGGAATCTTCCACTTTTCCGATCCGGTTACTGAATCCCGACCAGAACCCGCCGGCGATATGCCATGACTCAAGAATACGCAGGCCTATGACGGCCCCCATATAGTACATCCATCCAAGTTCCCAGTCCAGACGGCTGAGCCGGTAATCGCCGTCATACGCATACTCCCGCGCGAGTCCCTGCATAATCCCGAACTGAACCGACACTCCCATCTGGAAGGCGGATCCGTATATGGGCGGCGGGCAGCTGTCGGGAACGGCGTGTAGCGCAACGGATTCCCGAGGGAAAAACACGATGAAATTGAATAGCACGATGAAGGTAACGATCTTTATTTTCATGACGAAAGCGTAATTAACTATTCCCCCCGATTGAAAGAAAAAATTATGTATTGTGTACAATTACCTACACCGATTACACCGTCCCTGCCCTGCCGCTCCGATCATTTCCGGGCGTGCGTCACCTGCCGCCAGCGAGCGCCGTAAAGGTGTCATGCACCTTCCCCGCCAGGGTCTCCACGGATATCTTCCTGAGTTCCGCAAAAAATTTATAGACATGCACCACGTATCCGGGCACGTTCTTTTTCCCCCTGAAGGGTACCGGGGTAAGAAAAGGCGCATCGGTTTCAAAGAGCACCCTGTCGACCGGCACGAAGCGCGCCGCGTCGTGGAGTTCATGGGCGTTGCGGTAGGTCAGGTTCCCCGCAAAGGATATCTGAAAACCCAGGTCCAGCACCTTTTTCGCGTCGTCCCCGTTTCCCGAGAAGCAATGCATTACCCCGGCGGGCGGCGCCGTTTTTTTCAGAATCGAGATCGTTTCATTCATGGCGTCACGCGAATGGACGATGAGGGGAATGCCGTGTTTTTTCGCCAGCCCTGCCTGGAATTCGAAAGAACGTATCTGTTCGTTTTTCGGTTGCCGCATTCGGTAGTAATCGAGACCGGCTTCACCGATGCCGAAAAGCCGGGTGCGGTCACCCGCACCGATTACCCGCGACACCATACCGTCCAGTCCCTCCATCTCGCGCTCTCCCGCCATGCTGGAGGGGTGTATCCCCAGGGTAAACAGCACACCGTGGTCGCCGTGCTTTTTCGAAAAATTGTACGACCATTCGAAACCCGGTGAATCAATGCTTACCTGGACGGCCCGGCTCACACCTCCTTCCCGCATCCCTTCCAGAAGGGTGTTTTCTTCAATGCCCTCCTCAATGCAGAGATCGAAGTGGGCATGGGAATCGATGAATTCCATCAGGGACACCTGTAAATGTTTTGACATAAGGAATCCCGCAAACAATATTCAAGAAACGGCTTTTGTCAAAACCTTTTACCGGGGAACCCCCATGAATATTTTTATCGTCGGCGACGTACACGGCGCGCTTGATTCGATCGATCTCGCCGGGGAGCGCATGGCTTCTTCAAACCTGGTTCTGATAGCGGGTGATATTACCCACAGCGGTGCCACGGAGGAGGCCGCTGTTGTACTGGCGGCCTTCGAGCGACACAACACCTCCCTGCTCGCCGTACACGGGAACTGGGACAGTCCCGATGTGTGCACGCTGCTTTCCGAAAAAGGCTACGGACTGCACGCCTCAGGGCGTATCATGGGCGACACCGGTTTCTTCGGACTGGGCGGTTCGTCTCCCACACCGATGCATACGCGCTGCGAGTACGACGAAGAGGAGATCACCGGGTATCTAGAAGAGGGGTACTCGCGGGTGCAAAACGCGAAACGCATCATACTCCTTTCACACGTTCCTCCCCGGGGCGTCCGTGACCGGACCTTTCTGGGTCTGAGGGGGGGCAGCACCAGTGTAAGGAATTTCCTGCTGTCACACAGGGTGCATCTCTGTGTGTGCGGGCACATACATGAAGCCGGGGGTGTTGAGTCGTTCGGATCTTCGACGGTTGCCAACCCGGGAAGCTTTAAAAGGGGAAAATACCTTACCGCAGAGTTCAACGGTGGACTGACCCTCTCGGCCGGGAGAGTCAAAAAAGGTTGGTTCAGATAAATTCAGGTTTGCCTGACACCGGCGCGGCGGGCTGAGATATACATGCGCAAAAAGCATTTTCGATTATGAAAAGAAAACCCGTCCGAAGACGGGGTTTCTTATATTCGTTCTATCTTTCGCCGGCATTGATCATTTATCGGTTCCCTGCCTTTCCAGGTATTCCTTAAAGGACTTTTCACCTTCTGATTTCCAGTACTTCCTGAACGTATCACGGTCGATACGGTCATCAGCAAACGGTTCCCAATCAGGAAATCCGTGCTTTACCCGGCGATCGCGTACGCTGTGACGATCGTGATGATGTTGGCCGAAACCTCCAAAAAGGAGTTTCGCCAGCACCACAAGGGCAAAAGCCTGCCAGTAGCTAATAATTTTGAAGCCGAAGAGTTCTGGCATGAGCCAGTTCCATATCAGCTGGACGATATATCCGAAGAGGAACGCGAAAACCACCGCAAAAACCACCCCGGCGATCACCATACCCGCGATCCCGATGATCCTCCTGCCATGGCTCATGTTGCTATACGATTTCGTTGTAATATTCATAGAAATCCTCCTTCATTCATACCAAATTGTTCAACAACGGTTTTACGGACAGAGGCCATAGCCCGCGATTTCCGCGAGAGCAGCGTCCCTATGGGAACATTCCATTCATCGGCCAGTTCCCTGAATGACCTGCCCTCGAATTCGGTCAACAGTATAATCGTGCGCTGGTCCTCGACCAGTGCGTCGATGGCATCGAACAGGACCCTCCGTATTTCATCCCGCTGAAACCGGTCGGCGGCATCGTACCTGAGGTCCCACAGGACGTCCTCCATGGTGACACCGGCGCCGTGCCCCAGCTCCCTGTCGAGTGAGATGTTTCCGCGCCGCTTTCTCAAAGCATCGATGACCCGATTGCGAAGGGCCGTGTAGATATACGCCGAAAGTTTTTCCAGGGGTACCGTGAAGTCGGCCTGATTGAAGATGCCGAGCATTACATCCTGAACGATATCCTCTCCTTCCATTTCGGCCGTATCATCAATGAGGCGCCTTACAAACCCCAGCATACGGTTGCGTTCACTCCTGAAGAAATCGGCGACGCTCCGCTTTTGAGATTCCTCTGTCATGACCGTATAGACGCAGTGCCTGTTAATTTATTGCACGAAATACACTGATAACCGGTGTTGCTCCATTTTACGAAAAGCCGCGGTAATTGGAATTGAAAAACATTCCCTTACTGATTATATTTATTTAATCCGCTATATATAAATTCCTTTTTTCATTTAAGGAGGAAATCGTGAAAATCAGCGCAAGAAACATACTGAAAGGAAAAGTGAAGAAACTTTCACCCGGAGCGGTCAATACCGAGGTGGTGGTAGAGCTTCCCGGCGGCCAGGAGATAGTATCAATTATCACCAAGGAATCGGTTGAATCCCTGGGACTCAAGAACGGCGGCGCCGTGTACGCCGTCATCAAGGCGTCGAATGTAATGATAGCCATCGATTAGCACTGTTCCCGTCCGTGGGATCATTCACACAGACGGTGACCGCGGATCAGTTACTGCGTTCGCGGCGGCGGTAATAATCCCACACCCGTGAAAGCGCGCGAACCGCCGGTTCGGGGGATGAATAGGCCATCACACCACGACGGTCCAGGTACTCCGCGGGATTGTCGTCCATTCGTTCGTCAAAAATCGCCTGGTCCATTACGGGGATGACGGGTTTTCCATGTTCACGTATCCTTTCCACCAGCATGTCCAGCAGGTGCAGCTCTTCGGCGATCATCCGCCTGGCCGGCTCTTCAGTTTCAAGGGGATCGAGCACGGGTGAATACATCCACCTTCTTGCCCGCAGGGTCATGTATCCCAGCCCCAGAACCAGCACCGCGTCCAGATCGGCCCCGTTCATTAGAATATCGATGGAATCGGCGATGACCGTTACCCTGCCCGGGGCCACCAGGTCGATGGGATTACGGCGGCTCCAGAAGGGAGGAAGAATGTCGTCCAGACGCGCGGTCACCGATTCGTTCAGCGGAACGATATCCAGGCCCCAGTCCGCGCAGGAATCGGTCGCGATAACCCCCCATCCTCCCCCCTGGGTAATTATGCCCACCCTGTTGCCCCGGGGGGGCGGCTGGGTCAGCAGCATTCCTCCCGCCTCGATCATCTCGTCCATGGTGGCGACCTGTATAATCCCCGCCTGACGGCACATGGCCGAGAACACGGCGCTGTCCCCCGCAATGGCCCCGGTATGCGACATGGCCGCACTGGCCCCGGATTCGCTGGCCCCCCCCTTGAGCAGCAGCACCGGCTTGCGGCGGTTAATCCGTGCGGCCGCGTCGATGAACCTCCTAGGCTCGCGCAGCCCTTCGATATAGAGGCAGACCAGCTTCGTCTGTTCGTCGTTCTCCAGAAGCTCCAGGTAGTCTTCCACCGTGAGGTCCGCCTCATTCCCCGAGCTCACCACGCGGCTCAGACCCAGCCCGCGACGGTTGAATCGGGAAGTGATCGAGGTGGCCAGGTTCCCGCTCTGGGAAATGAGCCCCACCGGTCCCGGCAGAAAGGTTGATGATGCCATGGTGGCCTGGAAAGGGTCGGGGAACGCGGTGTAGATACCCATGGTATTGGGCCCCACCAGTCTCAAGCCCCCGGCGCGGGCCCGTTGCACGATCTCCCGCTCCAGTGCCGCGCCTTTGTCTCCGGTCTCAGAGAAACCGGCGGTGATGATCACCGCCGCCCCGACACCCCTGCCGACGCAGCGGTCCACCTCTTCCATGACCCTTTCCACGGGAACCACGATGACCGCCAGGTCGACGGACCCTTGAACTTCATCGAGGCTTTTACGCACCTCGAGGCCGTGCCAGGCGCCCCCGGCGGGGTTGATCGGATAGAGGGCACCGCGGTATCCGCTTTTCACGATTGCGTGGAGGATGTTAAAGCCCCACTTGTGTATCTCGCGGGATGCGCCGATAAAGGCCACCGATCCGGGCTCGAAGAGCGATGAAAAAAGGGAGGTTCGGGCGTTGATTTCCATGATTACTTTCAGTCGAGTGGGTTCCCGTTCTTTATGAAATCCAGCATTTCCCTGATCTTGTTCTCGTCGGCCATCCAGGGAGGGTTCTCTGCGGGAAACCAGTCACGCTTCTTAAACAGTTCCTCGGGCCATACATAGGGGAGTTCCATGATGGTCCCTGGTTCTTTGACGGTTTCCAGCGCCTCAAACATATGGAGCATTATTTTACGGTGGGTCTCCCGGTCGCCCGGCAGGCCCCATATCATGCCGAAGGGAAACTCTACGGCAACCGCGCGGGGAACCCCGGTCTTCCGTGTGATGAAGGGCATCTGCGTGAGCGATACCGTCGACAGTCCCTTTTTTTCCATGATACGCTGGACCAGTCCCACGGACTGGGTGCAGAGCGGTCACCCCGCGGAAAGGAGCACGGCATCGACCCCCAGTTCCAGCAGCCTGCCGGCCATACGAGGGCCGGTTTCCCTTACCAGGGTCCCCACCCTGGGCTGGTATCCCATCAGTGAAATATGAAAATCGGAAACCGCCCCCACCTTCCCCTCCCGGTGCATTTCTTCCAGCACCCCCAGGGGGAACATGCAGTTCAGGTCTTTCATGGCGTGGGAGTTCTCATAGTGCAGGTGGGCGGCCCGCAGTTCGTCAACCCCCGTGCCGCGGGGGATTTCACGAAAGCTCGGATCCCCCCAGAGCGGCTCCCTGCGTTCATGGTCCAGATCGAAGGGGGTGTCGTCCTTACGGTAAAAACCGCCCGACGATACCAGGGCGACCCTGCACTGCGCCAGGGGTTTGGCAAGAGGGGTCCAGGGTATGGCCTCGCCGGATGTGTCGGCATATGGCCATATTTTAAGTGAGTCGGCAAGGGTACGGGACATGAATTTGAAACTGTTTACCGCCATACATACTCCTCCTCACGGGAATGTCAACCGACGTTCAACGCACATGGCACGGTATACGCACCACACATCGTGCTACCGCATCACGGCAGCGCACTTTCTTCAAGATTTTTTTGAAAAAGACGAGCCCGGCACTGCCCATGCCGCATCACCGGCGCCGTGAAGAACCGTGCACCTTTGCGGCTATGTGGCCGCCTGCCGTTCACCCGACCTGTTTCTTTATCTTTTCCACCCCCTCGATATTGTAATAGACCACGGCACCGAGCACCACGGCGCTTCCGATAAGTGAATAACAACCCGGTGTCTCTCCCACTATCAGAAAAACCCACAGCGGATTGAGCAGCGGTTCGATTATGGGAATGAGCATCGCATCAAGCGCAGGTACCTCTTTAAGGGCGACGGCGTAACAGATATAGGGTATGGCCAGCTGGAACACCCCGAGTATCAAAAGCAGCACAAGGTCCCTCAAAGAGGGTTCTGACCCCGCCATGAAGGGCAGGCATATCAGCGCCGATAATAGATTTCCCAGCAGCACCGATTCCACCGGTGAACCGTCTTTCTGCATCCTTAAAAAGACCGCCAGCGCGGCAAAACTCACGCCGCTGGCCAGTGCGCAGAGGTTCCCCCGCATCCCCCCGGCGTCCAACCGGTCGAAGAAAAACAGGACCATCCCCCCGCAAGCGACGGCGACGGCTATCCATCCCCGACGCCCCGTATGCTCACCCAGGAAGAGCGCACCCATGACCGCCACGTAGATCGGTGAAGTATACTGCAAAACAATAGCGTTGGCGGCGGTGGTGAATTTATTGGCAAGCACGAAAAGTATCACGGTCGCGGCGTAGGCCGCGGCGCCGCCGATCTGGGGTACGGACAGATGGACCCTGGGGCGGCGCAGGTACACCAGTATCACCGCCGCGGCTATTATACTGCGACCTCCCGCTATGGACATCGGACCCATGGATATGGATTTAATAAGCAGGCCCCCGCTGCTCCATAACAGGGCGGTTAGTATCAGGAGGATCCTTGCCTTAACCTTCTTTTCCGAACCAAGGCAGGGTCTACCGACAGAATCGGTGGTGCGCATACCGGTCATGGTGGTGACGGTATGAGTGGGGATAAAAATAATCAAACAGATATTACTGACTGCCGCTACGCCGGGGCCTGGGATCTTTTTTCTATGCTGAGCAGCACGCCCAGCTGCCCTACCTCTATTTCGAAGTTCGCCGAATAGGTGTGGAAGAGCTTTTCAGCGGCCAGCACCTTGTGAAATGCCGAAAGGTAGGGCGCGGAAAGCTTGATCTCGCTGTCGATAGACTGCAGTTTGCCGATGGTATTGCCGGTAATGATGTTGCCCAGCTCGCCAAGGATATCGAGATGGTCCTTGTCGAAGAAAGTGTTATCGATGCCCGGCATCAGCCTGCTGCAAATCTCAAGGGAGGTCTTCAGCGAAAGGAAAAAAGCAAAATACCCCTGCAGATCGGTGGTGAAGTCTATGGTGATGATGATATCTTTCGGTAACGTGCTGAGCCGGCGGTGAAAAAGCTTGCGGGGACGGGCCTCAATGGCCAGGAGCGAGCGGAATACAAAGCTTATAGATTCGGAGATATTCTGAAAATAAAGTTTCGCTTTTTCATCTATACCAGAGGAGTCAGTCACGCCGACCTCCCTATAACCCGTGCAGGGGAAATATGTTTTTCTGGATGTAGTGTATCACATCCTTCGCGTGTGTAAAGCATTCTTCTTTTTCAACACCCTTCACCACGAAAGGATCGTCCTCAAGGCTTCCCGCATGGACTTCGGGCCCGTACATCATTCCGCCTACCGCGCCCGCGAAATGGTCCTGCGGTTTGATGCCGCAGAATGTCGCCCAGGCCAGAGCCCAGAGGGCGGAAGTTTTAAAGACGTTGTATCCCCCGCCGCCGGTCGCCAGTATCCGCGGGCACAGGCCGTTTATGATCCCTATGACCTTCGCGTATCCGTTGGATGTAAGCTTCAGATGCGCAAGCGGATCTTCCCGGTGGGTGTCGCCTCCGACCTGCGCAAAAAGGATGTCGGGACCGAATTTATTCACCAGGGGTGGTACTATCGATTCGAATGCGTGCAGATATACTTCATCGTCACTGTTTTTCAGCAGTGGAATGTTCACATTGTACCCGGTCCCGGCGCCGCTGCCGGTCTCGTTTTCGAACCCGCTCCACGGATACAGGGTTTTCCCCGTTTCATGTAACGATATGGTCAGTACCCGGTCATCCTGGTAGAACGCGTCCTGCACCCCGTTTCCATGATGCACGTCAATGTCGATATATACCACCCTCAGTCCCCTGGACAGAAGGTCCTTGATCGCCACTGCTATGTCATTCACATAGCAGAAACCGCCCGCATGGTTCCTCCCCGCGTGATGGAACCCGCCGATCGGATTGAATACAAAGCGGGCCTGGTTGTCATGTAGCATCCTTGACCCCATGTAGGTCCCTCCCGAGGTAATCAGGGAAAACCGGAACATCCCGGGGAACAGGGGATTGTCGCCGGTGCCGAGACCCGCCTCGAGCATATCCAGGCTGAACTCGCCGGCGTCGGCCCTTTTGAGCAGGTCTATATAGTATTTCGTATGAAACAGGTACAGCAGGTTCTCGTCCAGCGGTTCCGGCGTGATGATCTTCTGGTTGTCCTCGAAGATCAGGGAATGGCGTTTCAATAGTTCAATCAGGTGTTTCCCCCTCCCGGGTTTGAAAGGATGATTAGGATCATATTCCACCCGGGACACTTCATCGGAATGCATCAGAATGTTGTCCATGGAGCAGTCCTCTGGCATACTGTGATTTTCTAATTATAAAATCTTTAATAACCCATTCAAGACAATTTTTAACGTTTCGCCTTCCATTTTTTCGGTTCCCCGGCATTTTCATTTTTCAGGTACACGGTCCTTATGGGGAATGGTATTACTATTCCTTCTGTATTGAAACGCCTGTGCAGCCTTTTAATGAATTCATGCTGAAGCAGGAACCTGCTCACGTATTCGTCTGTCCTGAGTATCACGACGAAGTCGATGCTGGAATTATTGAACGCGTTGAACCGTACCAAGGGTTCAAAATCCGGGCTGGCCCCCTCCACTTCTTTAAGGACCTGTCGCGCCACATCGAGGGTCACCGCCTCCACTCTTTCAAGGTCGCTGTCGTAGCTTACCCCCACGTTTATCACCAGCGACATCTCCTTTTCGGGAAGGTCGAAATTGGTGACGACGGCCTGCGCCATTTTAGCGTTGGGTATAATGGTAAGATTGTTTCCCAGGGCGCGGATCGTGGTATTGCGCCAGTTAATATCTTCAATGTATCCCCGGTCCCCGGTATCCAGCTGCACGTAGTTTCCAGGCCGTATCTGCTGGGCAATGATTATCTGCAGCCCCGCGAAAAGGTTGGAGAGTGTATCCTGCATCGCCAGGGCCACGGCCAGACCCCCGACACCCAGAGCGGCAAGTAGGGGCGCCACCGATACCCCCATCGACTGCAGCATTACCAGAAAACCCAGTACCAGTATGACCGCCTTTGTGAGGTTCGCGAAAATCGTCGTTGAGGGGAGTATCCCTTCCTTACGCTTTGAATAAAGCGTCACCAGGCCGACTCCGATTCTCGCCAGCACCACCGTTACTGAAATAATAATCAGCGCCGTAAATATCCTGTGTAATATTAATTCATGGGCGGGTTTAAGCGCAACCGGCAGATTGAGCAGGGCAACGTAAATGCCGCCGAGGGTGAACCAGAAAATTATCATCCTCCCCGTGGCGCTGATGATGATGTTGTCCCACTCCAACCGGCTGTACCGCGTGATTTTTCTAAGTTTCACGTATACGAACTTCTTTGTAACAATACCCGCCAATACACTTCCTGCGGCGACGGCCAACGGGACTTCCCATCCGTTAAAGAGTTCATATACAGCCTGCATTAGGCCCTTCCCCCCTGAACGATAATATAAGGACTTGAAACGTCCGGGTAATGATAAAAATCCTTGATGAAACACTTTATTCGGGTATGCTCTAATAGTAAATTAAAATATTCACCACCATGAAGAAACAGGTGCCTGAACGAGTTCACAACGTGCATTCACCCGCGAAACCGAAACAACACAAGGGCCCGTTACCGCCGGCATTCGGGAGTTGAAACATGGGAATGCCGGACTGGATAATCGTGGGTATGTTCATTATACTGATCCTGGGACTGGGTTTTTTTATCGGCAGGGCTCAGAAAAACCAGGTGGATTACTACCTGGGCGGACGGAATATTTCTTCATGGCTTGTGGGCGCCTCCCTCATGAGCAACCAGGTAAGCGCCATAAGCCTCATAGGCGCACCCGCTTTCATCGCGCTTAAGAATAACGGGGGCCTGCGCTGGCTGCAATATGAAATGGCGATCCCGCTGGCCATGATCGTCATTATACTATCCCTGGTACCCGTTTACCGGGAAAAAGGCGGTATAACCATCTATGAATACCTGGAACGCCGCTTCGGCGCCGCTAGTCGGGCCTGTATCAGCGGAATCTTCCTGGTCAGCCGCTCAATGGGAGCGGGGGTTATCCTGCTCGCCACCTCGTATGTTACCAGCGTCTGTATAGGGCTTCCACTTTCACCTACCATTATGCTGATAGGGCTGGTCTCCCTGGTATACACCACCCTCGGCGGCATCAGGGCGGACATCATCACCGATCTGATACAATTGATCATTCTATGGGTCGGATCCCTGGCCTGTATCGCGGTGCTCATAGGACTCATGGGGGGATTACCAGAGATTTCGTCTGACATCGAGGGGCGTTTCATGGTCTTTGACCTGTCTTCGACCGGCTTCGGCGACGGGAACACTTTCTCGTTCTGGCCCATGCTTTTCGGGGGATTCTTTCTTTACGTATCCTATTACGGATGCGACCAGAGCCAGGCGCAAAGGCTGCTGACCACCAGGGACACTGCGGGCGCCAGGAAAGCGCTTGTAATCAACGGGATCCTCAGGTTTCCGCTGGTCTGTACATACTGCTGCATCGGCGTACTCATGATACCCTTCATTTCGCGTTTCCCCGATTTTTCCCGGGTCATCAAGAGCCTGCCTCCCGACTATCTGATCCCCGTATTTCTGATAACCTATGTACCAGAAGGGCTGCTGGGAATAATCGTCGCGGGAATACTGGCGGCCTCGATGTCCAGCCTTGATTCCACCATCAACTCACTCAGCGCCGCGACCTGGCAGGACTTTCTGTGCAGATTCCGTCCCGGCCTGCGTGCGCTCAACGACCGGATGAAGGTCCGCTATTCGCGCTGCATCACACTTCTCTGGGGCATATTGTCTACAGGTTTCGCACTGCACATCGCCGGCGTCCCTGACACCGTGATAGAACTGGTGAATAAAATAGGTTCGGCGTTTTACGGTCCCGTCGCCGGGATTTTCGCTCTCGGCATTTTTTCAAAACGAACCCGCCAAGTATTCGCGCTGGGAGGGCTTGCCGCCGGCGTGACGGTCAACCTGTCGTTGTGGATTTTCTTTGAGCGGGAGGTTTCCTGGATGTGGTGGAACCTTCTGGGGTTTCTCGCGACCTTCATGACGGGCTTCATCGGTACGGTCGTAAGGCAAATTTCCGGGCACGGGGTGCGGACGACCGGCGCCGTTATTGCCCGGGAAAAAACTCCGGCAGCGTACATTGCGGTTCTTGCGGCATGGTTCCTGTGTATTATAACCGTATGCGCGTTGATGGAAGCGTATTTAACCGGCAACGGCGGGTGATACACCTTAAATATGCTACAGGGGCTGACGCATCCTCATGATCTCCCTTCCCTCGAAAGTACCGGCAGGGATGAACATGTTTTTCAGGGCCGGAGGGGTAAACTGGAACACTTCCTTCGTCAGATAGAAATATCCCGGCTCGGCGAATTTATGAACCAGGTGGAAGATTGTGTTAATACTGTCCGAAACTATGGTACCGGTCTCCCCCTTGGTCTGATAAATGGTGTTCCCCAGATGAAGCACGATACGATATGAGATGAGCGCATTGAAACCCGATTCCTCTATGCTGAAGATCTTACGGGCCATTATCATTCTGAAGCAGGTCAGTATGGCATCAATCTTCTTGCCGTCAAAGGGGAAAAGTATAAGCCCGCCGTAATCGTTCCACATCCATATTTTGCCGTTTACGGCGCCCACATTGCGTTCTATGAAATTAACGAAGGGTTCCAGGGGATTGTTCATGGCCCTGTCTCCGAACGTTTTCTTGGAGGCCTTCTTCTGGCCCAGTTCTATAAACATGAAGCAGAAAGTATATTCCTGGCCCGGTTTGATATTGTTCCAGTTCGAACCCGAGATAATGTAATTGCATGCCTTCACTTCGTCGGGAAAATCGACGTCATCTTTTAGTTCCGCTTTACGGAACTCCATGATTTTCTGAATACGTTTATGACTGATACCCTGACGGTACAGTTCTTTCCCCACATAATCGGAGGCTCCGCCGTGAAACAGTTCAGCTACATCATTAACCGTCCCCTTGGGGTCAATAAAGCCGTAGCAATGGTGTGTGTTCCGGGAAAGGTTCTGGATAATTTTTTTCTGTTCGGCCGCGCTGTAGCCGGAAAGATCCACATAGATAAAACATCCCCTGCGGGGCTCGGCCAGATGTTTTTTAAGCTCTTTCAGCGGCCGTACCGTAAGGGTCAAACCAGATTTGGCGCCGAAACCATGGAAGGATTTTTCGATGTTCCGGGAATCTGAAAAAACGCGGATTTCCATTCAGTTATCCCACCTCAGTTCGTAATAGTGCAAAAGTTTCTTATCTTCGGCGGTTATGGTTTTCATCAGGCTCTGAAGGTTCGGATCAAGCGCAAGATACACTTCATTGCTGATGGTCACTGAGTTGGGTCTTGTGTATTTCGATTCGATTTCTTCGGTCCTTTTAATCACATCGTTGGTGATTTCTTTGGTGTTTCTATTGAAAACGGTCAGACCGCTGTGTACCGCTATCCTGATACCCAGGGGTTTTTCCAGACGGCAGTTCAGCAGATTATAGAGAAAAAGCTCGTGAATTATGTCCATTGCGCCGAGTACCGCAAGGGTGTATTTCTTTGAGAAATAAAACGCCACCAGTCCACCGTCACCCTCCCAGCTCCAAAAACGCCCGTTGCGTTTGTCTATGCATTTCTGTACAACGCCCCTGAGATCATTATAGGTGGCATCAATGATCTCGTGGGAATAACGCCTCACCAGGCGGGTGTTGTCGATCACATCGAGACGCAGGAACGTGAAGTTGTATTCATTGCCGTCCACCAGTACTCCCCAGTTGGTGGTCTTCCTGATCGTAGAATCCTCGACGAACATTTTATACTCCCGGTCATAGATAAACCCGGAGTCCTGGATTTCCCTTAGTATTTCCGAGAGAAAGGGTATGGGATACTGCCTCCCCATCCAGCCGTTCATGTGTACATCGATAAGTATTGAGGCCAGGTGCAGTATCCGGTTATGTTCTTTCATGTCCCTGATGATCTGGTTCGCCGCGTCCACACTGGAAATGGGGAGATTTTTCGGGAAACCGTAACGGTCATGAAGATCATAATCTTTAAGGATGTTTTTCGCGAGCACTTCCATCATCTCAACGGTCATTGACCGCGACATTGCCTTCTGAAAGAGTTCGCTGAGACGGATGTTGACCTTCATAATCCTTGCCGCTGACCGGAAACCGTATTTCTTAAAAGACTTCCTTAATTCTATTGAACAATAAAGTCAATTCTTAATTTGAAAAATACCGGCCCTATGCATCCCTTTCGGTTTTTCAGGTCACGTAATCCCACGGTCTTAAAATAAACATCACCGGTAATATCAGTCCCATGAATACGACAGTACTGACTACGAAAAGCCCCGACGCAAGACCGTCATCCATGCGAAAGAGCACCGAAACCACTACCGAGTAAATCGCCGCCGGCATGAACGACTGGAGCAGGATTACCCCTTTAATCTCCCGGTCCAGATTTAACCACCACAGAACCGCCCCGGTCAACAAAGGCAGCAGAATGAACCTTATCACCGAGAAACATATGAATTCGCGGAAAACCGACATGATGAATCCGAAAGAAAAAGTAAGCCCCAGTGAAAAATAATACACGGCCACCGACACCATCAGAAAAAAATCCATCGGGAATTCCACCGCAGGCCTCTGTACACCGGCAACGGGCAGGACAACGGCAAGGATAACCGCGGCCAGGGGCAGATTCTGCGGGGTGCATACATAATACCTGACCGGCTGTTTTCCCTGAGACGGAAGCCCCGATAACGCCCTGGCGGCGGGAAAGACAAAAATGAACACATAGGGCATGAAATATGATATGAATATAAAGGAATAACCAAGACCCGTTTCACCGAAAAAAAGATAACACAGAAACCCACCCAGGGTAAATCCATGATTGGCCAGCGAAGAACTTATGATAAAAGTATGCTTTTTTGTCCCTGTCAGGCCGAGTACCCCGGCGGCGGGAAACCCCAGTACCAGACCCGCCAGCACCAGCAAGAGACCTGCGGCGGGAAGTACTGCAAGCTCCGGTTTCATGCTGATCCCCCACACGCTCCACAGCACCACCAGTGGTTCTATCGACGCAAGGTTCAGACTGATAAGTTTTCTGGATATTTCCCTGGAATCGGTAAACCTTCCCCGGACAAGCACGCCCGCGCTGAAGGGCACTACCAGCAGCAGTTGGAATATGATGAATTTGAATATCATACCGTTTCGACAAAAACCTCAGTGCGGGCTCATCGGTTATCGTTTTTAACCTGCATAATCCATGCGTTCACACGGAAAATACGCAAGGAAAATAATATTCCCGGCTTACAGGATATCTATTTTCTTGACATACAACATTAGCAGTATAATTTGTAACCGAAAACCGACAGCCGTCTCGATTAATGCCAGGGAAGCGTAATATAAAGCTGCCGGGAGAGGCCTGGGACGATCGTCACGTATCTCATAGTAATTAACGTATCATGCCCCGAACCTTTCCATTGTTGAAAACCCCATGCCGGCGGCCCCAGAGTGGAAACATTATTGAACATGCCTCATCGTGATGGATATATTTGCAACAGCACCCACTGAGTGAGGGGAAATCTTATGAAATCGAAAAACACCGCCGTAGCCGGGAAAGTACGATTCGTTACCGCAACCACCCTCTTCGACGGGCATGACGTTTCAGTCAACATCTTCCGCAGACTTCTGCAAAGCGCCGGCGCCGAAGTCGTACACCTGGGACACAACCGCTCCGTCAGGGAAATAGTGCATACCGCCATCCAGGAGGGGGCCCACGGCATCGCCGCCAGTTCCTACCAGGGCGGCCACATGGAGTTCTTTAAATACATGAAAGACCTGCTGACCTCACACGGCGTCGATTTTATCAAAATATTCGGCGGGGGCGGAGGAGTAATAACCCCCGAAGAGATCAGTGACCTCGAAGAATACGGCATAACCCGTATTTACTCACCCGAGGACGGTCAGAAGATGAACCTCTCGGGGATCATCGACGACATCATTCAAAGGGCTTCCCGCGTCGAGTACCCCTCCCTGCAGGGAGACTGGGGAAAAAAATTACAGGCCAAGGATTCATTGACCATAACCCGTCTCATCTCCATGGCGGAGGAGGGAAACGCATTCGATAAGGTAAGGGACACCGTAAAATCCATGGCCGGGAAAGCACCGGTCATCGGTATCACCGGGACCGGCGGTTCCGGGAAAAGCAGTCTTGAAGACGAACTCCTGAGAAGGATCCTTTCGGTTTACCCCGACAGGAAAATCGCCCTCATCGCCATCGACCCCACCAGGAAGAAAACCGGCGGCGCCCTGCTCGGTGACCGCATAAGGATGAACTCTCTCGACTTTCAACGTATCTACATGCGTTCCATCGCCACCAGGGGATCCGACACCGAGCTGCCCCGGTCGATAAACGATATCATCGATGTGCTTCAGGCGGCCGCCTTCGACCTTATCATGATTGAAACACCCGGCATCGGCCAGGGAGATATCCGTATAACCGAATTCGCGGATTTCTCGATCTATGTCATGACTTCGGACTTCGGGGCGCCCTCGCAGCTTGAGAAAATAGACATGCTCGACTTCGCCGATCTTGTAGTGATCAACAAGTTCGACCACCGCAATTCCATGGACGCCCTGCGGGACGTCCGCAAGCAATACCGCAGAAACAATAACGATTTTGCCACGCCCGACGAGGAACTTCCGGTGCTGGCCACCATGGCCAACAATTATTACGATCCCGGCCTGGAGGTGTTCTTCAGGCGGCTGGTGTCCTCGTTGAAAGAACGCGGATTGATCGACTGGGAGGCGCCTTCGACGGCTTCATCCGCGATCAGATCAGGGTTCAGCTATCATATAATACCGGAAGACAGGAGCGGTTATCTTTCTGAGATTTCCACCGTAATCAGGGACTATCATAACGAAACCCTTGACAGTGTACGTACCATCAGAGGTGAAAATCTGGAGTCTCTGGTCGATGAAAGCGGCGAAATCCTTACCGGGGATGCGCGTTTCCAGATGCTGGGCGCCGGGTTCCGTGATATCCTTGAAAAATGGAACCAGACGCGGCGGCTCTACATGTCGAATGTGATGACCTACCGCGTGCGTGACCGTGATATACACGTCAACCTGGCGCACGAGTCCCTTTCCGGACTGGACATTCCCCTGGTGGCGCTGCCCGGATTCACGGCTCTGTCTGAAACGGTTAAATGGCTCAGAAAAGAAAACCTGCCGGGATACTTCCCGTTCACCGCGGGTGTGTTCCCGTTCCGCCGTACCGATGAAGACCCGAAGCGACAGTTCGCCGGCGAAGGTCCTCCCGAGCGAACCAACCGCCGCTTTCATTATCTGACCAGAAACGATACGGCGAAACGCCTTTCCACCGCCTTTGACTCCCTCACCCTGTATGGAGAGGACCCGACCGAAGAACCTGACATCTTCGGAAAGATAGGCGAAAGCGGGGTCAGCATCTGCACCCTGGACGATATGAAAAAACTCTACGCCGGATTCGACCTGTGCGATCCCAATACCTCGGTGTCCATGACCATCAATGGACCGGCGCCGATCATGCTTGCGTTCTTCTTCAACACCGCCATCGACCAGCAGGTAGAGAAGTTCACCAGGGAAAAAGGACGGGCTCCCTCCGGGAAGGAACGGGCTTCCATTGAAGAATACGTATTGACGACCGTGCGGGGGACCGTACAGGCCGATATACTGAAAGAGGACCAGGGCCAGAACAGCTGTATCTTCTCCACTACCTTCGCCCTGAGGATGATGGGTGATATACAGGAATTTTTCATCAATAACGGCGTGAGGAATTTCTATTCCGTATCAATAAGCGGATACCACATCGCCGAGGCCGGCGCCACACCGGTCACACAGCTTGCCTTCACCCTGGCGAATGCTTTCACCTATGTCGAATACTACCTGAGCCGGGGCATGAAAATCGACGATTTTGCCCCCAACCTCTCCTTCTTTTTCTCCAGCGGCATGGAACCGGAATACAGCGTGCTCATCCGGGTGGCCCGCCGCATATGGGCCATTGCCATGAAGTACCGCTACGGCGCAAACGAAGCAAGCCAGCGGTTGAAATGCCACATACAGACCTCCGGACGGAGCCTGCACGCACAGGAGATACAGTTCAACGATATCCGCACCACGCTGCAGGCGCTGATGTCCCTCAACGACAATTGCAATTCCCTGCATACCAACTCATACGACGAAGCCATTACCACGCCCACCGAGGAATCGGTACGGCGCGCCATGGCCATTCAGCTCATAATCGCAAGGGAATACGGTATCTTCAAGAACCAGAACTCCCTCCAGGGCAGTTACATCATAGACAAGCTCACCGATACGGTGGAGGAGGCGGTACTCGCAGAATTCGATTCCCTGAACAGCCGCGGCGGCGTGCTCGGCGCCATGGAAAGCCATTATCAGCGGGGAAAGATACAGGAGGAATCGCTGGCGTATGAACACCGCAAGCATACGGGAGACTATCCCATAATCGGCGTGAACACCTACCTGAATCCGGAGACCATGAAGGAGAGTTATGTACGGCCGCCCATTACCCTGACCCGCGCCTCCTATGATGAAAAAATGGCCCAGATCAACAGCCTGCGCGCTTTCCAGGAAAGACACCGCGTGGAGACGCCCCGGGCCCTCGCAAGGCTGAAGGAAACCATACTCGACGGAGGCAACATCTTCAACGAGATAATGAAGACCGTACGGTCGGCCAGTCTCGGCCAGATAACGAGCGTACTCTACGAGACAGGCGGCAAATACAGAAGGAACATGTGATTCCGGGCAGGCGCGAAAAAAGGCGGGGAAAATCCCCGCCTTTTTTATTTTCAAGCTCTACAGTCGTGTTATCTCTTTATACCCTTTGCATCATCCATGAGCACGTCCACGACGGAAGGATCGGCAAGGGTGGAAATGTCCCCGTATCCGCTTTTGTTGAAGTCAGCGGCGGCGATTTTCTTGAGTATCCGTCGCATGATCTTTCCCGAGCGGGTCTTGGGCAGCGCATCGGCCCACTGTATGATTTCCGGGGTGGCGATGGGTCCAATCTCCTTGCGCACATGGGCTATAAGCTCTTTCTTGAGATCATCTGATTTCTGCACGCCGGTGTTCAGGGTCACGAAAGCGTATATGGACTGGCCTTTGATCTCGTGGGGATATCCCACAACCGCCGATTCCGCCACTTTGGGATGGGATACCAGGGCGGACTCGACCTCGGCAGTGCCCATGCGGTGACCGGAAACATTGATAACGTCGTCCACGCGACCGGTGATCTGGTAATAACCGTCTTTGTCGCGGCGGCAGCCGTCACCCGTGAAGTACTTGCCGGGGAACTGTGCGAAATAAGTGTTGAAGAACCTTTCCTTCTTGTCGTCGCCGTATACTCCCCTCATCTGTCCGGGCCATGCCAGATCGATGCAGAGGTTCCCTTCGCAAACGCCCTCCAGCGCTTTGCCGCCGTCATCAACGATGCTGGGCTTTACGCCGAAATAGGGTACCGTCGCCATGGCGGGTTTTATATCAATGGCGCCGGGCAGCGGGGTTATGAGGATACCGCCGGTTTCGGTCTGCCACCATGTGTCGACGATGGGACATTCACCGCGGCCGATCTTGTTGTAATACCAGTTCCACGCTTCGGGGTTAAGGGGTTCGCCCACGGAACCGAGCAGCTGTATAGACTTGATATTGTGCTTGTCCACCCACGAGTCGCCCTCTTTCGCGATGGCGCGGATGGCCGTGGGTGCCGTATAGAAAATATTCACTTTGTATTTCTCGACTACCGCCCAGAACCTCCCGAAATCCGGGTAGCTTGGAACACCCTCAAACATGATGGTGGTGGCGCCGTTGGCCAGCGGGCCGTAGACGATGTAAGAGTGACCGGTTACCCAGCCGACGTCGGCAGTACACCAGTAGATGTCGCCTTCCTGATAGTCAAAGATCATTTTATGGGAATACGCCACATAGGTGAGATACCCTCCGGTGGTATGCATTACCCCCTTGGGCTTGCCGGTGGAGCCGGAGGTGTAGAGAATAAAGAGCGGGTCCTCGGCGTCCATTTCTTCGGGCTTACAGTCAGCGGTGACTGACGCCATCTCGGCTTCATACCACTTGTCGATTTTGTCGTTCCATTTGACCGCGACCTTGTCGCCCACGCGTTTTACTATAATATGAAGGCGTACATTGGGACACTGCGCTATCGCCGCGTCGGCATTATCCTTCTGAGGAACGGCTTTGGCGCCGCGGAACGTTCCGTCGCATGAGACCACTACCTGCGAATCGCAGTCCAGGATACGGTCCCTGAGGGCCTCGGCCGAAAACCCTCCGAACACCACAGAGTGGATGGCGCCGATACGGGTTGCCGCCAGTATACCTATGGCCAGTTCGGGGATCATGGGCAGGAAGAAGGTTACACGGTCGCCCTTCTTGACACCGTTCTTCTTCAGCACGTTGGCGAATTTGCAGACCTGCTCGTGCAGTTCCTTGTAGGTGAACTTCTTGCTTTCGCTCGGATCGTTCCCTTCCCATATCAGGCCGACCTGGTTACCCCGTTTCTCGAGATGACGGTCCAGGCAGTTGTACGAAACGTTGAGCTTTCCGTTGATAAACCACTTGATCCACAGTTTGTCGGGGGAATTCCCGTAGTTGCAGTCCATAACCTTGTCCCATTTCTTGAACCAGGTTATATACTCCTCAGCGATCTTTCCCCAGAATTTCTCGGGGTCGGCGATGGATTCTTTCCACATCTTTTCATAGTCGCCCCGACTCTTGATATACGCCTTTTTCCTGAATTTCTCCGGAACCGGATAAATTTCCTTAAGCGTGACTTCAGCCATCTAGTACCTCCGAAATTTGATTTTTATAGACTCCCATTTATATATGCGGCGCGGGTGTGTACGGGCCCGCGACGTCTTGATCACGACACTACTGAGCGGCACCAATCCGCACGGCTGTTACTGAATCAGCTATTGCTGCTGTTCCAGATACCGGGCGATCATACCGTCATATTCAGAGGTGCGCTTGAAAACCTTTAGCGCCAGCTTATAATTCGTACGGGAGGATACTGCGCCCTTGTTCGCTTTCATCTCGTCAAGGACCATCGGGTAATCCGCGGGATCGATCACCACGGTTACACTCATATAGTTTTTAGCGGCGGATCTGAGCATGGAAGGGCCGCCGATATCGATATTTTCTATTGCCTGTTCCAGGGTACAGCCGGGTTTTGCTATGGTCTCTTCAAAGGGATAGAGATTGACCACAATCATGTCTATGTTCTTTATATCGTGTTTCTTCATTACCCCGACGTGTTCAGGATTATCGCGCAGTCCAAGAAGCCCGCCGTGAACGCGGGGATGAAGCGTCTTTACCCTTCCATCAAGGATCTCGGGGAAGCCCGTGTATTCCGAAATATCCACCACCTTCAACCCCGACTCCCTGAGCAGCCGCGCGGTTCCCCCGGTTGAGATCAGTTCGACACCGAAACCCTGCAGTTCCCGGGCGAAATCCGTAATCCCAGATTTGTCGGTAAGGCTTATAATGGTGCGTGTTATTACAGGCATAAGTTTTAAAAAAAAATAAACTGGTATTTAAATATTTATATTAAATTTTAATAATATTTAATATTTTTTACCGAATAATTAAATATTTTTGTACTATTGAAAATGCTGTCCATGAAATGACAAGCATTTTTTTTGCGGATTATAGCTCACCCATGGTAAAATTCACTCTCTGCAGATATTGTCAACCATCTATATCTCAGGTATGTATACCATGGGGGGACCGTCGAGAAAAGTGAAACGCCGTATCATTCAGAAATGGTCGACTTTCCGGCGCATACATGGGATCATCCTGAAAAATATGGTGGAAATTAGACGTCTCTTTCGTTAGCCTTCCACTGTTATAGCCGGGGACCGTATGCCATCTCCTTTCAACGAAAACGAAAGAAAACTGATTTTCGGAATAAGCCTGGTCATGGGCCTGCGCATGATGGGGGTATCTATGATCATCCCCATCTTTTCGATCTTCGCCACCGAACTGTCCTATTCCACCGGCGTGCTGGCCGGTCTGGCGGTGGGTATATTCGGTATAATGCAGACCATATTACAGGTTCCAGTAGGAAAACTTTCCGACAGCTGGGGCAGAAAACAGGTTACCGTTCTGGGATTGATCATCTATATGGCCGGAACCATACTCTCGGGGATGTCCGGGAGTATTTACGCGCTGATAGCCGCAAGGGGGCTAGCGGGTTCGGGGGCCATCTCGGGGGTCACCATGGCCTGGCTTACCGAGGGTGTTGATGAAAACCGGCGGAATTCGGCCCTTTCGTACGTGGGCATCTCAATGGGTATTGCGGTGATTTCAGGATTCACCCTGAGTCCCATAATCGCGGCAAAAGCAGGGGTTCCCTTTCTTTTCTATCTCTGCGCCGGGATTATATTCATCACCATCCTTTATACCCTGAAATATACCGCCAACCATGAAGCGGAAAAAGATGAGATCATCGACATCAAAAAAGAAAGCCTTATGGAGGCGGTCCGCAACCCCGATCTCGGCCGGCTGAACCTCATCGGCTTCGTGGGAAACCTCAATCTCAACAGCGTATTCTTCGTGATGCCGCTGCTGTTGAAAAATGAAATTGGCGTATCACACATGTGGAAGATTTATGTTCCCATGTCCCTGGTGGGAACGGCGTTTATGTATTATTTCAGCAGGAAGGCCGACCGCAAGGGCACGGTTCCTGTGATCACGACAGGTCTCTGCCTTGAGTTCGCCGGCGTGGCGGTCGCTCTCATGTGCGGTTGTCTGGCCGGCTATGTCGCCTCATTCATGCTGTTTTACGCGGGACACTGCGTTATTTCACCGGTGCTTCCGGCAGCGGTTTCCCGGCATCCCAATACCCGTATAAAGGGTACGGTCATGGGATTGTACAACTCATGCCAGTTTATCGGTTCAGGAATAGGCGGTATTTTAAGCGGGGCACTGCTCGAATTCAGCCACAGGAGTGTGTTCTGGGTGCTCTGTTTTTTCCTTATGCTCGCCTTCATCTCCATCTTCAGGTTCGGGAACTTCAAGACTTGCTCCGACAACTCAACGGACATGCCGTGAATCCGCCTTTTGATTCGGGTTTTTTACCATCATCTTCCGCACGTATTTTATCCTGTGCTTCTTCTCTTCACCGTCCCGCCTTTTATCGAAGAGCGCGAATACGCTTTTCCAGTTTTCCTTCACCAGCATATAGCGGGGCAGTTCATACAGGTCCGCGTTGCGATCCAGGGGGACCTTCACGGTGCCCCAGGTTATGGTGAAGGCGCACCTAAAACCCTCCAGTTGCAGCAGCCTCACCGCCTCGGTGCATGTTTCCCCCGAGGGATAGACGAAATACCGTATACGCCGGTTGAGCCTCTCTTCGAGCACCTTTTTCGATTTAACTATCTCGTTGACAAAGTCCCGCTTGCTTTTCCTGTACAGCTTTTCCTTGAGCGGCAGATGATAAAAACCATGGGCGGCGATCTCACAGCCTTTCCGTTCGAGTTCCCTCAGCTGCTCCCAGGTAAGTGCGTATTTACGGCGGCCGATGATATTGGGATAAATCGCGAGCATGGGTTTAATACCCAGCGGTTCGAACACCTCACGATAGGCCCGGTACACGCTTTTATTTCCGTCATCGACGGTGATCATTACATTCCTGTTCCCCGCGACTCTCCCATTGACCACATCATCTATGGTCACAATGCGCAGCCCTTTCTCCCTGAGCGCTTTCATCTGTTCCCGAAGCTCCTCGATGCTGAAATCGGTTGGAATGTTTTTTTTACCGATAAAGGTGTGATAGGCGACCACACTCACCCTTGCCTCTTGCGTGGCATGTTTCGCTGAAAGGAGAAGGGGGAGCGAAACCAGTACGGCGATCACCGTGATGTATCGGCTTTTTGTTCGGCGGTTGATCATTTCAGACTCCGGGGATTCATGAAGGATTTGCGACACACTAGGCGCCTACGGGGCGTTGTGCAAGGATAAATTCATACCCCGCAAAAGCTCCCGGTTCGCGGGGGTCTCGCCGCCCCCGAACGAATCACCGTATTGGCGGGAACGACCATTGCGAAAGAGGAGCATGAAAAGACCGTCAGCCAGGGGACGGCAGGCTGGTGTACATTCAGGCCGTTACCTCCGAAAACTGCTGTTTCAGCTCCCTCTTTAAGATCTTTCCCGAAGGGTTCTTGGGCAACCCCTCGACTATGAACACCTTTTTAGGGCACTTGAATCCCGCCAGGCGCTCTTTCGCGTAAGAGATGATATCATCCTCCGTTATTGCCGCGCCTTTCCTGGGCACTACGGCGGCCGTCACCAGTTCTATCCATTTGGGATCGGAAACGCCGAACACGGCCGCCTCTTCAACACCCGGATGTTGGTAAAGCACCTCTTCCACCTCGCGGGAGGCGACGTTCTCCCCCCCGGTCTTGATCATGTCTTTTTTACGGTCCACTATGTAGAGGTACCCTTCCTCGTCGAACCTTCCCAGGTCGCCGCTGTGGAACCAGCCATGGGCAAATGCCTCACCGGTCTTCTCCGGATCATCGAGGTAGCCCGTCATCACATGCCCGGAACGGTGCACGATTTCACCGACCTCCCCGCCGGGAACGGCCCCTCCGTCATCGTCCATCAGGATCGTCTCAACATTCAATACCGGTCTCCCGGCTGACCCCGGTTTGACCAGCTGCTCATCGGGTTTGAGTATGGTCGCCACGGGGCCCATCTCGGTCTGGCCGTAATAATTCCAGAGTCGAAGTCCGGGGAAGGTTTCGGTAAGCCTGTGTATGATCTCTACCGGCATTATGCTAGCCCCGTAAGCGGCCTTTTTCAAACTGCCGAGGTCATAATTTCCCAATTCCGGATGGTTCAGAATGCCTATCCAGACCGTCGGGGGCGCAAACATGTGGGTCACCCCGTATCTCTCGACGCTTTTAATCATCTCCAGCGGATCGGCGCGGTGAAGTATGATACCCGCGGCGCCGGTATATACCATCGGCGTGAGAAAACAATGCAGCTGCGCGCAGTGAAAAAGCGGCAGCGCATGGAGGCTCACATCACATGACTCATATTCACCGTCGAAGATACAGCTGCAGTATTGTGACATCAGGGCGCGATGAGATAGCATCGCCCCCTTGGGTTTCGACTCGGTCCCGCTGGTATAGGGGATCTGTACTATGTCCTCAGGACAGATGTCGGTATCAATGGGGGTGTCATCCGCGGTATCGAGCTCGTTCGGAAGACTGAAAAACCCCTCGGGCACCACGCCCCCGCCCAGGGGGAGGTATCCCCATTGTTCAACAGAGGTAAACCTTTCCCGGTAAGCTTCTATAACCGGGTAGAGGGCATCCTCAACAATAAATACTCTTGCCCCGGAATGGTTGGTGATATACGCGATCTCTTCGGCATTGAGCATGTAATTAATGGGAACCTGCACGGCGCCGATCTTCGCAAGCCCGAAGAACGAAATGGGATAATAATGCGAATTGTAGGCATCCACGGCCACACGGTCGCCTTTTTTTATGCCCATGGAACGCATAAGACGCGCAAACCGGCACGCGTGTCTTTCCAGATCATTGAAACTGAGTACCTGGTCCCTGAATACAACCGCTTTTTTTGTGCCGTACTTCGCCGAGGCCCTCCTGGTAATGTCTCCCACAGTGTCACGCGCCCATATCGATGCCATATCACCTCTTAACGTTTATATAATATTATATGTTTATATGACATGATTTTGTGATATACTTTTTTCATCAAGCATTTTTAAGCGCTGCCCTGTCTTTTTGTTAAAAACCGGTTTCATATCCAACCCGATTTATTCAGCGTATCTTCGCGGAATATATCAAAAAATGCTTGATAATTCGGTTATCCCGGCATAATCGGAACATAACGTTGTTATGTGCATTCCTTTATCCATCGCAGCACAGCGGGCAGGATGCGGCAGCGACGCGTCGAGATCGGTCGTCTTCAGACCCATGTCCCCGCGCAACGGCTGCAGGGTCATGGAGGCAATACAGGTACAGGGTGAAAAACCATGGAAACACGTTGGAACAGGGAATATGAAGCGGTCGTCATAGGTGCCGGCAACGGAGGCATGACCGCCGCCGTACAACTGGCGCTCTCGGGTAAAAAGGTGCTCATGCTCGAGCAGCACAATATCCTGGGAGGTTTCTCGACCAGCTTTGTGCGGGGTCGGTTCGAGTTCGAGGCCTCGCTACACGAGCTGTGCGATGTCGGCCCTTCAGATAATCCGGGAGATATAGGCAGGCTGTTCAGTGAACTGGGAGTAGAGGTTGAATGGATCCCGGTCCCCGAAGCGTACCGCCTCATCGTTCCGGAAAAGAAGATCGACGTGGTGATGCCCTTCGGGATAGACGCCTATATCGACGCCATGGAAAAGTACGTTCCCGGAAGCCGTCCTTACGTACGCTCCTTCATCAATCTATCCGAGGAGATCATCAACGCCCTGGGATATCTGGCTCAATCCAAAGGCAATCCCGATAAAAACGTGCTCCTTAAACAGCACCCGAATTTTCTGAAAACCGCGGCCTATTCGGTCGATGACGTATGCAGGGCCCTTAAGATACCCCGGGAGGTGAAAGACATTCTCTGCGCCTACTGGTGCTATCTGGGGATACCGACATCCAGGATAAACTTCACCATCTTCGCGGCGATGCTGTATAAATTTCTGACCAGGGGCGCCCATATCCCCCGTTACCGGTCCACCGAAATGGCCGAGGCCCTCGAACGAAGGTTTCGTGAACTGGGTGGAAAAATCGAACTCAACACCCGTGTGGACAGGATACTGGTAGAGAAAGGCAGGGTGACCGGAGTTGAAACCTTCCGCGGTGAGCGCATAAAGACAGAACACGTGCTCTGCTGCGCGGGTCCGCCCAGGGTCTACGGTGAGATGATCCATCCTGAATCGGAAGTCCCTCCCATCGCGCTTAAATCAGTCAACGCCCGATCAGTCGCCAGCGCGGGTTTTGTGGTTTTTCTCGGACTGGATGCCTCGCCCGATGAACTGGGTCTTACCGATTACTCCTATTTCGTCTATCAGGACACCGACACGGACAGATTATACAGCGACTTCTCCAGGCTGGGCAGGCCGACGGTGCAGGCCACGGTATGCCTCAACAGGGCGATTCCCGACTGCTCCCCTCCGGGGACGAGCATCATGTCTTTCACCGTACTGTATAAAGCCGAGGCATGGAAGGGGATAGAGCCGAAAGATTATTTCAGCAAAAAGAACGAGATAGCGGGATATCTGATCGAAGACTTCGAAAAGGCCACCGGCTGCCGCATCCACGATCATATCGAGGAGATAGACATAGCGGCGCCGCCTACCTACGCCCGGTATACCGGCGCATACCAGGGCGTTATCTACGGATACGAGACCGATTCCTGGGACAGCATACTGCCCAGGATGATGATGATGAAAGAGGATGTCCACATCAAGGGACTGCGCTTTACCAGCGGCTGGGGCCTGCGTACGATCGGGTATTCAAGCGCCCTGCTCTGCGGCCAGACCGAGGCATTTCTGACGCTGCTGGACATGGAACAGGAAAAAGGAGGGGTACGGTCATGAACAAGAAACCGATGAAGTTTAAGGTGAAATGGTCGCTCCTGGACCTGCTCGCTTTCAAGAACCTGACGAAAAACCGGTCCAGAAGGTTCAGCAAGGCCGGGGCCGAAAAGCCGGAAACCCCCTTCATCAACGAACTGGCGTCCCGCCTGCATCCCGCACGTCAGCACCTGGTAATCAAAGAGGTTAAAGAGGAAACCGGCACCACCAGGACCTACACCTTCGAGGCCGATAAAGGTTCAGGCACCACAGAACCGGCTTTTTTCCAGGCGGGACAGTACCTCAGCGTAAAGGCGGACGTCAACGGATGCCGTATCACCCGCCCCTACTCCATTGCCTCCAGCCCCTCCGACGCCCTGAAGGGACTTTATGAGCTAACCATTAAAAAGACACCCGGAGGATTCTTCACTGACTATATATGGAACAACTGGAAAGCCGGCGTGAAGGTGATCACTTCCGCTCCCATGGGACTCATGGTATACAACCCGATCCGGGATTCGAAAAACATCACCGCCCTGGCCGGCGGTTCCGGTATCACCCCGTTTCGCTCGATGGCCCGGGAAATCTGTTACGGGGGCATGGACGCGAAACTGAAGATCATCTATGGCTGCAGCGACGAATCCGATATCATGTACCACCAGGAGTTCAAGGAACTGGCTTCACGCTTTCCTGATAAATTTTCCTTTGTGCTGGTGATGAGCTGCGAGGAAATCTCGATCGAAGGATGCGAAAAGGGCTTCATCACACGCGACATTATTAAAAAACACTCTGATCCCTCAAATGATACCTATTTCCTCTGCGGGCCCGACCTGATGTACGATTTCGTGGGGAACGAATTGCGACAACTTGCCGTCCCCCTCCGGCGCATCCGCCGCGAAGCGTACGGTGAGATAAAGAATCCCGCACGTTTCGAAAGTTATCCTAAGGCCGCGGCCGGGCGGACCTACACCCTGCAGGTGCATACCAGGGATGGTATCAAGACCGTTTCCGCGTCGGGAAAGGAATCCGTACTGGTGGCGCTTGAGCGCGCCAGGCTGGCGCCGCCCTCGGCATGCCGTTCAGGCGAATGCCAGTTCTGCCGCACCCTGCTGATCAGGGGAGACATCTGGGTGAGTCCCGAGAGCGACGGCAGGAGGGAGGGGGATAAAAAAACCGGCTACTTCCATCCCTGCGCCTCGTTCCCGGTTTCGGACCTGGAGATAGAACTGCCGAATCCGGACAGTCAATAATCCGGGCAACACCGGCACGTTTCCTTATTATCAACACGCTCGCCGGGCCTGCCGCGCACGGGAGAATCAGTGGCGGGAATTCGTACTCCACCCTATGCGGGGAGATCCCCCGCACCAGTTTCTTGCTGCCATGATCGGTTGTTGACACCGTACCACCGGTATGATATGATAACGTCATTCGGTATTCCGTTACCGATACATTGCCGCGCGGCCTGATGTCTCACCTGCCGGCGTAAAGGGAAGGTGTCTTAGCCACATGGAATATAGGAACGACTTATCAGTGGTAATATCCGGGGAAGCGGGACAGGGCATCCAGTTGATTGAGGAAATGACGGCTGCCGCCTCAAAACTCAGGGGTTACCATGTTTTTTCTTACAGTGAATTCATGTCCCGCATCCGTGGCGGTAATAATTCCACCGAACTGAGAATTTCATCACACAGAGTGCAGGCGTTTGTTAAAAGGATAGATCTGTTCTTTCCCTTGAACGAAAAAGCCTTCGACCGCTTCAGGGACCGGATAAATGACCAGACGATTGTGATAGGTGATGAACAGCATCTCCGTTCCTGCATCGAAGAGAAGGGATGCTCAGCCGTTCCCGTTCCGCGCGGCAGGCTGGACGAGGCGCTGGGGAGCAACCGGTATTACAACACGGCCATCTTCGGCTTTATATGCTGCCTTATCTCGGTCGACAGACAACAGGCCGAAACCATACTGAAATCACATATCAAACGGGACGATCCTTCCATAATTGAAAAAAACCTTGAGGCGCTCTGCGCCGGATACTCATGGTATGGTGAAATATCAGCGGTCAAAAATATCACCATATCCATTAAAGCGTCAGAAGAAGCGAAGAACGCTCCCCGGCTGTACGGCAGCGACGCCATAGGCATCGGGGCCCTTGCGGGCGGATGCGATTTCGTATCATCGTATCCCATGTCGCCGTCGACAGAAGTGCTGACTTTCATGGCGTCGCAGTCGGGGAATTTCGAAATCGTCGTCGAACAGGCCGAAGATGAAATCTGCGCCGTCAATATGGCCGTCGGGGCATGGTACGCCGGCGGAAGGGCAATGGTGACTACTTCGGGCGGAGGGTTTGCGCTGATGACCGAGGGCGTGAGTCTCGCGGGCATGTCAGAGACGCCCCTGGTGGTACACGTCGGCCAGAGGCCGGGCCCCGCCACGGGCCTTCCCACCCGGACCGAACAGGCCGACCTGAACATGGTGCTTAACGCCGGACACGGCGAGTTCCCCCGCGTCATATTCGCCCCGGGGACCCTGGAGGACGGAATAGAACTGACCCGCAGGGCTTTCGATCTTGCGGACAAATACCAGGTTCCCGCGTTCATTCTGACCGACCAGTTTTTTCTCGACTCCTCCGCGATGGCCACGGAAATCGACCGCGACATCGTTTCTCCTGAAAAAAACATAAAGGCCACCGATGCCGCATATAAAAGATACGCCGTCACTGATAGCGGCATATCACCGCGGGGCGTGCCCGGTTTCGGCGAGGGCATCGTGTGTTCCGCCAGCGACGAGCACGATGAAGGCGGGTACATCACCGAGGATCCCTCGGTTCGCATCGCAATGGTCGAAAAACGAATGGGGAAAATACGCCACCTCATACGTGAGGCAGAGCCACCCCGTTTTTTCGGCCCGAAGGATTACCACGGCATCATCGTCTGCTGGGGATCCGTATACACGGCCCTGCATGAAGCATTCGATCTGCTGGCGCTGCCCGGTGTAGCGATGCTGCATTTCAGACAGGTGTATCCCGTGCACCCTGAAACCGAAAAATATCTTTTGAAAGCGGACAAAAGAATCATGGTCGAGAACAACGCGACATCGCAATTCGGCCGGCTGCTCACCCTCCATACCGGTCTGGCTTTCCATGAAACCATACTGAAATACGACGGCATGCCCTTCTCCGTCGAGGAGATAGCCGATGCTTTAAAAGGGTTGTTCAACCATAAAAAAAGGGGGGGCGAAAATGAGTATTTACGATCATGATCATCCTGTTGACATGGCGTGGTGTCCCGGTTGCGGCAATTTCAGAATCATCGACATCGTGAAAAAAACTTTTGATGAAATGAAACTCGACCGAAGCAGCCTGGTCATGGTGTCGGGCATTGGACAGGCCGCGAAGACCCCTCACTATATCAACTGCAATTTCTTCGACGGCCTTCACGGAAGGGCGCTGCCCGCCGCCACGGCCATCAAGGCCGCAAACCCCGGCCTCACGGTTATCGTCGAGAGCGGCGACGGTTGCAGTTACGGGGAAGGGGGCAACCACTTTATCCACGCTGTCCGGCGCAATCCCGACCTTACCCTGATAGTGCATAACAACATGGTGTACGGACTTACCAAGGGACAGGCATCACCGACCAGCATGCGCGGTTTCACAACTCCGGTGCAGATCTCAGGCGTATATCATGAACCCTTCAATCCCCTCGCTGTCGCCGTTTCCCTGAACGCGGCTTTCGTCGCGAGGGCTTATTGCGGCGATCCGGAAGAAACAAAACGGATTTTAAAGGCGGCCATACGCCACAGGGGGTTCTCGCTGGTAGACGTATTCCAGCCATGCGTCACCTTCAACAGGACCAATACCTACCAGTGGTACAAAAACAACACGTATTACCTGGGCGACGACCATGACCCCACCGACAGAAAACAAGCCTTCTTCAGGTCTCTGGAAACTGAAAAATATCCTCTGGGCATTTTCTACACCACGACGGCAAATAAAACATTCGAGGAGAACCTGGCCGCCTACAAAAAAAAGGACACCCCCCTGTATAAAAGAACCGTCGACACCGCCAGGCTGAAGCGGCTGATAGATTCAAAGACATGACAAGCAACGTCCGTTAAGAACGGAATACCGCGAAAACCGCATATATCCAAAAAACAGACATAAATATGAAAGCGCCGGCTTACTAAATTCACACCGATCAGAACATGGTATAATATTTTTCAAAAAAAAATTGCCGCCGGTACCCCCTCCATGCATAATCAAACCCTGACTTTCAACATTTAAAATCCAGAGACAACTCCGGGAGATCTATCGTGAAGAAAAGACTTTTCGTCGTCGACGGCCACGCCCTGTGCTACCGGGCGCATTTCGCCTTCATAAAAAACCCCCTGGTCAACTCGAAGGGCCAGAACACCTCGGCGATCTTCGGTTTCGCCCGCATGCTCATGAAACTCGTCGCCGACCAGAAACCCGACTACCTGGTGGTGGCCTTCGACCCGCCGAAAAAGTCATTCCGCTTTCAGATGTACAGCGAATACAAGGCGAACCGTGAAAAGATGCCCGACGACCTGCGAAGCCAGATCGAGGAGATCAAGCACATGATCGAGATGCTGGGTATCCCCCGTATCGAGGAAGCCGATTTCGAGGCCGATGACGTACTGGGCACCATCGCCGCGAAATACGGCACAGGGGATCTGGAGGTGATGCTGGTAACCGGTGACAAGGACGCCTACCAGCTGGTGAACGAACACGTGAAGATCTATGCCAACCGTAAGGGCATAACCGAGTTCGAGCTCTACGACACTGACGCGGTTACGGAAAAA
This sequence comes from uncultured Leptospirales bacterium, assembly GCA_964624235.1. Lineage (GTDB taxonomy): Bacteria > Spirochaetota > UBA4802 > UBA4802 > UBA5368 > CAZUXY01. The sequence goes on along the minus strand of CAZUXY010000023.1, from coordinate 19,503 downwards.
CTGGGCATCGGCCCGGCCCAGGTGATCGATTACATGGCCCTCGTCGGCGACTCATCCGACAACATCCCCGGCGTGCGCGGCATCGGGGAGAAGACGGCGCAGAAGCTCATAAAGGATTTCGGGGGTCTCGACAATCTCTATGCCCGTCTTGACGAAGTGAAGGGGAAGCTCAGGGAAAACCTGGAAGAGCACCGCGACATGGCCTATCTCAGCAGGGACCTGGTCACCATCAGGACGGGCCTGCCCCTGGTCCTTGATCTCGAAAAGGCCGCCGTTCCCGATTTCAGGGTTCCGCGGGTGAAAGAGTACTTTGTCTCCCTGGAGATGAACTCCATTGTGCGGGAGATCTTCCCCGAGGAAGAGGCCGGCCCCGCCGAACGGAATGCGCCGGACGGCAAAAAGGATTACCGCATCATCCGCAACGAAGATGACCTGAACGAGGCAATCGCCGCCGTGAGGAAGGCCGGCATGGTCTCGGTGGACACGGAGACCACCTCGGTAAGCCCCGTGGAGGCCGATCTGGTGGGAGTATCACTCTCGGTAAAGCCCGGTGCGGGATGGTATATCCCCATACTCACCGGTTCCCTTTTCAGCGAAGAAATACCGGACCCCGAAAGGTCGCTTGCGGCCCTGAAGCCCCTTCTGGAAGATGCGGCGATTAAAAAGATCGGCCAGAACATCAAGTACGATCTCATAGTACTGCGCCGTGCCGGAATAAAACTCAAGGGTATCCACTTCGACACCATGATCGCCTCGTACCTGCTCGATCCCACCGAACGGCGACACAACATGGACGATATGGCGGCGCGCTATCTCGATTATAAAACCGTCACCTTCAAGGAACTGGTGGGCACCGGCAAAAAGGCCGTTTCCATCACCGATGTCCCCCTCAGGGAACTGGCCGATTACGCCGTGGAAGACGCCGACATCACGCTGCGGCTGTACCAGGTGCTCAGCAAAAAGATCCACGATGAAAAGCTGGAGAAACTCTACTATGAAATCGAGATGCCGCTCCTGGAGGTCCTTGCCGCAATGGAAGAGCACGGCGTAAAGATAGACTCAGGCCACTTCGCCGGGCTTGCCGCCGAAAACCGCGCGCTCCTGGAAAAGACCGAAAAAAGAATTTTCAGTGAGGCCGGGCGGGAGTTCAACATCAACTCGACCCGTGAACTCTCGGCGGTGCTTTTTGAAAAACTTAAACTGCGGTCGATAAAGAAGACCAAGACCGGCCAGTCCACCGACATACAGGTGCTTGAATCCCTCAAGGGGGAGCATCCCATCATCGATCACCTCATAGCATACCGGACCCTCTCCAAGCTGAAAAGCACCTACATAGACACCCTCCCGGCGCTGGTAAACAGCGGGACCGGGCGGATCCATACCTCATACAATCAGACCGTGGTCGCCACGGGACGCCTTTCCTCGTCGGACCCCAATTTACAGAATATCCCCGTGCGCGACGAAATGGGCCGCCGAATCCGCGAAGGGTTCGTTCCTGAAAAAGGGTCTCGTCTGCTGTCGGCCGACTATTCCCAGATCGAGCTGCGCCTGGCCGCCCACCTCTCGCAGGACCGCAACATGATAGATGCCTTCAAAAACGGCATCGACATCCATAACCTTACCGCGTCGGCGGTATTCGGTGTGGCAATGGACCAGGTAAGCCTGGAGATGCGGCGGCAGGCCAAGGTCATAAACTTCGCCACGATCTACGGCGTCTCCCCCTACGGGCTTTCCCAGCAGGCCGATATATCGATGAAAGACGCCGCCGAATTCATACGGCGGCATTTCGAAACCTATCCGGGTTTCAAACGCTACGTCGACGAAACCATCGAGTTCGCAAAAAAACACGGGTATGTCCAGACGCTGCTTGGGCGGCGGCGCCCCGTACCCGAGATCGCTTCCCCGAACCAGTTCCGCCGCGAAGGCGCCGAAAGGGTAGCCATCAACACTCCCCTGCAGGGTACCGCCGCTGACCTGATCAAGATTGCCATGATCAGCATCCAGAAGGTCATCACCGGGGAAGGCCTCAAGGGACGCATGATACTGCAGGTACACGACGAACTGGTCTTTGAAGTACCGGCGGACGAGAAGGACTTTTTCGAAAAGATGGTAAAGAAGGAGATGGAAGGCGCCCTGGATCTTTCGGTCCCCATAGTGGTGGACATGGGATGGGGTATGAACTGGGGAGAGGCACATTGACACAAGGGGCGGATCTATATCCGCGCCCGGTATAACCGCGCTTTCAGCTTTTTTCTAGAGCGCGGATTCGAAGCCGAGCTTTCAGTTGGTCCATATTGGTTGCCGCGAAAACAGTCACATAGACCGACAACACCAGTCCCATGACGATACCGTAAGGGATATCGATATACCCGCCGAAAAATCCCCTGAGCCACACGAGTGAATCGCTGAAGGGTAAAAGGAACATACTCAACAGTATCAAAAAACCCACGCCTATCCAGTTATAGAGGGGCACCCGGCGGTTATACGTGTATTCCACACCGCCGATACGCGCCATGATACGGTCGGCCCCGTCCGGTACGGGAAATCTCTGCGGGAAATCGAGAAGCGAGTCCATTGCCGCCGAAAGCGCTTCGACCTCCCGCCGGCACCGCCGGCATGTGCGCAGGTGCCGCCGCATCAGCAATCCCATGGCCTCGCCGTTGTCCAGGGCAAGAAAGAGATTCATAAACCTGTCACATTTCATCGCATTCCTCCGCTGCAGTACCATTGAGCGAGCCTCGCAGGATCTTCTTGGCCCGGAACACATGGGACTTGATGGTATTGACGGGGTACCCGGTGACCTCGCTGATCTCACCGTAGGATAATCCCATAAAGAAAAAGAGGTCAAGGCAAATACGGTACTTCTCGGGCAGCCGCGCCAGGGCCTCCCGCAGAGCGGAGGCGACTTCGCTCCGGATATGGGTTTTCTCCGGTCCGGGGGCCTCGGAGCGGATGTACTCCTCCATCATGCTTTCCTCCGGGTGTTTCCGCTGCACCGAGTTGATTCCCAGGTTATAGGCGATCCTGACAATCCAGGAATAGAACCGGGCTTCACCGCGGAAGCTTTGCAACCGGTCGTAACACCGCAGAAAGACCTCCTGGGTGAAATCCGAGGAATCATCCCCGTTGTTAAAAAATCTCATACCGATCGCATAGATCCTGCGCTGGTAGCGTTCCACAATCAACCTGAAGAGTCCGGTATTCCCCTCCAGCACCTCTCTGACGATCCGTTCATCGGTGTAGTGCCCGTATTCACTATCCATCGACACGCATTTTTCTGCGGACGGCGAAAAAGACAACCAGGCTTACGCCGATTGAAAAAGGAATCAGGCCGCCGAGCACACTGTAGCTGAAACCCTCTTTTAAAAGAAAGAACAGGGTCAGACTCACCCCGGCACCCAGCAGCAGAAGGCCCGCCAGCAGGCTGAAGGAATCCAGATCAAAAATCTTTTTCTGTACCGCTCCTTTCTGTATCATCAGCACTTTCTGCCTGTGGGAGAACAGAAGGTAGAAAAAAACCACCGTGCTGCCCATTACGATACCCACGATGGGAATGACCGACACGATGATATTTACGGCGGGTGAAGGTACGGGATTCATTGTCTGCTCCTTTGACTTTTTTGTTTTTTAAACACCCGGGGGGTCTGTCTGTCAACATTTTGTGACTGTCAGACGGGACTACAATGCGCCTTTCTCGTCTCCCTGCAATTATACCGGGGAAACGGTTGTCCGGGATTATCCCCGGGCAGATGACGAATCGCATTCGTCAACGCGACGGCCCATAAGTGCGTCCATCACACCCTCGAAGCGTTCCATCGCCTCCCTTCCATATTCCCGGGCGCCTCTGCCGAGGTGCCGGTATCTGCGTTTTGCCCTGAGCTTCAACATTCTGCCGTACGCCCGTAGTTTTTTACTGCTCACGACAACACTCCCGCCTGCAGGTGACCCGACCACGGTCCTGCGAAAACTGTCGACCCGTTCCTCCAGGTAGTCGTTGAACCTGGCCGCTTTGAGAATGTCTGCGGTGATGCGGAAGAAGTGGTACCCCTCCACCGCCATCCCCATGGCCCTGGTGAAGAACCGCGGGTTCTTCATGATTACCCGCGCAAGAAAACGAAAGTAGTGGGCGCCATATGAGGAGAAGCCCTGCCTCAACAGCGACCGGATCAGGGCCCGCAGCTCAACCAGGGAGGCACGCCGTGTAACGGCGCCGGGGAAAACGCCGCGGCAGCGGGGAAACCGTTCAAGGAGGGACGCGCAACGTTTAAAATAGTTTGCCGGATCGTACACACTGGACAGTACCTTCTTGTATCCATCAAGGATCATCTCACGCGGAAGCACCGGTGTGAAATTCAGATCGAACACATGTGTATTGTTTCCCCCGCATTCGTTCACGATGCGGCCCTCACTTTCAAGCCGCCTGTAGAGCTGCGTTCCCGGCAACGCCATCAGGAGGCCGATCATGGCGGTGGGGACCGCCGCTTCCTGTATAAATTCCGTCTGCCGGTCAAAAATATCTTCGGGATCGGCATCAAAGCCTATAATAAACCCTCCGGTAACCTCTATCCCTTTGCGCTGTATTTTTTCTATGCTCTCAAGCATTCCCGTTTTGAGATTCTGTTTCTTGCCCGCGACGGCAAGGGATTCTTTCACCGGGGACTCTATCCCGACGAACACCATCAGGAAGCCTGCTTCCGCCATCAGTTCCAGAAGCTCGTCGTCCTGCGCCAGGTTTATGCTTGCTTCGGTGGAAAGGGTAAAGGGGTAACCATGGGACTTCTGCCATGTGATTATCCCCCGCAGCAACGCCTTCACCCTGATCTTGTTTCCAATAAAGTTATCGTCCACAATGAATACCGGGCCCCTGAACCCGCCGTCGTAAACCGACTGCATTTCACGAAGGAACTGTTCGGGCGTCTTGCAGCGCGGGGTGCGTCCGAACATCTCTATGATGTCGCAGAACTCGCAGTTGAAGGGGCACCCCCTGGAAAACTGCAGCGGGACGGTGGAGTAATACCGCATATCCGCGAGGTCGAAACGCGGCACCGGGGTCAGGGTGATGTCGGGCTTCTCAGCGGCGGTATACACCGGGCGGGCGCGGCCCGACCCGTAGTCTTTTAGAAAAACCGGCAGCGTGATCTCCGCCTCGTTCAGTACAAAATGATCCACACCCCTGATCTTTTCCCATGACGATGTAGGATACGGACCGCCGGCCACGACGATTTTCCCCATGGTTCTGCAACGTGCAACCACCTCCTCGAACGACTGCTGCTGCACCATCATAGCCGAAATAAACACGAGGTCCGCTTCAATAAGGTCCTCATCACTCAGGGGGCCCGTGTTCATGTCCGCCAGCCGGCACTCGAAGTCCCGGGGCATAAGGGCCGCAACGGTAAGCAGTCCCAGGGGGGGGATGGGGGCTTTTTTGCCGATAAAGGCCAGCGCATGGCGATAACTCCAGTACGTTGTGGGAATTTCAGGGTACACCAGTAATACCTTCCGTTTCATGTATACGCTCCATGTGGTAGTGAATGTTGAGTGGCACCGGGGCAGGAGAAACACCCTCCCCGGTTACAGGGAAGGACACCGATGAACCGGTAGCGGTTGCATAAATGAGGGGAAAATGAAAATGCGGGGAGTGGTCTCCCCGCATTCATCATGCTGTTGCCGCAGTAAAATGGATACTATTTAGCTTATTTTGCATCGATCCATTTCATCATCTTTCTGAGCTCCCAGCCGATTTTCTCGATAGTATGTTCGCTTTCCATCTTCTTGAGCGCGTTGAAATTGGGACGCCCCGCTATGTTTTCCAGTATCCAGTTGCGGGCAAATGAACCGTCCTGTACGGCGGTCAGTACTTTTTTCATGACGGCACGCGTCTCATCGGTGATGATGCGTTTTCCCGTCATATAATCGCCGTACTCGGCGGTATCTGAAACGGAATACCTCATATAACTGAGCCCCCCCTGATAAAAGAGGTCGACGATAAGCTTGAGCTCATGCATGCACTCGAAATAGGCGATTTCAGGCTGATAGCCCGCCTCTACAAGGGTGTCGAACCCGGCCTTGACCAGTTCCGATACCCCGCCGCAGAGCACGCACTGTTCGCCGAACAGGTCGGTCTCGGTTTCTTCTTTAAATGTAGTCTCGATGACACCGGCCCTGGTGGCGCCGATCCCCCTGGCGTAGGCCAGCGCCGTCTGCATGGCCTTACCTGAAGCGTCGTTGTGGATCGCCACCAGACACGGCACACCGGCGCCCTTTTCGTACTCGCTGCGCACCAGGTGGCCGGGGCCTTTGGGCGCGATCATTATCACGTCCACGTCGGAGGGGGGTGCTATCTGCCCGTAATGTATGTTAAACCCGTGTGAAAAGACCAGCGTCTTGCCCTTTTTCATCGAAGGCCTGACGTCGTTCTCATAAAGCCTGGCCTGAACGTGGTCCTGTGCAAGGATCTGTACGATATCGGCCTTCTCCGCGGCCTCTTTCGCGGTGACCGGTTTGAACCCGTGGGATTCGGCCAGCTTGAAATTCTCCGTTCCCGCAAGTTCCGCCACAATCACCTTGAGACCGCTGTCACGCAGATTCTGGGCCTGCGAATGCCCCTGGCTCCCGTAGCCGATAACCGCAATGGTCTTATCGCTCAGCACTTTCAGGTTTGCGTCGCTGTCATAATACATCTTTGCCATATTACTGCTCCTTTGCTTGAGTTGATTATAGTAAATGCTTCTCCCCCACAACGTTACGGCGTTCCGCGGTATGCCCTTTATCACCGCACAACAGGCCGGGCCGGGAGGAGGTCGTTAATATTCATATCAGCTGTTTACACGCTGCACACGCGCCGGCATATCCCTGGTTCATTCCTTCATCATGGAAATCCTGCCGGTTCTGATCAGCTCCTTGATCGAATAGGGTCTCATAAGTTCGATGAAGTTGTCGATCCGTTCGGGATCGCCGGTCAGCTCAAGTGTAACGGTTTTAAGCGATATGTCCACTATCTCCGCTTTGAAAATCTCCGCCACCTGGAAGATTTCTGAACGTTTCGCCGGCTGCGACGCCACCTTCACCAGTACGAGTTCCCGCTGCACGGAAGGGTATTCCGAGTGGTCCAGCACCTTGATCACATCGATGAGCTTGTTGAGCTGCTTCTTGACCTGCTCTATGATACGGTCGTCCCCTTTGACCACCAGTGTCATTATTGATATATCTTCGTGTTCCGTCTGACTTACCGCCAGCGAATCGATGTTATAACCCCTCGCTGAAAAAAGGCCGGCCACCCTGGCCAGTACCCCCGGTTTGTTCTCAACCTTAACCGAAATGACGTGTCTCATGCCAGCTCCCTCGTTATCATTTCTTTTACGGATTTTCCGGCCGGTACCATGGGATATACGTTTTCCTCACGATCGACCTTGAAATCCATAACGATAGGTCTGTCGGTAATGCCCAGTGCCCTGGTAATGGCGGCGTCCACATCTTTCTTGTTTTCAATCCTGATACCTTCGGCGCCGTATGCTTCCGCGAGTTTCACGAAATCAGGCGCGAACTGAATGCAGGTATGGGAATATCTCTTTTCGTAAAAAAGCTGCTGCCACTGCCGTACCATACCCAGGAACCCGTTGTTGAGAATGGCGATGATAATGGGAAGCCGGTGCTGAACGGCCACTATGAGCTCCTGTATGTTCATCTGGATGGAACCGTCACCCGCGATGTCGAAGACCCTTCGGTCCGGCCTGGCAAGCTGCGCGCCGATAGCGGCGGGCAATCCATACCCCATGGTCCCGAGTCCGCCCGATGAGATGAAGGTGCGCGGTTCGGTATAATCGTAAAACTGCGCCGCCCACATCTGGTTCTGGCCCACCTCGGTGCATATGACGGCTTTACCCTTCGTCAGGCTGTAAATCCTTTCCACCACATACTGGGGTTTTATGGTCTCGACATCGTTCCGATAGGTCAGGGGGTTCTCTTGCTTCATCTTCATCACTTCCGAGACCCAGTCATCGATTTTCGGGGCGCTTACTATCTTGTTCATTTCATTCAGCACGTATTTACAATCGCCCACAATGGGAACGTCCACCTTGACGTTTTTGGAAACCGATGAAGGATCGATATCGATGTGGATAACCCGTGCTTCGGGTATGAATTCGGTGATCTTGCCGGTTACCCGGTCGTCGAAACGGGCGCCTATGGCGATCAGCAGGTCGGATTCATGAACGGCCCGGTTGGCATAATAGGTGCCGTGCATGCCCAGCATCTTCAGGCTCATGCCGTCGGTTTCGGGATAGGCCCCCAGTCCCAGCAGCGTGGTGGTGATGGGGATGCCCGTCTTTCTGACGAACACCCTGAGTTCCTCCGAGGCGCCCGATATTATAATCCCGCCGCCGGCATAGATGACCGGCTTTCTGGACTCGGCGATGAGTTTGCATGCTTTCTGTATCTGGACGGGGTGGCCTTTGTACACCGGTTTGTAGCTTCTCAGCGAGACCGTGTCCGGGTAAACGAATTTGCTTTCCGCCTTTGAGATATTCACCGGGACGTCTATCACCACGGGGCCGGGCCTGCCGGTGGTAGCGATATAAAAGGCTTCCTTAATGACTCTGGGAAGGTCGTTTATGTCCTGCACCAGATAGTTATGCTTGGAAATAGGCCGCGTTATACCGGTAACGTCCGCTTCCTGGAACGCGTCGTTGCCGATCATATCGGTGGAGACCTGGCCGGTGAACACCACCAGGGGGACCGAGTCCATATTAGCCGTGGCGATGCCGGTCACCAGGTTGGTGGCGCCGGGACCGGAGGTGGCGATTACTACCCCCACCTTCCCCGAAGCCCTGGCATACCCGTCGGCGGCGTGCACGGCGCCCTGTTCATGACGTGACAGTATGAATTTGAAAGGCGCATTGAAAAGATGATGAAAAATCGGGATTACCACGCCGCCCGGGTACCCGAACATGTACTCGACCTTTTCTTTTTTAAGGGACTCTACAATAATTTCAGCGCCTGAAATTTTCAACGCATAACTCCTGTACCTGAATATACTCGCCATCAGCGAGGGGCGCCGCTACTAACTGCAATGGACGTTAACTATGGACGACAGGACTACTACCCCATTTTACATATCAAAAAACGCCGATTTGTTGAAAGAAAAAGGAACTTTCACATTCGAGGTTTTGTCAATCAATTTTTTTCACATCCGCCCTTCCGTAACCGGCCCCTGGTGTTAAATACCATTATATTATAATACGCTTACCTGTCCTCGCTTTCCATATTTTTAACACGTTTGCATAAAATTCCTTGACCCTGATTACCGTTAAAAGAATGCTGAATACTTGATTATACGGGATTAATGGTTTATTTTATAGTAATTAATATTTTTACAGCATGTTCGTGTTGAACGGCGGCGAAGAACCAACATTGAAATCACAGGAAGTCGGTAATGACATACAAGCTTGTGTATTACGGGAACAAGACCCTGCACTCAATAGCGCAGAAGGTGACGAATATCGACCAGGACGTGATCGATCTGATCGAGTCCATGTACAACATCATGTATCGTTCAAACGGCGTCGGTCTGGCGGCGCCGCAGGTAGAGCAACCCCGGCGCCTCATCATACTGGACATAGAACATTACAAGGGACCTTCACTGGCCCTGATAAACCCGGAGGTGACCGCTTCCTCTGACGAAAAGGAGAATTACGAGGAAGGGTGCCTCTCGCTGCCCGGAATCACGACGGATATAATGCGCCCGAAAGAGGTTACGGTCAAGGGGGTGACTCCTGAAGGAAAAGAAGTAACCATAGACGCCGACGGCCTCCTTGCGCGGGTGCTGCAGCATGAGATCGACCACCTGGACGGAAAGGTAATCGTCGATTATCTGGAAGACCATGCGCGGAAAGAGTTGAACCCTGAACTCAAGAACATAAAGAAAATGAACAGGAATACATGAAAATAGGGTTTTTCGGCACTCCCGATATTGCCGGGTACTGTTTCAACAGGCTTAAAGAGGAGTTCGAAATCGTTTTTCTGGTGGCCGGTGACGATAAACCGGCCGGCAGAAACCTAAACATGCAGTGCTGCCCGGCGAAAACAATCGCGCTGGAGCACAGCATCCCGGTGTTTCATCCCGTGAAACTTACAGATCAAGCGTTCATCAGCGATCTAAGGAACGCCGACGCCGATCTCTACGTGGTGGTCGCCTACGGTCGCTACATCCCCGCAGAGGTATACACCCTGCCGCGGCTGGGAACTATAAACCTTCACCCCTCCCTGCTTCCCAAATACCGAGGCGCCGCGCCGATACAGTGGGCCCTGATCAATGGCGAGGAAGAAACCGGCATCACCGTCCAGATGATAAATGAAAGGCTGGACGCGGGGGACATTCTGCTCCAGAAAACCATACCCCTGTCCGCGGACACTACCGCGGGAGAGCTCTATGACACCGTGCTTCCCCTGGGGGCCGAAATGCTTGCGGAAGCGGTCAGGCTTTTACAGTCGGGAAAGGCGGCGCCGCGTATGCAAAACGAGTATGAAGCCACCTACTGCGGCAAGATCGACAAGGAACTTCCCCGGATCAAATGGGAAAACAGCGCACGCGATATACACAACCTGGTGCGTGGACTAAACCCGCGGCCCGGCGCCTGGACGGAATTTCGTTCCATGACGCTCAAGATCTGGAAAACCCGCTGCTTCACCGAAGCAAACCCGGAGGTTGAGCCGGGACGACTCATGGTGTTCCAGAAGAAGCGTCTGCTCGTCGGCACCGGCGGCGGATTGCTCGAGATACTCGGGCTCCAGCCCGAGAGAAAGCGATCCATGGAAGGCCTTTCCTTTATTAACGGTTACCGATTGAATGCGAATGAAGGGTTTGAATGATGGCGCTTAACGCCCCGGCATGACCCGCATGGGAATAAAAGACGACAGGAAACATCGCCGAAGCCGGCGTAAAAGCTCAGCCGACGGCGTCTGCGCCGGCGAAGACGCGTCACTAAGGGAAAAACAACGGGCCCGCGACCTGCGCCATACCTCGTGGTGGAGAAAGAAGATAGCCGCGGGTAGATGTCATTACTGCGGCGGCAGCTTTCGTCCCGACGAACTCACCATGGACCACCTGATACCTCTTTCCCGCGGCGGCACATCGGAAAGACAGAACATCGTCGCGGCATGCAAGGAATGCAACAACAAGAAAAAGTACCTGCTTCCCGCCGAATGGGATGAGTATCTTAACTCGATATCGAACCGGTAAGCCTGCAACATGCGACAGACTGCAGAGTGTGACTTAAATATTTTGCATAAAATAAAATTATTTATTGAAAATAAACACTTAATTTCCCTATAATACGTGAACAGCCGCCTGGTTCCCCAGGTCCCGTTTCTACTAAAAAAGAACCAAAGCACCAATGAGCAAGGAAAACAACTCCAACAAGGGCGATGTTATAAAAAAAGGCGAACTGCTTATTGTCCAGGGGCAGGAGCCGACCTATATGTACTACCTGCACCAGGGTGCCGTCGAGATCCTGTCCGCTCCGGATGAGTTCGAGGGACTTTCAGCCGATATCATCATTTCCAAGAGCAGAAGGGTGGGGATAATCAAGGAAAAAAGTCTCATCTCCGGGCTCAGCATACTCTTCACCGAACCATACAAAAAATCCATACGGGCCATTGAGAACTCCCTGGTCACCAAATACCCCATCAAGGGAGGGGGATTCAACAATATCGTTGCCGAAAATCCGTCGATGGCAACCACCATCCTCAGCCATCTCTATGTGCGGCTGGAATCGTCCATCAACGATTCCAAACGATACTCCACGCTTTACCAGAATCTGTTAAGGATCGTCGACAACATATCGCTGATGTACAAATCAATCAATATAGGAGCGCTCTCGGAAAAACTGCAGCACAGGGCGGACCAGCTGCACGCCGCCTATATCAACAGCGGAGGTGATTTCCCGACCGTATTCGACGCCAGGTTCCTGGTGGCCGACTACAGTAATTTGGTGAAGAAAAAATACACCTTCCCCGGCCTGCCCATGGAATCCCTGGTCGATATGAAACTGTGCGGTTTTCTCAATAAATTCCTGCGCCTGGACCCCGGTGTTTTCGGTCCCGTGATCAAGCGTGACCCATCCATCGCCGTATATCTGTTCGAAACCATCGCCGACAATCTGATGAAGGTGCTGGGCCGTATAGAGGCGATACACACTGAAATAGAAGAGGAACTGTCCCTCCTGTTCGCCAGCGAGGGAAGCTGGACCAGCTTTCTTGTTGATGCGGGGGGGCTTTCCAGCTGGGGGCAATCCGGAAGAGTATCGAAGGATTTTCTGAAAAATTTCCTGTCCATGGCGGTGAAGATCCATACTTTCTTCGAAGAGATTTCCGGGAAAAAACTCTCAGAGGTATTCCCGGGATTTAAAAAGATCCACGATTTCTATCTCAACAACAAGGAAAAAGCCGAACCTGCCAGGCCCGCCGCCGCGCCCTCCAGGATCGACAACAGGATTTACGCAAACTCGCTGCAGCAGATTTTTGAATTTTCCCTCATCGACAAGGAGTTCCAGGGAAATTTCCTGAAAATCATGAATGATTTCAAAAAGATGCAGAATCCCTTTAATACGGAGCCCGAGGGAAGGAAAATCAGAAGGCTGATTACCAGGATGTACCTGGACCTCTATAAACAGGTTTTTATGCGCACGAAAAAGGAACCTGCCGTGCCCCAGCGTCTGATGCTCATGTTCGGATATATCGATGAGACCCTTATGGACCCGCAGCAGGTGAATGAGCTGCATGAACTCTCGCGCAAGAGCACCGAGAACACGGGATTTCCCATATACCTTGAAGAGGAGTTTCTGACGAGAATCTACAACAGGGAAGAAAATCCCAGCATCACCGAAATGGGCCTGTCATATGATGCCCATATGAGGGAAGAGGAAAAGCACAAGAAAAGCAGCAAAGGTGCCCCCCCTACCGAGGAGGATGAAACCATCAGGAAGGTCATATACGAGATAGACCACCGCCTTCTCAACACTCTCATGGTATGCTCGGGGTCGACCGCAACGGCGTTCCCCATCCTCACCTCCATGACCATGAAGGGCAATCCCACCAATTTTCATATTTCAAAAAAGAAACTGGACTCCATCGTGCGCGGACTCAGGGAAATCGACTTTTCGGCATTCTACCGGGAAACGGTCGAGAAGGTCGGCGAACACAGGGAAATCATCCAGGAAGAGGTGATCCCGAACTTCATACTCCTTCCCATTTTCGGCACCAAGAGCATGCTGTGGCAGGAACTGGACGGGACCAACCGGCGCACCAGGGGCCGTATTGTGGTTCCCATACTTTTCATGGGAGACCTGCAGCGCAGTATGTCCCATACCATGGCCTGCTTCCGCTGGGAGCTCAACCGCACCCTGAAGGGCGCGATGTGGGCTGATCCGGTGGAAGGAGGGCTTACCGGCCTGTATTTCGACTATATCAATTTCTACAAGAAGAACCCGAAACTCTCGGTGGAAGCCAAGGAAAAAATTTCCGAACGCTTTAAAAGCCTGCGCACCAACCGGGATCGTTTCGCCGACGATTACATACAGTGGGTCCTGTTCGAGAAAGACGGCATCATGAAGCTCAACTCGGTGGTGAGGGAGATGTTCTACCGACATATTCCTTTCAAGAAAGAAACCAGGGACAAACTTGAAAACATGCCGGCCTTCAGCGAGATAGGGACAAAGTTCAAAAACGTGCATAGCAGGGATGTTACGGCCTTCGAGCGGAAGTTCAAAAAGTACATGGACGGCGAGGGGAAGCTGCCGGAAGCCCTGCAGAAATTCATGGATTTTATTAATACCTGACGGGGTAACCGTTAATAAAGCAGATAGCGCTTTCTTTTTGCGTCGAATTTTTTCCTCTTTTTATCCGTCAGAAGCTCGAACTCCTCATAGGACCTGCCCTCATCAATGAACCGCCTGAACGCATCGGTACCGGCAAGAAAATCAACGCTGTAACGTCCCCCGTAAGACTCCCATTGGAAGTATGGATACATTTTTTTAATGTAACCGATAATAGCATACGACACCCCTGTCGGACTGAAAGTTCCGCCCACATAGAATATCTGGACCCCTCCGCAGCGCATGCCCCGGTACTTTGAAAAGGTGGGGCTGAAATACACCGGCCTGAAACGAAAACAGGGCAGGTCGAGTTTTGAAAGCCCCCGGGCGAACGCATCCGGTTCGATCCACGGCGCGCCGAAATACTCGAAAGGTTTCGTGGTGCCCCTGCCCACCGAAAGGTTGGACCCTTCCAGCATAACGATCGAGGCGTAAATGATTGAGGCCTTAAATGTGGGAAGGTTGGGGGAAGGAGGGATCCATGGGAGCATGGTTTCATTATAAAGCATATCCCTGCGGTAGTTCTTCAGGGGAACGACCGTGAGCCTTACATCCCGGGCGAACTCACCCCGGTAATAACGCGCGGCTTCCCCCATGGTCATGTTGTATATAAATGTGGATGGGAAAGCGCTTACGAAACGTGAATAATGCCGGGTTGCCAGATAGGGCCCGTCCACATCGAGGAAGCCCAGGGGGTTGGGCCGGTCCAGCACTATAAGCTCGGTCTTAGTCCCGCGCATGGCGTCCATGATCTCCTTCAGGTTCGATATGTAGGTGTAACAGCGCATCCCCATGTCCTGAATGTCGAAAATCACCACATCGGCCGACGACAGGAGCCGTCTCAGCGAGTGCGGCTCGAGGTTGTGCATATTGTATATCACCGCGTTCATTCCGGCGGGGACATGATACAGCTGACGGTCATATTCGTTTTCATAACCGTAGAGTCCGTGTTCGGGGGCCAGCACCAGGCTGATTCTTATCCTCTGTTCCCTGAGCAGGTCGATATTACGCCGCAGTTCAAGGTCCACGCCCGAGTGGTTCGTTACCAGCACCGCCTCTTTCCCCGCGTATTTGCCGGACTTTTCCTTTATAAAAACCTCCAGGCCCGAGTACACCCTTCGTGAATTCCTGGACGGCAGGTTATAGCTTACGGGCGCCGCGCAGTGTAAAATGAAAAAGGCCAGGGCCGCCGCGAGGACCAGCGACGGGGTGGGAGAGGAATGCGAATTCTTTGCAGTGCCGTTCATCACGCTATGGTTCCCGTTTTTCGTTCTTCGTTAGTAATATCGATCAAAACCAGGTTATACTTGATCACCATGGATCCCCATTTAACGCCTCTGCGAAACTGCCGGCTGTGTATCGGCGCCGTACCCGTTTGCCGCCTATTTAACTTGACAGGATCGAAAAAAGTCCTATCATTCATGCGAGTTTATGCCGGGTTATTCCACCGCGGAGAAGATAGAATGAAGCTTTTTATTAATGCCGCATTGTGTATACTACTGGTGTGCGCCGCAACGGCCTGCGCGTCGGCGCCGCACCGGGAAAAGGCGATACTCGAAGTACCTAAAAACGAGACGGTGAATTACGAGGAGCTCCTCGTCAAGCCGTCGCAGTATACCACCAACGGCGCCGCCTATCATGAAAAATACCACCGGCACCTGATCGGCATCGCCCACACCATTATATCGAAGCAGAAGCTCTCCATCCAGAAAAACAGCCTGGGATTTTATTTCGATAAAAAGGAAAACCGCAAGGACAAGCTGTACCTGGGACTGGACATTGTCATAAAGACGGACTTCGCTTACCGCGGCGCGTCGTACGAGCATATCGCATCGGCCGTAATGGACACCCATCTGAGGGACCTTCTTGCGGTCATCAACTCCTGCGCTTCCATTTTTCAGGAAGACGAAATCGTGGGAATGGTCATAGGGTTCCTGTGGGATAATTCCGGCAGAAGGGAAAGCATCAGCATATGGATCGACAAGAACGACGTCGCCAAACTGGAAAACATGAAACTGACGCTTAAAGAGCTGATCGTACGGAGCTTTCTCACCAATACCGAAGGAAAGATAATCAGGCTGCCGTTATAGCTTCCAGTTCCTTGACCAGGGCCCTCAACTCCATCATGGTGCCCACGGTTATGCGCACGTACTCGGACTGCACCGGCCCCTCGAAAAACCTGACCAGTATTTTTCTCTCTTTGAGCATGCGGTACAGCTCACCCGACGCGACCCCGGGGTGTTTGACGAACAGGAAGTTCGCCTTTGAGGGGACTATAGTGAAACCGAGCGACTCGAGCTTTTCTTCCAGGAATTCCTTGTTGTCGCGGATCATCCGCAGGTTATAGCGGAAGCTTTTCTGGTCTTTCAGCGCCGCCACCGCCCCCGCCTCGGCGAGACGGTCGATGTTGTACGAGTCTTTCAGCTTGATGAACCCGCGTATAATGTCGGGACACGCGGCCGCTATGCCTATCCTCAGTCCCGCCAGGGAATAGGACTTTGAAAACGACCTGGTGACGATCAGGTTGTCGAATTCCCTTACCATATCGAGGGCGCTCTCGCCGTAAAAATCAACATAGGCCTCGTCAACCACCAGGAGTCCCTTGAATTTCTGCAGAAAGGCCTTTATCGCCGCCGTGTCGCATCCCCGCCCCGTAGGGTTGTTGGGGTTCCCTACGATGACCAGGCGGTACTTTTTCTTGAGATACTCATTGAAATTGACGTCCATTTTGCCGTCGAGGGCTAATTTATCATACGCCACACCGGCCGATTCGGCCAGGGTGTAATACAGGGAATACGACGGATAGGGGAACGCCGCGGTCTGGTCACCGTCGATGAATCCGCGGAATATGAGGGTGAAAATCTCATCGGAACCGTTTCCCACGAACACATTGTCGGCGCTGAGGTTATTCATACCCGCGAAGGTCTCGCGCAGCGTATACGCCGTGGGGTTCGGGTAGCGGCAGAGGTTCTGGTTGCAGCTGTGCTTCAGCGCCTCCAGTACCGACGGGAAAGGAGGAAAGGGGTTTTCGTTGGTGTTGAGTTTGATGTAGGTCTCGAGATTTTCCGGCTGCTCGCCGGGCATGTACTCGGCCATATTTTTCAGTCTGCTGTTCCAGTATTTCATATCAGCTCCGTCTCTCTGTGCCGTCGGCCGGGGAGATCACTCCACGCTCCCGCCGCAACCGCGCCTGTCCCCTCAGGGACGATGGGCCATGCCGGTTATATCCGCGACACGTTCAATTTTCTTCTCTCTCATGTATTCCTCCAGGCTCCCGATGCAGCCCGGGGCGAAGAGGGGGTCCACAAGGTTCATGGTGCCTATCGAAACGGCGGCGGCGCCTGCCATGAGGAATTCCAGCACGTCGTTGAATTCGGCGATGCCGCCGAGTCCCACCACGGGGAGATCCACCGCGGCGAAGATCTCGTACACCACCCTCACCGCCAGGGGCCTGATGGCCGGCCCGCTCAGGCCCGCGACGCGGTTAATGAAATGAAGCCTGCCGGTCTTCGTGTCGATCTTCATCCCCAGGAAGGTGTTCACCGCCGATACCGCGTCGGCGCCGGAGCCTTTCGCCGCACGGGCGAACTCGGTCACATCGGTCACGTTGGGGGAAAGCTTCACGATCAGCGGCACCGCCGTTACCTTTTTTACCGCTTCCAGCAGCGCGGTGAAGGTGCCCAGGTTCCTTCCGAAGGCGATTCCCCCTTCTTTCACATTGGGACACGACACGTTGAGTTCCAGCGCCGCGATCCCCTTTGTGCCGGAGAGGACGCCGCAGAGCTCGACGTTCTCTTCTATTGAATGCCCCGCCACGTTCGGTATGACCACCGCCCCTTTCGCGAGGAGGAAAGGGAGCTTTTCACGAAGAAAAACCTCCAGCCCCACGTTTTCCAGGCCGATGGAATTGAGCATACCCGAAGGGGTTTCCAGAATACGGTTTCCCCGGTTCCCGGGCCGCGGCTTAAGGGAGAGCCCCTTGGTGAACACGGCCCCCAGCCTTCCGATATCATAGTAACGGGATAGCTCCTCACCGTACCCGGCCGTACCGGACGCGACGGTGACGGGGTTTTTCAGTGTGAGGCTTCCTATGGCAACACTCGTATCCAGAATTCGGCTCCTTGAGGCTTTCAGACCCCGTCATACAAACAGCAGAAGACGGGCCCCGTCAAGAATTAAAAACCGCCAGGCCGCCCGTGAACAACGCAAAAAGGGGCACCGTGACCGATGCCCCCGTGAATTAAAAAAAGATTTTATATATAAAAGCTGTACTCATCGCTCCCCTGTCAAAGGCCGGGTTTTTGAGGAGCATGGTCCCTTCCTTTTTCCTCCACGTAACCGTTCGTAAAACTTTATAATATTGTATTACAATATCAAACCATACGGGTCAAGCGGATTTTAAAGTTTCAGACGCACGAACGATGGTATACACCGGTATGCACCCGCGCAGGAAGAGCGCCGGCAACCGGAAATGTATCCCCTCGACGGGCACCTCCCCCTCCGTCATTATACGATGCCGTATTTTTTGCCTACCCCTCCACGGCAATGGTCCCGGTCATGATTAAAAATACTTTTCTTCACCGCCCGCAGGGTTCAGAATGGTCCCACACGGAAGGGCCGCCGCGTTCCATGAAAAGATTTCGAAAGGACTTCGCCGCCGCCCCGCCCTTTTTTAAGAAAACCAAGGACGACCATGAAAAAAATCCCTGTATATCTTTTACCGTTACTCCTTGTTATACCGCTCCTCGCGGGCTGCCGCGAAGGGTCCCTCTACCGGTACAGCCGCATGCAGATGGGGACCCTTGTCAACCTTACCCTCATCTGCGGGTCTGACACGCAGGCCTTACACGCGGCGGATGCCGCCTTCGGCGCCATAGAGGAGGTGGAGCGCCTCATGAGTCCCGCCCGACGGGAGAGCGACGTTTCGCGCCTGAACCTTCACGGGCACGAAAAACCGGTGAAGGTCTCTGCGCCGACCTTCGGCCTCATCAGGGACTCCCTGAAAGTATCTGTAGAGACAGAGGGGGCTTTTGACATATCTTTCGCCGGCATGGGAAAACTCTGGGACTACCGCAACCCCTCCTTCACCCCTCCCGATAAGGCCCTGGTACGACAGAGGGTCTCCCTGGTGGATTACCGTCACATCATACTCTCGGCCACCGACAACACGGTGCGATTCGCGCGGCCCGGCATGAGGATAGGGCTGGGGGGCATCGCCAAGGGTTACGCGCTTTCCAGGGCGGCGGCGGCCCTTGAAAAACAGGGGGTCAGAGCCTTTATTGTAGACGCCGGGGGCGACCTGACGGTAAAAGGCGCCAGGTTCGGGAAAAAATGGCGGGTGGGGATCAAACATCCCCGTAAAGAAGGTATCACGGGGGCTCTGACCCTCGAAGACGGTGAGTCTATAGTGACCAGCGGCGATTATGAACGGTTCGTGATGCACAGGGGCGTACGGTACCACCATATCATTGACCCGAAGACCGGGTATCCCGCCCGGACCTTTGCCTCGGTAAGCGTCATAGGCTCTGACCCCACACTTATCGACGCCTATGCCACGGCACTTTTCGTGATGGGAGGGGTCAGAGCCCGGGAGTTCCTAAAAAAACACACTGAGCTCAAGGTGATACTCATCGAC
>CAZUXY010000022.1:42064-68473 GCA_964624235.1 uncultured Leptospirales bacterium | reverse complement strand
GCTCATCGATGAAAACGGCCATGTCAAGACTACTTATCCTAAAATCAATCTGGTGCCTTTCGGTGAATGGTTTCCCTATGAGAAGTGGTTCCCCTGGATTAAAGCGATAACCCGTGAATTCGGTGGATCGAGTTTTGTTCCCGGAAACGAACCGATCCCCTTCCACATTAAAGGGATTACTTTCGGCGCATTAATCTGTTATGAAGGAATATTTTTCAGGTTGTGCCGCGGCTATCGCAACCTGGGTGCGGAATTTCTGGTAAATATAACCAATCTGGGCTGGACAAAGACGTACAAGGGGCATATGCAGGGTTTTGCCAACGCCACCTTCCGCGCCGTGGAAAACGGGATTTGGTTTATTAGCGCAGGGAATACCGGCTACAGCGCACTGGTCGACCCTTATGGAAGAATTACCGAATCAATACCGATCCTCAGTCCGGGTTATCTTAACGCGGATATGGACTTATCTTTGAACAATACTACAGTATATGCCACAACAGGAGATGTAATTCTCTACCTTAGTCTGTTATTTATCGCAACCCTGGGAACTATTATTCTTTCTACGTTTATTCGAAAAAGGTTCATTAAATGATTTTATTATATATTACCGACGTGCACGGTGGATTCGAAAAAGTTAAAAACCTCCTCTATGAAACCGTTGCCGACGCTTACATCATATCAGGTGATTTGATAGATATTCCGTTTTACAATATGGAAACGGCCATTCGATATCATGAAATCCAGACTTATTTTCAGGGCCTCAGACGTAAAATGGAACGAGACGACCTGATTATCGAGGACTTTGTGGATTTACTGCTCGAGATGCCCGATGTGCCCGACGAGATCGAGGAAAAGGGGACAAAATATCAGCAATACACCATAAGGGCGAGGAGGGTGATGCAGCAGAAATACAAGGTCCTGGAAAATATTATTTCACTGAAGCAGAAGTCCAGGATTTTCTGCCTGCCCGGCAATTATGATATGGATCTCAAGTTCACATCGCTCTACGAGAGAGATCTGCACATGCATAGCTACCAGTTCCAGCATTTAAAGATTGCGGGTTACGGAGGGGCCGACATCTGGACCGCGGGAATCCCCGAGCGTTATGTGATTAGCTATAAAGGTGGAATCGGTATTGACGATCGGAAAAACGAAATGTATCGCTTTTTTAAAAAGATACACCCGGACATAATTGTGGCGCATCAGCCGGCGCACGGCATTCATGATCGTTTGAGTTATATGGGCCCATCGGGTTCACCTGCGCTGAGGACCTATTGCGACAATAATAATGTGATACTCTGCCTGACCGGCCATATCCACAACGACTGGGGTTGCAAAAAAATTGAAAATACAATGTATCTCAACCCATCGAATTTCGGTGACGTTACAAATATCAATGGTGAGGTTTTTGAAGGAGGATTCTTCTTCCTTGTTGAAATGTATCACAAGCATGTGGCAAAAGTAATTCTGAAAAAAATCGTGGAATTCCGCATATACGATATCGCCGAATACTTCATGCGTAACGATAAAATGATCGAGGAGATTATCGACAAGGAACGTTATAACGCGCTGGTAAGAAGAGAAAACTATGACAGCAAGATCAGGAAACACTCCCATATTCCTGAAATAAAACTATTCAATGAAATAAAGGATTTTTTCAGGATGTTCCAGACCGAGGAAACCGAAGAAAGACTAGATAAGATGGAACTGGTTACCAAACTCCTGGAACAAAAGCTGGGTATGGACATCGCAATGGATGTTGTTGGATCAGTGAACGTGGGACTCTCGCAACCCAGTTCAGATATCGACTTTGTGCTTTACATGCGTTGTGGCAAGGAATGCGAAGAAGATCTATACCAGTGCAAAGAACTCAAGTTAATTGAAGAGAACCTGCACAGGATTCTGGGAAGCGACTTCAAGTTTGAAATAATTGATTGCGTAAACCTCAACCGGGTTGAGCAAAGCATTCAAGAAAAGAACTATGAATGCGAGCTGACACAGCGATTTGTCGCCTATCGTTCAATATGCCGGGCGATAAACTACAGGGTTATTTCCCCGGTTGAAGATCTGCTGAATCAGGACATGGAGTTTCGCAATGAACTGGAAGGGAGTATCCGTTCGTATTTCAGAATATTCACCACCACTTCGCAGCATGTAAGATCCTTTGATAAATACGAGCACCGTCTCAAGTCCATTGGCATTCACCTGCCTGAGTCCATAAGAAACAAGATACGCCGCTATCTGCAAAACGATACCTCCCGACATGAAAAACCTGAATAATACCGGCCCTGACATTTAGAGCGACGCTGATACTTTAAGATACCGCAACACTGCGTGGTGAATCATGCGGCAGGATTTGAACTTGAATAAAGCTCAAGTTCAATAAAATATCATGTGCAGATCGAATATCTATGCTTCGGCGGGTAAGTAAAGGTAAAAAGTGGTTCCCTGACCGGGTGTGGATTCAAGATTTATATATCCATGATGCCGTTTGATGACCGCATAAGAAATGGAAAGGCCGAGCCCCATACCCTTTTCTGAATACTTTCGTTTGGTAGTGAAATAAGGATCGAAAATCTTTGAAATATTCTCCTGGGGTATGCCGACCCCGTTGTCTTTAACCGAAATTTTTACATAATTACCTTCATCTATGGGTATATATTTTTGCTTTTCGACTTTATAATTTTCCGCAGTGATTATAATTGTGCCTTTATTGTCAATGGCTTCGCAGGCATTGTCGACGATATGCCCCATGACTCTGTATATCTGATCCGGATCAACCCTCAGGCTCCAAAGTTTCGGATCCAGTTTGATTTCCATGTCGACAGTCCTGGGAATCCTTGAGATCATGGCACGCCTGTCGAGCAGGTCCTTGAGATTGGTTTTGGTGATTACCGGTCTGGAAAGGCTTGAGAAGTTAAGCAGTTGTGAAGAGAGGTTTTTCGCCTGTATCGAGGCTTTTTCAATTTCAGTTATGCATTCCTTCAGTTCGGGATCCTCGGTCGAAATCATTTTTATAAATGCTATATTCCCGGAAATTACCGTCAGCAGATTGTTGAAATCATGGGCAATACCTCCTGCCAGTATGCCTACTGATTCCATTTTCTGGGCTTTTAGAATTTCGTCTTCCAGCTTTTTTCTGACCGTCGTATCCATCATGACCGTAACTATGTTCAGGCTGTTATCGATCTCAATGATGGATGCGGACAGGGATGCAAAGCGTATCTCTCCTGATTTTGTCCTGAAGGGAGTTTCATACTCACGAATAGACCCCTCAATGGAAAGCCTGGTTATGAACTGTTTTCTGTTTTCAACGTCTACCCAGAGTTTTAATGATTCACCGGTTAGCCCTATAAGTTCTTTGCGCTCATAACCTGTAAACGTAAGAAAATTGTCGTTAACTTCGATAAATCTGTCATTATCAAGGGTAGAAATGGTTATGGCGTTGGGGCTGAAGCTGAAGGCCTTGCTGAATTTTTCTTCGGAAATCCTCAGGGCTTCTACCATGTTGCGAAGTTCGGTCACGTCTTTCATGAAATTGATTGTGGCCTCCCTGCCCAACCATTCAATGAGAACCGGGTGAACCTCAATTATTTTGAGTACGCCGTTGCTGTCGACTATCCTGAATTGATATGTTTTTTTTCCTCCCGACGACTTTATGTCGTCATTGTATACGGATTCAGCGTATTCCCTGTCTTCAGGGTAAACAAGATCGAAAAAGTTATTATTCAACAGCGTCTCTTCGGGCTTTCCGGTTATTCTGGATACGGCCGGATTGACAAAGTTGAGTATCCCATTCTGCAGTATGAAAATGGATTCATCGGCGTTTGAAACTACCAGACGGTATTTCTGCTCACTTTCCCGAAGTTTTAACTCAAGTTCGTAACGGTAGAGAACTGTTTCAATTGTTGAGGTGAGTTCGTTTTTATGTATTGGTTTCAATATATATCCGTAAGGTTCGGTATACTTGGCCCTGTTAAGGGTTTTTTCATCGGAATGCGAGGTCAGAAAGACAACAGGGACCTGAAAATTCTGCTTTATGTAATCAGCCGTCTCAATCCCGTCCATAGAGCCGCTTAGTACGATGTCCATCAGTATTATATCGGGTTTTTCCTTTTTTATGCTCTGAATGGTTTCTTCACCATCAACCGCGATGGCGGTTACATTATAACCGGAACTCATCAAAATGTTGCGAATATCCGTAGCTATGATGA
This sequence comes from uncultured Leptospirales bacterium, assembly GCA_964624235.1. Classification (GTDB taxonomy): domain Bacteria; phylum Spirochaetota; class UBA4802; order UBA4802; family UBA5368; genus CAZUXY01. The sequence goes on along the minus strand of CAZUXY010000022.1, from coordinate 64,259 downwards.
GCTCATCTTCAACAATCAGCACTTTAGCGTTTTTCATTAATAATCACTTCCCGGTAATATCATTGTAAACGGTCATACGACAAACCCTTCAAATGGGGGTCCTGAAATGAAATAGTTATTATTGATTTGAAAAAAAGTTATTATGAAATTGTTATATACCATTTCCATGCGATAGTCGTGCCGTTTATATAAACAATAGTATCAAATTTGAAATTTTAAAACAATAATTATAACCTCATATAAAAACGTCAAAAATATTTCCAGATCAGACATAGATATATTGAGTATAACCTGGAAAATGATAATTTCGACAATTTCAACCTGATGAATTGAGGACAATAATTAATTAATCTTTATCAACTTTATCAGAAGATGCCGACAATAATAAAGAACACAGGAATCCCAGATATGAATATCCCCAGAATTTTGATAATAGAATCAGAACCGATTATCGCGATGGACATCGCGGTTACTCTTGAAAAAAACGGTTTTCCTGAAATCTCGATGGCGTATACCATGGAGGATGGCTGCGAAAAACTATCAAAAGGCGGTGCCGATGTAATACTTTTTGATGACAGCCTGAAACGAAACAAACACAAGTCCTCATCGATTGAAAAAACGGCAAAAAAGAACAGGATACCTATGATCATCCTGACCACCCAACCAAAACCCTCGGATGCAAAAAATAAAGATCTGTTAGAAAAAATGAAATATATACAAAAACCCTTCAACGCAATGGACATCCCCCCAATCGTGGCCGATGTACTGGAACCACGTAAATGTTCAATTAACTGATAACTGCGTTCCAAACGTTTACTAAATTGAATACTATTCGCTGGTTGATGATCAGAGATAGATTTCTGCGTTCAATACAGTACCAGCAAATTATTATTGATTTATATAAACCCGGAACATTATATAGCTTCAATAACACCAATACCGTAGCTGCGGATATCAATTCATGCATTACGGTTCCGGGTAAAAAATCAAATCGGAATAATCGGTATGCAAAAAAGAAAGACCATCGTTGTTGATAAAACCTTTCAGCATAAAGTCACTTTTTCGCTGGTGGGGATCGTTATTTTTATTGTGGCGCTTATCATAGGCGTAATTGGTTTTAATGCGGTGGATAATAATACAAAAATAGATAAAATAGTAAAAAAAATGGAGGATATTATTATCAGCCAGGAACATCACATTGAAGCGTTAAAAAATATTTCAAAAATTAAGAATGCCAATGATGTGGATATAGCGTCCGGTGTATTATCAAAAAACCTCCTTGAAAACATTGAGCTTCTTGACAATAATGTTATGATCCTCAACCGAATCGTCCGCAACACCACCCTGCTGATCATAGTAATGATTATTGTTGTTCTTTTTCAGGGCATACTGCTTTATTATTTCCTCATACGGCAGACTAATCGTATTGCCGGTCCGATATTTGTGATTACACAGTATATGAAAGAAATTATTTCAGGAGAATATCCCGAGATACGCCCCCTGCGAGACAACGATGAATTCAAAGACATGTACGATGTTTTCGGGCAGATGGTGGAACGTCTGAAAATCAAAAAAAACTGATATAATCTTCAGTTGGGTTACCCAAATACATATAATGATTTTCAGGAATCGATTGAACGATACGCATTCCATAGTTTATGAGCTGCCATGAACCGTCCCGGTGTATCTTTTGAAAAGCAGGAACAAATATTCTTTTCAGAAAACACTGAATTTAAAAGAGAACTCGGCCTTCCTGAAACCGTATCAATTGTAATCAACAGAATTATCGGATCAGGTATTTTCAGAACACCAGGACCGGTTATGGCACTGGTACTTTCCAGTTCCATGTTCGGTGCGGCATGGATTGTGGGTGGACTGATAACCGTTTTCGCCGCGGTCTGCTATGCGGAAATGGTTGCAATGATGCCAAAGTCAGGTGGGCCATATGTTTTCCTGCGATCAGCATACCCTCCTGTATGGAGTTTTTTACGTGGTTGGGCGATGTTCTTCGTTTCAGAAACCGGTTCCATCGCCGCGGTCGCGCTTGTGTTTTCTGAATATTTCAGCGCTCTTTGGAATATTATGTACGGATACCCTTTCCCTCCGATTGTAATTACCGGATTCTCCCTTGCGGTCATAGCAACGCTCACCGCGGTAAACTGTTATGGCGTAATGCTGAGCGGCATAATTCAGGACGTGTTCAGTTTTTTTAAAATAATAGCACTAGGTCTGGTGATAGGTTTCTGTTTTACAGGACCAGGATCTTTTAAAAACTACACCTCGCATTTATGGCCTGAAAATTTTTCATGGGAAACCATTGTGGCTTTCGGAGCTGCGCTTCGTTATGTTTTTTTCGCCTATAGCGGATGGGAAGGAGCGACCTACGTGGCCGAAGAAGTAAAGAATCCCCGTAAAAACCTTCCTCTATCCCTATTAATGGGTATTTGCGGGGTAATACTGCTTTACCTTGGAGCAAACATGGCATATTTATATCAGCTTCCAATGGATAGATTCAAAGACTCAAAATGGATTGCGGTAGATGCAATGGAACTTGCAATGGGTACATCCGGCGGAATCATGATTTCAGTTGCGGTGATGATAAACACTTTCGGGAATGTCAGTACCCAGATACTCTGTAAAGCGCGTACATGGCATGCGATGGCGCGGGACGGCCTTTTTTTTAAGCGCTTCGGTTTGATCCATCCGAAGTTCAACACTCCGAATATGTCCCTCATCTACCAGGGAGTCTGGGCTTCGGTGCTGCTGCTTTTCGCCTCCCTGTCGAAGCACGCTTATGAAGCAATCATTGATTTTTTCACCTGTACCGGTATCATATTCAATATCATGACCATCGCTTCTCTCATCATACTCCGCAGAAGGTATCCCGATGCCGAAAGGCCCTACCGCGCATGGCTGTATCCCTACAGCGCCCTTGTGGTCATCGTGTTCTATGTCGCATTCGGCATCGTGACGTTTATATCGGCGCCGGTTCCTTCCCTGCTGGGACTGGCGCTGACATCAACCGGCCTTATATATTATTACAGGAACAGGATCGTGACTATTTAAAAAAACCACGCGAAGGATCAGATTATCGCGGCTCCCTGCATGAAGAGAGCAGGGTATAATGGAACATGATTGAATTGAATAAACAAACCGCCGGGAAAATTTTCCGGTATTTGCTGGACAGGGAAGACCGCTACCTCTCCCTGCTCAGGGAAATGGTCGGGATTAATTCCCATACGGCCAACAGGGAAGGAGTAAACCGCTGCGGTCATCTCACCGCCGAACTGTTTCACTCCCTCGGCTTTGATGTCGAGACCCTGCCGTCGGTCAAACCGGAATACGGCGAACATCTGGTGTTGTCGCGCCCGGGAAACAATGACGCTGCCATCGTCGCCATTTCCCATCTCGATACCGTCTACAGCGAATCAGAAGAAAAAGAAAATGACTCCAGATGGCTCGTGCACGGAGAAAAGATTTATGGTCCCGGCGTTGTCGATATAAAGGGCGGGACCGTTTCTCTGTACATGCTCCTCGATGCGCTGGCAACGTTGTATCCAGAAGCATACAAAGCCGCCGAATGGCATTTATTTTTCAACGCATCGGAGGAGGAATACTCCGATGATTTCGCCGGCCTGTGTACGCAGCGTTTGGGACCGAAAAAAATTCTCGCCTGCCTGGTGTTTGAGGGAGATGGCGGTCTCATTGACCGTTACCGGCTTGTCGTTTCACGAAAGGGCAGGGCGCTATTCACGGTCAGCACTTCGGGTAAAACAGCCCATGCCGGAAGCAACCACGATGAAGGGGCCAATGCCATCGTCCAGATTGCCGATGTCATACAAAGAATCGACCGGCTCAACGATAAGGCAAATGAACTGTCGGTCAACATCGGAATGGTTTCGGGAGGTTCCGCCGTTAACCGTGTTCCCGACCGCGCTCTTGCCCGGGGCGAAATGAGAGCATTTACACAGGAGGTTTTTGACAGGGGCGTAAAAGAAATCGCGGCTTTTAACGGTTTTACCAGCGTGAGAAATAAATATGGAATATCCTGTTCAACCATGATCACCATGGAACGGTCGGTCCCCTGCTGGCCGGAAAACGAGATGAGTTCTTCTCTTTTTAATCACTGGAATAGAGCCGCTGAAATTATGGGGATCGCCGTTGAACTGGAAAAAAGGGGAGGGACCAGCGACGGTAACTACTTCTGGGACCGGTGCCCCACCATTGACGGTCTCGGTCCCTGCGGCGGCAACAGCCACTGTTCCTTCCGGGATGATTCAATAAACGCCGAGCCGGAATTCATTTACTCCGCAAGCCTGGTAAAAAAAACGTCCCTTAATGCCCTTGCGGTACTCTGCATGATCAAAGAAGCGAACATTATATCCTGAAAAAATCCACCGCCCGCTTTAAATTTTCCGCCATCGAAGCAAGGCTCTCGGAGGTTCCGGCCATTTCTTCGGCGCCTGAAGCGTTGGCCTGGGTCAGTTCGTTGATGTTGGTAACCGATTTAACAATTTCAGCCACGGCGGTCTTCTGTTCCTCGGTCGCGCCTTTCATTTCATCGGAACGGTTTCTCATCTCCAGGGCGTCGCGGTTTACGAGAGCGTTGGAATCGAGCTGCTTTTTCATGAAATCCGAGAGCACTTTCATCATCCCCCCGATGTTGTTGACACCGGTGATGATGGTGCTTATGGTTTCGATCGTTGAACTGATGTTCTCTTTTCCCCGGTTGATCTCATCGTTGTTGCTCTTGATGAATTTGTCGATTTCCTTGATGCTGGAAGCCGTCTGATCGGCCAGCTTCGATATCTCATCGGCGACCACGGCGAACCCCCGCCCGGCGTCGCCGGCCCTGGCCGCCTCGATGGCGGCATTCAGCGAAAGCAGGTTAATCTGCTCGGAAATGTCGTTGATCATGTCGACGATGTTCGTCATTTCATTGGAGCTGTCGATGATGCGGCCCATGCTGGCGGTCATGTTGTTGAGCGATTCCTCGCTGAATTTGGCGGTGGTGGCGATGCCGGTTGAAATGTTGAGCGTCTCTTTCAGCTTTTCCCCCATCTCGTTAATGCTTTCCGAAAGCTGCTGCATCTGTTCGATGAAGCCGCTCAGCCGGTCGAACTGTTCCAGGGAGTTCCTCGCCACGTTTTCGACGCCGGCCGACACCTCCTCGACGGTGGCGGTGACTTCTTCCGCCGATGCGGCCTGGCTCTGGGCGTTGTCGGCGAAGGAAACCGAGGTGCTCGACATCTCCTCGGCGGAAGTGGCCACCTCATTGGAAACGTTCTGGATGTTGCGAATGGCGTTGCGCAGTTCCTCAATGAAACTTTTCAGGCGCTGGCTAATCCTTCCAATTTCGTCGTTCGATGTGACAATAGCGTCTTTCGTTAAATCACCGGTCGCGAGACTTTCGATCAGTTTTTCGTTTTCCCCCAGGGATTTCAGCTTTCTGCTTATGAAGTATACGATAATCAGACCGACGATGAGGAGACAGCCCAGCATGAGTATCAGCATAAGAATCTCAGCGTTGATGACGCTGGCGTCGATATCGGAAAGGTAGATTGTCGTCGCCGTATAATACTTAAATTTCTTGTTTTTCACGAAAGAAAGCAGTTTGTGCTCCCCTTTCCATAAATAATCGATACCGGCGCCCTGATCATTGGCTTTCATGATTTTCCCGAAATCGTATTGTTCCACATTTTGCAGTATTTGGGATTTGTCGGGATGCCCGATAAAATTCAATGCCTCGTCGGTGATGAAGGGATATCCGGTGAAACCAATTTTTCTCTCCGAAACCATCGCGGTTGCGAATTTCCCCAGTTCAAAGGGAAGCCCCAATATGCCGATAACGGTAGCGCCGTCTTTTATGGGCGCTGTCAGAAGGACAACGGGGAAACCAGTGACCGGCGATTTATTCGCTTTGCTGTAGAAAAACTTCCCCTGGAGTGCGGCATCGATATTATCAGCGTAACCGGCACCGCGGTAACGCAGGCCTACGGAACCGGGAACCGGAGAAGCGACGATCATTGAATCTTTTTCCGGAGTCGATATGAAGACATTTTCGTAAACGCCATAGTGGTCATACACTGATTTGAAAATACGTGTTGCGTCGGCATACCGGCCTCTCTTCACAGCATCGATCACTACTGGATTCTCTGTCAGTACTTTAGCTTCGCCGGTGCGTTCGTCATAGAATTTCTCGATGTTCTTGTCCAGTATCATGATCACATTATTCAGCTGATTCACGTAAGACTTTTCAACGCTGGAATAGAAAATATTTAACACCACAAGCACCATGAGGATGATACCCATAGAGACGCTTGCGATAGCGACAAAGGCCAGTGATGAACTTATGCGTGTTTTTCCTTCCAGATCGGCGGGAAAAACACCGAGGGAGGCGATTTTCGTTACGTATATATCGGCAACAAAATAATAGAGGATGGCACACAGCAGAATATCGAATGCCAGGAGGGACCACACATTCAGGTTTTGAATATGGGTGTTATTAGTCATGAATCCCAGTAATACGATGACGACGGGAAACAGTACGATCCAGCGGGCGGCGGTATTCAACAGGTGGAAAACGGGGAAGCCATAAAACCTTTTCCGTGCGGTAATGAAAGCTTCGCCGGCTCCCTCCGGGGTGGAAATGTCCCCGAGATAAGCAAGCACGGGACGCAGGTAGCGCAGGTAAGAAATAAAAAAAGGTATGAATCCGACAAGGGCCACTCCTATCATAATGCCGAACATGATCAGTCCCTGCCGAACATTGAGACCGGTAATGATGATGATCAGGGCCCCCGATACGGGAACGATAAGCCCGTAACCGATCCCCTCGGTAAAAATAAACAGTCTTTTAAAATATGAAATTATGGTCTCATGCTGGCGATGATGTTTCTCCATAACGGTCCTCCTTGAATCAGGATACTGCCGAGTTGTAATTATTCAGCATATCCTGAAAAGTGTACATCCCATGGCGGGAGCAGTCAAGAATGGTATTTTTGTTACTGATTGACGATTTTTCGCATAGATGTAATAAAATTATTAATCTCCAGAGGAATGCGCAATTCCCTTGGTAATACGGCTGAAGGCAATCTATGAAAAACTCTACTTTCAGTACGACAGTATACAAAATCGGCATACCTCTGCTTTCGGCGACGGTAATTCTTTCTTTATTATCCGCTCCTGAAGGAAAAGAACGAAGCCCCGTCCCGATGGTGAAACTTCCTGCCGGCTACATTCCCCATGAAGCCAGAAATATAACCTGGCTCGAAGACGGCTTCGATGTCAGGCTGTACTCACGAAGCTTTTCCCAGGGAGACGTCGTTTACCTGGAATTGGTCCAGAGAGAAGGAACTCCCGAAGATATAAGGTTAGATAAGATTTCATTTCAGGGAAAAGAATTCCTCCATACCCGAAAGACATGGGGATATCGGAGTTTTTTTCCCCTCGATCCGAATAAAAGGGCGGGCGCTTACGTGCTGCATCTGGAAATGGTGCTTGCGAAGAAGAAATACCGTGGTTCATTCGGCCTCGACGTTTCCGATGCCCGGTTTCCCGTTTCCCGGCAGGAACTTGACCTGGGTAAATATTCGAACATGACCTATCTGAGCCGTCCTGATGTTATAAAAAGAATACAGGAATGCTCTAAAAAAAAGAAAAAAGCTTTCTCGCTCATAAGTGACGATATGGTCTCACCGCGCATTTCCCATCCCCGTGACATCCACAAAATTACATCACCTTTCTGGGCGCAGAGGCATTATTACACATATGAAACGGTAAACGGAAGAAATATCAGAACTCCGACCCGTAAAAGAATTCACCGGGGACTCGATTTGAAGGGTGAGAAGGGCGCTCCCGTTTACGCCCTTGCCGACGGTAAAATAGCGATTGCAGAAGAAATGTTTTATGAAGGTAACTTCGTGGTCATCGATCACGGGAACAGAATTTTTTCGTATTACATGCACCATGACAGCCTGGCGGTAAAAGAAGGACAAAAAGTCAGGGGGGGCGACATTATCGGTTATGTAGGCAGCACCGGTGTATCGACCGGTGCCCATCTGCATGTTTCAATGATAATCAACGGGATCCAGGCAGACCCTTTAAGCATTCTTGGGCTTCCAATACGATAGAACGGCACCCTTCATCTGAATTCAATAAATTTGTCGTTTATCCATTTACCGGTCATGGATGGTCCTTTGGGGTTGGAGTAAGTCCCCATACCGTGTCGGACGCCGTTTTTGAATTCACCTTCGTATCTGTCGCCGTTGGGCCAGACCATGATACCCTTGCCGTGTGGCTTGCCTTCCATCCACTGGCCATCATAGGAAAAGCCGTTCTTTTTACGATAAACGCCTCTACCATTACGCAGGCCTTCTTTCCATTGCCCTTCATAGGTATCGCCGTTTGGCCAGGTCATAAGACCCTCGCCATGCTGTTTGTCATCCTTCCACTGGCCGGCATATTTCGTGCCATCAATCCATTCATAGCTGCCTTTACCATCGGTGCAGTTGCCGGTAACACAGTCGGCAAAGGCGACGGAGGAAAAGACCGTCATAAGAACAAACAGGAAAAATATTCGTATCTTTTTCATAGCGGTATTTCTTTTAAACGAACCATAGCGAAAAGAGTAATACACATCAATAACATTTTGCGATAAGGATCTCAGGTGAAGAAAAAAACTTGACACTCATAAGTTCGAGCCTACTATGACCTTCATTCAAAATCCCAGCGGTTTTTTAATAGTAGTACGGTGGATGTAGTTCAGTGGTAGAGCCCTGGATTGTGGATCCAGTTGTCGCGGGTTCGAATCCCGTCATCCACCCATTGAACAAAAATAAATATTTGTTCAACCCTGCGCCCGTAGCTCAGTTGGATAGAGCGTCGGACTTCGAATCCGCAGGTCGCAGGTTCGACCCCTGCCGGGCGTGCATTAACAAACATAACAGCCAGCAAGAACTATACCTTGAAGTATTCAATCTGATCTTTCAATGCAACGGATTGGTTCTTCGTTTCATTGGAAAGAGAAGCGATCTCCTCAGAGGTCGCAGCCACAGTCTGGGTAATATTGTTTATCTGCTCGATTGTTTTGATCATTTCCCTGTTGGTGTTCATCTGCTCGTTAGTCGCAACCGAAATACTCTGGGACATTTCCATAACTTTACGCGTGTTTTCAAGAACCTCGGCACTGGATTCACCCTGTTTCGCCGATGATTCCGCAATCCTGTTTATAAGAAAATCGGTTTCCTGTATGTTATCGATGATGGTTGTAAGTGACTTTGAAGTATTGAGTACGTGTTCCTTGCCTTTGGTTACTTCTGTGGTACCGGCTTTGACCAACCCTGTAATATTTTTTGCGCTCTCGGCTGTCTGTTCGGCAAGTTTTGATATTTCATCGGCCACCACCGCAAACCCTCTTCCATGTTCGCCCGCTCGTGCCGCTTCAATTGCGGCGTTGAGTGCCAGGAGATTCACCTGGTCGGATATATCACCAATAAGGGTAACAATCTCGGATATCTTCCGGGTGCTGGTATCTATTTCATCCATGCCTTTTATTGTATACTGCATTAAATCATTTCCTTTTTTAGCTTCATCGCTTGTTGAAGATGCGATTTTAAGCGCTTTTTCGGCCAGTTCAATTACATCCTCAATTATCGTTTTAAGATCTTCCATTGACCTGAACGTAATGGTTGCCAGCTCGGACTGTAGTCGTGCATTATTGGCGATTTGTTCAATTGAACTGGCGACCTCTTCGAGTGATGCCGAGGTTTCTTCCACCGATGCTGCCTGTCCCTGGGTATTGTCGGCAAGATTCCTGCTGGTTTCGGAAAAATTATCGGATACACCCACCATCTGCACAGAAAGCCGCATGGTGCCGCGAATTACATTTCGTATCTTTTCAATAAGATCGATGAGGTGACTAATAACCTCATCGAATTCATCCTTTGTACCTTTGATTTTTTCAACTTCAATACTGAGGTCCCCCTCTGAAACCCTTTTAAAAATTTCCATGATCTTCTGAAGAGGTACGGTAATAATTTTACCGATATTAATCGTGAAAATGACGAAGACTATTATGGTTGAAACAATAACTATGGCAATACCCGCGATCAAAACCCTGATAGTCAATTTGAATATTTCCGAATAATCATGTGAAGCCGCAATTACCGCGAAAGGTTTACCATCGGCGCCGTAAAGAGGCCGGTAATAGGTCAGGTAGGTACGACCCAATATCGTTTCGCGCGAGTGGTGATCCTTACCTTCATTAAGAACTTTTGTATAGGCAGTATTATCAAGTTTAATTTTTTTAAGGTCAGGTTCAGATGCGGTAATTGTTGAAAGTAATGGTTCCTTACCTATGAAAATAGTTGAGTCTACCGAATATAATAATTTAGCTTTTTTATATAACTGAACGTTATCAGCCCTGTACCCTGTTGAAACGACACCTATCACGCTACCGTCATCGTCCATGACCGGGTGTCCCGCTCTGGCAGACAGCTTTATGACAGTACCCTGTTCAAGAGCGGCGAAGGGAGCTCCCATCATGGCGTTGAACACGTTTGTCTGGTTTTCTATACTGTCGCCGTGTTTTTCGGGGGCATGGGACCTTGCGAGGACTATGCCGTTTCCATCAGTTACCGTTATGAATTCGAGTTTAAGCGGTTTTGCCAGGTATTCCAGAGCATTGAGTATCCTAGCGGTATTGCGGGATTTTACGGCTTTTATCATTTCGGGATTTTTTGCTATCAAACCTGAATAGCCGATAGCTTTCAATTTACTGTCTTCAAAAACGCCCATGATTCCTTCAAGACCGGCCCGGGTTTTCGTTTTAAAATCGCTGTTCGCATAATCAAGAATAAAAAACACCGAGAGGGCGAGTGAAACCAGTAACACACAGCAGACCATGAAAAACATCATTCGTGTAAGGCGTACACGTACCGTTTTTTGCCTTTTGAACAGACTGATATCCATACTATACCACCTTACACGTTACAATATGATATTAATGATCAAGTCAGTTTGAATATATTTTCATCACAACTTATTGAATATGTCAATGAATTTTGTATAGTTAAATTGCGTAACTTATATCAATAAGTCATTTGATACAGGTGCAATCGATTGTGCATTGTGCTTTTAAAACGTTATATGTAACAGATATACTTAACATTATTATTATAACTTGACGTATTGATTATCGTAGTTATATAATCGTGCTAATATAATTAAATGGAGGCCGTGGATATGAAACTTAAAACCATATCCGTAGCGTGTGCAGTAATATTATCCGCATTTTTAATCACCGGTCTTTCGGCGCAAACACAGGATGACGCGGTAAAAATGGTAAAAAACGCCATTGCGTTCCTGGAAAAAAATGGTAAAGCCAGGGGACTGGCGGAGCTGAGTAAAGGTAACGGCATGTTCGTCAAGGGGGGACTCTATGCGTTTGCGTATGATATGAACGGCACCATAGTAGCCCATCCCAAGAACAAAAAGCTGATTGGCAAAAAGCTTATCAACACCCCTGATGTCGACGGCAAGATGTTCCGCAAGGATATTGTTGAAATGGCGAAGAGCAAAGGGAGTGGCTGGGTCGATTACAAGTATATGGATTTTAAAACTAAAAAGGTGACACCCAAAACAACCTATCTCGAAAAATGGAACGACCTGATAATCTGCGCCGGAATTAATAAATAGTCTGGTCGGTTTTTTTCTTAATGCTACGTAATCCGGTCAGGGGCTTTCTGATCAAGCCCCTGACCGGATGATTATAACTCTGCAGAAATACGCATGTGCTCTTCTCACGGCAGTATCTGAAAAGAAAAAGTAGATTTTTAACACTCACTATCAGAGGTGAAGCTGTCGCCGGGCACGGTAAAGAATCCGTTGCAGCTCGAAAAAAGCTTGATTTATTTTACTTTATTGACATAACATAATACATTGCGGCGATCCCCTTTTCATTGCGTTTCCAGGCTCTGTTTTTTTACTTACGCCTTATTATTACCTTAATCCTCATCGATTTCATATTCTATAACAGAGGTATAATGATATGTCATTACAACAATGGCCAACCAGGTATTGGCCGCAGGGGGTTCCAAGGGAAATCAGCGGATTTGACAAACCGCTTTTCAGTTTTCTAGATGACTCGGCGCGTGAATATCCTGACAAGGTATACACTATATTCAACGGCGCAACCAGGACCTACGCAAAGGTAAAAGACACCACCGACCGGGTTGCCAACTTTCTTATTTCCCGAGGCATTAAAAAGGGCGACAGGGTGGCAATTTTTCTGCCAAACATCCCCCATTATCCTGAAATTTATTTTGGAATACTTAAAGCGGGCGGAGTATGCGTGACCTGCAATCCGTTGTATACCGCCAGCGAACTCAATCTGCAATTAAGGGACTCAGGGGCAAAAGCGGCTTTCTGTATGGACCATAAGGATTTTTATCCTTTAACCGTCCAGGCCATAAAGAATACTTCGGTTCAAACAGTGGTCATTTGCAATGTTAAATCTTATCTGCCTCCTCTCTTGGGTTTTATCGGCGGACTTCTTGGAAAGCTGCCGAAAGCAAAATCCCATGAACCCGGACATGTACTCTATGATGATGCGGTCAAATCCGCTCCCTCGGGCTCTCCGAATGTTAAAATAGATCCGATGAAGGACCTCGCGCTGATAATATACACCGGCGGCACTACGGGTGTCCCCAAAGGGGCAAGCCTAACTCATTCAAATTTCGTATTTGATGTTATGGCGGTACATTCATGGATGCGCATACCCCACGAAAAGAATGGGGTACCCGAACAGTTGCGTCAGGGAGGATTTCACAATTTCCTAGGCGTCCTCCCGTGGTACCACAGTTTCGGAATGACCATGGTGATGCTGTGGGCTGCATACACGGGCAACCGGCTGACCTGCATACCCAATCCCAGGGACGGCAACCCTCCGTTTACCGTAGTCCTGGAAGCGGTACAGAAGTATAAAACGACGATCATGTGCGCAGTCCCGACTATTTTCATAGCTTTTACCAACCATCCGCTGCTGAAGAATTACGACCTTTCATCGATCATGGGATGCGGATCCGGAGGAGCGCCGCTACCGGTAGAAGCGGCGAAACAATTCGAGGCCAAAACCGGCTCCATTATCTTCGAAGGGTACGGACTGAGTGAAACAGCCCCCCTCGCTACCGCTAATCCGAGTAATACTGAAACCCGAAAATTCGGATCTGTTGGTTTTCCTATACCAAGTACGGATGTGAAAATAGTAGACCTCGATACCGGATTGAAGGTACTGTCCCAGGGGGAAGACGGTGAGATCGCCATAAGCGGACCACAGGTTATGGTCGGATACTGGGAAAAACCCGCAGAAAACGAAGCGGTCTTCAGAGAGATAGAAGGAAAACGTTATTTTCTTACCGGTGATATCGGACATATTGATGATGACGGATATATACTGATTACCGACCGGAAAAAGGACATGATACTGGTCGGTGGGTTTAACTGTTATCCCAGGGAGGTTGAGGAGGTTCTTTTCCAGCATCCGAAAATCGCGCTGGCGGCGGTCGTCGGTATACCAGACCCCAGAAGCGGTGAATCAGTAAAAGCCTTTATCCAGTTGAAACCGGGTGAAACTTCAACGGAAGAAGAGATCATGGAGTTCTGCCGTGAACGGCTGGCGGGTTACAAGCGTCCTCGTACCATCGAGTTCAGGGATTCGTTGCCGGTTTCACAAGTAGGAAAAGTACTGAGGCGCGTTCTCCGTGATGAAGAACTCAAAAAAATTTCCTGAAAAAAGTAACTATATTCTATTACGGAAAATCGTTACTTCTCCGGAGGTGCCATGACGGGAAAGGAAAGAATGATTACGGCAATAAGCCGAAGGGAACCGGACCGTGTTCCCGTGTGGGAAATGGCATTCAATGAGGAATCGATAATCAACCTGGGCAGGTTTTTCACCGACGATCTCCCTCCTAAAAAATTCGCCCAGCAGATGACCCTTGAGGAAAAGGTCAAACTTTTGAATACGCTGTTTCTTGTGGCGAAAGAACTCGAGCTTGACGGTCTGACGTCGATATCGATTCTGGGCACCGAACCGGTAAACGATAACCATGTCAGGGACGGCTGGGGCAGGGTTCTTTATATAAGTGAGGAAGGGGAAGCCACCGCGGTCAGCGGGCCCGTCAACGAACCCGGCGATCTGAAAAAGGTCAAACCCTATCATCCTCTTGACAATGATTTCCTCATGCTCATGGCGTCCAAGGGTTCTCTTGGCGAAACGTTCGCCCAGGTTTTTGTACAGCCCGGTCCTTTCAGGGAAAGCTGGACATTGCTGGGCAGCATGGAAAAGCTGCTTTATTTTTACATGAAAAACCATGCATTCGTGAAAGATCTGGCCAGGCTGGTGACCGATTACATACTGGAGGTCGTCAATAAGGCCGCTGATCTGGGCGCCGACATCATGGTGCTGGACGGTGATCTGGCCTTCAGTCAGACCACGCTCATGTCCCCCGCCCAGTATAATGATTTTATCTTTCCCTTTCACCGGGAAATCGTTGACGAGGCGCATAAAAGGAACATGAAAATTATAAAGCACTCCGACGGGAACATGTGGCCTATCATGGAAAGCATAGCCGCAGCGGGTTTCGACGGTTTTCACCCGGTACAGCCGCAGTGTATGGATATCGGCGAAATGAAATCCAGGTTCCGCAACAGGTTGTGTATCCTAGGGAACATCGACTGTACCTACCTGCTTCCTTTCGGAACCGAGGCCGAGGTGGATGCGTCGGTCAAGAGTACCATAGCGGCGGCTGCGCCCGGGGGTGGGTATATAATCAGTTCGTCCAATTCAATACACCCTGGATGCAAGCCGGAAAACTATATCGCGATGGTTAAAGCGGCACGAAAATACGGGAATTATCCTATTACCCTTTAATACAGGAAGGTACCTGTTATGGATCCATTGATGGACAAATTACAATCCTCAATCTTATCAGGTGAAGAAGAAGAAACGGTGGAAAACGTAAACGCCTGTATAAATGGAAAGATCGATCCGAAACAGATACTCGAAAAATCGATGATACCCGCCATGGAGACCATAGGGGCGAGGTTTGCCGCCGGTGAAGCTTTCATACCCGAACTCATAGTTGCCGCTAAAGCCATGGAGGCGGGGATGAAAGTGCTGAAAAAAAGGATGAGTCATGATGAAAAAAACAAGGGCCTCATCTTATTAGGTACCGTTGAAGGGGATATCCATTCGATCGGTAAAAACCTTGTTAAAATGTGCCTGGAGGGCGCTGGATTCGAAGTCTATGATCTTGGTGAAAATATCAAAACAAAAACCTTTGTCGATGCGTACAGGCGGAAAAACCCCGATGTCCTGGGTCTTTCAGCGCTGTTAAGTTCAACCATGCAGCACATGGAGCACATAATTAAAGAAATTAGGGCAGTGGACTCAAAAGCGAAGATCATTGTAGGAGGGGCGCCGTTAACCCAGGAATTTGCCGATAAAATACAGGCAAGCGGTTATGCGTCCAATGCCTTTGAGGCTGTGGGCCGCATAAAAGGCCTGCTGCAAGGTTAAGCAGTATACGCGGAACCGGTTACCGTCGCCGGCGGTAAGGTTTACTTCTTTGCATTTATCATGGATTTGAGTTTTATACCTATTTCCTTGACCATTGAACCGCCGAACACAGGCGTACAGTATCCTGAAATCATTACTTGACCTGTGGAAAGTTCAACCATTCGAAAAGAGATTTTCTGAAGATCATACAGACCTTTACTTGATTCCGTGTTCATGGAACCGGATATGGAGGAATAATAAGCTGATCCCAGAACGATGCAATCCAGCTGAAGCATCTCACCGATCTTATTCAGTTTTTCCTTTGAAAAGGTCTCATCGGCGGTGATTTTCATTTCTTTAAGTATGCTCTGCAGCCTGGTACGCTCAACGACCACAAAACCAAGCCCCATCAATTCTGTTGAGAGTTCATCGCTCAGAGACTCGTTGGAACCTGGCATACCCTTGTTGGTAAAGGGGAGCACGGCGATTTTCTTGTTGCGTTGCATATCAAAATTTGCACTGATGATTATTTGGGCCCTGCGCCCGTCTTGCGTCATGAGAGAAGAACAACCAAGCGGCAACGCCATGAGTAGTATAAGTGCTGCTCTAACCATACATCCTCCAAGGATTACTTCGCCCTGATGTAATTATTTATGGCATCGTGAGCATACATCAAGCAATTTATAATAAATATACAGAAGATGGAACATAACGTACAGTACATGGTAACAATAAAAATCAGTAACGTGATACACGATCAAAAAATATTAAAAATCGCTTAAATAAGAGGCATTATGCAAACAATACTTCTGCTCATCGGACTGATACTTATCTATACCGTCACCCGACTCATTATGGCGGAGTTTAAGGAAGACCTTGATAAAATAAAGCAATATAAACCTGTTTCGACACTGCTGCTGGTCATGGTAGTGCTGCTTTCATTTATGGTTTCCGGGCATCGGTTGCAGTACAGCTTTCTGATACTGCTTGGTCTGGCTTTTTCATTCGGCGGCGACATGGCATTGATGTACCGTCAGCAGATTAAAATGTTCAGGCTCGGTTTGGCATCATTCCTGATTGCCCATATTGTATATATCATCGCATTTATTGCGTATGCGGGTTTTTCAACCAGGGATATTTTTTCAGGAGTAATACTGGGAATAGCCGCTGTGGTAATATACTGGTTCCTGCGTCCCGGACTGGAAGGTATGACAATACCGGTGGTTTTCTATATTGTAATTATCAGTTTGATGGTTAACAGGGCTTTTGCTGCGTTTTTTACCGATGTTTTCACCCTGGAACAGGGGATTCTTATATCAACAGGTGCGGTGCTGTTCTATATTTCAGATGTCATCCTGGCCGTAGCGCGTTTCAGGTTTCCTTTCAGGTATAACAGAATCAGTCTGGCGTTCTATTACTCTGGACAGCTCTTAATCGCTTTGAGTACGCATTTATTTATCTGAGGCAGACTGCTTTGGAACTATCTTATTTTTTCCTGCCTTTGGTTTTGAACTTCTCATATTTGAAGCTCAGTTCCACCAGTGCCCTGCGTATTACTTCGGAGCCTGATATCTTCCGGTCCTCTTCCCTGGAAAAAAACCTTGCGAGTGAATCAACCTGATCCCATAATTTCTTGGGCATATAAATTGTTTTTCTTTCCATAGTCCTCCTTGCTTTTCCCCGTTTGCATGAATGAAGACCGGGTGTAAGTACAAACGTAATATGCTTAAAAACAACAATACTGTTGCTTTAGTGCTGTTTTCTATACACCACACGCAGAGAAACCACTATACCTTATAATATAATGATTTCAACTCAATAATTATCATAAAATAATATAATACCTGTTTTATGGTAATAATCATTTTCTGTAAAACCGGACTGCATGAATAAAATAATACTTGTTTCTCATATCATACCTGTTTATTTTCATGCGTTATGTAGAATACGCCTAATAATTCACCGTCGATATGAACTGGAAGATTATTATCGTCCTTGTTATTGCAGTTTTTTCCGCCACCCTTGGAAATGGTATCGTCGTACCGTTGCTCCCGGTATACGCCCGCACCCTGGGTGCATCCGCGTCCGTCGTGGGGCTTATTTTCGGTGCCTTTTCCATCTCACGGACGATCTTTCTGCCCTGTTTCGGGCTCTGGTCCGACAGGTCAGGAAGAAAACCCTTTATTGTCACGGGTCTTATCGCGTACATCGCGGCATCCGTATCATTCGCTTTTGCCGATAAAATAGAGATGCTGTTGATCATCAGGTTTTTCCAGGGAATTGCCGCTGCCATGATACTGCCGGTAGCCCAGGCATACGCAGGAGAGATCTCTCCGGGCAACCGTGAGGGATACATTCTGGGAATCGTCAACGTAGGACTTTACGGCGGCTTGAGTGCGGGACCTGTCCTGGGAGGGCTGATCAAAGACCATCTGGGCATAAAAGCATCGTTCGGCGTTATGGGTTTGATATTCCTTTGCGGCTTGGTGTCCAGCCTGGTATTGCTCCCGGCCACCGGCAATGAACACGGCAAAAAGAGAAACAGCATCGAAGTAAAATACCGTGACCTGATATTCAACCGTTATATCTCAGGATTATTCATCTTCCGGACCGCCTATACCATGTGCATGGGTTCGATATGGGCCTTTACGCCGATAATAGCGGCAAGCAGGTTCAACATGAATGCCCTCTCCATAGGATTGATAATTTCCATCAGTGTACTGGTGAGCGCGTTAATGATGACGCCCATGGGTATAGTTGCAGATAAAACACGAAAAGTCCCACTCATCATCGCAGGAGGGGTGCTGACGACCGCTTCGATGCTTTATCTTATCCGGATTCAGCATCCCTGGGAGTTGTATATCGTCAGCTGCCTTATCGGTATCGGAGGCGGATTTTCCGTACCCTCCATCATGGCAATGACCGTAATTGCCGGTAAGCATTTCGGCGCCATGGGCACGCTGATCTCTTTACTGACTATGTCACACAGTTTAGGTTTGATTCTGGGTCCCATACTGACGGGCCTGGTCATCGACGTAATGGAAATGGAGATAGCATTCATGGCCGGTGCTGTTTTCATGTGCGCGGCAACGGTTCTGGTTGTTCCATTAACCGCAGGTTTTACGTCTTTTTCCATTATCGCTGAAGGTACAACTGTGGTGAAACCGCCGTTGATTATGGAATAAATATACGCTTTATGAGGTTGATATGCCGGTATATGAATTAAACGATAGAACACCGGTAATCGGAAAAGGGTCCTTTGTGGCGCCTGGTTCGGCGATTATCGGGAACGTGATTATAGGTGAAAATGTGTATATCGGGTTCGGAGCGGTACTGCGCGGTGATTTTGGAAAAATAATCATTGGAGACAACTCCGTAATTGAGGATTATGTGGTAATACATTGTGCGAAAGAATGCATTGTCGGCAGTAATGCCATTATAGGTCATATGGCCATGATCCATAACGCCCGATTGGGAAACTGGACCCTGACCGGAATGCAATCGCTCGTTTCAGACAATGCCGTGATCGAAGACTGGTCGATTGTCGCTGAAAAGTCCTTTGTACGCAAAGGACAGGTAGTTAAGAGTGAAAAAATATTCGGCGGCATACCGGCTGTTGAAACCGGACGTATTGAAGAACGCCACAGGGAAATGCTACGCCTGGGCATCGCGGCCTATGGAGAACTTACGCAACAATGCAGAACGGGATTGAAGAGTATAGAGCACAGTCGCTGATTCCTGTGCATTCTCATGATAATACCAAAATACCGCATCTAAAAATTGTCGAAAGAATGTTTGTCGTTATTAAATACATGCATTATATTTTTTACTGGACGGATTAAGTTAACATTTGCTTTTTTATCTTCAAACACCGACCGGCTTTGATGGTAGAAAAACCACTCTTTCAGAAAACCTCGTGCGAACAACATAATTATAAATATTACGGAAGAGGAGCATTGTCATGGCAAAACATAAATTCAAGACTGAAGTCGCGCAACTGTTGCATATAATCATCCATTCACTGTACTCACACCGTGAAATATTTCTAAGAGAACTTATATCAAACAGCTCTGACGCGCTGGACAAATTGAAGTTCCTTACCTACACCGACGATAAATTCAAGAACCTGTCTTTTGATCCCAGAATCGACATACACTTCAACCAGGTCGAAGGGACCATTGCGATTTCTGATACCGGTATCGGAATGAATGAAGAGGATATGGCTGAAAACCTTGGCACAATCGCAAAATCAGGCACCAGGGATTTTCTGGAAAAACTTTCCAAAGAACAGAAGAACACCGCGAATTTAATCGGACAATTCGGAGTGGGATTCTACTCTTCATATATTGTTGCAGAGAAGGTAGAGGTGCTCAGCAGAAAAGCCGGTGAGGAACGGGCTTTCCTGTGGAGAAGCGACGGGAAAGGTGATTTTGAGATTGAAGAGGGGAGCAGGGACGTAAATGGCACTACCGTGACGCTTTTTCTGAATGATGATGGTAAAGAATATGCCAATCGCTGGGCTATAGAAAATATAATCAAGAAGTACTCCAATCACATTCCTTTTCCCATATATCTGCACTATGAAGAAACCGTATATGAAGGAGAGGGTGATAAAAGGACTTCACGAAAAGAAATCAAGGAAGAAAAAATAAACGATGCATCGGCGCTATGGAAACGCCCCAAATCGGAGTTGAAAACGGAGGACTACAACGAGTTTTATAAGATCATCTCGCACGATACCACTGATCCCCTGCTGCACATACATACACAGGCTGAAGGTGCAATGGAATACACTACGCTTTTTTATATTCCACAAAAGGCTCCATTCGATCTTTACTTTTCAGACTTTCGTCCCGGTGTGAAGCTTTATGTGAAAAGAGTGTTTATCACTGACGAAGCCCGTGACCTTATGCCATCGTATCTCAGGTTCATAAAGGGCATCATTGATTCTGAGGATCTTCCTCTCAATGTAGGCAGGGAGACACTGCAGCACAACAGGGTACTGGCTAAAATCAAGTCGGCTTCCGTAAAAAAGGTCCTGGGTGAAATTCAGACCCTCGCCACTGACAGAGCAAAATATGACGAATTCTATCGTGAGTTTGGGAAACCCATTAAAGAAGGTCTGTATCAGGATACTGAAAACAGGGAAACCCTGCTTGATCTGGTTCGATTTAAATCGACGAAATCAGAAGGATACACCGGTCTCGCGGAGTATATTAGCCGTATGAAACCGGATCAAAAGTCGATTTATTATATCACGGGGGAAAGGGAGCAGACCCTGAGGAGATCACCCCTGCTGGAATTGTACAATGAAAAGGATGTCGAAGTTTTAATCATGGATGATGATATCGATGATATAGTCATTATTTCGGTGGGGAAGTATAAAGATTACGAATTCAAGTCGGTCAATCGTGTCGATGCGGCTGAGGATATTAAATCACCCGAAGACAGAGACAAGGAAAAGGCGGTTGAACCGATAATCGAAAAAATAAAGGGAGCTTTGAAGGACAGGGTGAAGAACGTACGGGCGAGCACACGCCTGAGTGAATCACCTTCATGCATCGTTGCGGATGAAACCGATCCGACGGTGAAAATGCAGAATATACTGAAGGCCATGGGACACAAAGAATTCTCAGGGATAAAACCTGTACTGGAAATAAATCCTGAACATCAGATTGTAAAAAAAATTGGTCTGCTGGAGGATAAGGATGTGATAGAAGACGCCAGTTTACTGCTGCTGGAGCAGGCCATGTTGATAGAAGGGCTAAAACCTGAAGACCCGGCATTATTCGTTAAAAGACTCAACAGGTTTCTTGAAAAAGGGCTGCAATAATCAGAACAAATCCACTAGAGCGAAGTCTCAAGGGACGCCTGCTTCTGCCGTTGTTGCATAACAGCTGCTATTCTCCCGGTACTGCATTGTATATGATTCAGCGGGTTATCTGTTTGACAGAGACCGTCATCCCATGTAAATTCATTGCTGTGCATTACTCACGTAGAATACCGAATGGAAAGTACTTCGTTATTCAATGGATATTAAGTGCTTTTGTATTTACTGGCGGCTTATGTTTGATCGCCATTCAATGAATAATTTTACAACTGATGGAACCTCTTCATTTTAAACTTGTCGAATATTCAGATGCAGGTTTCAATCCGGTGTGGTCAAATCTATGGAGGAATATGATGAAGCGATATCTTGTAATTTCGATCGCCCTGTTTTTTCTAGTTTCCGGATGCAGCGGTTCACTTAAAAAGGAGGGCGGCGCAAAAGAAGAAACCAGAAAAGCGGATCGGTCTATAGACGCCGATAAAAAGGTTCTGGGTTCCAGTGATCACATGCCCGCGGCCAAGTCACCATCGGAAGATAAACGCATAAAAAAGAAAAAGAACGGAGGCGGCGAAAAAGCTTCTGAACTTGGATTCAAGGACAGTGCGTCTGTGCACAAAACGTCGAAATCCCGCGGGTTTACGGCAAAAGCACCTGCTGTATCAGGACTCAAAGCGGGATTCGCCGACGACAACAGGCAATTCAACTATTTTACCAATTTTCTCGAACAGTACGGACAGAAGGTCAATCACTATTTGTTGAATATCAAGGAACGTATATTCATCAGGGTGATTGACTCCAACGGGAAA
>CAZUXY010000022.1:27127-42054 GCA_964624235.1 uncultured Leptospirales bacterium | reverse complement strand
ATCCATAGCAAACGCAGACATAGAGGTTTATGACAGACGTAATCTTCTGGTCTCCGGCAGAACATATGCCGACGGAAGTTTTTTATTTTTCCCTGCGGAATACGGTCAATCGGCTAAAAAGTATCGAGCAAAGGTGTATTCGGGTAATCAAACAAAAGAGATTGAATTCGACCGCCAGGGGAACAGGGTGGTCGAAGTAAAATTACCAGTCCCCCGGCACAACCCGCAGCAGATCCCGCTGGATATCGTATTCATTATGGACACCACGGGAAGCATGGGTGAGGAGATAAGCCGTTTGAAGAACACCATTGAAATCATTAACATGAATCTTTCGTCAATCTCCATTAAACCGAAACTCAGATTCGGCATGGTGTTGTACAAGGATGTCGATGATGTATATGTCACAAAGGTGATTCCGCTGACCTCAAGCCTGGATGATTTCATTAAAAGACTTCAGGAGGTCGAAGCATCAGGCGGAGGGGACGGTCCAGAGGATCTGCAGTCCGCCCTGAGTGACTCAATAAAAAAAATCCAGTGGAACAGTAACGGCATACGGCTTTCATTCATAATTACCGATGCCCCTCCACATCTGGATTACGGTCAGAAATATACGTACGCGCATGCGGCAAGGGACGCTCAGAAGATGGGCATCAAGTTTTTCAGCGTGGGAACCGGCGGTCTGGACCTCATGGGTGAATATGTATTACGGCAGATAGCGCAGTACACCTATGCAAAATATATATTTCTGACTTACGGTGAGAAAGGTGAGAGTGAAGGGGGGAAAGAGGGAAGCGTCAGTCACCACACAGGCTCTAATTTCCAGACCGACAAGCTTGAGAGTATAATAATCCGTTTTGCAAAAGAAGAGCTTGCGCATTTAACCGACCAGAAACTGGACATGGGCGAATCATATATACAGGCCACCAAAATTGATGATGAAAAGAACGAAGAGACACTGCAGAAGCTTTTCGCCATGTCTGTAGACCAACTTATCGATTACTCAAGTATCAGCATTGAAAAAAAGACACCCGCCACCCTGATCCCGTTCAATCCTTCCATGCCGGGATTAAAGGCCAACGCGGAGTATTTCACCGAACAGATGAGCTTTTCGCTCAACAAAAACAAGACCTTCATGATCGTGGAGAGAAAAGAACTGCAAAAGGTGCTGAAGGAACTTGAACTGCAATATTCCGGGTTAATGAAGGATGAAAACGCCGTCAAAGTTGGAAAACTAATCGGTGCCAAAATGATGATAGGAGGCACACTGTATGAGCGGAAAGACACCTATGAGATTTTTCTGAAACTACTGCGGGTGGAAACCGGGGAAATACTCTCGGTCAACAAACTAAAAATCGACAGGAAACTGGGTATAGAATAATTTACTATTAAAATATTCGAACTTGAATTTACACAAGTTCTGATGTATAATCAATATCGTTATGAGTATATTGATTATTGACGATTCGGTAACGGTCAGGACCATACTTAAAACAGAACTGACGAAAGAAGGGTTCAGGGAAATTATACTGGTGAATTCCGCAAGTTCGGCCCTTGAGGAGTTTTTACGACGAACCCCCGAGTTCGACAATATTGACCTCATTCTTCTGGATATAATTATGCCGGGAATGGACGGTATTGAATTCACCGGCCGCCTTAAACGCAATGAACGATTTGACGATATACCTATTATCATAATCACCTCAAAAGGGGACATCAAGAACCTGGAAAAAGCATTTAAAGCGGGTGCCACTGATTTTATCGAAAAACCATTTCACCGTATTGAACTGATCGCACGAGTCCGTTCCGCGATTACCCTTAAACGTGAAATGGATAAGCGAAAGAAACGTGAACATGAATTGATAGAACGGGAGAGAGAACTCCTGGAAATAAACAGGTTGCTGGAGCTTGCGAACCAGTCATATTTGAAATCATCGGCCATGGATGGTCTTACCGGTATCCCCAATCGAAGATATTTCGATCAGTATCTGGAAATGGAATGGGACAAAGCCGTAAAGATTCCCAAGGTATTATCTATCATTATGATAGATATCGATTATTTCAAGGGATACAACGATAATTACGGACACCAAGCCGGAGACGACTGTCTGGTAAAGATAGCAACAACATTAAAAAACGCACTTACCCAGTCTACCGATATGCTTGCACGTTACGGCGGTGAGGAGTTCGTCGCGCTGCTTCCGGGTATAAAGATTGATGATGCGCGCTCCATTGCACTGCAGATGAAGGAGAAAGTCGAAAACCTGCGCATTAAGCATGAATATTCCAAGGTCGCCCCACATGTCACAATCAGCGCAGGAGTGGCTGACGATATTCCGAAAACCAGAGGCGAATGGGGCACACTTATTAAAAAAGCAGATAATCGCCTCTACGAGGCAAAAAAAGATGGAAGGAACCGGGTGATATAATATTTACCTTGAATGTGTATCTTTTATTGTTTGTGTAATATCATTATTCAGGATTCAGTATTTTACTCATGAACATGAAAATTAAAAATCTCGGTGTGTGCAAAATTACATCCCCTTTGATCACCAA
This sequence comes from uncultured Leptospirales bacterium, assembly GCA_964624235.1. Taxonomy (GTDB): domain Bacteria; phylum Spirochaetota; class UBA4802; order UBA4802; family UBA5368; genus CAZUXY01. Next base: position 39,501 of record CAZUXY010000022.1, on the reverse strand, counting down.
ATACCTCGCCGCCGACAACGCGTTTGTGAATGACGATGAAAGGTTGCTCTACAATGTATCATTCAAACACGGTGCCGCCGTTCAGTGCGATGAGGATTCATCATTCGAAAAAGCGGGCCCCAGGAAACTGATCTACTTTGACCCGGGAAAAATTCGAAGCGCAGTGCTTACCTGCGGAGGTCTGTGCCCGGGAATAAACGATGTTATTCGTTCAGTGGTTATGGAATCGCATTATCGGTACGGCTCAACAAATATACTCGGCATACGTTATGGTTTCAAGGGATTGAACACCGGAGTTGATTTACCGCCGATAAATCTCACACCCGAATCTGTCATGAACATCCATAAAATCGGAGGTACCATACTTGGCTCTTCTCGCGGTGGAACCGATGATATGGAATCAATTGTGGATAATCTGGAACGTTTGTATATCAACATACTGTATGTAATCGGCGGTGACGGAAGTCTGCGTGCGGCACACAAAATTGCGACCATATCCGGGAATCGTAACATTAAACTTTCTGTTATTGGAATACCTAAAACTATTGATAACGATATAAGTTATATTCAAAAAACCTTCGGTTTCGAAACAGCAGTTTCGAAAGCAGTGGATTCAATAACCGCCGCACATATTGAGGCCGAAGGCGCTTATAATGGTATTGGGCTGGTTAAGCTGATGGGCAGGTATTCCGGTTTTATCGCCGCCAATACCGCTCTTGCAATGAATGATGTTAATTTTGTACTTATACCGGAAGTACCCTTTGGTTTTGAAGGAGATAACGGTTTTCTGCACCATTTAGAGGAGCGTCTGAAACGCCGTGGACATGCTGTTATTTGCGTTGCGGAAGGTGCGGGACAGGACATCACCGGCAATGATCCATCTACCATGGGTAAAGATGCATCAGGAAACGTCAAACTTGCAGATATAGGCATATTTCTTAAAGATAAAATAACAGAATATTTCAATAAAAAATCAATGGAAATAACACTGAAGTACATAGACCCCAGCTATTTAATCAGAAGCACACACGCTAACCCGAACGATTCCATTTATTGCGCCCTGCTGGGCCAATTCGCCGTTCATGCCGGCATGTCCGGCAAAACCGACATGGTAGTAGGGCAGTGGAATAATATTTTTTCACACATACCGATTGAAGCCGCGGTTTCTAAACGAAACCAGATAGATCCGAACTCACGGTTCTGGTTTAATGTCCTGGAAGCAACCGGACAGCCCGCCAGCATGACGTAAAAACAACTCTTCGATATTGAACTGTTAATGAATATTAAAGAAATCGAACTGAAGATCGCCGAACTGAAATTTCATGAAAGAGATCTACTGAAAGAACTTGAAGCAGAACGGGGTAAGTATCTTTACAACGCAGAGAAACACGAACAGACCAACAATATATTACAAAAATTGTTCGTTGAAACACTAGGCATCGACAAAAACCACGTTCACAGATATTCCCAGATAGGAAAAACCAGCGGTTACGATGATATTGAATCAGTAGAAGACGTGGTGGTTAACCTTTATTCCGAAAATCTTAACGGTACATCGCTAGCCGGTGACTGCAGGGATATCACAGTCAAGATCCGTCTTACCAGAGGATTCGAAGATGAAAAGGTAAAGAGGCGAGAAAGTGAGATTATTAAAAAGATTATAGAATTGCGAAACGAAACCGCCGGTCTCCAGGAAACCAAGAGATCCTTTAAAGCATGAGAGTTGCTTCATTCCTCAAAACCCAGCCTCCAGAGGGCGGTTCCTTTAAGACGATAACGGCGTGCGATGTCCGCAAGCATATCCCTTGTTTTTCGATCTGACACATAAGCGATATACTTTTTTCCTTTAACTGTATAGTCGCACACGGAATTGCCTGAAACGTCCCTGCGACACAGCCCCTTATCGTAGAGTTTTACGGCGTATCTTGCCGATATTACAGTGGATTTCCCGTCATTGCTCCATGAATACCCGTACGCAGGTATGCCAAGCCAGACACGGTCAGGACTGAAATATTTCAGCATGTGTTCTATATTCCTGACAGTCCAATTTAAATCCGTAACAGGACCCGGTAAAGTATCCTTGCGATGATAATCATAACACATGATTACCGCCTCGTCGCAGTACCTGCTGATTACATCAAGGTTATGAAAACCCGACCATCGGGTTGGAAAATCTATATGAGGAAATACCGCCATAGATAGACGGCACCCGGTATTATCATTACGTAATTGTTTCTTTATCGACAATAGAAAACGTCCCAGATTGTCAGACATGGATGGAGGAAGATATTCGATGTCCAGATGGATATGTGTTAGTAGATGTAAACGCGCAAATTTCGACAGGTTTGAAGCTGCCCGATAAGTCAATTGCGCCGATGAAAGTATTTTTAAAGCAGACCGTAGCGAGTTAAAGGTGAACACGTAGCAAATTACTGTTCCCCCTGGAACTGTAGACGTTACGGTACTTTTTAAACTGTCAGTCTTTCTTATTGCTGCATCAGCATTAATTGTAAAACCGGTTATCGCAATCACATCGTATTGAGATGGTAAAACGCGCAGATATGAAGTACCGTTGCGATTCAACGTACCCGGTAAGCAATACGCCCATTTCTTTAATGCACCATCACCATGCACCAATAACGAAGTATGTTCAGAACAATAATTTATAAAGAGGAATATGATTGCAAAAGAGAGGAGAGAGAATAATACGCTTTTTGAATAATTGTATTTCATTAATATGTATAAGAAATTTTCCTATGCGACATAACATATGTTATCGGAAGTAAGATAAAAAAACACCTATAATATCTTTTATACTTCTTATTCCTGTTTCTCGGTCAATGAGCGGATAAATTTTGCCCTTTCGTTTGATGGGTCTATTTTAAGAGCGCTTTCTGCATATTGTCTGGATTTAAGCATGTTCTTATGCCGGTAGTATAATTCCGCAAGGAGTATGAATGCATTAATATTTTCAGGATCTTTTTCAATTGCTTTCATAAGATGATTTTTCGAGTCCACGTCAGATGGATTGCTGTTTTTGTAGTAGAATACTCCAAGATAGTAATGTATATCTTCGGAATCGGGATTTAATGAAAGAGCTTCCCTGGAATATGATATTCCTTCCGTAATATATTTGTTTTTCAGATCCTCTTTAATATCGGTATTATATGCCTGTTTGAACCTTGTTTCGGTCATGTATTTCAACAGCTGGAATTTATCCTCGCGGTCATACAGTCGTCCAATATTTTTATAAGCGATATTGAATTCCCTGAACGCAAACTGGTATAAGCCCTCATTTAAATAAATTTTTCCCAGTTCGAAATGCGCTTCAGGGTTGCCCTTGTCCATCTCAATGGACTTTTTGTAATTGTTTATCGACTCCGCGGTGTCGCCTGTTTCACGGTAATAATCACCACGGGCACGGTATATATAGGCGTATTTTGAATATGCATCCTCAATCTTCATTACCACACGATCGCCCTGTTTTGCAAGCCTGAGGTTACCGTAACCAACCACCAACGGACCGAATGAAACGCTTTCAAAAACTTTTATCACCTGGACTTTTGCCACAATCATGTTCTTTGAGTTAATGATAAACAGCATATCTTCTTTTTTTATACCTTCGGCGTTGTATAACCTGATTGTAGTTTTAGTACGGTCGCGGGAAGATGCTGATATATCATTTTTATCATATTCATCTTTTGTGCCGATTGATATTATTTTTCCTTTTAATACCGACTTCCATCCTTCCGTATCTTCCTGATGATAAAAAACAGTGATGGTGTAATCCTTAACATTACCGTTTCTCAGCGCAGCTCCTTCAGAAGAAGAGTAAGCTGTCAGCAATAACGAAACAATAAGTATTAAAAGTGTTTTTTTCATCACTTGATAAACCTCAATGGATTCAGCGGTGTGAGGTATTTCCTGATCTCAAAATGCAGGTGTGCCCCTGTAACCGCTCCCGTCATGCCGGAATACGCGATAATTTCATTTTTTCCAACTATTGTGTCAACCTCGGCCGTGTTCTTTTTATTGTGGGCGTAAACTGTAATATAACCTCCGTCATGTCTCAGCACCAGCATATTTCCATATCCATCCTTCCAGCCGCTGAATATCACCTTACCTGCCGCGGATGCTCTGACGGGTGTTCCCGGTTCAGCGCTTATATCTATACCGCAGTGAAATGATCTCTTTTTTGAAAACGGATCGATACGGTTCCCGAAGCTCGAAGTAATTCTTCCCCGTAAGGGCCACTGGAACCTTTTTTCCTTATCCGGTTTTGTGGTTGGTTCGTTTTTGGCGATGTATGCTTCTTTTTTGATTCTATTATTTTTACCATTATAAGCGATGAAAAGAGTTTTACCCGGCATAATGCTTTCCGCATTACGTAGTGTGTTGAAGCTTTTCAGGGAAGAAACAGTGGTACCATGTTCCTTTGCTATGGCACTCAGCGTATCTCCCTTTTTAACCGTGTAGCTGGTTCCCTTACGATGAGGTATTATTATTGTTTTTCCCGCATCAAGCCGGTCAGGATTATCAATAGCATTAATCCCTATTATATGTTCGGATTCACTGTTGAAACTCCTGGCCAGGTCCCACAAATTATCGCCCCTTCGTATCCGGTATTTCATTACCTGCCAGCGGATATCCTTTTTTCTGAGATTTTTCAGGTATTCCTTTGCCGTGGGGTTGTGCAAATCGACGTCCGCGTTTCTGTATGAGGTGTCATTCCTTTTAACTATACCGTTCTTCTTCCCCCGGGGAGTGGCAAGTCCGTTGCCGAAATCATTGTCTACTATAATGCCGCCTTTCTTCGAAATCTCATCGTGTTCACTTATTTCACTATGAAGACCGTGAACGATAATAGCGTTTTCCAGATTTATGATGGAGTCTACAGCTTTACCCTCAACCATACGGCCGACGGCACCCGATGAATTGTAATTCAGGAATACTGACAAAACCGTTAAAAACAATACCGTTGCGGGTATTCCGGATTTAAATCCCACCATGTATATTATTTCGGAAATTTCCGGGATAATCTTGATAACCATTCATGGTTACCGTTTCACAAAACGCCGATAACCTTTGCTTCAGCGCATCAATGCCGGCACCCGTAACCGCTGAACCGATAATGGCTTCAGGGTATCTGTACCCCAGCCTCTCGAACTGGGCCGATTCCGGATTCAGCAGGTCGCACTTGTTCAGAAACACGATGGTTTCCTTTCCGTTGCAGCCCAGTTGTTGAAGTTCAACATTTACCGTGTTAACGGCACCATCAATATTTCGTGAGGTTGCGTCCACGATATGCACCAGTAAATGTGCGTTGACTATTTCTTCAAGTGTGGATTTGAACGATTCAATGAGATGAGCGGGAAGATCGCTGATGAAACCCACTGTGTCGGTGAGCAAAACTTTTTTTGTTTCATCAAGGTATACCATCCTGGTATAGGCGTCCAGGGTCGCGAAAAGACGGTCTTCCACGAAAAGATCGTCTCTGGCGAGCACGTTTATTAGCGTGGATTTCCCGGCGTTGGTATATCCCACCACCGCGCACCGCACCTGTCCTTCCCTGGACTTTCTGATAAGGGACCTGTGGCGTGCGATCTTTACGAGCTTATGGTTCAGCTTTGATATTCGTTTCAGTATATGACGGCGGTCGGTTTCGAGCATTTTTTCACCTGGACCCCTGGTCCCTATTCCGCCACCCAGACGCGATAAAACGCCGCCCAGACCCTTGAGCCGGGGGAGGATATAATTGAGCTGTGCCAGTTCCACCTGTATCTTCGCTTCTGCGCTTCTGGCCCTGCGCGCGAAGATGTCTAGTATAACCTCACTTCTCCCCACCACACGGCATTTCAGCAATTCCTCAAGGTTTCTGACCTGTGCAGGCCGTATGGAATTCAGATTGAATACCATCAGGCGTATGTCCTTTTCTTTGATCATTCCGCGTACATGATCTACCTGCCCTTTTCCAATAATGTGTGAAGCGTCCAGGGTTTCACGGCGCATTATGATTTTGTCGACGACGATACCGCCCGCGGTGGAAACCAGCATGTGCAGTTCATCAAGAGAATGCTCTACATCCTCAATGTGTCTTGCGCCCAGGTTCAGGGCGATCAACAGCGCGCGTTCGTCTTTCGAGGAGGGAATTCTATTTACCGAGGCATCCATGTAACTCGATTTTACAGCCTGGAGTTATTTTGTTTCGTTCGAACCATCCCTGGTTAACTTCAACAGCGTAGAGTGCCCTGTTTCGCGACATATAGGTAAGCGAGGTGTCCAAGGGTTTCATATGGTGTATTTCACGTATGATCCCGTAACGGTCGATGTAGGCGATACTGAGCGGTATATAAGTATTCTTCATCCAGAAATTCATTATCCTTTCACTTTCAAACACAAACAGCATCCCGCTGTTTTTTTCAAGGGTTTTTCGGTACATCAGGCCTTCATTCCGCTGTATCTCGGTCCGCGCGATTTCAACCGTAAGTGACACATTTCTGTGTTCTGAATTTTTAAAGTGCAGGGTGCATCTTTCGAGGGATTGGGCCTGCGCCGCTGTCATCAGCAGCAATACGATGAAGCCCAGTTTAAAATACGTCATTATATTCTATCCTTATTATCCTGTTCGCCCTTTCATTCGGCTGAAGCAGAAAATCAAATTCGACTCCCAGGCGCCCCATATACGTATATCGTAAACCTAAATTGAGCATCCAGTCGCCTGAACGTGAAAAATCATAATAGATACGCTCGGTTTCAGTCTTGAAAATGAAATACTCCCCCAGCGGTATGTCCAGTGAAAGGAAATACGAGGTGTCCTCAGGAACATAGTCCGGCTGTGTGGGTAGACGGACGCCAAAATGGAAATGCTGCTCATCGTTGAACACGTAGACCGGCTTGGTGATCACGAAATACGGTCCGTATATCATCCGGTTTAGCTTGTTGTCGGGATTGTAGGTTTTACCCTCCTGCCCTATATAAAATGAATCGTATCCAATAGCCAGAGATATTGGAAAAGTTTCCCATCCATCGGTGAATTTGATTTTAGCGATCACTCCAGGAACATTAGGCTCCGGCTTATCCTTTCCTATTGCATTCTGAATATCAAGAGAAACTCCCAGGAAGAGGTTGCCGTGTAATCCCAGAAGCGTTTTCAACTCAACACCGCCGTTATCATAGCCGAGAAATGAAACCTGATAAGTACCCTTTCCCAGCGTATAGGCCGTCGGTGTGTCGATTACCGTCGTGTTTCTAATGTAATGCTGGCCCAGGGCGGCGTCAACGAAACCCAGGAATAAGATCATAGGATATGCGAGCTTTTTCATTTGCATGCGTTCCTGAAAATATTTTCAAGCAGGTGCTTTATTTAGTTATCGGGATATTATGGGCAGGATTTTACTAAAGAAAGGAAGGTACGGCCGAATATGCGGGTTATTTCAAAAATGCGGTCTTTCCCTCTCTATTATAGATAAGGAAAGACCGCATGTTATGACTAGGCCGCAGCTGGTTTTGCTGATTTCTTGCGGTAATAGAGAAATCCAACAATCAAAAGAATTACCAGCAGGATGAGCCACCAGAGCTTGACCACCCACCAGAAGATCGCCGAAAGGATCAGGGCGACCAGACCCAGAACAAACCGTATAATACCAGACCCCATACTCCCGATGACCGGGATGAACTCCAGCAGCGTCGTAATGGGACCTACCAGCATGTTCAAACCCGCCGCCATAAGAACGAATCCCCCAAGGAACCAGAGCACACCCTTGATACGCTCGGACTGTTTCAATGATGCTATAAGCGCCTGGAACGTGCCGGGACCTCCCACCAGTTTCGCTTCATCTTCTTTGTAATAATATTTTGTGAATTTCTTCCCGCTTATGCTGCCGGCAAAGGTATACTCGATGTCCGACGGATATACGCTGTAAGAAATCCTCTTGTCACCTATTTTCGGCGCCCCTTCTTTGCCTTTGATATACACCTTGTCCAGCTCTTTTGAGCCGCCGTAAAACTCCACGTCGCGGATATCGATATCATATTCTCCTATTTTCGCCGGGGCATATACCACACCGGGCTTTTTCTCCGCGTCGGTGATTACGGGATTTTCAATATTTTTGGGTACGCGGTGATCACGCTGGTACCTGTTCCAGAACTTCTGGTTGAAGCTGCCTATGGATTTCGGGGAAGACGTCCAGTTCATGCTGTAGGAATAGGTCGTCTTGGTTTCCTTTATGGTTTTAGTCCCCTCTTTGCGCTCTTTCGTTTCGCTCTTCTTGTCTTCCACATACGCATAGGCTTCCACCGATTTGCTGATCTTCAGATATTTTCCTTTGGCAAGGGTCGGTTCATCGCCGATTTCATACGCCACCGGTGTTCCGGTAATATAGACTGCTTTGCCGCTTTTTGCCTGCTCGACCGGGACCGCGCTCTTGAATACCTTGTCCCAGTGGATCCTCGACGCACCGCAGTACAGTACAGGCCATGCGAGCAGAAAACACGCGAGGCCCGTGAGCATTCCCGTAAAAGAAGAACCTATCTTGCTCAGCGCCCCCTGTTCGGTCACCGTGGTTTCACTCATCCCGTCATCGGATGATGAATCCGAATCACTGTCGTCCATGTATTCATACATGGGATCAAAGTCCAGTGCCATATATACCTCCTGTTCACCTGTTTTTATATACTTTCGCCTTCGGTTATCGGAAACATTTTACACAATGATTTTAAAGCGGATGAACAACGAGGTCAAGAAATATAGTTTTTATAACAGTCGAAGATGCGTGCAATCCCCGAAGCTGCATATTTGATCATTTCATCATGAAGTTCCATCGGAAAAGGACTGCCCTCCCCCGTCCCCTGCAATTCAACCAGACGGTGCGAATCGTCCATCACCACGTTCATGTCGACCATAGCCCTCGAATCCTCGGCATAATCCAGGTCCAGAAGCACTTCCCCGTCCACCAGACCCACCGATACCGCCGCAACGGATGAAATAAAGGGATCTTTACCGATCTTCCCGTCCCTGACCATTCCCGCGACCGCGAGCTTGGCGGCGATAAAAGCGCCGTTGATCGAAGCTGTTCGGGTACCTCCGTCGGCACGGAGCACGTCGCAATCCAGCGCGATGAGGTATCCCTCAAGAGATTTCAGGTCCACGACGCCGCGAATGGCCCTGCCGATCAAGCGCTGGATCTCGACGCTTCTGCCGTCTGGACGGTCGTTGCGCCGCGGTGTGCGCGGGTTTGTGGAATAAGGAAGCATGGTGTATTCAGCGGTGATCCATCCCCTGCCCCTGTCTCTTGCGTGCTGGGGCACGTCCGTAGAAACGGTCGCCGCGCATATCACCATCGTATCACCCATCTGGAAAAGGACCGATCCGTCGACGGTGGGACAAAAATTATTTACAACCGTTAGTGGACGTATTTCATTTCTTTTCCGATTCGATCTTGTCGAGCTCTTCATTCTTGCGCTGCAACTCCCTCAGGTATTCCAGGTCTTTAATCTTCTTTTTAACGTTTTTATGGTAAGGATTGTAGTCCCTGCATTTCTTGAATTCGTCGATGGCGGCGTCGATATCATTGGCGATATAATACTTGATGGCCCGCTGGTAGTGCACCTCGGCCTTGAGCTGGTCATCCACGGTAATGACCTTGGGTATCAGCTTGAAGGTCACTCCGAAAGAGTATACCGGCCCGAAAATGCCCGAATCGGTATACGATGTATCGATGGAAAACCCAAGGTTTTTTATTGCGTAATTGAAGCCCATGCCGAGAGAGTACTTGCCGGCGTCATTGAACCGGTATCCGCCGCGGAAAGCGATCAGGTTCTGATAGGTAACTTCGAACCCGAGGTTCATCCTGAAGCTCTCATTGAACCCGTAAGTAAAATCATAGAGGTCGGAGGGGTCTATGAAGTACTGCATAAGGTCCACGTTGAGTCCGAACCACTTGGTAAGGTAATACGAGACGCCCGCCCTCATCATTCTGGGGAGCGGATCGTCCTTGGCTTTGGTGCCGATATTCTGCACCGAGAGTCCCAGCACCAGGTTTCTTACCGGCGCCTCGAACGGCGAATACATATAAAGCCTTTTCAGTATACCGAAATCCACCGCGGCTGAATGCAGGCTGAGAGTATCTATTCTCTGGTAGATGTATTTAACCGAGGCGCCTATTTCCATGAAACCCAGCGACTGACCGTAGGCCGTAACCAGGCTCATGTTGTAGAACTGCACCTGTCCGGTTTTGTTGCCGTCGATATCTATCTTGTCGAAGGGAGGCACCCAGAATACGGAATTGGATATGCCCATGAATCCGTTAAACAACGGGAAACTCGCCGAGATGTTCTCGAACCTTGAGTCCAGGATAAGTTCCTGGTGCATGATCTGCAGCACCGGGTATTTCATGGTGCCGAGGCCCGCGGGATTGTAATAAATGGAGTTCACGTCGTCGGTGGCCGCGGTGAATGCCTCGCCCATCCCAAGCGGACGGCTGCCCACTCCTATCTCAAGGAAATCCGCGCCCGACGTGCCTATAGAACCCGCGGCATAAAGCGGCATTCCTTTGCAATATGCAAAGAGCAACAGTATAAGCACACATATGCGAATTTTTTTAAACCGCGCTCTTTTCATGCAGTTAACCGGTTTCTCGTTGCGCCGGAAGGAAACCAACCCCGCTCACAGGCCCGTTCCTCCCCGGCAACCGTACATATATCTAGATATGTACCGGAACGGAAGGAGGAGCGGGCAAATTTTATTTAAACACGACATTCTCGAGAAAGGAGTAAAAACCGTTTCTGGCAGGTTCTTCAATAATCTCGCATTGTATCTCTTTTTCGAGGCCCTCTTTCAATTCCTGTACTAACTTTTCCATGGGTGCTATGTCATAGGTATCGGCGACCACGATAACACGTGATTCATCCAGGTTCAAAAGCATCGATTTCCATGTCAGGGCCGTCCTGATTTTGGTGATAAGATATGACTTCAGGTAGAAGGTTTGTTTCTGGTAATATCTGTTGAACCTGATGATGTAGCACCTTCCGCCCTTGTTTTTCATTATGTACTGGAAAAAATACTCCATGGATTTTATGTACTGCCTGAATCCTTTATTTTCTACGGACCTGATCTTCATGTACTCCATGTTGGAATAAAGCAATAAAATCACCTGCAGGTTTCTGGCTATTTTAAAGTATACCTGCCGGGGATCATCCTGGTATTTTTTTCTGTCGAGCTCTATGAGCAGCAGGGGTGAAAAACCGGCATCCATGACATACCCCTCCTGCAGCGCCAGAACCTCCGCTGAAAGGCCCCTGTGTATGTTTTTTAGTGTGTTGAGGTAGTAATAGTTCTCTTCCAGGGCATTGCCGGGTATAAACCTTTTTTTCAACAGCGGGTCGTCGTTTATAAGGCCGGGGATTATCATTATCCCTTCGGCGCTCTCGATGGTTCCGTTATAAAGATGGTCCGAAGGATCGATATAGAGGTTTGTCATATCCAGGGCCGTGATATGGTTTATGGTGGGCATGAAACATTTCTTGTTGAGGTGATACGGCAGCAGGGCGAAATGCGACATATCCAGCCTGTCCATTTCGTCGTACACGGCCCTTATTATCGTGTCTTCATGGATTCCCGATCCATAATCGAAAGGATTGAAGCATGAATTCACCTTATCCAGGTTTACCAGGTTGATGGTTTGATAGAAGATCTTGTGCAGGTGATAGATCACCTCTTCCTCGGTGAGCTGGTCCAGCCTTTGCTCCAGGGGTTCATGGTCGCCAGGACGGGTCACCTGGTCGATCAGGCTTCGTAATTCCTCGGTAAAAGTCTTTTCCCTGAGGAGGTTCACCCCCGCATCTTCCCGGGTGACGGAGGAATCTTCCGCGGCATCAGCATTGCCGGTTTCAGCGTTAATGGTGCCGGTCCCGATCTTTACCAGGTTATTTTCCGTGGATCTATCCACCCTTTCATTATCCGGCATCGGTACCCCGTCACTAGTATTCTGAAACCGCCGAAACGACACAGTATTATTAAATATTTCGGAAAGAAAGGACGGCAAGATAAAAATAATAAAAATGCCTGTTTTTTTGTAAAAATTATTGACACCCGGTATTATTATTTTTATTACGTTAGCCACCTTGAAGAGCGCTAACGGAGAAAGGGCATATTACAAAAGCGACAAAAGCCCGTTACGCCGGGGATGTTATTCCTGTAGAAGGTTTTCAATCATTAGTTCTTTTACAAACCCCATACCCCTGTAGCTCAGTCGGTAGAGTCCCGGATTGCCGGGATTAACCAATTGACAATACGTACAGGAAGTCGTGGTCTTTGAATATTCCCCTGTAGCTCAGTCGGTAGAGTCCCGGATTGCCGGGATTAACCAATTGACAAT
>CAZUXY010000022.1:0-27027 GCA_964624235.1 uncultured Leptospirales bacterium | reverse complement strand
ACGTACAGGAAGTCGTGGTCTTTGAATATTCCCCTGTAGCTCAGTCGGTAGAGCAGTTGGCTGTTAACCAATTGGTCGTAGGTTCGAGTCCTACCGGGGGAGCAGCATAGGACTTCAACTCTGGAGTCAACAGAAAGTCGAATGGTTTAAGCCATTCGACTTTTATTTTGCCCTTGTCAATCGTCGCCCCGGCCGCCATCAGTTTGAGGAACTGAAGTTTCCCTTCAGGCGTGTCTTGCAGGTAAGTCGAAGAGAAATTACGAAGGAAGTCTATTATTTCTACCGCCTTGTATTCGTGTTTAGACACATCTATATCGAGCTGTTTCCGCTTCTGTTCAAGTACAACAATATCCTTCTCTATCCCTTCTACCTTACGATACAAATCATCTTTATCAATTACACTATCAACATATAATTCGAGGAGTTTATCCTTTTTTCTTCTGAGCTCATTCACTCTCTTTGACAAATCCGATTCTCCCTTTTCCCTTACCCGGCGGTCATCCCGAAGAGTTTTTTTCAACAACTTCATCAAGAAGTCGGCATAATTATCATCAAAGATTATTTTTTCAACTTCAGTATCGAGCATCTCCAATAATGCTTCTTCGCGTATCTTTTTATGGTCGATCCCGTCGCATTTATGATCATAATAAACATATTTCTTAGCTCTGACTCCATAGTACAATCTCTTACACTCCGCACAACGAACGAATCCCCTCAATAGAAAACCCGTGTCGTTTTGCTTCCATCCCTTGAATCTATTTTCGAATCCCCGCTGCGTTTTTTCCCAATATTCCAGGGTGAAGACCGGCTCGTGGGCACCTTCCAGATACTTCCCCTTATATTTTAAATATCCCGCATAAAACTTATTTCTCAATACATGGTCTACTGTAGATTTATGCCACCTGCTCCCTTTTGCTGTACGACAACCTTTCGCATTAAGTAAATCCACTACTTCACTCAAACTCATATTGTTGTTAAAACTGTCGTAGATTTCCTTGATTATTGATATAGCATCGCGGTCGATCACCCATTGTTTTTCTTCAGCGTTCCAAATATACCCAAGAGGTGCCCTGATAGCAGTCTTCCTGGTGAGAACCTTGTGATAATTTGCCCTCTTTATGCTTTGAGCTATCTTATTGCTCCAAAACTGAGCCATTGCATTGTTCATGTTCCCCATGAAAAATTCTTCAGCGGTACTACTCTCATCCAACATGATATTCATTTCATAAAAATGAATAATAAATCTATATTTCTTAATGCCATTAGTTACCTTATGCCAATCCAGAGAATTCCGGGCAGCCCGGTCATAGGTCTTAAAAATAATATGCTTTACATCATACCGACGCGCCGCCTGGAACATTTCATTGAATACGACCCGATCTTCATCATAGGCTGATTCAACGGCTTCGAACACATGGACCAGATTCAGATTATTCCGTTCGGCATAAGCGTATGCTTCGGATTTCTGGTCCTCAAGGGAATTCCCTTTTTCCTGCTTGCGAGAACTAATGCGGGCGTAGCTGAAGCACAGTTCCCCTTTTGCATTTTTGATTTTCTTCTCTAATCCTTCCATTTATCTTTTCCCTTCTCTGGGTACAAAGTTCTGCGAACTTATATAATCGCTCCCTAAACATCTGTACCGATTCTTCGGAGAATTCAAGCTCTTTTATATTTGTATAATTTGATTTCATATCACTTATACCATTGGATTTATGTCAGTTCCCCTCTACTCACCGCCTCCAGGCAAAATAAAAAAACCGTCACCTTTAACGACTCATGCATCTAAGTCATTAAAAAGTGACGGCCTTCTCTTCGGTTGTCGTCTCGCCGGTGGCGCTATGAGGAATTATTGAATCCTTTATTATTAATTGTTGATGCGATTAAACCTCACCTTTTTAGTTATTGAACAGGACAACTCATCCCTCTGTGGATTGATGTTGAACTGAACCGTGAGAGGAGAGTTCTGATAAAATTCTTTTGCCAATGAAATAAGACACTCAGATACAAGACCAATGATACGTTCTTCATTCATCCTAGCATCCTTAATTTCATTAAAATGTGCCGCCAAATTCTTACTATCTGTATTTATATTTTTCATAATATTCTCACTTTAAATTTTCCAGTATCAACAATCCCCATCATAATCACGCCGCCAGCACCTTGTTCCGTAATTCAAAATAACGTTCGAGATACGGAACCGAGTTTTCCCCTAGAGAGCTGTAGCGCACCTTACTGGCATCAATGTCCTTGCGAAATCGATAGAGCTTCTTCTTGATACTCTGATCTTTTAAGCCATTTTCTTTTTCCAGGCTCCCCAATACATTCAGAACGTATTCCAGCCCATATTCCTGGATCAGTTTGTTGATTCCGATATCGCTCGTATGGACCTGAAAATAGTCTCTTTCGCACCTATTTCGATAGAAGTTTAAAACCCCCTTCAAGTCCATCTCGTTGCATTGGTCGACTGGATTATTGACATAAAATACTTTTGACCGCATGAAATCTAAATATGCCTGTTCAATACGATCGAAGTTTTCTTCAAGTTGAAATGCCTTCTCAATGTGGACGTACTTCAAAACCGCTTCCCGTCGCTTGAACTTAAGTTCAAACCTGATCAAGTTATCCAAGGTTACTGTTAAATCATTCATTTTTTCCAATAACTGGCGAACCTTATCATAGATCATGAGCTCCAGTCTACTATTGGAGAAGTTTACAGAGGAATCATATTCAAACATACGCTTGAGCCTGTTTATATGTATTGATCTAAAAACTGGGATGTAATGTTGAAAAGAAGCCTCTGCCGCGACATTGCGCGCCACATCTAATCGAATAACATCGGCATCAGGCAAATCGCACTCAAAGCCGACCTCCTGGTTGAGAATCTCATTGGTAATGGAAATGGCGCGGGCAACCTCATCTCTGCTGGCGGGGATGAGGTTGTTCTTCCTGAAATATTTAGGGAGATGCATGGTTAATGAGCAGAAAGACTGCTTCAGCTTAAAACTGTACTCGATATTAAGGGAAAAGTACTCATGGTTGAAAAAGGCGCGCCGCCCAAATACCAGACTTAACGGATCACACGCCACTTCTCTCAACAGCCCATCACAAGTACCGAGCACAGGGGCGGGTCTCGTATCCTGCGAAGAAAACCGCCGATTCACCGGGACGATTGAACCTCTAAAGTCGTCCCTGAACGCATACTTCTTAACTCCCAACCTGAGAGTGTCTATTCCAATATTGGAATTCATGGAAATCCTCCATCTCAATAAGTGTTTTGGATAGAATGGCCCCCTGCGCTTCCAGGGAGGGGGGGACTATATGTGTCGCTCCCGTCCATTGTTATTCTATCCATTGCTGCTTGAATCTTTTATATTCTTATCACCTCCTATGGGTCATACTTTAAATTAGCTCCACCTCTATATACTCTCCAACGAGGAATTTCGCCACAGAATATTCCGAGAATATGAAATTTATTGATGTTTTTCTGGAGGGTGATGTTTAGTTGGGAAGGTTAATTTGAACTTATCAGACCATCATATCTACACAATCGAATCCAAAGCCTTACAGTACATCCCTATTCGGGTCCTGTTGCAATTATAATAATGCCCCCAGCAGCATCTGTATGATCGAGCATACTCAACACCGTCATGGAAGAACTTAATCACAGGTTCCCCGGAGTGCTCCCCGCTGCTGGCAATGGAGGCCTTCGCGGCAAAAGAACTCCCCGCTGATGTTGCCAGATTGACCTCACCCCGCCGCCGGCGCGCCCTCTCCCACGGGAGAGGGCTCCGTTATATGATACTCATTAACATATGTCCACTCGGCCTGACGAGCTACCCGAAACGTAATCGTTCAACTCTATCTCCATAAAGGGCTCTCCTCCCATCCGACAGGAAATCCCATCGACGATAAAGAGACTTCCGGATATGTGTGAAGGAGGGCATTCATTCGCGTCGCCCAGTCGCTTGTCGGTGCGACACGGCGCAATAAGTATCTCAGTATCGTAAGTATGACGAAAATGCGAGTGTTTTCCACTTCAATCGGTTTATGCCATTCCGGGTATTTATTGATCCTCGGAATATAGGGCTTAAACGGCAACTCTCGGTTCCACAGACGCCCATGATGTGCGCATATATTGCGAATTACATTTAGCGCGCCTAGCCAGTTTTGAAGAGTCGCGTCGGGAATTCCGTACTCACGGCCGATTACTCTTTTCAAACCGGCATCAACACCGTTAAACATGGTAAGCATCCGGCCAAAACTCATAATTTCAGCTATCATCCATATGGGAAGTCGATCATGTAAATCGCCGTATTTGTTGTGGAAGTGGTCGACAAAAGCCTCCCGGCTTCTCCTGGTTTCATGTTCGAGGTCCCTTAACCAGTGATTAAAGGTTTCAGCGTCCATATTTATCAGGTTCTTTTTCTCTGTATATCCGAATGCTCCATAACGATGCGCAAAATGATACACAAGCTGCGTACGAACCGCCACCTCCACTCTTTCCACAGCATCCATTACCAGTAGTCGTAATTGACGGTCAAAGGTATAATGCTTCCATACAATATGAAGTGTCGTATTTTCCCTGAAGCAGTCATCCGGGGTTCGATAAGGATACAGGTAGGCACTCAGGCGATAATAATTAACGCTTTGAAGCCGATGGATCAGCTCATTTTTGTCCGCGATCAACCCGCGTGAGAGCAGTTTTTCAGCCTGTTCTTCGAGGGTAAGAGGCGGCTTAAGGTACTCCATTCAGGGCACCCCTAAAAATAAAAAACCCGCCGAATTTCGCGTGCAGAGCAGAGGCGCGGCAGGTATGCTGTAATTAATATCGTTGTTTGCATTGGAAATGTCAACAAATTAATTCTACTGGCGGAGATTATCTGCCTGATCAATACTTCTATTTAACGATTTCCAACTATTGAATCCATCCATGCTCGATCAGACGCTTGCGGGCGATTTTAACATGTTCCGGCTTCATAACCTCTCTTTTTCTACTGTTCCAATTATATACAGCTTCCAGAACAGCATCCTCATCACTCGAACCTTTTTCATGAATCGTAACCCAGTGAACCGTCGCGAGGAGCTCCATACCATAGGGAGTTTCGAAACCCTCAATAAGCTTAAGGACTTTGTCGAGTATGGTTTCGCCGGTTTCGGGGCTCGTGTCATTTTTCTGTATAATTCTTCTCGCTTCCTCGATGGCTTCAGGTATCAAATGAATCGGCGTTTCCGGTTTATTTTTGCCGTCCGCGAAACCATTAATAAAATGCCCCTCAAACAGATGCAGTACATGCCTGAGATTATCCGCGTATGGCCCGTAATAGTCCTTTTTAAATCTTAACCGCAGAGGTTCACCGGCCTCCTGTAAGAAGTAGAGGAGCTTTTGCACTTCAAGGAGTTTAAGGTCATACCCAGCGGAGCAATACCTTCCCAATACATGAAGAACTTTCGCCCGTAGCGTCGTCATCTTCGGGCGTTCTGTCCGGTTAATCATTGAATTGGCGTCGGGTGATTTCTGGGGTGGGTACACGAGTACACGTACATTGGGCACTGAACGGAATTCCTCCTTAATCATAGGAAGGACTTTATCCCAATCGAGACCGCCAAGACCGCATCCCAGTGCCGGCAGGGCGATGGATGTAATACGCAACCTTTCGACTTCCGCGACAAGTGATTTAAGCCCTTTCAGAATATCTTCATTTTTTGAGGAGGCTTTCCAGTGTCGCTTTGTTGGAAAATTAATTATATAGCGCGGTCCGATAATGGCGTTACGTGTATAGACCTGAACCTTGCCGATGGTCAACGTGCCGTCCTTGCAGGCTTTTTTATATGTCTCCACCATTTCGGGGAACGCCTTCTTAAACTGAAGGGCCACGCCCTTTCCCATTACTCCTTCGGTGTTAACGGTATTGACCAGGGCTTCGGCATCAGCTTCGAGCAAATTGCCATGTATTAATTCCACCATACCTGCACCTCCTGGTTAATCCTGATAATACCAATCAGATTCGATGGATACATCCGGCCTGCACGGCGCTGAAGCGAGTAATTCATTTACTTTTTCCAACATTATTTTATCTTTAACACCGATTCTGTCAACAAGTTCCCAGGGGAAAAAACCGGAAACCAGGAATTCTGCCTGTTTGCGTCGTTTCCTGTCGGGATCATCCGGCCGATCGCCCCAGCTCCAGTTATCGATTATATCCCAGTCGACCATGCACAGCTTATCAAGTGAACAATAGAACTCTGTCATCTCCATTATCGCGTGCCCATCTGAAAAACACCACCCGCGGTCTGAAGCTGACACACGCTCCGCCGAGGAAACGAGATAAATGATTTCGCTGTCGCCATGTGAATACCCTGGAACGCTTTTCGTATGAATCGCATACAGCATGGGTGAACGATTCGAGAAATAGAATGGTACATATTCGTCAAGGGTCATGCCGCCGGGTAAATCGACCTTCTTTCTTGATCGACGATCCTTAATCTCAGTGTAGGCAATACATACCGGCTTCATACTCCTGCGAGTTCTTTCAGCATCGGAGTAAAGCCCCCCATGGTGGAGAATATCCCGGAGATTGTCAACATGGGTAATATGGTAAATTGCCGTCATAGTAATTTGATTCTCGATATTTCATATTCTTACATTCGGCACCATTGAACTTATCAGACCATCATATCTACACAACCGAATCCAAAGCCTTACAGTACATCCCTATTCGGGTCCTGTTGCAATTATAATAATGCCCCCAGCAGCATCTGTATGATCGAGCATACTCAACACCGTCATGGAAGAACTTAATCACAGGTTCCCCGGAGTGCTCCCCGCTGCTGGCAATGGAGGCCATCGCGACAAAAGAACTCCCCGCTGATGTTACCAGATCGGCTTCCCCCCGGGATCGGAGCAGATCGAATACCGTGGTGAAGTCATTTTTCAATTCCACAGTACCCTGGTGTTTTGTGATCATTTCTTTACCATAACAATGTTGGGGAGATATAGGTAGATTGCTATTTCGCCCCTCTCATAACCTGCGAAATCAACCCCTCCGGCATGGACGGGCTATGATCCCCCTTCAGCAAGCCCGTATCAGCCCTGCTGAACAGGGACTGCAAAACAATAGCCCTGTCCTTCTCGTCAACCGCATTATCCTTTATCATGGAAAGGTAGATATGTGTCAGCTGAAGCCGTTCTTTCGCGTCCCGCGAAAGATGATAGGCGCTGATGGAAAGTTTCACGAATAAACGGATTAAATAAATCAGAATGGACACGATGATCGCCAGGACAATGGTACCCTTCAGATTTGTAAAAGAAAAGGATTGCCCCTGTTGATAGAGACAATCAGGAAAATTATACAAAATACCCCCCAGAATCGCCAGAGACAGGGCAGATGAACCGATCGCCCAGTGCCTCCAACCTCTTCCCTTCTTCTCATAATCATCAGTCAGTTCCTGCCAGTATTTCGCCGGGCCTTCGAGCCGCATATACTCTTCGTATTGTTGTTGAAGAGTAGAAAATTTCTGTTCATTATCGTTGAGCTTATTCTGCAAATCCTTAATAGTGGCATCTTTCCAGTCGTTCAGCTCTGTCTTGAAACTGTTCAGTTCCTTGTCTCTCTGTTCTACTGTCGAGTGGTAATAGTTCTCAATGCCGTCTATAGTCGCAAAATACTTTGCCCTTATGTCTTCCAGTGATTCTGTCTCCGCATTCAGTTTATCATTAAAAGATATATGGACTTTCTCATATATGAAGCTTTTAATAATACCGATTAAATAGTCTTTATTAGAAAACTCCTTGTATTGAATATTTTGTTCTAAGAAATAATCGTAAGCGGCATCCCCAATTTTTGCACCGCTTTCATACATTTCTTTAAAGAATAAAGCAAGAGAAGTAGATGAAAAGCAGTGAGTATTATTCCTAAGAATATTTATTATACTTGTTAAACTATTGTTTACCTGTTGATCATTCCCAGACTTTATAGCATTCTCGGCATTTTGAATTTCTTGCAAGGCTTGGCCAAAGGGTTGCACCAAATGTATTAATCGGGAGTTTCGAAACTGGTTCCAAAATGCAAATTCCTGTTCAGCAAATTCCTTTAGCTTCTCGAAACGTGTGATCCTTCTTGTACCGTTTTCAGGTACCATCTGTATTGTTATGCCGCCGCTTTCGATTTGACTGAAAATTTTATCCAGTTCTTCCATCTGCCCCCTCAACTAACTAATAAAACTTCAAAACCTTCGTATAACACCAATAGATAAATATATATCTCTTGTTGTATAATTCGTAAGTAACGGAAAATTTCAGGATTACCAACTGGCATGTCATCCATACTATTATTTGAGATTGCATCAAATAACTTTTCATATGGTTCATATGACGGGTTTCCTAAATGCTTCCAATTCATATATGCATTAACATTTACTACTAACCATTCTCCTGTGAACTTTTTACCAAAGTCGTAGAAGAATAATCCTCGACCTATGACATCAAAAACTTTATCAAATCGCTCAACACTATAATTAAAGCCCTTTGATTTAACTCCACCAAGATCAACAGTAATAACGTTTTGAAAAGTTGCTTGAGTTAATTTTTCGCTTCGCTTAAATGAACGCTTTGTTTTATTATGATAATGTGCCAGTCCTTCTGCATTCACATTAAAAGAGGTAGTGATTATATTACGGATGTATTCAACATCTTTAGAATTACTGTTATTGTGCATTTCACATGATGGAACAGTGATAAGGTTATCTTTTTTACCGCTTGGAAAAAAAGATAACGGGGGCACATGCTCTCTTGTAGTAGCAGTAGAGTTACACATATAACATGTTGAATTCAAGCTCCCCCTCAAACCCTCTCCCGCCCCTCCAACACCAGCCTCTTCGTTCTGTACTCCCCGGACACGTCCGCCGGGCCCATGAGTTGCTTAATATTTTTCCAGTACCTGTTCTTTTGTTTTGTAAATACCATGGATTTCCTCATCTTTTCTCTTCATTATTGGAAAAGTTTCAAAAATGAAATCGATCGCATGCTTCGGTGAAGGGAAGTATGATAACAACTCGCTTGAACCTTCCTTTACCCAGTTATCGTTCTCACCCAGTATTAAACGAAAAATGCAAGCGTCGAGTTCACATTTAGAAAT
Source organism: uncultured Leptospirales bacterium (assembly GCA_964624235.1). GTDB lineage: Bacteria > Spirochaetota > UBA4802 > UBA4802 > UBA5368 > CAZUXY01. The sequence continues at coordinate 17,893 of CAZUXY010000022.1, read as the reverse complement.
AAATTTACGTTCGGGATTAGGAGGAAATGGAGTTCCGTGATAATTGCAATCACGAGCCCATTTAGAATAAGAATCGTCCAAAATGGCAAGTTCAAACATAAGAGCTGTAATTCTATCAAATAACGTATCCTTTTTTAAGAACTCAAGAGGAGAAGGCCAATTGATACGAGCTAAAGTGTATCCTTTTATGTGTTTATCAACGAACGAGCGAATCAAAAAATCGAATAATATAGATGAGAACAGGGCCCCAAAGAAGCAAATCCATAGCGGGTAATCCTCATCTCTACAATTTGGCACAAACATCGGGGTATCATATGTTGATACAACGCCTGGAGGCACCAAACAACTTATTAGTGTTCTTTCATCATCATTTCTGGCTATGTCCCGGAATAAAAGACGTGGATATCTATCAGTCCATCCTGTACTTATTAAACCCTTTCTTTTTACACGCTCCTTTACATCGCTGAAACTAACCCATGTATCTGGTGAAGCATATTTGTAATTAAAAAAATGAATGTTTCTATTTTTAGGCACGATCCATGATTTATCCTTTGGTTCACTATATAATATATTCTTATCAGTTGAGGCATGAAATTCAGCTACAACCTTGTATTTCAAGCTTTCCATCTTTCTAATTTTATCCATCAGGAATTGATGTAATATTGCATACTCTTTAGTCGAATAAATGGTTCCAGAGCAATCTTCACCTAACCACTCAGAAAAATATTTTCGTTTTACAGAAATAATATAGCGCGAATAGAAAGCTGATGATGATTCTGCTACAGTTGAAAATTTGTGATCAAATGATTCACTAGGAGAATATGTAACGGCACAAAACCGATAACTAGCATGAACTTTAGGGAAAAATATATGTTTGGCATTTTGATAATGAAACAAATGAGTTACGCTACCATTATTGAAAAAGTCTTTTCTCCATTTACTGACCTCATCTTCCATAAAAACACCAAGTGGTGTTAAAAAGGCATATAGTCCTTTGCTAGAAAGCAAATTTGTACAGTTGATTAAAAAAAGTTTATAAAGATCCCTCCTTCCATTAAGAATTGAATATTGACCAGATTTGAACCACTTCTGCATCCGTGCAAATGAATCAGTCTCGGAAACATTATCCTTTAATTCGAGGAGTTCCCACGGCGGGTTCCCCAGCACGCAGTCAAACCCGCCCCGCGCAAACACCTCGGGAAACTCGATGGGCCAGTGGAAGAACCGTTGATCCAGGGACAGCGCCCGCACATACGCCAGGGCGCTTTCGGGGACCTGCTCGTTCCTCAGATAGCGGAAAAACTCATCATTGGTCACCAGCCGCTTGTTTATTTTGTTCTCTCTGGTCATGGGAATGAAAAAGGCCGCGGTCCAGAGCGAACAGAGGGTATATTCCCGGGAATAGAGCCCGTCCTGGACGTGGAGCTTCCGGTACCGCTCCTCCTTGGCCTTCACGCTCGCCAGGCTCTCGTCCCCCATGGCGGCGATCGCCGCCGCTTCCTTCGCCAGGGCCGCGGTGTCTTTCTGTCCGCCGCTGAAGAGGTTCCCCTGTCCCGCGTCGGCGAACGATTTATTGCGCTTCTTCAGCTCCTTCGCGATCTCCTTATCGTCCCCGGTCACCGGCTTGAAGGCCTCGTCCGGAATGCCGGTGTTCGAGACCGCCTCGATGTCCATCACTCCCACCAGGGAGTCGCCGCACTTGATGCGGTGGTCCAGGAACGACAGCGGTTTCCCCGGCTCGTGGCCCTCGATCCACAGCGCCACCTTGCACAGCTCCACCGCCAGGGGGTTTTTGTCGACCCCGTATATACAGCGGCCTATCACTTCCCTGAGGGCCCGGCGCAGTTCCTCCGGCGAGGCTTCGTCGCCCCCCGTCCGCGCCATTGCCAGCTCCCGCGCGAGATACCGCGCCGCCGCCAGCAGAAAATGCCCGCTCCCGCAGGCCGGGTCGCAGACTTTAATGTTCAAAATGGTTTCCTCAATAGTCCGCACACCATTTTCGGGGGAGGACTTCCCCTCCCCCTTTTGAAGGGGGAGGCCGGGTGGGGGTTTTTTCGCCAGCCGCTCCTTCACCACCGGCTCAAGCGCGCTTTTGATCAGCTCCGCCACCAGCTCCGGCGGCGTGTAATACGAGCCCGTGGTCTTGCGCTCTTTCCCGGAGACCAGGTCAAAACGCTGTTTTCCCCCGGTGGTGACGACCACCGCGTGGAAGTCCAGCATCCCCTCATAGACCGACCCGAACTCCTCCACCGAAAGGGAGCCGTAGTTCACCCGGGTGGCCTGGCCGGTGTTTTTATTGATAAACACGTTGAGGTTTCGCACGCACGACAGGAGCGCCTCGTTGTCCAGGGAACACTCCGAGAGCGTCCCGATGGAACGGAAATGAAACAGCTCCCCCGCCAGGGGCTTTATGCCCAGGGGTTCGCCCTTCCCGCCCTCCTCGAACAGCGCGAAGGTACGAAGCAGGCACTCCCAGAGGTCCTTATACCGCCGGTCGTGCAGAAACGCCCGGTCCGAAAGCGCCCTGAGGCGGTCCAGGCTGTAGTGCTTCATGTAAACGGCCCTGCGCTCCGGCGGCGTTTTCGGCGCGAACACCAGCCCCCGCTCCTCGGTCACCATGAGAAAAAGCACGCGGTAGATGAGCCGCAGCAACTGGTGGTACAGCTCTTCCGGTTTCAAAGCGCCCCGTTCCAGCGCTTCCCGCAGGGCCCCGTTGTCATCATGGGCGAGAAAACCGTCGGCCAGGGATATAATGGAATATTTCACCGCCTCCGAAAGGCCGTCCCGTATGCGGCTACCGGCGTCCAGGGCGTCCTGGTGGTACCGTTCCAGTATGCACTCGGCCCCCGCGTCCTTCTTCAGCGGCGTGCGCGAGGCGTGCAGCAGCCGGTACAGCACGGCGAAGTCGGCGTAATGGTCCTCGGAAAACATGCGCTCCAGGTCGAATTCCACGAACGAAAGCTTCACCAGGCGGCTGGAGTTGCGTAACAGCCGCAGGTGCAGGCCGTTGGCGGCAAGGGCGTAGAGGTGTTCGGTCAGGTTCAGGTACTCCTGCACCAGGGCGTGGGGCGACATGCGGGGGCCGCCGGTCTCGCGCTTTTTGTCCAGGCTGTCGTTGAACCCGGTAATGTGGACGGGAAAGCCGTCGCGGTTCACCGCCCGGTGGCTTATGGCGTAGGACTTCCCGTTCACGGTTTCGGCCCGGGCCGTTTCAACCTCGTATCCCAGGAGCCCCAGGAAGGGCACCATGAAGAAGCGCCGGGTCTCCGAGGTGCCCGACTCCCCGTCCTTCACCCGCTCCATGCGGTGGCTGAACACCTGCCACAGGTCCTTCGCGTCGGCCCAGGCCCGCACGATCTCGCCTTTCACCTTCGCCCGGCCGTCCAGGCCGAAGTCTTTCGGCGACTGCCCTCCCGTATCGCCCTGCTCGATCCTGTCCAGGATGTCCGCCGAGAGGATGGGGCCTTCGATGCGTATGGTGGCGTATTTCACCGTCCGGTGGTCCTCCGTATATACCGCGCGGGGGTAAGTATTTTCAGTTTAAACGGCAGTTCATCGATTTCCAGCAGGTCCTTGTCGCCGGTCAGCAATGTGTCGGCTTTCGCTTCAAGACAGCATTCCAAAAGCATGTTGTCCTTGGGGTCACGGCACAGTTCCAGCGCTTTACGGGGATGCACTACCAGCGAATTCGAAACGAAGACCGATATGCCCGAGATCAGTGATTTCAACTGTTCGTGATTGATTTTGTTCAGTTTTTCAAGACGCAGGGGCACCGCGCGGTATTCTTCCAGAAGACGGGGCGAGACACACACCAGCGCCTCCCGCGCGGCTTTTCTTACGGCCTCTCCGGGCACGCCGCCGAAGGCGAACGCCGAAACCAGCACCCCGGTGTCGACGACCACTTTATTTCTTTTTTTCATGGGCGCTTTTACGTATGGACTTCACGGCCTTTTCTATATCGTCCATGGTAAGATCGGTGCGCTTGAACGCCTCACCGGCCACCGCCAGCGCCGCGTCAAGCCGGTCCTCTTTTGAAAGCGCCGAAAGAATATAATCTTCAGGTTTAATCTTCATCGCTTTGGATGGCATACTGTTTCCCCCTGTTTACATGGTTGTGAATAATTAACAGAGTAAAATGCCCCGTGTCAATCAAATGCTTTAAACGCTGCGTCATCCGTTGTGGGGCAGCAGCAGGTAAACCCCCATGATATCCATGGGCAGTACCGGCTCGAAAGCCCGGTAGCGGCTGCCCCCCATCACTTTCCTGAACCGCTCGTGGGCCTCCACCAGCGCCTTCGCCCGTTCCAGGGCGATTTCGTCGAAAAGGCCGTTTCGGGTGTTAAGCCTCCCCGCCGCTTCCAGTTCATTTTTCAAGAAAGATGCCGTCGCCTCCGCGCTCAGGTTCGCCGACGGGCGGATGGTCGCGAGGAGTTCCATGGCCGCTTCCTGATCAAGGTAATCCTTCGATTCAGGGCTTCCCCGGTACCCCCAGAGGAGCATCTCCTCGGCCACTATCTGCCTTCCTCCCGAACGCTCCTCGATGACATTGCGCACCCGGAACATGATCACGGTGGTTTTAACGCTCACTTCCCGGCACCGTACCACCGACGCCCGCGCCGGGGCCGGTTTCTGCCGTTCCAGGGCCCTGGCCAGCAGGTACCGGCAGAGCTGTTCGGTGAAAAGATGGTTGCGCCCCAGGTAGAGGTAACCTTCCGGCGTCGGCGATTCGAAACTTATCTTCAGTTCGTTCCCCGGGGGCAGGGTCCCTTTCAGCGCCTCCGGCAGGTTGGCGGTAAAAAGCCGGTAGCCCTTTTTGTCGCGGCTTGTCTGGGCCCCTAAAATCTCGTTAAGCGCCCCGGTCACGAACATCTCCACCGCCGACGGGTCGCCTATGGACCGGTCGGCCTGTTTCAGGTCTTCCTCGATCTGGTCCGCCCGTATGGCGTGCTGCGCGAAGATCGAGCGCGACTGCTTTTCCCGTTCGGCCGCGCTTTCGATCGCCCTGGTGGCCTTCAGCTCGCTCTGCTTCAGGGGGTCGGCCTCGGGAAAATCCAGATGAAGCTGGAGGTCGTCCCTCACTTTTTTGGGATTCAACAGCACCGCGTTCAGCACCGCGTCCATGATAGACCGGCTGTCCTCGGGAAAGGGAATGGATATCTGGATCGAGCGCCGTATCTCCCGCACCTTCCTTAAAATCACCTTCAAAACGATGCCGTCGATGGGGTTGTCTTTCCCCCAGAGCAGGTAGGCCAGCACCGTCTCGGCCTTCTGGCCGTAACGGTCCACCCGCCCCTCCCGCTGTTCCAGCCGGTTGGGGTTCCAGGGCAGGTCGTAATGAAGCACCGCCGTGAAATATTCCTGTAGGTTTATTCCCTCGCTCAGGCAGTCGGTGGCGAAAAGCACCCGCGGTTTCACCGTGTCGATTCCCTCGATGCGCTCTTTCCGCACCTCGTCCGGGTCTTCGCTGGTGATCACCTGCACGTCCACGTTCCTGACCGCCTTTTTCAGCGCGGGCCCCAGCAGTTCCCCCAGGTACCGCGCCGTGGCGATGTAACGGCAGAAGACCACCGGCTGAAAGCCCCGGGAAAGCCAGTCGCTCAGTATCTCCAGCGCCCGGGCGGCCTTGCGGTCGTCCTCAAGGCTGTGCAGATTATCCAAAAGTGAAGCCAGTTCGGCGAGCCGTTTGTTCTGGCCGCCGCTCCAGGTGGTTTTGTTCACCACGTCGGTGTGGGTATGGTCGCCCTCGAAGCCGTAGTCCTGCTCGATGACCGGGTTGTCCTCGTCTTCGAGCAACTCGTCGATTTCAAGTCCCCGGGCGATGCGGTTGGAGAGCATCTCCGCCCCCGCCGCGGGACTCGACATGATGCCCCGAAGCAGCGCCAGGGCCGACCAGTAGTGATACAGCCTCTTCCCGTCGCTCCCTTTCCCGGCGCCCGCCAGGTCCCGGGCGAAATCCAGGGCGTCGTCGTAGAGGGCGGCGTATTTCTTCGAGAGGGCATACTCGTATTCACCCGCGTCCCGTACCGGGAAGGGGGTGTCTTCTGTAATATTTCGCAGGCTTCCGCTCACGTCGGCCCGCCGCCGCTGGACAAAATGGTTCGCCAGGTCCCGGCGCTCGTCCTGGCTGGATGCCGGGAGGTCCAGTTTTTCGAAAGAAGGCTTGATAAGGCCCAGAAGCGACGAAAACTCCTCGGGTTTCCCGCTGTGGGGCGTCGCGGTGAGGAGGATCAGGTGCTGCCCGGGCTTCCGGGCGATGTCGTGGATGAGGCTGTGCCGCTGCTGCTTGCTCTTCACCGCACCGGAGGGCCGGGCGCAGGTATGTGCCTCGTCCACGATGATAAGCTCCGGGCACTGCTGAATGAATACCTGCCGCCGCCCCTCGGCCTTGATGTAGTCGATGGAGATGATCTGGTAGGGGTAATATTCGTAGACGCTGGTGTCCCCGTGAATCTGCCGGTCCAGCCGCGCCTGGGTGTTCGAGCGTATGATCACGGCGTCGATGCCGAATTTGTCTTTCAGTTCGCCCTGCCACTGGTCGCACAGGTGCGGCAGGCACACCACGGCGAAACGCTCGATCTCCCGGCGCTCCAGCAGCTCCTTGACGATCACCAGCGCCTCGATGGTCTTCCCCACCCCCACGTCGTCGGCGATAAAAAGCCGTATGGGGTCCAGTTTAAGCGCCATGATGAGCGGCACCATCTGGTACGACCGGGGGCGGAATGAAAGCTTCGCGATGGACCGGAAGGGCCCGGCACCCGCCCGGAAGGAGAGCCGGGCGGCGTTATAGAGCAGCCGCGCCGTGGCGATGTCGCCGATATCGCCCTCCGACGGCAGTGGAAAGGTCGACGACTCGATTTTGTCTTCCCTGAAGCCAAGGGGAAGGTAAATGCCGGTAATCTCCTCGTCGGAACCCCCCAGGGGCTTCAGGAGCATCAGATTCTCATCGTTAGAGGGCTGCACCACCCAGTCTCTGCCCCTCACCCTCACCAGCGAACCTGGACTGTGTTCCATCTACCGCACCTTCCTGAAAATATCCTGGCGGCTGTCCGTCAATGCCGCCGGTTCGTCCCTGTAATAATAGACCAGCACCTGGTCCCCGCGGTTCATAATTGCCTCCCGCTGGTGCCGGTCATGTTCTTTCTGGGACGGGACGTCGTGGGGGGTGCCGTCGCAGAAAATCCATACGTCGGGCTCGTAAAAGAAATCGGGCCGCACGTAAATTCCCGGCACCTCCCGCTGGGCGTCGTCGGGAAGCCGCAGGCCCCGGGCGTACAGGTGTTGCAGAAGTTTCAGCTCAGTGGGGGAATTGTGGTCATAGCGGTTGATCAGGGCCATGTACTGTTCATCGTAGCTGTGATACAGGGGGTTGGTGGAAATCTCCACGGTGCAGGTCATGAGTTTTTCCAGGGCGTCTTTAATGGCCCACCGGTCGATGGTGTCGTGGTCCCGCTGGTTGTAATAGCTCAGAAGGTCGTCGTATGAGGCCGGTTCTTTGTAATCGGCGTCGTCGTAGCGGCACAGACCATAGGCCTCTTTCGCGCAGTCGATGAACAACTCCGGGCGCTCGACAAACTGTGAAAGAATCCCCAGGCTCCCCTCGGCCGCCTCGTAGAGAAAAATATTGGGCCTGCTCTGGTCGCCCATCAGGGTGACGGCGATCTCCGCGGGCTCCACCTGGAACATACGCTCGATCGCCCGCTTCAACGCGTACTGCATCGTCACCACGCCGTCATAGTTCAGGGCCAGGGCCTCGATGGGCTCAATGTAGAGGGCGTCGGCGGTGTCGCTGGTGTAAAGCCTCACCCGGCGTATGTCTTCCTTCCGGTTGGGATTCACCAGGTCTTTTTCCTTTTTCCACAGGCCGGATGTCATGCCCATCAGAAACCCTTCTTCTTTGGAAGCCCGCCAGCCCCGGTTGATCTGTATCAGTTTCGCCGCCGGTATATAGCGTATATTGAGGTAAAGGTCGATACCGCTGCGCACCTTACCCAGTTTGAGCCGGTCCATGCCGCCCGGCACGCAGAAATAGGTCTCGACTTTGAATCCCTGGGACAGCCGCTCCTCCTCTTCGCAGGAGATGCGTTCGATGGACTTGGTTCTGCTTTCCCTCATTTCCAGGAGTTCGGTCATTTTCGACCGGTTGCTGTCTTCAATGGTTACGCCGGTCAGGGGACAGACCTCGCTGTTCAATTCGTCGTCCATGCAGCAATAGCCCGAATGAACGCATATCTTCACTTCCCGCAGGTTTTTCTCGGCATCGGTCACCAGATGCTGCTCGATGCTGAATTTCCCGCCGCTGTAATAGATGACGTTGCGCGGGCCGAATTCCCGCAGGGCGATAAACCGGGGCCGTGAAACGTAGGTGCCCGAGTCCCCTTCCGGGATAAAGGCCCGCAGTGGGAGCCGTGTGAAGTTGTATCCCGGCAGAAAACCCTCCGAGGCGAAATAACGGTAAGGGTAGAATTCAGAAATATTTCGTTCGCTGTCGGTGTTGCACAGCAGGGCGATCTGCCGTTTCGCCTGGTAATGGTCGCCCGCCGCCTTTTTCATCTCTTCACTACCGGCCTTGTACAAACCGCTTTTTTGAATTCGCGCGGCCTCGTCGAACTGCTGTACCGCCGCGCTATAGAGGGCCCGCCAGCGGTCCATAGACCGGTCGAAATCCAGGGGTGTTGAGTCGATCTTCCGGTCGATCCAGTTGTCCCGGAACCACCATTTCTCATTGAGAGACTCCCTGATGTCCTCTGTCATGCGGAGAAACAGGTCTTTAATCTTGCTCTTCTGTTGCGCATCGGCCTCCATCTGGGCCGCCACGTCTTTTTTCAGGGGCATTTTCGGGTCCAGGTCCCGCTCAACCACCAGGTCCATCAGGGAATTCTGAATCTTCCCGCCACCCATCTCGGATACATAAATGGAATGCAGGTGCGAACTCAGCAATTCCTCGTTGGCGAGGTTAAGCTGCGGCGGCGCGACAGACCCCGACACCATCTGGCCTGCCTCGTGAAAGTAATGGCGGTCATGGGGCGAGAAACTGGAACAGAAGGTAAATACCATGGCCGACTGACCGCTCCTGCCCGCCCGGCCGCTGCGCTGGGCGTAATTGGCGGGATTGGGCGGGACGTTGCGCATATGGACCACGTTGAGGGTCGATATGTTGATGCCAAGTTCCATGGTGGGAGAGCAGAAAAGCGCGGCGATAGTCCCTTCCCTGAACTCCTCTTCCCGCCGCTGGCGATCCTCCGTACTGATCTGGCCGGTATGGTCCTCCGAGCGCAGGGGTTTCATCTTTCGGAAATTGCTGATGTAAAGCTCCTGAAAGAACCGGTTCGGCTTTGTCGGCGCCGGGCTCTTTTTATAGGTGCGGGCTTTCACCAGGTCGGCCACGACGGTACCCCGGTCGCCCCGCCGCCATTCAATCTGGTCGATGCTGAGTTGATAGATGGTCGTTTCTTCGTTACCGGTCGTATGGGCCTTTTCAGTCTTCAGCCAGCCCGCCGCGCTGAGTTTTTTTAAATACAGGTGAATAAACTCACTGTAGCTTTTCTCGTCGAACTGGATATCATACTCCCGGGCGACCGATTTAAGGTACTTACCCAGGGCGCTGCGCAGGGAAACGCTCTGGGTGTACAGAAAGCGCCCCCCTTTGATGGGCTCACAGGCGACATAGTACGGCAGTTTTATCTCTTCGTCGTCCCGGATCACCCACGGGCTTTTCAATTTTTCCAGGATATTCTTTTTCTTCCTGTCCAGGGTGTCGGCGGTCAGGTATTCGGCGCTGGAAATCGCGTAGGCCTTCCTGATAAAATCCAGGGTCTGAAAGACGACTTTTTTCCTCTCCTCGACAGGCACAGCGTTGAGCAGGGGAACATCCTTCCATGCTTCGTCCAGGGAGCAGTTCTCGTCGAGGTGACGGTAGCCTATCTCCATGAGAGCGCACTGCTCCAGGTTGGGAAGGATAACCCGCCAGCTTCTGCGCAGGTCGTAAAGAATACGGTACATGATAAAGTCTTTCAGGGCCGCTTCGTTGTCCTTTATGCCTCCGGGGAAGGTCGCCGGTTTCACGGCATATTCCTCCTGCATCAGGGAAAGCGCGTTGAACGCGGCCTGGGCGATGGAAGTGCTGTCCAGTAGGGCGCCGTTGGAGTTTTCCAGCGCCCGGTATATGGCCGACCGCAACAGCACCGTATCGAGGAAATCGTTGAAATGTCCCGATTGCAGGGCCGCGTCCTGACGGTTGTCGGTGAAGCTCAGGAGCTTCTGGTCTTTGAAACTGAACCCGTTTTTCACCAGTTCCATGACGATCAGCAGGGAAAGGATCGTCGTGGAGGTGCTTCTTCCCTCGGTCCCCAGGGTCGACAGCTTTGACCGCTCGCTGGCCCGGGACTCGAAAAAAGTGCCGCTGGTGGGATCGAACAGCAGCCGCACCGGCATGTACCATCCTTCGAAGCCGAGTTCATCATTTTCTGAAAAGGCTCCGCTCTCGTTGAAGTATATTTTCTGCGGTATCCTGCCCCTGTATTTCTTAATAACGGTCACATTCCCGCTTTTTGACCGGTTCAGCCATGCTTCGGGCAGGGAATGAATGTCCTCCTCCGGGTCCCAGATACCCTCTCCCACGATCAGGTACCCGTAATTTAACCCGGCAGGCGCGTCATCGTCGTCTTCAAACTCCGTATCAGCCATGTCGCCGAAGTCTCTCGGCATCAGAATGTTCCTTTCGTTATCCTTCCTCACGCAAATGAAGTGGTGTCCCGACTGGCGGCTGAACACCACGGGATACAGGGGCCTTCCGGTTTCTTTCTCCCCGATAATAATGCCCGGTTCAAGCTGCACGACCCGTTTCTCGGGACCGTCCAGGGTCATATACACCGAACCCGTCTGGGAGATGAACTGGTGCAGTTTAAACGGCAAATAGGCGCTTCGAAGATCATCCTTGGTCGCGTTGACGGCATTTATCCACTGGAATAACGACAGCAAAACCGATACGCATTTTTCTGTTTCAACTCCCGTGTACGCGCTCAATTCCTCCGCGATCTCCGATAAAGACCGGGGCCTGCCGCGGAAAAGCCTTCCTTCCCTTTCTTCCAGGGCGACGGCGTTCTCCAGCCAGACGGCCAGGGGATGGGAGATAAACTTATCTTCCGGCGCGGCGCTGTCGATCGGTGCGGACAGGGATTTTGTCACTTCCCCGGGATTAACCGCTTTATCCGAAGCCCCCAGCGACCGGACCAGCGTCTCATCGACGACCTGTTCGGGCGTGAAATTTTTCCCAAAAAGGAGCCTCGCGACCCCGGCGACCCTGGTCTTCTGTTCTACCAGGGTGCCCCCGGAAACCATGGTCGCGGATGTGCCGATGCAGAAAACTTCCTGTTCGGCCCGGGCCTTGATGCGGCGAATCAGCAGGGCCACATCGGAGCCCTGCCGTCCCCGGTAGGTGTGCAGCTCGTCGAAAACGAGAAACTTCAGGTTCTTGAAAAGGGACGTCCGGATCGACTCGTCCCCCTGCCGGGTCAGGAGCAGTTCCAGCATCATGTAGTTGGTCAATAAGATGTCCGGCGGGTCCTTTCTCACCTTCTCCCTCGCCTCTTCCTTCTCCTGCCCTGTGTACTGCGCGTAGGTGATGGGAAAGTCTTTCCCCGTCGCTTTCTTGTAGTTATCCCTCAGACCCTTCATCTCATCGGACTGAGAGTTGATCAGGGCGTTCATGGGATACACGATAACAGCCTGTATACCCTTTCCGAAGCCGTTAACAAGAAGATGGTTGAATATGGTGCCGATATAGGTGAGAGATTTCCCCGACCCCGTGCCCGAGGTCACAATGAAGTCCTTGCCGTTTACCCCCAGTTCGAGGGCATCCACCTGATGGCGGTAAAGATTATATCCCTTAAAGATATTACTCATCTCCCGGTGTAAAAGACCGCTGTCGCAGAACCGGTCCACATCACCGACGACTTCATAGGAGGGATTAAACTGAATAAGCGGCTCCGGCCAGAGCTTGCCGGAGGAGAGTTCCTTGGTTATGGTATTTCTTATCTGGTCATCATTGATGTTGATGAAACTGGAAATATAGGAGCTGTACTGGTTGATTATCTCTTTCTGGATTCGGAAGATGTCCATTTTTAATTTCCGTATTCCACCATGCAGATATACTATCTCTATTTAAATATCAATCATACCGTCCGTTATGTGCTTTTTATATAGCACTATGCAAATATCGCAACTTCTTTTCGATTAATTTACCCCTTATTGAATTCCCTGATCCTCCGGCGACGGTTTCCCATGGAAATAATACTTCAAGGTGGTCACCACGCTGGAATGCCCAAGGGCGGCAGCCACCTGGTCTGGCGACAACCCCCGTTCCTGCTTCAGGTACATGGCCTTGCTGTGCCGCAGTGTATGGGCCCCGATTTCACGACCGAGGACTTTTCTCCCGGCCCGCTTAATCTGCATGGTGATGTTCTGCCGGGTGAAGGGTTTTTGATCCTCGTCTTCGAAAAGAAAAAAAGACCCCTCGAAAGTCCCGGTTATCCGGGAGTAGAGAGCTTTTGAGAGATACACCTCCAGGTCCTCACCCCCCGCCTTCCGATTCCGCACCACTATAGACACCACATCTCCGACAGTACAATCCGCAATCCTCAGGGCCAGCAATTCGCTTACCCGGCACCCGGTCCAGAACAGTGCCGAAATGATAAGTCCCAAACTCTCGGGCACCTCGTTGACTAGCTTGTCTATCTCCAATTTGTCCAGATATTCAATTTCGGTTATTGCCTTCTTGGGTCGCTTTCTCTTGATCTGGGAGAAGGCTTCCTGAAGCTCCATGCGCCGCTGAGGCGGCTCGTTTTCAAAGCGCTTCAGGAGGTACTCCTTCAATGCCTGGTAGTTCTTGTTGAAGGTGTTAGGATTGCGAATCGAAGCCAGCCACTGCTTCATGGAATCAATGCCCTCGGGCACTCGTTTCCTCTCCAAGAAGCTATAATACGATTGAATAATGCCTCGGTAGGTTTTCAGCGTCGACGGGGTGAGATTGTTCCGGCGAAACTGCACAACTCCCGGTTTTCCCCCGGGGAACGGGATGATTTCCTTCCTCATGGTCCACCTCTTTCTCTCTCTTTTTGATGTGTCAGAAGAACACTTCTGTCACACCCCTGTAAATTTTCCCAAAATTGACCAGTGCTCACTTCGTCTCTTTATCAGCATATTTCCCAGTCCCCATCATAAAATCAGCGTAGTCCTGCATATCATCGAGTACTTCCTTCGAGAGTGTTTTGCGCTCCTCACGCTCCAGCTTTTTCAGCATGGCCTCCTCCACATCATCGGGGCTCTTCACTTTTTTCTCACGCTTATCGTCTTTCATAGTGGGGTTCCTCCCTACTTCCCGGCATAGAAGGTACGATCATAATAGACATCACCAGATTCTTTATTGGCAACAATGACCCTTACTGGATTGGCGTAGAAAACCATTTCCTTCTCACTAAAACCGGTTAATTTATAAACGAAATAAATAACGCAGTTATCTCTGTCGTTTTCAATTTTTAAACCCTGTGATGGTGACATGGGAAGAAAGACCACACCCCGCCTATAGTTAGGGTCACCCCAGTCCATGTCCTTTCTCATGGAAGGGAATGGATTAAAATAAATCCAAACGCAATCAGTAATACCAGGATTATCAATAGTTATTATTCGATCACGATATGAAGTCCCATCTTCTTCCCCTTCTGTCTGTACCAAGAGGGGCATATCTCCAGCTCTTGGAGTCAACCCTCCAAAGCTTGGAATTATAATCTCGTATAGATCGATACGAAATCCTTGTAGTTTTACATTATAATCACGGTTTCCTTGGTTGTCTGGATTCTTTTGAAACGGGTTCTCCACTATGCTGTAGTACCACTTATTTGCCCCACTCCTTTTTAAATTCAAAAGTGTTTGATACTTTTCCCTATATTCTTTTGACTGTTTGAAAGTTGCTCTCTTCAACTCTGTATCGTATGTCTCCGAAATCTTATAATATCCGAAAACATCGAGCATGTAGGCGAGGCAAAATTCGCGGGTGATTTCTTCAGCATCCTTTAAAGCTAAGTTTAATGGATTTGACAGTACACCCTCAACCCAGTTTCCCTGTGCAACAATATTATCTTCAGCGTCATAAAGTATTCCCTGCCCGTGTTCTTTTCCCCCTTTCCAAAATCCAATATATTTTTGACCATTAGAATAATAATAGGTCCCTTTCCCGTTATATTCAGCTCTTAAAAATTCACCTTCATATTTATCATTACTCGGAAAATTCATATTTCCGATCCCTGTTATTTCCCCATTTTTGAAATCCCCGATATATATGGTTCCGTCGATAAAAGACTGTCTGCCTATTCCATTCCTTTTGCCATTTCTAAAGTTCCCGTCATAAGTATTTCCGTTTTTATCAATATACTTTCCTTTCCCGTTAGGTGAATCATTTCCCCATTCTCCAATATATGTACCCCCATCTTTTTTTACCAATGTACCATTTCCGGATCGCTTGTCATTTTTCCACTCGCCTTCATAGGTATCACCATTTCTATAAACAAATGTTCCATGGCCATGAAACTTCCAATTTACGAGACCACCTTCGTACTTTTCTTCGCTTCCATCTTTATTTTTCACCGTCCATAGTATTTTGCCGTGAGGCATATCATCAATGAACATGCCTCCTATTATTTGATCTTGATCTTTACTGCTTATAGTTACTTTACCAGTCCCCTCGCGTTTTCCATCTTTCCAGAGTCCTTCATACCTGGAACTATCTGAATATAGAAACACCCCATATCCATTTTTACAATCCCCCTCAACACACTTTCCCTGCTTGGTTTTTTCTTGAGAATGAATTTCGGGCTGAACCAACAAACTTCCCGCAATCATAGAAATGAAAATGAAAACCCAACCAGTTTTTTTCATGCCTTCCCCCAATTCTTCACTAATGAATCGTCCCTCGAAATCTCTTCAGATACCCGCTCTTTCACAGAGGATAACCAAACACACGCAAATCTGAATCAGTCGCCAGGCACGACATACAACATGCCATATTCCATAGTATATCTGTATATTGGACTTGGGTTCTATTGTTTGTCGCTATTGATTAAATCAAGGGACACAGGGCTTTTTCTCTGTTTACCCCATGGTACAACTTTATTTATATTCAAGGAATAGACTCAACGGTGGGAATTGTCAATTAATTTTCAATTCGGAAAAACCGCAAAAATAGCCTATTTTACCCTACCCTTTACTTCGGAATGGTTTTATACCCTGAAACGGGTGGTGCCTCAAAAACCCACTATAGAATGCGTTTTTGAGGCAAAAAAACACCTATAGAATGCTGTTACAGAGGCCCCCATGGATAGAGCACTACATCATACATTTTCAATTAAATTCCCTCAAATTTAACACTTCGAAAAAGTATCACTTGTGCAATATTTTCGAAAATAGTCAATCCGCCAATTACCTGCTCATCTTCGAGATACCAACACCTTCCGTATCTTTCCATCCGCCCGGTGTTGCAAGACTCTCTTGCCTCTTTCTGGATGTTTTGCCATCCACTCTTTCAACTGTGGTCCCTCTTCTTCCTCCGGATCGAGGCCTTCCATTCTTTTCCCCACAACACATCCACGGCTCAACATTTCCAGGGTGAAATAGCGGGAAGAATCAGGATCATAACCCTTGATCTTCTTCTGAACCTTCACCCACTCCTCCTCACTCCTGGTACATATCTCCTCGTCGGGATACCAGATATGATTTTCTATCCCTTCATTCAGGGGACACAGGGGAGCGTTGCAATACTGATGTTTCGAACAGGTGTTCATTCATAACCTCCATTAATATAAAAAAGCCGCAATTAAGCGGCTGTGGTTGCTAAATACAAGAGCATGTTAAAAAGTTGAAGTTCTACGCTGGGAGCATCTAATATAAACCCACCGTTTAAGGTGGGTTTTTCTTTTTATACATTACATACCGTAAACGTAGTATGTATGTACTTACCTGATCATTTATACTATCATGGAAAAATATTACACCTACATACTCCAGTCAGAATCCACCGGCAGGTATTATATCGGACACACTAAGGATATCACGACCCGCCTTCATCAGCACAATCATCACGACGCTATCGGATCGTCCTCGACAAGACGTCTTAAAGGTCCCTGGAAAATTGTCTATCTTGAGGACTTCGATACACGAAGCGATGCCATGAAACGGGAAAGGGAATTCAAATCCTGGAAAAGCAGCCGATCCATTGCTGAATTTATCAGAGTAAATTCTTTACTTTTAAAAGAATCGTAGGTTCCCACTGCTCATTAAAACGAACGTCTACACCGGGACTACCTGGCTATAGAGCAGCTTACACTACAGGGTATCGATCACCGGGAACTCTTTTCCAATGATCTCTACCGCTGTATGATCAAACTCCTTTCACCGCCGCCGGAATGTATCGCGCCGGCTGCCGTGCCGTTCGCGGGACTTGTCGCGCCCCTGGCTGAGGAACTACATAAAATTAGATAATGCAAAAACAGCCCCAAAAGGGCTGTATGGTGCATATATCTGCGATCAATGTATGGTCTATTGACAGGGATGGGGGGAAAAGTATAACAATGTGAACAGGATTCATGCTTATGTCTGGATCGAATACGGCGATTGAATTCTGCGCTCCCTTACTTTCTAGTGTGTATTGACACAGTTTGGTGAATGGTCTCTCTGGCCGAACTCGTTGCAGCTCACCGAATAATGAGAGGCTTCAGGCAAACATCAATTTTCCCCTGGGTTCAGGAATAGGTCGCCCCATATCCCGGGCAGTTTCAACCCATTCCCCGACGACAACACTTACATTCCTCAAGGCCTCTGCGTGGCTCCCCCCGTCGGCGAGACAGCCCGGTAGTTCCGGCACCTCGGCGATGTAGGCCTTGTCCTCTTCGCTCCAGTAGATTATTACTTCATACTTATGGTTTTTCATTTTCTTCACCGAGTTTATATTTGATTATAAGATTCCTTACCTGTTTTACCTGGTACGGTTTGGCCTTTCCCTGCATGGGCTGTATATTGATAATCTCCTCCACATCTATACAAAAGAAAATATGATGATCACCTTTTATTCTTTCCTGAAAACCAAATCGTCTCAGCATGCTACAAAGTTCGTTAAAGCCTATATCTGCATCGCTTCTTCCGGAAAGAACCTTATTGAGTAATTTATCAAACTGTGTCATTGATGTCAATTTATAGAGAGATATTTTTTTTCAGCCGGATGCAATAGAACGGATGCTTCACCGCATTATTACATTACTATCGCGTTTCGTTTCAACCACTTTTTATCCTGCAACAGACCTGGTCCTCCTCTACCCCTTCCACCTGCGGGATGAGCCGAATGGGCCGATCATAATCGGCACCTGGCATCCCCTGACCCGGCCGGCGGCATTGTCGGCCTGATGGATCATATTGCCGGCGGCGCGGATATTCCGAATATAAACCTTTCCATTAAAACAAACACATCATTTTCAACCGCAGACGCACGCAGATGAACGCGGATAAAGGCCGGCCATCCGCTTTGTACCAAAGCACCCCCGCCTTGCCGGTGGGGTTGCCATAAAAAACAAAAAGCGTCTTCTTTAACAAAGACTCTTTCCTGAAAATTGCCTGTCCCACGATTCAACGGATATCTACCGGTATATGAGTGAACTCCTTTCACCGCCGCCGGAATGTATCGCGCCGGCTGCTGCCGTGCCGTTGGCGGGGTATATTTACGCCCCGGCAGACGAAACAGCCCTGGTCAGATACGGCACCATGAGCCCCCAAAAGGGCTGTATGGTGTACATATCTGTTATCAATGTCGGGTCTATTGACAGGGATAGGGGGAAATGTGTATCAACGGGAACTG
>CAZUXY010000021.1:24799-69909 GCA_964624235.1 uncultured Leptospirales bacterium | reverse complement strand
GAGTCTGCTCTATGAAAGCCTTCTGATCATCGGGATTAAGGTTCTTCGCAATCACTTTGGCAGCAATCTGCGTGGATAGGGTCACCATTTCAGCCTGTATTTCATGCAGTGCCTTATCTTTAGCAAAGGAAATTTCACGTTTTGCCCTTTCAATTATTTCCCTGGCTTCGCTGTTTGCCTTTTCAACTATGCTGTTTTTAAGGTTTTCAGCATCGGATCGGCCCTCTGCGATGATATGGGACGCTTCGTCCTTGGCCTTATCCATCATCTCCTTATGCCTGCCGAGCAGCTTCTCTGATTCCAGACGGCTCTGCTCGGCGGATTCGATGTCCCCGCGTACCTTTTCCGCCCGAGCATCCAATGCGTCCACTATGGGCTTCCACGCCGCCTTCCACAGGATCAATAATAATACAAGGAACGTTATTATAGTCCAGAGGAGAAGACCCGGATCAACTTTCAGTAAACCCTCTTTCAATACATCCATGATGGACTACCTGCGGTCACAATTATTTCTTATGAACTTCAGCCGCAGGGGTCTTTTCGGCCGTTGGGATTGCAAGCGGCGCCTTGGTCGCGAGCATAAAGGTGACAACCAGCGCGAAAAAGGTGAAACCTTCGATCAGGGCAGCCGCAATAATCATGGCCGTCCTGAGATCACCACTGAGTTCAGGCTGACGCGCCATCCCTTCAAGAGCCCCGGTTGCCAGTTTGCCGATACCTAACGCAGCACCGAACACTATCAGACCCGCCCCGAAACCAGCCGCAAGATACGACAGACCTAAATATTCCATGAACTCCTCCTAAAGTGTTTGTAATATTGTTTTTTTCAAAACCATGTTTTATTATATATTAATTATATTAAAACTACAGTAAAAAAACCCATGTGCTGCATCCTCTGCAGGCGTCCATACACGCGGCGGGAGATTAGTGTGAATGCATTGATGATCCGATAAACATCGCCGACAACACCGCGAAGATGTATGCCTGGATAAACGCCACCAGCAGTTCCAGAAGGTAAATCATAAGCGACCCCGCGACAGAACCGATACCCACCCAGTAGTTCTGGAACATCATTATCAAATACAGGAAAATAATAATTACCACATGACCCGCGGTCATGTTTGCGAAGAGACGAACAGTCAGCGCGAAAGGTTTGATCAGCAAACCTATAATTTCAATTGGAAACATCAGCGGAATTACAAACGCGGGAACACCATGGGGGACAAGTCCTGTCCAGTAACTCAACGGACCCTGTTTGATCATGCCCACGCCTATCATCCCTATCAGTGTCAGCAGCGCCAGTCCCCCTGTTACCGCGAGATTTCCGGTCGCGGTAGACATGCCGGGAATCAAGCCGCCGAGATTGCAGAAGAGAATGAAGAAAAATATTGAAAGGAAATAAGGCATGGCCTTCTTTACGTAATGGTGATCGAAGTTCGGCTCGACAATTTCATCGTGTATAAAGGCTATCAGAACTTCCCAGAGATTCACCCATTTGGACCGGGAACCGTATTGAGCCGAACTGATTCTTCTTGCCAGGGGAATAAATATCAGCATGCACAGCAAAGCGGCTATCCACATCATGACAACCCATCGGGTTATCCTCATATCGAAGATACCGAAGAGTTTTTTACTAAGTAATTGCTCGTTGAATTTCCCAATAAAACCTGAGGTGATTGTATGGTCGGTAAGGTGGTGCATTACGATGTCATACATTGATTCCTTTTCACCCTTGCCGCCCCCTGAAGCAACGAAACTCGTGACTTGATGCAGCAGATGAATAACCATGGAAAGCCCACCTCAACTTAATGTAAGCACTATACAATGCGTTAGTTCAGTTCAGTGTGTTACAGCCATTTTCTGCGCTTGCGCTCTTTCCGATCATCGGCTGTATCCCTATCAATACTGCCGAGTTCCTTAAAGAGATTATAAAAACCCAAGAGCATCCCAAGCACAACCCCTGCGACCAGAAACCAGGGTTCGGAATTAAAACGGATGTCTAGTTTGTGTCCACCATAAACGAAAACAAGTAACGTAAAAGCCAACTGCAAACCAACGGTAGTATACGCGAAGGCCCGCTTTAATGATTCGTTACCTGCCACAAAGATTTACATATTGTTTTTATAATTGTATTACAAAAATCCAGGAATCATCAGTATTACTGCAATACAAACACGCCCGCTTTTTTTGTCAACAAAATAAGCCCGGATTAACTAAAAAAGTGTTTTAGCATAAAATACAGAGAGAATTTTCGATACCATCCCGTAAAAAATTATTCTCATACCAGGGGGCAGTAACTGTAAAACACGATCGGATCATTCAAGTATGCCGCCAATCGTTTACTCGTCGACGCTTCAACAAAATAAAACAAACCCTTCGCATGTATCACCCCTTTTATTTCCACACCTAAGGCAAAAACAGTAAAAGCCTGTCACCGTATCGTTGGGGATAATTAATACTGTTAAGGTGTTTTTCGTCCATGACGATATTAATTCTGTGAATAACGACAACCCGTAAATTCCAATCATCATACCGGGGAAACTGCCGATGAAATTATCTATTAAGCTGGTCGAACTCGACACGGAATTTATTGCGAACTGTCCGGAGCTCGATGTGAACTGCTATGGCTCGGACAGAGATGAGGCCATTCGGCGGCTTAAAAACGTTCTGCAGTTTTATATCGACTCCGCCCAGGAACTGGGCCTTGAGGTTGAGCAGTTCGAAGGCTTTTATATCAACGGCGAATCCCGGGAGGATAACCTGCAAAACCAGTTGCCGCCGCCGAAAAGCATTAATTAGAAGCCGCACCGCGGAACATCTTACTGTTTTTTTTACTTTCCTTCCAGCCTGGACTCGATTACGGTGAACTTTCTGCTCCTCAACATCTCGTCCCGGACTTTTCTTATGGCGTCAGATCGCTTCTGACTCTCGAGCATCTTTCGAATCCTGGGCTCTACTTTTCCCAGCGGTTCAATGATTTTTACCCTGTCCTTCCCTCTGGGCACCATGGAATAATACCGCTGTTCCTTGTTCTTTTCGTACTCCGCTTTCACTTCAAGGGGGGTCACCTCGAATTTTGTATCGATCTTTTTAAAATATTCCCTGGCAAGCAGTCCGTCGATCCTGAGTGCTGCCTTTTTCAAAAATTCCGGGTCTTTATCAAGGCCGAGTTTTTCAGCCTCCCTTTTTGTGAGTTCTATTCTTAAAAAGTTCTCTGCAAAACTTTTTCTTTGTTCTTTACTTATCGTCCTCATTCTTCCTGCCGGAAGGCGATTCGCGTATGCATCCAGTCTTTTGTCAAGCTCGGCAACACCATAGGTCATATCCCCTATTTTAAAAAGCACGTCCCTTTTATTCAGCAGGTGAATTTTATCAGTATACGAAACCACATCAGGCGCGCCGCGAAGCTTGTTCAGGTATTCCATGGCGGCATTGTTGTAAAACCGGTTTTTTATGCGGGAGGCCTGCATTTTATCGCCGATGGTCTTTTCAATATTCTTTTCGGTCAGGGTTTTTTTCTTCAACGCCTTGATTATATACACTCCATTCTGCATTACAACCGGGGTTTTTGTATGGGCGCCTTTCTCAAGGGCGAATGCCGCCCTGGCATATTCACCTGGCATCATCCCCTCCACGATGTAACCCGCATCTCCTCCCTTCGTTCTGGTATAATCTTCTGACATCTGCCCTGCGATTGTTTCGAATTTCTCTCCCCTGTCCAGCCGTGAAACAATGCCTCTGGCCTTCGACTCCACAATTTCATTCTCCCTTTTCTGTTCATCAGGCGTCAGTTTTCTCTGGCGGTTGTTCTCCAGAGTATGATTTTTAATACGCAAAAAAATGTGACGCACCCGCACCGCGGGTACGCTGAACTTGATCTTTGCACGGATCTCCCTGGAATAAAAATGCTCCATGAGCTGCGATTCCATGGCCAGTTCTTTCAGCATCTTGAATCCCGCGTTTTCATCGAGCTTGCCCTTTTTGGCCTCTTCCACCGCGAAACGGTCCAGCGCCATCGCTTCCAGGCGGCTTTTCTGCTGTTTCTTCGATTTCACCACAGGTTCCTTTACCTGATGCCTGGAATCGAGCCATTCATATAATTCACCCCTGGTAATCCGCCCGCCCTCATAGGTTGCCAGGACATCACCGGGCCTTTTGCAGCCTGTGCAAATAAAGAGTAGTACGGCCAGCAAGAGCCATGTCTTTTTTATCATTACAGTCTCCGGGTAGATGCGTATGCCGTATTTTCTATGTCTGAAAAAGAACACTGTCAATAGCAATTTCTCACGCCTTATATAATTTTGTAAATTGTATTGACATTTTCTTCTTCGAAGACGGATAGTCAAAGTGAATCCGGGATTGCGTGAATAACAGATGCCGGATTTCTTCTCTGACATGAAAGACAACAAACGATACACCGACAAGATCAAACGATTGTTAACCACTGAGGAATTCAGGGAGTACAAAAAAGATACGGCGAGCCTTGTGGATTTTGGCTATGATTATATCGAACTGGGTGACTTCAAGAAAGCTTTTAAACTATTCAGCATGGGCGCGCGGCTCAACGGATCTGATCCTGATATTCTAAACGGGCTCGGAATCGTTCTATGCGAACTGGGACGCTTCAAAGCCTCGCGTACCATCCTCGAACGTGCGGCCGGCCTGTTCCCGGACGACTCGATCACCCTGGCAAATCTTGCCGGGGTATACTGGGAAGAGGGAGACTTCGAACGGGCCCTGTATTTTTACGGCAAATCCCTCAAGGCCGATCCAACCATACTGGAAACACACTTCAACCTTATTAATCTTTACAATGAACAGGGTGATCTCTTCATGGCCTACATCGCCTGCATGAATCTGATAGAGCAGCACCCTGACAACCAGCAGGCCGTTGAAATGAGAGATGATATAATTCTCAATCTCGGCCTTACCCTCTGCTGATCAGTTTTCCAGAAGTACACTCTTTACATACCGCAGCTTTATTGAAGAGACCACGGGGGCCTTTTGTCTGATGCGTTCACCCAGGATCTTCATCCTCCAATCGTCCGGTTCGTGATCTCCGGCAAGAATTATGGAAAGGACATACCCCGACCTGGTCTTCTCCATTCTCAAACTGAGGATGAGCACTTCACCGCAGTCACGATTGATGATCTCCGTAGCTGTTTTCTGAATATCGGCCACGACATACCCCTCGTACATATAAAACCCGACGGGGACCGCAATGCCCCCTAGAATCATTAAAGACAGGACGATCTGGTAAAGCGCTCTTTTGGCGACCCCCTCGCTTCCCAGCAGGGGATGTATCTTCATTGTCCAGAAGATGATCGCTCCCGCCAGCGAGATTGAAACGAGATTTATCAGAAAGAGCAGCGTCGCCCCGAAGGCGATTTCACGGCTGAAGGTACCGATCCCGATCCCGATAGTACACAGAGGCGGCATCAACGCCACGGCTATTGCGATACCCACCAGGGTATTGCTTATTTTCTTGTTGGCGTAACCGTATGCGCCGACAGCACCGCTCGTAATGGCCACAAGGATATCGAAAAGAGACGGCCTGGTACGGGAAAGTATCTCGGGCGAATAATCTTTAAGAGGGACCAGGTAGGCGATTGCAGCGGAAATTACAATCGCCAGAAACGCGCCTTTAAGAATAGAAGAAAGTGACAGCTTCATGAGTTCCAGATCCCCCCAGATAGTCCCCAGCGAAAACGCGAGAATGGGAGTCATGAGGGGTGCGACGATCATGGCGCCGATTATCACCGCCACGGAGTTCTGGATAAGACCCGAGGTGGCTATGATGCAGGAAAGTATGGTAAGTACATAATATTCGATAGTAGGTGTCGCGCCGAAGGACAGTACCTGGTAAACGTTGAGGTCCTGTTTTTCCTTGTCCTTTAGTTTCCTGTAGACCTGCCGTGTTTATTTACAGAAGCGGAGGTCAAGATAAATTTTCAGGGTCCGTTCTTCGGGTTGGATAACGTAGTTGAACATTTCACGCACTTCGCCGCTCTGAGCTGAGATCAGTGCCCGAAATGAATCTTTTAAAGGTAAGGTATCCTTTTCCGCGGTCTTCCCTGTTACGTCCGCCCCTTTCCCCGCCTGTTCTCCGGGCGGTACGTCTTTGTCCTTTGCAACAGTTTCTTTTGACGCAGATCTGCGCAATTTCGATAATATGTCCCCGGATTTCACCAACCCCTCCTGCCATGGCAGAAAATAAATTTATTCAGGCGTCTGATCCGCAATGCCTTGCAGTATGCGTTCCATCAAACGGTTGTTTTCCCTGACCGGGGCGAGTTTTTCGAGAATAGTGAATTCATCCTGTATATAGGTATCCGGTGACATCTCATCGCGGCATGCGGTAATCAAATCACGGATTCCTTTTTCCGTGACCTCGAAATGAAACTGGATTCCCAGCACCCCGGTACCGTAAAGAAACATCTGGTTTTCACAGGCCTTACTCGCGGCGCAGTGTAACGCCCCTGCGGGCAAATCAAACGTGTCACCGTGCCAGTGGAACACTGTAACCTCGTCGGGGAATCCGCGAAACAGCTGCCTCTGCCGTGCATCACCTGTCACTGTTACGGGGAACCATCCTATCTCTCTGTGTGAATTACGGTAAACCCGCGCGCCCAGCACCGCAGCGATCAACTGCGCGCCCAGACATATGCCTATGACCGGTTTTCCCCCGTGGATGCAGTCTTCTATGAAAAACTTTTCCCGTTTGAGCCACGGAAAACGGTCTTCATCGTACACTCCCATGGGTCCGCCCATCACCACCAGCCAGTCCAGCGATGCGGTTTCGGGAAGCGCTTCATCTTCATACAGCCTGGTAAGCGTGCTTTGGTGGCCCCTCCCCTTTATCCATTCCCCGATACTGCCGGGGCCTTCAAAAGCCACATGCTGGAGAAAATGTATTCTTATTCCCGCCATCGGAGCGTCCGCTTTATTCACTGTGTGATCATCCGGTTATTCAGGCATCTACTTCAGGTGTTTTTTCAACCGGTCGAACAGTCCGCTGTTTTTCTTCATGGCATTTATCATGGCGACCGTCTCTTTCATTTCTTTCTCCATATCCACTTTCCACAGACCGTCTTCCTTTTTCATATTAATGGGGATTTCAAGACCCACCATGTTTTCCACGGGATGGCGCGTGTATTTAATCCTGATCGAAGCCCTGTCGCCTTCAACCTTTTCATCGATGATTTTCCAGCGGGCGTTTTTAGCGAACTTCTTGTCCGCGGAGGCCTCTCCCTTTTCGCTGCGCGGAGCGGCGGCGTTGAGTTCTTTTACGGCCGCGATGGTCCCTCTGGTGTAATACCTGGACATTTGTTCCATGTCGCCGAAGTCGGCGCCCTGAAGTTTTTCCAGTACTCCGCTCGGTTTGCTTCCGCATGACATGAACGTCAGGAAAACGGTAAAAATTACCAGTTTACTCAGTATGCGTTTCATTTTTCCTCCTGAATTGTGGTGTCGGCGATTACGCCGCACTGTATATGGAACTTTCTGTCCTGTCCCGGGCGGTGGTTCATTCCAGGGATTTTCGGTATGAAAGAGTTTCCTTCAAATTATAAAAATCACTTCCTTTCGGCACGTCCCTGAGCCGGGTCTTCAGGTTCACGGGGTCCACCAGTTCGCTGAAGGGAACCGCTTTCAGGTCGAAGTTGTCGGTCACCGAAACCATGACGCCGAAAAGATTATCATGATAAAACTTGAAAGCACCATAACCCAGCATGCTTCCCATTACCACATCAAAACTGATGGGGCTCGCGGTGCGTGTCTCGTAACCGATCTGTTTGGGCATGATCTTGACGTCCAGGCCGGTCCTCTCTTTGTAGATTTCCCTTGCCCGGTTGGCCAGTATCTTGGCGATATTGGCCTCCCGGTAAAGGATGTTGCCGTGCTTGTCTGTTTCCGTGGGTTTGAGTTCTCTGGGCAGCCTGTCCGCGAGACCCTCGGACACGGCGATAATACCGTAGGGCCGCCGGTTGTTTTCCCTTGCGATCACGGTATCGGCGATCCTCTCGGCGAGCCCGTCCAGATCGAGCACGTCTTCCTCCACATCTTCCAGCGCGACCATCATGATCGCTTCGGCGGCAATCCCGGCGGCGTAGGTTATCCATCCGGCCTTGCGGCCCATGAGTTCCACAATGAAGAAACTGTCGGTTGCCTGCGCGTCCGCCTTGAGATTGAGCATTATGGTCTGCGCGGTGTTCACCGCCGTCCAGTATCCGAAAGTCCAGGGGATGCCATAGTAGTCGTTATCGATGGTCTTGGGTATATGGATGATCGGAAACCCCATCGTGTACAGGAAATTGGCGGTCTTCAGCGTGTCATCGCCTCCTATCGAGATCAGGGCCCCTATTTTCAGATACTCGAATGCATCGATGATGTTACGCAGTAACACATTTTTTTCGGGATCGTCCAGGTCCTTTACGGTAGTGATATTACGGCCGGGGTTTGCCCTGGAGGTGCGCAGGTAGATGCCCCTTTCATTCCTCACATGGGTAATGTCGTAGTTAAGCTCCTCGTAATGCACCCCCTTGCGCAGTTTGGGGTAATTCTTATTGAAGTCCTGTATGAATTCGTACCCGCGGAAAATCCCAACCACCGGAATGTTGTTGTCCAGGAAATTCAGGGTGGTCGCAGAGATCACCGTATTTGCGCTCGGCGCGGGGCCGCCCGAAAACAATATACCGACTTTACGATGAACAGGCTTTATATTCATTCTTTTCTCCAGACCTATCCGTTTTCAGGTGCGCACGGATTGCAGGAAACCGGAATGTTCATATGACAGTGATTTACGGAGTACGATTCATCCCGCATGTATCAATAAAACCGGGTGGACAATATCCACCCTCGCGCTATTCATTTTATTATGAACCTGTAGTTAAATCAACAATAAATCAGGGGTCAGGCCGTTTTAACCGAGCTATCAATCCCCGGTTTTCTCAATACCACCAGCGCATCCACGGCAACCGGTCTGTTCCCGTGTATCACCAGGGGATTAATATCGATTTCGGCTATCTCCTCGTACTCCAGGCCCAGTTTGCCGATACCGATCAGGGCCGAGGCAAGTTCCTTGCGGTCTACGGGCGGACTCCCCCTGAATTCGCCCAGAATTTTACTGGTCTTTATCTCTTCGATCATTTCCTCGGCGTCGAAACCGCTCAGCGGAGCCACCCTGAAGCTCACATCCTTCAGTACTTCGGTAAAGATGCCCCCCAGGCCGAACATGACGCAGGGCCCGAACTGGGGATCACGGGTCAGCCCGATAACGAATTCCCGGTTGTCGCCGTCGATCCACTCCTGCACGATAACCCCGTCCAGCGCCACTCCCTTGCCGGTAATCTCGTTATAGGCCTTAACCACATCATCTTCATTTTTAAGTTTCAGTTTCACCATTCCCATTTCGGTTTTATGGGTCAGCTGATCCGAGCAGCCTTTCAGCACCACCGGGTAACCCAGTTCCCTGGAAAAAGCAACCGCTTCATCCTTCGAAACGGCGAGCTTGTTGCGTGAAACAGGGACCCCGGCCATGGAGATCAGTCTTTTCGAATCGAATTCAGAAAGCGCCTTCTGTCCCTTCGCGATCGCTTTATGCAAAATGTCTTTCATTGTGCTCTCTCCATCTTCCTGAGATATCGTGAGTATTCATACTGTTTCGCCAGGCAGAAAACCGCCTCCTCGGGCGTCTTGTGAATCACCACCTTGTATTTCTTCCCTTCCCGCGCGTATACCATCTTGTCTTCCGGGGAGGAGATTAGCGACACAGGGTATATCGGCTTGTGGTATTTCTCCATAAGATCAATGATTATGTCAAGGAAGTTCGTCTGGAGCTGGTTGAATAATTCCGTCAGGTCATCCACTTCTTTCTGTGTAAAAAAACCCATTCTCATGGCCGCCTCGTGTATCCTCAATGGGAACTTGGCCGAACCGACCACTCCCAGTACGATTACGGCGTCGTAGGCGTCGCTTTCCGCCATGGCGATGGTGGATTCCAGAAATATATTGCGGTCGGGCTGTCCCACCAGGTCCACCGGGTTCCCCTTGCTCCAGAAAGGCGGCAACAGCGCATCCATTTTATCATACACATCTTTCGGCAGCGGCGGCAGGGTGAGGCCCCGCTCCTCGCATTCATCGGCGGTGATGACCCCCCATCCGCCCCCCAGGGTGACCACGCCCACACGGTTCCCCGCCGGGATCGGGAGACTGTCGAAGGCGGACGAGATGTAGAGCAGGTCGGTCGGGTTCTGGGCGACTACCACGCCGCATTGCCTGAGCGCGCTTTCATATATCCTGTACGAGCCGGCCATGGCGCCGGTATGGGACTGGGCGGCGCGCCCGCCCGCCTCGGTCCTCCCGGATTTCAGTATGATCACCGGTTTCCCGGTAGTGGTCTTCCGGGCTATCTCCATGAAACGCCTGCCGTCGTCGATGCCCTCCAGGTATACCAGAATGACCGAGGTGTCATCGTCGTGGTGAAGATACTCCAGGTAATCCTCGCATCGAAGTACTCCCTCGTTTCCCGAACCGATGAACTTCCCGATGCCGATGTCCTGCTGTTCAGCCCATTCCATGATCTGGTTACCTACGTTGCCGCTCTGGGCGATAATCGAGATGGCCCCTTTTTTCGGCCGCACATGGGTGCCCGTGGCGTACAGACTGACGGCAGTGTTGATAATGCCCATGGTGTTGGGCCCCACGACCTTTATGCCGCTGGTGCGGCAGTATTCCACCATTTCTTTTTCAAGCTGTTTTCCCCCGGCCCCTGTTTCACTGAATCCCGAGGTTATCATGACCGCGTGGGCGACTTTCTTCGCGGTACAGTCTTTCAGCACCTCCATCACCGTAACGGCCGGGGTGGTGATGAACACCAGATCCACGTCGCCCTCGATATCACGCAGGGAGCCGTATGCTTTGATTCCGTAGACGGTCGCCTTACCCCGCGTCACCGGATATACCGGGCCCGTAAACCCTCCATCCACGATATTGGTGAGTATATAGGAGCCCCATTTGAATTTGTTTTCGGTGGCTCCCACGACGGCGATCGATGATGGATAAAAAATCCTTTCCTGGCTCTTGTCGGGCATTCGGGCTCACCCTCCTGCAGGGACTGGGATAATGCGACACCTTAACCCTTCTAAGTGAAGGTGGTCATTTGTCAACCATATATGCATATCATACCTATGACCATTAAAACGGGACCTGTTCATCCGTGGAAGAAGGCGGAGGGTATGGCAGTGAGGCATGGGCAGTCCTGAGAGCGGACGTGGTTCGGGAGAAGCTTACAGTGTTCCTTGTGCAGGCAGGAGGGTGCGGATTTTATGTACGATCTCCATGGGAAGCATATCCCTGTTTTCCGGTGTCACCCCGGTGAGTTCCACATCGGTCCTCCCCTTTATTTCCCCGATGAACCGGTCCCCGCCCAGGGTAATGGTGCCCACCACCACACAGTCCGAATCCAGCGCCCTCAGGGCCGCGTCGCGGAAATCGGCCGAGAAACATTCCATCTTCCCGATCTCGTCCAGTATGATCACCGCTCCGGGGACCGGTAAAATCGAAGGCACCGCGATGGACGCGATATTTTCCAGGCTGACCCCGTATCGGCGCACCTTGCAGCGCGAATTCAAATTCTCGTGCGCCAGGTACCCTTCCCCTCCGTCAAGCGACTTCATGAGGAAACCGGTGCGGCGGCCGTTTATGCGTTCCTCTTCGGTGTAAAATCCCACGGCCGGTACTTCCAGAAGCGCTATCACCTTCTTTATGACCGTGGTCTTCCCCGAGGAAGGCGCGCCGGTCAGAAAAATATTTTTTCTCAATAACCTTTTCTCCTGCGGCGGGACTCCCAGTTCCACGCACTCTCCACTATGGTGTCGATATCGGCAAAGCGGGGCGTCCATCCCAGTTCTTCCATGGCTTTTCCCGACGACGCCACCAGCACGGCGGGATCACCGGCCCGCCGCTTTCCGTAGTTGACTGAAATCTTTTTGCGCGCCACCCTCTCGACCGCCGCGATCACTTCCATGACGGAAAAACCCCTGCCGTTGCCCAGGTTGTAAACCGAGGAAGTGCCGTCGCGCAAAAGCTTTTCCACCGCCAGCACATGGGCGTCGGCAAGGTCGGATACGTGTATATAATCGCGGATGCAGGTGCCGTCGGGAGTACTATAGTCCTTCCCGTAGACCGTGAAGGTATACGAAGGGTCCAGTACGGCCCGTATGGCCAGGGGTATCAGATGGGTCTCGGGCACATGGCTCTCGCCGATCTCCCCGGAGGGATGGGCGCCGGCGGCGTTGAAATACCTGAGGCAGATGGAGCGGAATCCGTCGGAAACCTCCAGGTCGCGGAGCACCTCTTCGATAAAATACTTCGTTCTGCCGTAGGGGCTTGCGGGTGACAGCCGTGCCTCCTCGGGTACAGGGACCTCTTCGGGGTTGCCGTATACCGCCGCCGACGAGGAGAATACGAAGAACCATACGGCTGCGTCCCGCATGGCGCGGAACAACTCCAGGGTTCTGGCCACATTATTGTCGTAGTATCTGAGGGGCTGTTCCACCGATTCGCCGACGGCGATATACGAGGCGAAGTTCATGACACAGCGTATGCCGCGCCCCTTTAATATCTTTACCAGCGTATCGTAGTCGCCGATGTCGCCTTCAATGAACTCGAAGTCCCCCGCGAAGTCCCTGAATCCCGTCGACAGATTATCGTACACAAGCGGAGTAAAGCCTTTCTCGGCCAGCGCCCTGGTCACGTGACTGCCGATGTATCCGGCGCCGCCGGTCACCAGTATATTATCCACCGTTCCCCTCCCCCGATATATGGTTGCGTGACTTCAGTATTTCCAGTATACCCGCGCGATGGAATCCTTCCAGGGACGCCCACAGGTGCTCCTCACAGTGGGGCTCCAGGGTAATGACGGGATCATCCTTCATGCCGGCGATGCATTTTTTAACCAGTTCGAAATCGACGGTCCCCGATCCTATGGGCGAATGGGTATCGCCTGTCCCGTCGTTGTCGTGCAGGTGGAACTGACGCACGTGCTTTCCGTTGGCCTCGAGCCAGGACGCGAGGGTGCAGTCCGAGAAGGCGTGTACATGGCCCACATCACAGCAGTGATAGATCCCCGCGCCCGAGAGTTCCCCGAGCACCTCCTCCATCACCTCTGGCGTCTCTTCGTACACGTTCTCCAGCATGACAGCCGTTCCCATTTCGGCGGCACGTTCGGCATACGCCGACAACGCCGAGAGCGCGAGGGGCTTCCATTCCTCGTAGACGAAGCCGAAACGGCGCTTTTCGTAATTGAGATGGACGACCACCGTCCGCGGATTGAAAAACGGTATAAGCTCGAACGCACGGTCCATGCGCGCGATCGCGGCGTTCCGCACCAGCCGGTCGGGCGATCCGAGGAACAATTCATGGAAGGGGGCATGCACCGTCATGCTGATGCCCAGGCCGCGCAGTGAGGCCCCCAGCTCACGAAAATGTTCGGTGGAATATGCGTCCAGGTTATAGTGGTCCAGCCCGATCTCGATATTGACCCGGTATTCTTCTATCATCTTCATGAAACGGGGGGTGAATTTGCGCACCGGGAGTGCGACATGCACCCGTGCGATGATCTCGCGAAAGGCGGTTTCATCCAGGTTATGCGTTTTCATTCGCTGCTTCTACCTCCCTCATGGGATGGAAACCCGTGACATAAGGCGGGTCCGGATCATTCTCTATCCCCTTCTTCTTATGCGATAGCATGTCTGGTGCGTCCTTTTCAACCACAAAAAACCGTGAGCGGCACCCTCAGCATCGTCATGTAATATTTCAACATACATCGATCAGACGACGAATTCCGCGCAGATGGGGGTGTGGTCAGATGGCCGCTCCCATAACCGGGGTTCAACGTCGATCCAGCTCCCGGTGGAGCGTGCGTCCAGGGGCCCCGTGGCCCAGATGTGGTCCACCCTCCACCCCAGTTTTTTGCTCACCGCGTCCCTGACGCGGTAATCCCAGAACGTATAGTGTTCAGGTTCGGGGCGGTGTTTTCTGAATACGTCGGTGAATCCCCACTGTTTGACCTCCGCCAGGGCCCTGTGCTCTTCGGGATGGTAGCCTATGCTGCCCAGCAGCCGCACGGGGTCATGCACGTCGATGGGCTCGGGCGCCACGTTGAAATCGCCCGTCCAGAGGAGTGGCCGGTCGGGGGCGAAGCGACGCGCAAAAAAATCCCGCAGCCGGGAAAACCATTCCAGCTTGTACCGGAACTTCTCCGATGCGGGATCGAAACCCTGGGGTATGTACGTGTTGACGACGGGAACTCCCTTTATCCACACGGTAATAATGCGGCTGCCCTCATCCCGGCCCTCGCCGTCAAATCCGTACAATACTTTCTCGATGGAATGCCGGGTCAGCACCGCGACACCGTTATAGGATTTCTCGCCCCTGTAGGCGGCGTGATAACCCGCGGCCGTGATCTCCTCCAGGGGGAAGGTCAGGTCCTGTGTTTTGGTTTCCTGGAGGCATACCACGTCGGGACGCGCCTCCCCGAGCCAGCGTTTCAGTACCGGGAGGCGGGCGCGGACGGAGTTGACGTTGAAACTGGCGACGATCATGATCGACTATATCCCGCTGACCGCACAGGCATATGCATTTTTTACCATGATGGTGAGGCAGCCGGTTACAAGGGAACCTCTTTGTAGTACATTTCGGATGTCCCCTTGCGGGCACATGTTAATGTAAGAAATCAGAATTTTCAATAGTGGTATTTCGGAAAATTCTGATTTCTAAAGGCGCCCGAATGTTATTTTTCGTTATAATCTGCCGCGACTTTCCCGACTGCCGGTATGCCATCATTAAATTTGTTGACACAGATAGTTTTTAACTGTTTTATCATTTTCGGATAAATAGTAAATAATAATTTAATATGATAAATGGTTGAAACCTTATATTACCTGTTTTGTCTTATTTGACGACTGAGTTTAACTTTACTGATGTGGATACTTAATAATGATTATGTTTTTCAATAAAAAAAGAAGATGGGGTCTTCCGGTAATTCTGTTTATCCTCATGTTTTTTATACCCGCCTGCGAAGAGGACATTAAAGATCCAATTTCATTTAAAATTATAGCAGGGGGCCCTATAAGCGGAACATATATTGTAGATAACAGTAGTATAATAACCTTCGATTCAAGTACAACACCGGCCGAATTCACCATAGAAAACGGTTTTTATATATATGAAAAGGAATTCGATGAACTGGATTATCTTGAAATCAATGCATTCAGAGATAATAATACTTACCTTCTTCAAATAAAAATTTATAAAGACAACAATAAAGTAAAAGAGTCTGTACTGGACATAGGAAATAGTTTAAATTATATAATTATTGATTATGTATACGGCGAAGAAGAGACCACCTGATTCAATTTCCGTCAATGAACTCGGCTAAAATCCACATGGAGTAACATCACAATGCTCAATTACGAAATCCATGACGCCACCCGGGAGCTCACCATCGCCCGGTCGCTGGAACGCTACATTCCTCCCTTCAAGCTGGTAGGCGGCTATAAGCTCATCGACAACGGCATCGATCCGGAAGCCACCGTTCAGATCGAGGCGAACGGCAAGTTCATCCACGAGGCCTCCACCGGCAACGGTCCCGTGGACGCCCTGGCGAGTGTCTTAAAGAAGGCGCTCACGCCGCTGTTTCCCGAGATAGAAAAAGTCAAGCTGATCGATTACCGGGCGAACATCATGGAAGCCAAAAGGGGGACGGCCACCGACGTCGAGGTGACCATTATCTTCACCGACGGGAAGAAGGTATGGAAGGTGTACGCCCTCTCGGAAAACATCAACGCGGCGTCTTTCCAGGTGCTGCTGGACGGGTTTGAGTACGCGATCTTACAGAAGCTTGCGGCGCAATAGCATTCCTTCCAACACATCACGGCGCCACGGGAGCGGTTATCCCGAAACGCCGCGTTCCAGATCGGCCCGCATCCCCTGTCGCCGGTCATTTCAACAGGTCATTCAGGGCGCTCTGCAGATCGGGACAGCTGAACCGGAAACCCGCTTGAACCAGCCGTGCGGGAACCACCCTCTGGCCCGCAAGCAGCAACTGACCGGCCATCTCCCCCAGCAACAGTTTTAGAACCGGTCCCGGCATTGGAAACCATACCGGCCTGCCCAGCTTTCGGCCGAGCAACCGGTAAAAATCCCCCGCCGTCAGCGGATGCGGTGCGGTCAGGTTATACACCCCGTCGGCGTGACCGTCTTCCAGCAGGGAAAGAACGGCGTCGACCCAGTCTTTGATGTGTATCCATGAAATCCACTGGTTTCCCTCACCGGGCACCCCTCCGATAAAAAAACGGAACGGCAGCACAACTCCCGGGAACATCCCGCCGTCACGTGCCAGTACGACCCCCGTTCTCACAAGAACCCTCCGTACCCCGAGAGAGGACAGGCTCTCCGTCTCCTGCTCCCATCGGCGGACCACTTCGGCAAGGAATCCTTCACCCGGCGCCGACTCTTCGTTCAACAGGGTTTCGCCCCTGTCGCCATAGTAACCGACGGCCGAGGCCTGGATGACCACCTGCGGACGGCGCGTACATTTTTCCACCGCTTCGACCACCGCCCGGGACGCACGGATTCTGCTTTCCAGAATGCGGTTTTTTTTCTTATTCGTCCACCTCGCGGCCGCGATGGATTCACCCGCCAGGTTGATGATGCCGTGAGCGCCTTCGGCGTGTTCCTGCCATCCCTGCGCGGTTCTTCCGTCCCACATGACAGTTTCGATGCCTGCCCCGCGGGTGGATGCTCTGCCGTGCGGGTTACGGCTCAGTATGACCACTGAATATCCCGATTCGCGCAGTCTCGCGGCGCAATACCTTCCGATCAGTCCCGTGCCCCCGGTTATCAGCATTCTTTTCATGGTCAGAACTCTCTTCCTTTTTGATATACTGTGGTAATACACCTGCGTCGTTGTTTTTCACCGGTATTTTATCAGATAAAAGAAATTCGCACAATCCATTAATGCCGCGGCCCGTGGTCCCGAGAAACGGGGGATCTGCCGGTGAAAGATTATTGACATCATGGTGGAAGTGGTTGACTTTATATAATAACACTGTTATGTTCCGCTTTTATCTTTTAAAACAGGCGACGGACTTTACACCTTTTCCGGGTTCACTGCTATGAAAAACAACAAAGAGAAAATACTTAAAGTTTCCAGGGAACTTTTCTTGAAATACGGGTACAACGGCATATCGATACGTACCATCGCATCCCGCGCCAGGCTCACCACGGGCGCTATTTACTTTCACTTCAAAAACAAAAAAGACATCTATAAGACCATCTGCCTTGAAGCGATCGAAATGCTTCTGTCCATGTTCAGAAAAGGGGTCAACGACAGGGCGAGCATCCCGCAGAAACTCATTTCCACCTATGACGCATACCTGGAATTTTACTACCGGCACCAGGATTATTACAACATACTGATGGAATTCCGGGCGGAATACGACAACCGCGGCAATGAAGCCAGGGAGGAAATAATCAACCGTATGAAGGACCTGCTCAGCGTAATGGCCGAAACGGTCCGTGAAGGAATAAGGAGGGGCGATTTCATTGAAACCGACCCGACGATGCTGGCTCTCTTCCTGGCAATCGTTCCCGAGGGAATGCTCCAGTTCAAGAAAACAGGGCTGCTCTCGGCCCTGGGGATTAATGACAGGGATTTCAGAAAATTCATGATAAAAATCCTGAGTCCGGGCATCGAAAAAAGGTAATTTTACCCTATTGTTACCGCCGTCTGTTGAACGGGGAAAAAATTGTTTGTATTATAAATGAGGGTACCATAATACATCCACAGACTAAATGCCGGGACCCGCGGTAAAGGCAGAAGCATCCAAAGGAATTATATAACCGGTAATACTAATGGTTCATCATTCGCGGGAAAACTGCCGTATAGTCGCCGGAACGGAAATATGGAACACCGGCCCCCGCAGTGGCGGAACCCGTATTCAGGAGTAATGCGTCATGTATCGAGAGGATAAAAACTTCAAACTGAAAGTAGGCCTCGCCGAGATGCTCAAGGGCGGGGTTATAATGGATGTGATGAACGACGAACAGGCGAAGATCGCCGAAGAGGCGGGGGCCGTTTCGGTTATGGCACTGGAACGCATCCCGGCTCTTATACGCAGGGACGGCGGTATCGCGCGCATGTCCGACCCTCAGATGATTAAAAAGATCAGGAAAGCGGTCAGCATCCCTGTTATGGCCAAGGTGAGAATAGGTCATTTCGTCGAGGCGCAGATTCTGGAAAGCATAGGGGTGGATTTCATCGACGAGAGCGAGGTGCTTACTCCCGCCGACGAGGAATTCCATATCGACAAACATCCCTTCAAGGTGCCCTTCGTGTGCGGCGCCACCAACCTCGGGGAGGCACTGCGGCGGGTCGCCGAGGGGGCGGCCATGATCCGCACCAAGGGGGAGGCGGGCACCGGAAACGTGGTGGAAGCGGTAAGGCACATGCGCATGGTCCAGGGCCATATCAGAAAGCTTACCCTCATGGGTGACGAGGAACTGGTCACCGAGGCGAAGAACATGGGCGCACCGGTGGACCTGCTGTACTTCGTGAAGAAGAACGGGAAAATCCCGGTACCGATGTTTTCCGCGGGCGGCATCGCGACACCGGCCGACGCGGCGCTGATGATGCAGCTGGGCGCCGAATCGGTGTTCGTCGGCTCCGGTATTTTCATGTCCGAGGATCCCCTGAGAAGGGCGAAAGCGATAGTTGAAGCGACCACCCACTACAGGGACCCCGATACCCTCGCCCGGGTGTCGGAAGGCCTGGGCTCCGCCATGCAGGGCCTGGATGTCGCCACCATGCCCGAAGAGGAACGAATGGCCAAGCGCGGCTGGTGACGGTATGCTCATAGGCATTCTCGCCGTACAGGGCGACTTTGCGCGGCATTTCTCAAAGATCAAACGGCTGGGTATCGAGGCGCTGGAGGTCAAAACCGAAAAAGACCTGCGGCGAACGGACGGTCTGATCATCCCCGGGGGGGAATCCACTACCATTAAAAAGGTCCTTGATGCCGGGGGTCTTTATTCCGCGGTGAGGGACTATACCCTCAAAAAGCCGGTGTTCGGGACCTGCGCCGGGTGTATAATGCTGGCGCAAAAACTGGTTAACGACCGTATGGAAACCCTCCGCGCCATGGACATCGCCGTGGAACGCAACGCCTACGGAAACCAGATCGATTCGTTTATCGACATGGTGCGGATGAACGGACATGCCCTCGAAGCGGTATTCATACGCGCCCCCATAATAAGGGAAGTCGGCAGCGGCGTACGGGTACTCATCACCCACCATGACAATCCCGTGCTTGTGCGCCAGGACCATCTGCTGGGGTGCACCTTCCATCCGGAACTCACCGATGATGATACCATACACCGTTATTTCACAGGCATGGTGGACGACTACTCCAGGGAAAATCAGTAATACGTCCATAAACCCGTGTCTGCTACCCGGCGGCCCCTTCCATCGCTATCCTGAATCCGTAAAAAGGGCTGCGGGCGGTGGGACAGCGCCTGAAACGGTATTCCCGGCACTTCTGCAGATGGTGGCTCATCAGCGAACCCCCGCGCAGCACCTTGTATACTTTTCCGAATTCGCGGTTTACAGGGCCGCCGGGATATGCGTCGAACCAGTCCTCCGTCCATTCCCACACCAGACCCGTCGCATGGGCCTTCTCTTTACCGACCGAAGACCGCAGAAGTTCTATGTACGCCCCTGTTTCATACGATGGGGCCGGCAGAGCCGCACTAGCAATTCCATCCGAAAGGGACGTCGCGCCCATCATCTCCGCATACGCTTCCCACTCGGCCTCCGAGGGCAATCGCACCGTTTCGTTCCGTTTCTGCGCAAGCCATACGCAGTAGGCCGACGCGTCGTTCCAGCTCACCTGCAGTACGGGTAACACCGGCGCATTGTCCGCATAGACCGCATCGGCCTCGTTCCCGAACGGGTTCCTCCAGTTGAGCCCCTCCCGCTTGCGCCACCCTTCCCGCCATGTCCATCCCCATCCTTCTTTCTCGGCATCGGTCAGGTGACCCGTTTCAGCCGCGAAGAGACCGAACTCCGCGACCCTTACGAGAAAGCGTGATATGCCGACCTCCGCCAGCGCAACCTCATGGCGGGGAACGTTGTTTTCCAGATAAGACCGTGTTATGATTTCAGGGAGGCCGGCGTTTGCGTAGCGGTCGATTACGGCGCTGTCTGAGCCGATCATGTATCCGCCCTGCTTAAGGAAGAAAAACTCGCTGTCTCTACGGCTCACGGCTGCCAGTCCGGTACGTAGCCGCGGAAGGCGGCTTCGGTGATGCCGTTGGCGCGGGCGATCTCTCCGTAGAGTTCTCCGCTTTTTTTAAGCACCCTTTTGCGCTCGGGGCTGTCGTGGTCCACATGCACCAGCCCGAAGCGCGCCATGAGCCCGTCCACCAGTTCGAAATTGTCCATGGTCGACCAGTGGTAATATCCGGCGACATTCACGCCGTCGGTTATCGCGCGATGAACCTGATAGAGATGGTCCAGGATAAACCGCGGCCTCAGCTCATCGGCGTCATCGCAGGTACCGTTTTCTGTAATATAGACGGGCAGCCGGTACCTGGCATAATACCGTTTCAATATGCGGTAAAACCCTTCCGGATAGATGTCCCATCCCAGTTTGTTTTTTGCCAGGTTTTCCCGTCCCAGCTGTTTCATGGGGAATTTGACCAGGTCACCCGTATAATAGTTGATGCCGAAGATATCGAGGGTCGGTTTTTCCCGGTTTATCAGATCGAGAAAGTAATCGTTGAAATACCGGTCCATGAACCACGCGGCCAGACGATCCAGCGGGTTTTTTGTGTTGCGGGGATCGAAGGTCCGCAGGTGTTTCGCGACCCCGACTTTCGGCGCCCCCCATTGTTTCTGTCGGTAGATTTCGTGTATGGAGGTATACGCGGCGCGATGGGCGTCGGCCATGATCCGCATCACCTTGAAGGCTTTTACCGGGTTTTTTCTGCCCGGGGGGAATTCTCCGAAAAGATATGCCGAAACCGCGTACACCGACGGTTCATTGATGGTGATCCAGCTGTGGACCAGGTCTCCCAGAAAGCGAACGGTTTTCTCCACGAACCTGAGGTACAGGGGCACCGCATCCCGTGTGCTCCATCCTCCCTGCCCGGTGAGCCATAAGGGATTCGCGAAATGATGGAGGGTAACCATGGGAAGAATGCCGGCGTCACGCATCTTCCTGAGCAGGTCCCGGTACTGCTCCAGTGTTTCCTCCACAAACTTGCCCTTTTCAGGTTCTATTCGCGCCCACTCGACACCTATACGCGCCGTATTATGGTGCATTTTTTTCATGAGGGCGATGTCTTTTTCATAGTACTTCAGAAAATGCACGGCGTCGACGGGACTGGTACCGTCCCTGATTTTTCCCTTGAGCGCCCAGTCATAAAAATCATGGCACAGGCAATCCCCCTCCACCTGGAATGCCGAGGTGGCGCTGCCCCACAAAAAACCCTCGGGGAAAATGTAATCCTTTCCCATGGTCATTCCTCCTCTGAAAGCATGCGGCCGATTTCGTCTTTCAGCGCGGGGAGCGCATCTTCCACCCTTATGGTCTTGAGCTTCCGCCCGCGGCTGAACAGCAGCATTTTCCCCCCCCGGCCGCCGGCGATCCCCGCATCCGCGTGGGAAGCCTCGCCCGGACCGTTCACCTCGCATCCCATAACCGCCACCGTAAGGCCCCGCCCCCTGTTTTTAAGCGCCTCGCCGAATTCGCCCGTGATCTCGCGTTCCACACGCGCCGCCAGTTCGGGCAGGTCCAGTGAGGGATCGGTACGCCCGCAGGTGGGACACGCGATCAGCCGTATCAGTGGTTTTCGGTGACCGGCGGATTCGAGGATTTTCACCGCCACCCTGACCTCTTCCACGGGGTCGCCGGTCATCGAAACCCTTACCGTATCCCCGATACCTTCCATGAGCAGCGTACCGATGGCGATGGAACTCTGCACCACGCAGGAGATACCGTACCCCGCCTCGGTAAGGCCAATATGCAGGGGATACGGCGCGCCTTCGGAAAAAATCCTGTTCGCCGCTATGGTCTGGTCGATATCCGAGGACTTTATCGAGACGACGATATCGCGATAATCCTGGTCTTCCAAAACACGGACATGGTCCATGGCCGACGAAACCAGGTTTTCAGGCGTCACCTCACGGTATCGCCTGCGGTCCAGGGATCCGCCGTTGACGCCGATGCGGATGGGGACTCCCCTTTCGCGGGCGGCCCTGACGATTTCCCTTACCCTTTCGCCGCTCCCGATGTTCCCCGGGTTGATGCGGATCTTGTCGATGCCGGCACCAATCGCCCC
This sequence comes from uncultured Leptospirales bacterium, assembly GCA_964624235.1. Lineage (GTDB taxonomy): Bacteria > Spirochaetota > UBA4802 > UBA4802 > UBA5368 > CAZUXY01. Next base: position 47,505 of record CAZUXY010000021.1, on the reverse strand, counting down.
CAGGGCTATTCTGTGGTTGAAATGAACGTCGGCCGACAGGGGCATGTCAACCTCGCAGCGGATTTTCTTCAGGTATTCCAGGGCCTCTTCATTGCGCAGCGCCAGCCGTACCAGCTGCGCGCCGGCTTCTTCAAGTCTCCGGATCTGCCGTATGGTTCCCTCCACATCCTCGATGGGCACACTGGTCATGGACTGGACCGACACCGGGGCGTCTCCCCCTATTTCGAGGGTGCCAGCCCTGACCATTCTGCTTTTTCTGCGTTCCCCTTTCATATGAATTTCCTGAAAACCGAATGCCGTTTTTCTGCTCTTTCATGAAATACCGCGGGATAACGATGTCTTTTAAAAATCATTTTTTAGAATTCATACGGCTGCGCCTTCCCGCAGCATATCACGGTCGTTCATGAATAAAATACCGGCACATTATCCCTTAATCGTATCGTAATGCAATTAATTATTCTCATACTTCTTTATTTCCGGCTGAATTGACACCTTTACGGTTACACTATTTCTTGACAGCATGCCGACGTCCCGTTAGCCTTTGCGTAAAATTCCGCAATGGGAGTATCCACCGTGAAACAGGCTACACCGCTGGAAATCAGCGTCCGGTCGGTTCTGCTCGGGATCATCCTGTCGATCGTACTGGCCGGCGCCAATGCCTACCTGGGCCTTTTCGCGGGGCTCACCGTGAGCGCCTCTATCCCCGCCGCCGTAATCTCCATGGGGATTCTCAGTTTTTTTAAAAACTCCACTATATTTGAAAACAACCTTGTTCAAACTGCCGCATCCGCGGGAGAGGCCCTCGCGGCCGGCGTGATTTTTACCATTCCCGCGCTGGTGCTCATGGGCTACTGGCACAGCTTTGATTATCTCGAGACCGCGCGAATCGCCGCCACAGGCGGTATCATCGGAGTGCTTTTCACCATCCCCCTGCGCCGGGCCCTCATCGTCGAGGGGAATCTCACCTTCCCGGAGGGGATCGCCACGGCCGAAGTACTCCAGGCGGGAGAGCGTGCCCGTGCCGGAGCCGGGACAGGGGAAAGCGGCATAGGTATACTCGCGTTATCGGCGGCGCTTGCGGGCCTGATGAAGCTGGGGCAGCAGGCCTTCGGTGTGTGGAACTCCTCCCTTGAAGGGGCCCTGTCGCCGTGTAGAGAACGCAGGGTTCTTTTCGGTTTAGGTATAGATTTATCACCGGCGCTGGTGGCCGTGGGTTACATCATCGGCCGAAATATCGCCTCTCTCATTTTCATCGGGGGCGCGATTTCCTGGCTCATCGCCATTCCCCTGTATTCCTGGCTTCAGGGTGCGGCCGGTATTGATTTTGCGGCAGCGAAAAGTATCTGGAGCCAGAAGGTCCGCTACCTGGGTGTAGGGGCAATGGTGGTAGGAGGGCTCTGGTCCATCGCGGGTCTGACCGGACCCCTGGCGCGGGGGATCAGGTCTGGTATCGCGGCATTCAGGGACCGCAGAGTGGCCGCCCCTCTGCGTACTGAAACCGATATACCCTTCCCCTGGATCGCGGCGGGGGTGGTTCTTTCCATGATTCCGCTATTCATGGTATACCGCGACACCCTCCAAAGCGTCGATACGGCGATGCTGCTTACAGGGGTAATGATCGTCTTCGGGTTTCTGTTTTCGGCCGTCGCGGGGTACATGGCGGGGCTCGTCGGGTCATCCAATAATCCCATCTCGGGAGTAACCATCGCCACCATCCTCTTCGTCTCCCTCCTGCTGCTCGCGATACTGGGGACCGGCAGTACCGCGGGGGCGGCAGTGTCCATCATCATCGGCGGAGTCATCTGCTGCGCGGCATCCATCGCCGGCGACAACATGCAAGACCTCAAGACCGGCCATATCATAGGTGCGACACCGTGGAAACAGCAGATCATGCAGATAATCGGTACGGTGGCCGCCGCCATGACCCTGGGCATCACTCTACAGATACTCCACACCGCGTATGAAATCGGTTCCGACACCCTGCCTGCTCCTCAGGCGACACTCATGCGATCGGTTGCCGAGGGGGTGTTCCGCGGGGGATTACCATGGGATTTCGTCGCCTTCGGGGGGATTATCGGATTGGTGATAATCCTTGCTGATCTCTGGCTCGAAAAGAAGAAAGCCGGCTTTCGGGCTCCGGTACTGGCGGTTGCGGTGGGACTTTATCTTCCTGTAACCCTCTCCAGCGCCATTTTTCTGGGGGGAATAATCGCTCACGCGGCGGCGAAGCAGAGGGGGCCCATCGAAGAGGCCGGGAAACGGGGTATACTGCTTTCATCGGGTCTCATCACCGGCGAAGCGCTTATGGGAATACTGACGGCACTTCCCGTTTTCCTGACCGCCGACAAAAACTGGTGGCCGTCATTAGGGAAATTTCCGCCGCTGGGAGCGGTGCTGTTCTGCGGAGTAGTGGGCTGGCTTTATGTTACGGCAAAGAAGGGCCAGCAGGCGGAGTAAAGGCAAGTGAGATCATCAATCGACGCAAGGGCCCGCGGCAATTAACCCGACGGCTGTTCCCACGGACAGATTATGCTTTCCCCGGCCGTCGGCGTACCCGCTGTCCGGACCGTTCGGCGGCCCGTTTCTTCAAATAAGGTACAATGAGAACCGTATAGCAGGTGGTGAAGCCCGCAAATACCGCCATGACTACCGCGATCCACCAGTTGGGAAACAACACCTTCCCCGTGTAATCCCTGCTCATATCGGCATACAACCCTATCGCGAGCCCGCCGAAAACAATAATGGTGATCAGCGGGATCACATGTCCGAAGGGGACCCTGAAGGCCCGTTCCCTTGCGGGATACTTTTTTCTAAGGCGCATCACGCAGATGGCCATGACCACATAGATTATGCATTCCAGCGCCGCGGCCATAACGATGATAAACATATACTGCCCCGTGAAATGAATCAGCAGGCTCAACGCTATGGCGAAAATCACCAGTGCCAGAATCGAAACCCAGGGAGTCGCATGGTCGGGGTGCAGCCGGCTGAAGACGCGGGGAAGCACGTTATCCCTGGCCATGGCGTAGGCGAACCGGGAGGTGTTGAGCAGCCCCGCGTTGAATGAAGTGACTGATGCCAGCACACTCATCAATATGAAGAGCACAACCCCCGCGCCTCCGAACATGTTCCCCGCGAAATCGATATGCGGGATCGGCGTGCCCCTGACCAGCTGGTCCTCGGTAAGCCCCGCGTACATTGCCACGACAAACAGCGAATAGGTCACCGAAAGCAGCCCGATCGCTATGAGCATTCCTTTGCCTATGAGGCGATAGTCGGTGGTCTCTTCCGCGAGAGGCGTGACCCACTCGAAACCCACATAGAGAAATACGCCAACACCGGCGGCGGTGAATATGTTTTCAATGGTGAACCTGGAGCTCTGGAGGGCCGTTCCCATTGAGATTTCCTTCACGCCGAAGGTATAGACGGAGACGATTATAAGGAAACCGATCATGGTATAGGTAAGTATGTCCTGGATCATACCGGTGATGAAAATCCCCCTGTAGTTTATGTATCCCACGAAGAGTATGAATATCACCAGCCAGAAGAGCCGGTCGGCATCCGGCCCCATGAGGGTAAACGAACCTGAGAGCACGCTTGAGAGCAGATAGCTCTCCGCTCCCACCATGGATATTCCCAGTATGACATAGAACATGCCGATGGCGATGGCCGCCTTCTCGTTGAAAGCTTCCTGGATAAACAGTTTAATGCCGGCCGCCGTCGGGTAGAGCGAGGTGAGTTCCGAGAAGCACATCGATGAAAGCAGGCAGAAAAAACCCGCGGTAAGTATCGATATCCATGCAAGTTCCCCCACCAGTATCGTCGCGACCTGCAGCCCCGCGAGATAACAGGAAGTGGCGAGGGCCATGCCCGCCGAGGTGGACACCACGGTTCTCAGTTTCAGTACCCTCTTCAGAACGGTCACGTGTTCCTCCTAGACATCGGGCCAGATTATCATGGTAATGGCGTCCAGCCGCACCACGTCCTCCTGGCTGGCTTTTACCTTGATGAGGCCGTCAAGATATTTCTGTGACGGATTCAGATCCCCCCAGAACATGTCGCACAGGTCCTCGCTGCTCGCGGTGACGAGTATGTCGGGCGTCCCGCGGGCGCCGGCCTCGAATGTAACGATCTCACCGTTGACCACGTCCATGGTGAACTTGTCGCCGGTGTCCTCGGCCGAGAAATGCAGCAACCGCGACCAGTCCCGCTGCATGCGCCGCAAACGTTTGTTGTTGTTGCATTGCACCTGGTAATCCGCCAGGGCCTCAAGTATTTCCCCGCTGCTCGCCATGATACCTCCGGTTTTAAAACTGAAGTGTTAAAAAATTACGAACAGTCACCGATCCCCTTTCAGATTTATTAATACGGGACTGTGCCTGCGCTTCCGTGAAAATCCCCTTCGTTATCACTTTTTGTAATACCATACGAGGCGCTAGTCCTCTTTCCCGATACCCCCCTCTTTCGACAATTCCTTCATGGAATCCTCCAGCGCGCCGAGGACCGTATCGACTTCATCGGGCGTGATGACCAGCGGCGGCATGAGACGGCATATGCTGGGATCGTTGCCCGTGTAGACGGCTATCACGCCGCGATCGGCCAGCTTCTTGGTCATCCGGGGCCCGATTGATTCGTTGGTGTACTGGAGCCCCATCATGAGGCCCTTCTGGCGCACCTCCAGCAGGAGTGAGGGATAACCTTTTAGTAAACGCGCAAACCCTTCGCGGAAACGCGTGCCCATCCTTACCGCGTTTCCCGCAAGGTCATGTTTCAGTACATAGTCGATCACCGCCATGCCGACTATACAGCCCAGGTCGGAGCCACCGAAGGTGGAAAGGTGGATAAAGGGATGAGGAATAAAAAAGTCCATCAGTTCTTCCTTGAAAACGGTCGCTGATATGGGATAAATCCCCCCGCCCAGGGACTTGGCCACCGTCATTATATCGGGCACCACGTTCCAGTGTTCTGAAGCGAACATTTTCCCGGTACGGGCGAAACCGGTCTGGATCTCATCCAGTATGAGAAGCGCTTCATACTCGTCGCAGAGTTTTCTCACTGCGGGAAGGTAATCGTCGGGCGGTATGTGTATCCCCCCCTCCCCCTGGATGGGTTCCAGGATAACCGCGGCAGTATCTTTTGTGAAAGACTTGCGCATCGCATCGATATCGCCGAAGGGAACCATGGTGAATCCGGGCACCAGCGGCTCGAAGGGCTCCTTGTAGGCGTTCCTGCCGATGGCGGAGAGGGCGAAACCGGTATGGCCGTGATAGGCTTTCTCCGCGTAGATGATGCCGGTCTTCATGGTAAACCCGCGGGCCAGTTTGATGGCGGCGTCGTTGGCCTCGCCGCCGCCCGTCCCGAAGATCGAACACTTCAGGTCGCCCGGGCTTATCTCTGCGAGCTTCTTCGCCAGATCGGCTTTCTGCCGGGAGCAGAGCAGAAACACTCCTATGTCATAGGTGTCAAGAGCGTCTTTCAGCACGCGTACTATCTCCCGATTGTGCCGCCCGACGTTCATTATCCCCGACCCGGTCTGGCAGTCGATGTATTTGCGGCCGGTGATGTCCCATACCGACGCGCCGTCGCGCCTGTCCTCTATGATGTCCAGACCGGCGCTTTTCATGGTCCGGGTTTTCATGGGGTTTATGAATTCGGAAAAATCCGCAAGGGCCTGGGTTTTTAATTTTTCGGAGTCGGCGGGCATGGCTAACCTCCGGGGAGAATGTTGGTATGCCGAGTACCGGCAGGAAAAATACTCTCTTTTATAATAGTTAAAACCGATGCGGTGTCAACACTATTACAAAAAGCTCCGCCGCCGCTTTTAAAAAGTAATTTACCGGCGCCGGTGTTATTACTATGCTGAATTCCCGCACGCGGGGAAAGGATAACGTCTATGGGTATACTCAACGAACTGAAAAAATCGGAACTCTTTGAAAACCTCAGCGGGGAATCTTTGAAAGAGGTCGCCTCCATAGGCCGGGCCGTACACAAGCCCGAAAACACCCTGATCTTTCACGAAGAGGAGCGGGGTGATGTTTTTTTCATGCTGATCCGGGGAATGGTGAAGCTCTATAAAAGTACGGAGGACGGCAAAGAGGCGGTAATCAGGCTGATCGCGCCGGGAGAAATATTCGGTGAGGTGATACTCTTCGAATCGGACCTCTATCCGGTAAGCGCTATGACCATAGCCCCGTCGGAACTTTTTCTTTTTCCCCGTAACGCTTTTCTCTCACTGCTGAACAGCGCCCATTTTCGGGATGAATTCATACGTTCCCTCTTCACGAAGATGCGCTATCTGTCACACCGCATCCACTACCTGAGTTCCTTTGACGTGGAAGAGAGGTTTTTCCGCTTCCTGTCGGACCGCTACGGCCGCCGCACCTTCTACGAGATCACGATCCCCAAAAAGGAGATCGCCTCGGCAATAGGCACCATCCCGGAAACCTTCTCCCGCATGATCCTGAGGCTCACCAGACGGGGCGTTATCCGATGGGAGAGAAACACGCTGGAGATCGCCGCGGGCTTCTGGGAAGGCTTTTCCGGGGAATGAACACTCACCCCGCCGGAACCTTTTCGTGCTTCCGGTTTTCAACGACCTCCCGCAATGCCGCATCCTGATAGGCATGGCACAAACGATGACAAAACCCGTCCCATCGTTCACATACTTCCAGGGTTTTTTCGTCCATATGGAACAGGTCGGGATGCGCGACCAGTTCCGTCATCTCATCAGAAAGCTCCCTTACGAGGACTCCGTCAGCGTCGGGCAGGATATTAGCCACGAATTCCGAGGGGCTGTACCATTCGGAGGCGCGCTGGAAGTCCCGGTGCATCTGGGTGAGGAGCACGTTGCGGGGACCTTCCCACAGCTCGTTGACGGCGGAATCGCGGTATACGCGGGGAAGGGATGAAAAGTCTTCTATAACACCATGCCCCCCGAAGACCGACATGGCCCTGCGTATCACGTCGGTCGCGTCCCATGCCGCCGTTATTTTCTGCAGCATGATGAGCTCCCTCACGTTGAAACGCCGTTTTCTCAGTGCCGGGGGCTCATCGGCGCCAAGCCCCCCTTTAAGCCCTCCCTCCAGTTCCAGGAAATCCCGGTAAATACGAAAAGACGCGGCAGTGCTTCTTTTTGCGTACCGGTCCATCGTCTCGAGCTGTACAGCCAGCATGGGAAACAGGCCGATTTTCAGTCCGAAGGCCTCGCGGAATTCCGCGTATTTTTTCGCCTCGCGCACGGCCCGGGTCATGAATGCCGCTGAAGAAAGTCCCACCGTGAGCCGGGAAAGGGTAAGCACTATACCCACCACGTTGGCCACACCCCTGTCCAGGGGACCAACCGGATAGGCGAGAGCGCCGTTGTAGCTGATTTCGGCGGTGGGGAGTTCACTGGTGCCCATCTTCCATTTAATACGGTCAATGGTATACCCGTTGCGTATCTCCTTTTCTTTATCGCCCGGCAGCCAGGAAGGAACCACAAAAAGGGCCACCTTTTCCGAGCCAAAGGGTTTTGCCGTAACCACGGCATAATCCGCATGAGCCGCCGAGCAGAAGAACTTCGTGCCGTAAAGGCGCCAGGTGTTATTTTCATTTACCGCTTCCAGAACATTGGCCGGCACGTCCGATCCCCCCTGTATTTCCGAGAGAAACTGTGAACCGATGGCGTAGTTGCCGTTGATGCCCTCCTTGCAGTGGGCGAGTATGTGCTTTAATTCGGGAGTGTCGGCGAATTTTTCAAGGAGCACCACCAGTCCCTCCGTACACACCACGGGGCAGCTGATGCAGGACTCGCCGTTCTGGTAGATAAGGTACATTTTGACCAGCCGGGTCCAGGGACCGGTTTTTTTCGAGAAGAGTCCCTCTGCGAAAATCTCTCTTTCCATGATCTCGGTTTCCACCGGCCTGACGATGCGGTCGATCCGGTGGTTATGCCCGTCGTAATGCATCATGAAGGGGCGTTTATCGGGACGGGCGATTTCGTCGGAAATTTTCCGCCATCGGGATGAGGCCTTGACGGAAATCCTTCTGGCCTCCGCGTCAACGACGGGAAAATCCTTTCCCGCGAAATGACGAGCGACATCCTGAATAAAACCGTCACCGGCGTAGTAATCAACCTCCTCACGCCATTTGAGATAGTCGTCGAACGCATAAGGGTTTGCCCTGTTGGGGAGCGACATGATGTCCTCCTTGAATAATTCATTCGAGGAATGGAGACCGGACACACAATCGGACAGTACTGATAGGAGAGAGACTCATCCGGAACTTCACCCTCCTGCCTGCAAAGATACAGGCATTACGGGTGGTAAATCAATGAAAAAAGCAACGTGACGGATACAAATAAAATCTCACCCTATAGACACGTGTATGGCGTTAATCGTGTGCCGAAACTGAAAAGTTGTTGAATGTTGTGTATTTTTTAAGTATGCCGATACACACTATCACCTCCATTTTGTCCGGACGTATGGTGCCGCAGAAAGCGTAGATGTTAAGTCAAGTGTCAGGAAACCATGGATAAAAAATCCGTTTTACTGATAACAAATGAAGGGGCGTCGGCGCGCGAGTTTGCCGGGGTTCTCGAATCCCTGGGATACCATGTGTGCGGTACGGCATCTAATGCCGAAGAAGCCGTTAGAATATCGAACACCTGCCCCCCCGATATAATCATCGCTGATCTGGACCCGTCACACCTCAACAACGCAACCGGCCTCACGCCGAAGATCGGGAAACTCCCCGACGTCCCGGTAATCTTTAAAAGCACCCGCGCGGGAAAGAACACACCGCACAAGACAAAAAAGCACCCGCGCGATGTCCGGTTTTTCGATCCGTTTACTGACCAGGACCCTGCAAACGTCATAAACGCGGCGATCGACAGGTATCACGAAAAAAGCATTACGAACCGAGAGCGATCACTGATGCGTAGCATAGCGGAAACGAGCCCCTCGGCAATTACGGTGCTCGACCTTGCAGGTAAAATCATCTACGCAAATCCGCAGGCGGAACAGGTACTGGGAATATCACGCGATACGATGCACGGAAGGAATTACAACGACCCCGGGTGGACTATAACCGACCTCAACGGGAATCCCTTTCCGGACGAGGATCTTCCGTTCACGCGTGTGCTGGAATCGGCCAAACCCGTCAGGGATGTACGCCACGCCGTGCGCAGGCCCGATGGACAAACCATATTCCTTTCGATAAATGCGTCTCCGTTTTTCAATGAGGAGGGGAAAATTGAAATGGTGGTCGCCGTAATAGAAGACATAACCGAAAGGGAGAAAATCCAGTCGTTACTGAGGTCGAAAAACGAGGAGTTACAGTTCGTCAACGAGGAACTGCAGGCGGCCATGGAAGAGATCGAAGCCACCAACGAAGCACTTCTGCGCAAGCAGCAGGAACTGACCGGCGCCCATACCTGCATCAGGGAAAGCGAATTACGTTACCACTCCCTTTTCAACCGAATGATCAACGGTTACGCACTCCACGAAATGCTTTTTAATGACGCGGGGGTCCCCGTCGACTTCAGGTTTATCGATATCAATCCCGCCTTCCAGGAACTGACGGGACTGGGCAGGGACATTATTGGGAAGACCATTAAGGAAATCCAGCCGGATATTGAACAGTACTTGATCGACACCTGCGGGAAGGTGGTGATGGAAGGCGAACCGGTCAGATTTGAGAATTACTCTGCATCTCTGGGAAAATGGTTTGATATCGTTGTCTATCGCCCCATGGAAAAATATTTCGCCGTCGTGTTCGACGACATTTCCGAGAAAAAACATTACGCCGAACGATATCGCACCCTTATCGAGTCATCACCCATAGCAATCGTTCTCATCAGGGACTGGAAGATCATATACGCCAACAACGCCTACCTGAAACTCACAGGCCACGATTCCCTCGATGAGATCATGGGGAAGTCCAGGGCGGAGCATGTCGCCCCCGAGAGACGCGAGGCCATCCGCGAACTGAACCGGCGGCGTATGGCCGGGGAAGAGGTCCCCGGCGTCTATGACTCAGTGGGGATGCGCAAGGATGGAACACGTTTTTTTTACCATATCACCGTTCGTTACCTGAACTTGGACGACGGCCCCGCAATACTGGCCTTCCTGGAAGACATCACCGAAAAAAAGCAGGCTGAAGACACAGTGAGAATTGCGAGTGCCATTTTCCAGGAATTCCTCTCGGTACATGATGACAAACTGTATGGGAATGTCCTCTCGATCGTAATGTCGTCGCTGGAAAGTCCCAACGGGTTCTTCGGCCTGATCGATGAGGAGGGTAATCTGGTCATTCCCTCCATCACCCCAGAGGGTTGGGGACGGGAGGAAGGAAAGGAGAAAACCATCCGGTTCCCAACGTCGGAACTGGATGGACTCTGGGGGAAATCCGTCAAAGAGATGGTCACCTGTGTATCCAATACACCTCTTCCTGTTCCCGAAGGCCGTATACCCATACAACGCGCTTTGTCGGTACCCATAATCTTCCGGGAATCGGTAATCGGACTTTTCGCTGTTGCCAACAAGACATTCGAATACACCAGCCATGACATTACCCTGCTCGAAGGGATCGCAAACTTCATCGCGCCCGTGCTGGATTCGCAAATGAGGAAGGAACGGGAAGAGACCAAACGGCGCCTTATGGAAAATGAGAATAGAAAATCCCTCAGGGAAAAGGAAACGTTGCTGAAAGAGATCCATCACCGGGTCAAGAACAACCTGCAGATCATCACGAGCCTCTTGAACCTGCAGATTCAGCGAATAAACACCGTTGAAGCCGTTCAGGAACTGGAGGAATCCAAAAACCGCATCCAGGCAATGGCGACAATTCACGAGAAGCTGTATCAGTCAAAATCACTCTCGGGCATCGATTTTGCCGATTATGTGCTTTCCCTTACTCAGCAGCTCAGCGGGATATATGGAGTTGATTTGATGAAAACAAGCATAAAAGTCGAAACCGCTCCGGTCTGGCTTTCCATCGATGAGGCCATCCCCGCCGGCCTTGCCGTGAACGAACTCATCAGCAATGCGCTGAAACATGCCTACCCGGCTGGAACCTCCGACGGCGGGGAAATAAAAATCACCTTCTCTGAATCGTCGAACGAAGTACGTATATCAGTCGAGGACAATGGTATCGGTCTACCCGATTCCATCGACCCCCGGAAAAGCAAGTCCCTGGGACTTAACCTGGTACACATCCTTATAGAGGAACAACTCAGGGGCACCGTCTCTACAGAACGGGACAGCGGGACCCGTTTCATACTTACCTTCAACAGGCGCGGATAGAAACCCGTTGTGTTTATTCAAAGAATTTCTGGAAAAACGGCAGAAAGCTGAGATCGTTGAACACCACGAAGACCCCGAGCACTATCAGTATCACTATGCCCACATACTGGATGCGTTCCAGAATTTTCTCGTTTATAGGTTTCCCCTTGAGGGCTTCGTAAAGAAAAAAGATGATATAGCTTCCATCTACGGCGGGAATGGGCAGCAGGTTCATCACCATCAGTATTATCGATATCTTCGCCATGAGAATGATGAAGGCCGAAATTCCCCTGTAATATGCGGTATCGCCCGCGATCTTGGCTATTCTTATGGGACCGGAGAGATTCTCCCTGACGTCGAGCTTGCCCGTAAACAGCATTCCCATTCCCTTCAGGTTCATCATAACGAAACGATAAGGATCAATCAATGATTTTGCAAATCCATCGGGAATTCCATAGCGGACCTCAGTCATTTCGGGGGCCACGGCCGTTTCGATGCCTATGAAACCGAATTTTTCATAGCGTGCGATACCGGTATAGGTGCCTCCGGCGGTACGTAAGGTTATCAACCTGTTCCGGTTTCTTTCAAGCATCCCTTTAAATTCATTGAACGATGCCACGGTGACTCCGTTTACTGCAAGGGTCTTTTTTTCAATTGCTTTATTGACCAGATCCATTCGATCGGTGTGTATCTCGGTTTTTTCACCGGGGAAACGCTGATCGGTAAAATCCCTGATCGTCAGCAGTTCCCGCACCCGGGGAATTACCTCAATCGTTTTTTCGCGCCCGGTCCTGATGATCTGCATGGTTATTTTCCTGTCCGCATGCGCCCTTATGAAAGCGGTGAAATCTCCGGGTGTGGCTAACTTCTTTCCGTTTACCGTCAAAATCTCGTCCATTTCTTCCAGTCCGGCACGCTGTGCCACATCCATGTCCAGCGTCCTTACCACCAGGATCCTCTCTCCGTAAGGCATCACTCCGATGGTGAAATACCCTTTCTCGGAATACTTCTGGGGGGTCACCTGAAATTCCCTGATATCGTCTTTTCGCCGCACTTTAACCATGAGCGGCTTCCCGTTGGAAAAAACAACAGCGTTTTGTATGTCAGAAAATCCGGTTATCTTTCTTCCGCTTATCCCTATAATCCTGTCACCGTTGCGCAACCCGGCTTTATAGGCGGGTGAGATATAGTCGCCGGTGGTGAAATATTCAGGAATGTATATCCTGCTGGTTTCTACACTGTAGCCTATCAGATTCATACTGAAAAAAAGGATGATGCCGAAAAGCAGGTTGAACAGAGGACCCATGATGACCGTGACGATCCGTTTGAAAGGATGAGCGGTCAGAAACTCATAGGATTTACCTTCGCGCTCCTCGGACGGGTCTTCTCCGTAAAACTGGCAGTAGCCGCCGAAGGGTATCAGGGTCAACTGATAGGTGGTATCGCCGATTTTCTTCTTCAGCACCCCCCTGCCGTAACCTATAGAAAAAACCTTCGCCTTTATTCCGACCATCCTTCCTCCCAGAAGGTGGCCGAGTTCATGCACAAATATGCAAAGCCCCAGCAGAACCACCGCTGCTATTATATACGTTAACGTAGCCATTTCAACCTCGCGTAATACTGTATGCCTCTGCACGCGCCCAGGCATCAGCGTTGATTATATCGTTCAAGCCGGCGTCATCATCGGAACGATGTACCGCCATAACCTTTTCTACTATACCCGCAATATCCGTAAATCTTATTTCTCCGTTCAGGTATCTCCGTACCGCCGTCTCGTTCGCCGCGTTCAATACCGCCGGCATGGTACCGCCCTGCCTGCCCGCTTCATAACAGAGTTCCAGGGCCGGGTACCGGGCCGGTTCAAATTCCCTGAAGGTCAGCGCTCCGTGTTTAAGCAGGTCCAGCTTCCCAAAAGGATTTTCCTCTTTTTCGGGATAAAGAAGGGCATTATGTATGGGCAGCGCCATATCGGTAACGCTCAGATAGGCATGTACCCCTCCATCCCTGGTTTCCACCATCGAGTGGATGATGCTTTCCGGATGTATCAAAACACTGATACGATCATATTCCATATCGAAGAGAAAATGCGCCTCGATCACCTCAAGCCCCTTGTTCATCAGTGTAGCCGAATCCACGGTGATCTTGCTCCCCATGTTCCATGTCGGATGGGCAAGCGCCATTTCGGGACTCGCGTATTCCAGTTCCTCCAGGGGGAGGTCCCGGAGACTGCCCCCCGACGCCGTAAGGATGATCCGGGCGACGTCGGTCCTTTCCATGTGCTCAAGGAGGGTAAAAACAGCGCTGTGTTCACTGTCCACGGGGATCAGTTCCACGCCGTGCTCACGAACACACCGGCCGATAATCTCCCCCGACATCACCAGGGTTTCCTTGTTTGCCAGGGCGATTCGCCTGGTATGGGGTATGGACTCCAGGGTGGGCATCATCCCCGCGGCCCCGACGATGGCGGATATGACCGTGTCCACCTTTCTGCGGGAAAGTTCCAGAATCCCCTCGGCACCTTCCAGGAATTCCACGTCCGGGAAATTTGCAGCCAGCATGCGGTAGCGGTCCCCGGTGCAGACATCCGTATCGCCCACGGCCACCACAGCAGGTGAAAACTCCCTGATCTGCCGTTCAAGCGCATCGAGATTATTGAAACAGCTCAACCCGTAGATGGAAAAACGCTCCCCCAGGCTCCTGATCACCCTGAGCGAGGAAACTCCGATGGATCCGGTTGAACCGAAGATGGTAACGCTTGCGGGCATTGTAAGTTTTCTACCGGACCCCTTTTAACACCAGATAGTAGTAGAAGAGGGGAAATACGACGATCAGGGCGTCAAAAACGTCCCATAACCCGCCATGACCGGGTATGATCGAACCAGAGTCCTTGGTTGAACCGTCCCGTTTCACCGCCGATTCTACAAGATCGCCTATATTGCCAAGGATGCTCATGGCAATTCCCAGCAGGGCCGACTCCAGCATGCCGAACAACTGCTTGCCGAAAAAGGTCTCCAGTATCAGATTCGCCACCATCATGGAAACAATACTCATAAAAAGACCCGTAAAATACCCCTCCCATGACTTGTTCGGGGAGACCTTTATATTGGCCTTGTGCCTGCCGAAACTGATGCCGCCGAAGTACGCGGCTGCATCGTTGATCATTACTATGGCATTCACTACAAATATATAGTAGAAACCGTCTTTAAGCGACTTGAGCAGCATGATATGGGATACGGAAAAAACAAAGAACACTACACCGAAAACGGTGACCGCAATGGCATAGATACCGCCCGCGATGGGCCTTTTAAATATCTGCATCGCGCCGATTACCGTCGTCCCAACGGCAAGAATGCCGAAAATAAAACGTACGTCAAAACCGTTGATGATGTCGCTATAGCCATATACCCTGTTGAACGCGTACACATACACGACCAGGTTGACCAGCACCCCCATGGCCATCCCCGCGGGTACGAACGGCCGCATCCCTTCGCCTTTATCGCAGATCATATAATACTCGTATAAACACGACAGGGATATTATCAGTGACGCCCCCAGGATGGGCAGTGCATAAAAGCTGTCGGTGGCGAAGGTAAACACATACACCGGCAGTCCGATTACCGCGCTCAGTATTCTTTTTGTAGTTTCACTCATAAACCGCCGAATCTCCTTTCGCGCTGTTGATATTCATAAATCGATTTATACAGATGGTGCGGCCTGAAGTCCGGCCAGAGGGTTTTAACAAAAACCAGTTCCGCGTAAGCACTCTGCCACAGCAAAAAATTGCTGATACGGTGTTCACCGCTGGTTCGAATCAACAGGTCTACGTCGGTAAGACCCGCGGTATAGAGAAACCTGTTCATTTTTTCCACTGTCAAAGTTTCACCGGGTTTTTTCATTTCCGCCCACCTGTTGACGGCCTCGACGATTTCGCTGCGGCCGCCGTAGTTGAGGCATATATTCAGAACTATTTTCTTATTGCCGCCGGTCTCCCGCACCGATTGTTCAATAACCTTTCTGGTCGATGCGGGGAGCCTCGCAACGCTTCCCGAATGCCGCAACTTAATGCCTTTTTGCTTTATCCTGGGGATATTGGACGAGAAAAAATCTTCCAGCAGTTTCCACAGGAATGCGACCTCGGCTCTGGGCCTGGACCAGTTTTCAGTCGAAAAGGCGTAGAGGGAAACCACCGAGATTCCGATATTCATTGCGGCATCCATCAGCGGTTCAATGACCTTTGTCGCCCTGCGGTGTCCCTCGGTCCTCCTGAGGGCTCTTCGTTCCGCCCAACGCCCGTTTCCGTCCATGATAATGGCGACATGGCGGGGTATATTCTTTATGTTAAGAAGTTTCCTGTAATCTTTCATTATCGATGACAGCTTCAGGCACAGCGGCTGTGCCTACGGTTCGGAAAAGGATGACTAAACCTGTATAATTTCCCTTTCCTTGTTTTCGGTCAGTTTCTGAACCTCATCGGTGTATCTGTCGGTGATTTTCTGGATGCGCGCTATCGCGTTTTTCGACTCGTCTTCTGATATATCTTTTGCCTTTTCAAGGTCTTTCACCATTTCGTTACCGTCCCGGCGGACGTTGCGTATGGATACCCGGCAATCTTCGGCTTTCTGCTTGGCAAGTTTAACATATTCTTTTCGCCGTTCTTCGGTAAGATCGGGAATCTGTATTCTGATCAGGTTGCCGTCATTGTTCGGGTTGAGTGAAAGGTCCGATTTCAGAATGGACTTCTCGATAGCCGAGAGGGTGCTTTTGTCCCACGGTTGAATCACCACAAGCCGCGGTTCGGGGCATGAGATGGTGGCTACCTGATTCAGGGGCATCTGGGTTTCATAGGCCTCCACCTTGATATTATCGAAAAGCGACGGGTTTGCCCTGCCAGTTCTAATAACGGCGAATTCCCGTTCCAGGTTCCTGATGCTTTTTTTCATCCTTTCTTCCACATCGGATATGATTTCCTCGATCATGGTACCCCCTGATAGTTATGAAATACGGGTTCCAATATTTTCCCCGGAGACTATTCTGCTCAGAACGGATTTTTCCAGCAGGTTGAAAACAATAATAGGGAGCCTGTTATCCATACACAGGGATATGGCGGTCAGGTCCATCACCCGAAGCTGCCGCTCGATCACTTCCAGATAACCGATCGCATTAATTCTGCGAGCACCGGAGTTTTTCATTGGATCAGAATCATACACACCGTCGACCCTGGTTGCCTTCATGAGAACACCGGCCCCTATTTCCACTGCCCGCAGGCTTGCGGCGGTGTCGGTGGTGAAAAATGGATTCCCGGTACCGGCCGATAAAATGGTCACCCGTCCCCTTTCAAGATGCCTTATGGCCCTCCTCCGTATATAGGGCTCCGCCACAGATCGCATCTCTATAGCCGTCATTACCCTGGTGGGCACACCCTGTTTTTCAAGCGCGTCCTGCATCGCCAGCGCATTGATGACCGTTGCCAGCATGCCCATGTAGTCTCCGGTGGCCCTGTCCATTCCGAGCTCTTTACCCGTTGATCCCCGGAAAATATTGCCTCCGCCGATTACCAGCGCCACCTGCACGCCCAGCCCGTGCACCGCACTGACCTCCGCGGCAACCATCTTGACCGTTTCAGGATCAATACCGGTTTTATTGTCCCCTGCCAGCGCTTCACCGCTGAGTTTAATGAGTATTCTCTGATACTTCGGGCAGGGTTCCCCTTGTGCTTGTTCCATTATTTGCCTATCTGATACCGAATGAACCTACTCACCGAAATATTCTCGCCGTAGGTTGCAATCTTGTTTTTAACCAGATCCTTTATCAGAACTTTCTGGTCCTTAATATATTCCTGCTCCAGCAGACAGACATCAGAATAGAACTTTTTCATTTTTCCTTCAACTATCTTTTCAATCACCTGTTCGGGTTTTCCCGAATCCTTGATCTGCTCTCGATAAATGTCTTTTTCCCTTTCAAGTTCCTGAGCGGGGATATCCTCAACTGAGACATAAAGAGGATTCGAGGCGGCCACCTGGAGGCAAAGCTCTTTCGCCAAATCCTGGAAATCGGAGTTACGTGCCACAAAATCCGTTTCACAGTTCAGTTCCAGAAGCACTCCTATCTTGGAGTTGCTGTGAATATAGGAAGACACAATGCCTTCGTTGGCCGAACGACCCATCTTTTTACTGGCCGAAGCAAGTCCCTTTTTTCTCAGGTAATCCGCGGCTTTCTCAAGATCACCACTGTTCTCAACCAGGGCCTTTTTGCAGTCAAGCATGCCGGCCTGTGTTTTTTCCCTCAGCTCTTTTATCAGTTCGGATGTAATCTCTGCCACTTTGATGCTCCTTTATCTATGATTTGCGCGTATATCGTTTACCAGGAATCCTTTTCGTCCTGATTGTACTGGTCTTCATACTTTTTACGATACTCTTCTTTTTTCTCATGTTCGGATTTCAGCTGGGCATCCCCTTCATCCGGCGCCGAAGCGTCAGCGACCGCGGCAATCTCCTCATCTGAAGATTCATCCCCCGCGGCTTCCTCTGTAAATTCTTCGGTTTCAAGGGCTTCTCCTTCAATCTGCCCGCCAGACTGTCCTTCCATGACGGCCCGGGATATAACATCAAGAAAAAGCGCTATGGCCCTTATGGCGTCATCGTTGCCTGGAATCGGATAATCGATTTCATTCGGATCGCAATTGGTATCCACCACGGCAAAGATCGGAATTCCCAGTTTCCTTGCTTCATTCACCGCTATAGATTCCCTTTTGGGGTCTATGATGAACAACGCATCAGGAAGTTTCGACATGTCCTTGATGCCGGCAAGAACCTTGTGCTTTTTACTCAGCTCTCTCTGCAGTTCAAGTATTTCCTTCTTTGTTTCAGCATCCCATTCACCGCTCTGGCTCATCGTTTCGAGGCTTTTAAGACGTTGTATCGAGTTGCTGACGGTATTGAAATTCGTCAGAAGTCCGCCCAGCCAGCGTTCGGAAACATAATACATGCCGCACTTCTGCGCGTATTCCTCAATTGCAGCCTGGGCCTGTTTTTTAGTCCCGACAAAAAGTATTCTTCCACCATTGGCTGCGATCTCTTTCATCGCGTTATAACCGATCTTCAACCGCTGCATGGTTTTCTGAAGATCGATAATATGGATCCCGTTTCTCGCCGTAAAAATAAACTGCGACATCCTGGGATTCCACCGCCTGGTCTGATGTCCGAAATGTACACCTGATTCCAATAATGCTTTCATTGATACTACTGACACATGGTACCCCCGTATTATATGATTTGATGCTTCAACCATTGCTCGCGCTGCTATGCCCGCCTGCATGATCGAAGAGTGCAAACCCGGCAACCGCATCAAGTTCCGCTGACCATAGTCAACCGAAAATACTGAGGTCACGGGTAAACCGGCACTTCAGCAGTGCACCCTTAAGGGCTATCATCGAAGATATATCCATCCCAAGGCAGGAGGCAACCGGCTTATGCCGATTTAAATATATATGCGTACGCTTACGGGATCCTGTCCCCGGTACGCACGTGATAGCCGCAGGTGCGGCCTGCTAAACCTTCCGGAAAATGAGCACACCCGCAATCATACCCACGATGGCCGAGAGGTTGAGCCTGATCCCGAAGCTGACAATCTCCAGATTAACGGAAACAGGACCGGTTAAATTTGTGTGCAGTATCGCCAGGGAGGGAACCATTTTTACGATAAGCGTACCCAGGGCCGAGCCCAGTATCCCTCCGAGCAGCAAGAACATGATGAAAAAACCCAGATTTCCTCTCGCAAAGGTCATATTGCATCAGCGTAAACTAGCATCATTTTTGCATACAGGTATTTGTCAAGTCCTTTTAATCTATTCCGCAATCTCGGCAACCGCGCGTATCCATCCCGCACTGGCCCCCTTTATTTTTACCGGAAAACAATAGAAGGTAAACCCTGTGGGGGGAAGCTTTTCCAGATTGGTCAGTTTTTCGATATGGCAGTATCCGCACTCAATAGAGGCGAAATGCCCTTCCCAGATGAGCGATGCATCCCCTGTCTTCTTGAAGTCCTCGGCTATAAGCGGGAGGGGGCGGTCCCAGCTCCATGCGTCGGTCCCCACAACCCGAACACCCCGTTCACAGAGCCAAAGGGTTGCTTCTCTGCCCATACCGCACCCTTTTATCAGGTATTCAGGTTTACCCCACCAGCGGTCGGCTCCGGTATTGACCAGAACGATGTCCCCTGCCTTGAGAGTATAACCCAGTTCGCTGAAGGCCTGTTCCAAGTCTTTCGCGGTCACCAGATAACCATCCTCGAAATTCCGAAAATCCAGCTTGATCCCCGGGCCCCTGCACCATTCCAGGGGTACTTCATCTATGGTAATGGCCTTAAGACCCCTGCTCATTTTTGGATGGTAATGCCATGGAGCGTCCAGATGCGTCCCTGAATGGGTGGTAAGGGTGATGAATTCCAGCGCCCACCCCTTGCCGTCGGGGAGGTCCTTTTGAGTGTTTATACCGGGGAAGAACAATCCCATCTGCGCCGAACCTTCATCGTGCTCAATGTAGTGTATTTTCGGGATCATCATCGGCGGGTCGGAGGGTAGGTCGTTCTCGATGGAAATGCTGAGATCAATCAGTGTTCCGGGCATAACCGGTACTCCTTTGAATCGAGATTTGAATCTTTTTACCTGTTGCAGGGATACTGCATGCCGACATACGGTTTCTACTCATTGCGATTCAGGCGGTATCGGATCGTGCTCAGTGTATATTCCGCGTCATTTCCCGCAACCAGAGCGAGAAACCCGTCTTTAATTACAGAAAGCGCTTTTAAACTGCGTTTTATTATAGAAAAAACACCCGGCATGCATATGTGCTTGTTGTCTTTACCCGGACTATATCCGGTATAAAGAAATACGCAATTTATTTTTTCAGAACCCTGAAGCGGTTTCCGTTTTTTTGATGTGAAAGTACTTTACTGGTATAATGATTCATGTTGTTTGGGGTTAGAGAGATTCATCATGAAAAGGGCACCCGGTAACCTGAATATAACTCTCGTCATTCTGTTGCTGTTGATCTCGGCAACAGTCATTTTCATTGAGATACGGGGGACGCGGGGCGGGCTGTCGGGACTTTTTTCACCCGGCGAGACCAACAGGATTCAGTCACCTTCAGAAGAAATTGCGGGTGCGAAAAGCGTCTTTATTAAGGGGGAACTGGTATCATCTGATCAGCCGATCCCTTACTACGGCCATTCACGGGGACCATGTCTGGCAATCAGGGGTGTCGATTTAAAGTATCGCTTTTTTTCATGTGAAGAATTGGGCAAGCGCAAGACCACAAACCGAAACCTGCTGTTTACCTCGGAAGAAGGCTGGGCGCTCAATATTAAAATCGAAGGCATTCCATTCAACGAACTTTCCGAATATTCACCCGCTGAATCGGAATCACTGCTGTATATCGTTTCAGGTCCGGGAGGCAACCGGTTTCAGTTTGCATTGAAAAGCAATGCGAAAGACATTCCGTTCATCATTACCGCGCTCAACGGGAGTCGGCTTGCGGAAAAAAACCGTTATTCACTGCTTCTATGCGTGAAAGATCAAAACGGCATTTTTCGCCTCATGCCGGTTGATAAAATTGAAATTTCCAGGGATACAGGTGTAATAAAAGATAAAAGCGCAACGGACAGCGGGACCATCAGCAAGTATCATCTGGACTAGATTTACCCATACAAGAAAACGCCCGATATGAATATCAACGCTTGACTAATCAGACAATATCTGTTATTTCGTTATTCTTTTAAGTAAATTGCATCCAGCCGGGAGGAGTTCATGAAAAAGCTGTCGGTAAAAATCATCCTTGCACTGATCCTTTTCCCCCTATCATGCGCCGCTACCGATAAACATCCGGGGACCAGAATTAAAATCGACCCTTATTGGAACGAGCTGGCCCGATACCTGGCCGGGATGCCGCTTGAAAGTAACGGAAAATTCGCAAAACTCGTCTTGCAGGATTATTACCATCTTCACACTGCAAGCATGGATGCGTTCTGGTCCAGGGTCAAACGTGAAAACATAGATCTCATTTCCAACTGGCGTTCAGCCCTGATCCCCGCATCCAGGGAAACTGGAACGGTGCTCTACCCCTTCAGCGGTGCGGATCTGATCAACCTGTTCACGATCTATCCCAATGCAACCAGCTATGTAATGATTGCACTGGAAGAGCCCGGACGGGTTCCGGATCCTTTACTACTCAATCCCACGCAACTCTCGCTGGGCCTGTCATCCATACGAAGAGCGATCAGCACCATCGCTTCCGAGAACTACTTCCAGAGCGGAATCATGAACAGGGAAATGGCCAACCGTTATCTCACCGGCACACTTCCGGTACTGATGATCTTTGCGGCACGGTTAAACATGGTAATAGCCGATGTTGAAACGGTTGGACTGAACAAAAAGGGAGAGGTGACGGCGGTGGATCAGAACGGGTTTGTAGATGGGAAACGACCCGCAATCTACGGTTGTCGTCTCGTTCTGTTTACTCAAGGCGGCAAAACCCCGAAAACACTGGTTTATCTGAAGATACGGCTCCACGATTCCTGTCTGAACGGAAACACTCCGGAAGCTCTTTTTTTCAAAAAGATGCCCACCTGCAACACAATGATAAAATCAGCCGTATATCTTCTTCATACGGAAGGGTTTAAAAAAATATGTATGTATATGCAGGATAAAAGCACTCTGATCATTCAGGACGATTCCGGAATTCCCTTTCGTTACTTCAACAGTGAGCAGTGGTCCCTTGCTCTTTATGGAACCTACCGCTATCCTCAAAAGCTTAAGGATCTGCCTTACCCTCCCCATCAACCATCCCTAACCCGGGCATATGAACTTAAATGTTACCCACTGCCCTTTAATTTCGGTTATGGCGTAAAACGAGGGAAGGGCAAATCGAATCTGCTCCTGGCCGTCAAAAAATAAGGGCATATTACCTACAACAGCCCAATAATGTTAATTAGCAGGTACTATCTTCAGTGAGAAGTTTAACCTTGAAGGTTCCTGTTGCATAACTCATAATAATGGAAACACCCTGGTTTCAGCCGTTCTGCCTTATTCAGATATTGCAAAAATGATACACTGTTATTAATAATCCATACAATTCCCCGATGTATCCGGCATCCTTCCATGAGTAATCATAACTCCTGAATATACCAGGGGTTATGATGAAATTTTAATCTTACTATGGCATGAATCTTGCTTTTATAATTGGAAAGAACAACAGGAACGGGTTAAGCGGAGTAAGAACATGAGATTCAGTATATTGGAAATCTTCTTCATTTTCTGGCTTTCAGCATTCCTTTGGGTGCTGGTGGAATATTTCTATCAGCGCGTGAATAAAAGCGGAAAGACGAAATTAAACCTTCAGGCCTTCAAGGACGATCAGCTCAAGCGGGTGCGGGCGGTGGTGGACGGAGCCT
>CAZUXY010000021.1:23725-24789 GCA_964624235.1 uncultured Leptospirales bacterium | reverse complement strand
GACGATCAGCACTGATTGCCCTTCCCTATTTCAACTGAACAACACGGTTATAAAAATGTCGATCAAGAAAGACACTGCTCTGCTTAACAGCACGGAAATTATACCTGCCGAAAACATCAGGCAGCCGTTGACCGTTGCCGTCAACGACAATATACCTCCTATGCTTATGGCCACTCCTTTTGTATCGAGTCTGAAATATTTTCTTTTTCAAAAACAGGGGATGTTTAAACCCCTTATAACCGGTATTTTCCCGGAAAAACCGGTCAAATCAAAGAACATTCTCTGGTTCACTGATACTCTTAACGACCTTAACGGACCATCGGTGACCCTGAAAAAACTCGGCTGGCTCGCTCATGAACGGGGGATCAACCTCCATCTGGTAAGTTCTCTAAAAGAGGAAGAGATGGGACCCGAACTGCCTCCCAATCTCATTAATCTTCCCTTTGTGTACGATTTCAAACTGCCTTATTACGACAAGTACACGCTGAAAATACCGGCAATCAGAAAGTCTCTGGAAATACTTAAAAAGTACGAACCCGAGGAAATCTATATCTCTACGCCAGGGCCCATCGGGATATTCGCGCTACTGGCTGCACGCAGGCTTAAAACCAAAACCGTGGCGATCTATCATACCGATTTCTACATGCAGGCCAGCGCCGTAGTTAATAACAGGATTGTTCCATGGCTGCTCGAGAAAGTCCTCAAGTGGTACTATTCCAGGATGGATGAGCTGCATGTGCCCACCGAGGAATATATGGACATTCTGGAACACCGGGGATATGACCGCGAGAGGATGAAAATTTTCAAAAGAGGTATCGACGCTAATTTCTTTTCCATGCGTGATACCGGCCGGACCACTCTCATGGAAAAATTCGGTATACGGGACGGCATTACGCTGCTTTTTACCGGCAGAATGTCCCCGGATAAAAATCTCGATTTTCTAATGAATATTTATAAAGAACTTCAGGATCGTAGAGGAAATATTAACCTTCTCATGGTGGGAGACGGTCCTTACATACATGATCTCAAGAAAATGATGGAAAACTATCCGCGGGTGATCTTCA